>NZ_LMGP01000017.1:0-351198 GCF_001427445.1 Acidovorax sp. Root568 | reverse complement strand
GTCTTGGGGCGGAAGTTGCCCTGCTCGTCGAAGTCGGTGATGGGGAACGAGAGCAGGCCGGAGCCCATGATGGTTTTGAGTTCTTGCGGGGTCATGGTGAAAAGCGGGCGGTGGGTAAGAGGTCTTTAGAAGTCGTACAAGTCACAGAATTTCTGCTCTATGCGGAGAAATTTCTGCGATTTATGCAAATGTTAACGTTAACATCATCAGACAACATAGTGAAAACCCTTATGTTGACGAATTTCACTGGGGTGCCGTCGCACAGTAGCGTGCACGGTGCCAGCCCGAAGTCACGCGCCCTTTAGACTCCACCACCATGCAAGCTCCTGATCCGGCCCGCACTGCCCCACCCTCCGGCCGCGACCGCTCGGCGGTCACGCTGCGCGAGGTGGCCGAACGGGCAGGCGTGTCGATGATTACCGTGTCTCGCGCCATCAACACGCCGCAGCAGGTGTCTGAGCGCACACGGCAACGGGTTCAGGAAGCCGTTTCCGCATTGGGCTATGTGCCCAACCTGGTGGCAGGCGGGTTGCGTTCGGCGCGCAGCCATGTGGTGACGGCACTGGTCCCCACGCTCACGGGGCCTCTGTTTGGTGAAATGGTGCAGGCCCTCACCGATGCGCTGGAACTGCGCGGCTTTCAGGTCATGGTGGGCCAGGTGGGCTACGCCCGTTCACGCGAAGACGAGTTGCTGCGCGCCATCGTGGGCCGGCGGCCCGATGGGATCGTGCTCACGGGGGTCATGCACTCACCCGAGGGGCGGCGGTTGCTGATGGCCTCGGGCATTCCGGTGGTGGAAACCTGGGACTTCACGGACACCCCCATCGACATGCTGGTCGGCCTGCGCCACGAAGCGCTGGGCGCCGCCGTGTGCGAGCACCTGTTCGCCAGGGGACGGCGACGGCTGGCGCTGCTCAGTGGCGGAGACGAGCGCGCAGCGCGGCGCGCTCAGGGCTTTGCCGACGCCGCCGCGCGCCTGGGGCTGCGCCCGCCCGCCGTGCGACTGGGTAAATCACCCACCACCCACGCAGATGGCCGTGCCGGGCTCGCAGCCCTGCTGGCCGACGTGCCCGATATCGACGCAGTGTTCTGCAGCTCCGACATGCTCGCCCTGGGCGTGCTCACCGAAGCCAGGGCCCGCGCAATCGCAGTGCCTCAGCAACTCGCTGTGATGGGGTTTGGCGACATCGACTTTGCCGCGACCGTCAGCCCGGCTCTTTCCACCGTGCGCATCGATGGCACACGCATGGGCCAGACAGCAGCTCAGTGGATTGCCGACCGGGCCGAGAGCAAGGCAGTCGCCCAGCCCGTGGTGGACATCGGCTTTTCCATCGTGGAGCGCAGCAGCAGCTGAGCGCTGCAAGACCCTGCGGCAAAGGCCGGGCCAATCCCCAGCGGCTTACGCCCGGTAGACCAGCGCTATGGCCCGTGCCTCCATGGCCAGCCCCTGCCCTACCGGGCCCAGGCGCTCGGCCGTCTTGGCTTTCACATTGACCTGGTCCTCTGCCACACCCACCGCGCGGGCGATGGCGGCCCGCATGCCAGGGATGTGCGCCGCCAGGCGTGGGGCCTGGGCGACGACCGTGCTGTCGATGTTGCCGATCTCAAAGCCCGCTGCGCGCACCCGCCGCGCCGCCTCGGCCAGCAGCACGCCCGAGTCTGCACCCCGGAACGCGGCATCGGTGTCGGGGAAATGGCGGCCAATGTCTCCCAGTGCCGCCGCGCCCAGCAGCGCGTCAGTGATGGCGTGCAGCAGTACGTCGGCGTCCGAGTGGCCCAGCAGGCCTGTCGGGTGAGGGATCTCCACCCCACCAATCACCAGGCGGCGGCCGGGCACCAGCGCATGTACGTCCCAGCCTTCTCCAATCCTGAAATTCATTTGTCTGCCTTTGTGAAGGTTTGTGTGAGGAGTCGCGGGGAACGTCGGACGGTTTCCCTCGATGAGCAACGCAGTCAGCGCGCCAGTGATGCCGGCAGCGCCATGCGCAGCGGACTAAAAAAGATTCTTCTTGCCAGGGGCCTTACTCACCTGCCCCCGCTCCCCGCCAAAGCGTTCCAGCGTGGTGCTGTGCGCACGCTGGGCCAGCACCGCAGCCGCCAGCGCGAAATCGTCCGGGTAAGTGACCTTGAAATTCTGCGCCCCGCCGGGCACCAGCCGGGGGTGAAAACCCAGGGCCTCCATCGCACTGGCTTCATCGGTCACGTTGGAGCCCACCTTGTCGATGGCCTCCATCAGCGGGCCGATGCGGAACATCTGCGGCGTCTGCGCCAGCCACTTGTCGCTGCGGTCCACGGTGGAGGCCACGCGCACGCCGCCCGGGCCGTCGATGGAAGTCTTGAGCGTGTCGGCCAGCTTGTGCGCCAACAGGCCCCCCACACTGTCGCCCGCGCATTGGTCGATGAGCGCATCGATCTGCTCTGAGGTCACGAGGCAGCGCGCTGCGTCATGCACCAGCACCCAGTCGCCAGGCTGGGCACCACGATCCAGCAGCGCCTTGAGGCCACCCAGCACCGTGTCGGCACGCGTGGGGCCACCACACTCCACCACAAAAAATGCGGGATGGGCATGGGCATCCAGAAAGTGATCCCCTGGCGCCACGGCCACCAGCGTACCCAGCAAGCGCCCGACTCCGGCAAACGCAGCCAGTGTGTGCAGCACCATCGGATGGCCTGCCACCAGGTGGTATTGCTTGGGCAACGGGGCAACCGCCACGGGTGCATTGGCAGACAACGCTGAGGCGGGCGAAAAAGCCGCCACGGTCGATGCCTGCACAGGCTGTGCAGAAGGGGCCATGCCTGCGCCTGCCGGCACGGCCCGCGACCCGACCCCTGCACAGGGCACCAAGGCCCAAAAACGCCCTTGGGCCGACAAGGGGGTGAGCGAAGGGTGCAACAGAGGAGCAGTCATGGAGCGCTCATTCTAAAATCTCCCGTTGCCCCCGATCCAGCCCGTGCGTGTTTCGCGCCCCTGGGGATGCGGTGGGCCCACTGACGACACCGTCCGCATGGAACTCCCCAAACTCTCCCCCGGAAAACGCTTTGCCCTGCCCCGCCCCGTGGGCAGCGCCGACTCCCTGCTGCTGGCACGCCTGGCCGAGCGCGACAAGGCCGCTGGCCACACCACCGCCATCGTCACGTCCGACGCCACCGATGCACAGCGGCTCATCGACGAAATGGCCTTTTTTGCGCCGGGCCTGCGCTGCGCACTGTTCCCCGACTGGGAGACGCTGCCTTACGACACCTTCTCCCCGCACCAGGACCTGATCAGCGAGCGGCTGGCCACGCTGTGGCGCATTTCGCAAGGCGAAGCCGATGTCGTGCTGGTGCCCGCCACCACCGCGTTGTACCGGCTCGCGCCGCCCTCCTTCCTCGCGGGCTACACCTTCCACTTCAAGGTCAAGCAAAAGCTCGACGAGGCCAAATTCAAGGCCCAGCTCACGCTGGCGGGCTACAGCCATGTCTCGCAGGTGGTGAGCCCGGGCGAGTACGCCGTGCGCGGCGGGCTGATCGACCTGTTCCCCATGGGCTCGCTCGTACCCTTCCGCGTGGACCTGTTCGACGACGAGATCGACAGCATCCGCACCTTCGACCCCGACAGCCAGCGCAGCCTGTACCCCGTGCCTGAGGTGCGCCTGCTGCCCGGCCGCGAGTTCCCCATGGACGACGAGGCGCGCGCCAAATTCCGCAGCCGCTGGCGCGAGATGCTCGAGGGCGACCCGACCAAGAGCCGCATCTACAAGGACATGGGCGCGGGCGTGGCCACGGCCGGCATCGAGTACTACCTGCCGCTGTTCTTCGACGAGACCGCCACCGTGTTCGACTACCTGGGCGGCGAAGCCACCGTGGTGCTGCACGGCGACCTGGAGCCCGCCTTCCAGCGCTTCTGGCAGGACACGAAAGACCGCTTTCGCCTAGTGCAGGGCGACCCCGAGCGCCCGGTGCTGCCACCCGAGGCGCTGTTCCTCTCGGCCGACCAGTTCTACACGCGCGCCAAGGAGCATGCCCAGCTGTCCATCCGCCCCGGCGTGGAGGATATTGCCGACAACCCGCACTTCCAGAAGCTGGGCGACCTGTCGGTGGTGCGTGGTGCCGAAGACCCGCTGGCCCGTCTACACGCCCACATCCGCAACACGCAACACCGCGTGCTGCTGCTGGCTGAGAGCGATGGCCGGCGCGAGAGCCTGCTCGACTTTCTGCGCGCCAGCGGGGTGAACCCACCTGCCTTCGACTCGCTGGCCGAGTTCCAAGGCGCGGACGATGAGAAGGTGGGCATCGCCACCGCCGGCCTCACCGTGGGCTTCAGCTGGATCGAGGACGGCATCGACTTCGTCACCGAGACCGAGCTCTTCGCCGCCGGCCCCACCACGCGCCGGCGCAAGAAGCAGGAGCAGGTGAGCGACGTCGAGGCGCTGATCAAGGACCTGGCCGAGCTCAACGTGGGCGACCCCGTGGTGCACAGCGCGCACGGCATCGGCCGCTACCGGGGCCTGGTCAACATGGACGTGGGCAACAAGAACCCCGACGGCACGCCCGCCATGCAGGAGTTCTTGCACCTCGAATACGCCGACAAGGCCGTGCTCTACGTGCCCGTGAGCCAGCTGCAGCTGATCAGCCGCTACACCGGCGTCAGCGCTGATGAGGCGCCGCTGCACAAGCTCGGCAGCGGCCAGTGGGAAAAGGCCAAACGCAAGGCCGCCGAGCAGGTGCGCGACAGCGCGGCCGAGCTGCTCAACATCTATGCCCGCCGCGCGGCGCGCGAAGGCCACGCCTTCCGCTACAGCCCGCAGGACTACGAGACCTTTGCCAACGACTTCGGCTTTGAAGAAACGGCCGACCAGAACGCCGCCATCCACGCGGTGATCCAGGACATGATCAGCCCGCGCCCCATGGACCGCCTGGTCTGCGGCGACGTGGGCTTTGGCAAGACCGAGGTGGCGCTGCGCGCGGCCTTCGTGGCTGTCACGGGCGGCAAGCAGGTGGCCTTCCTCGCGCCCACGACCCTGCTGGCCGAGCAGCACTACCAGACGCTGGTGGACCGCTTCAGCAAATGGCCGGTGAAGGTGGCCGAGGTGTCGCGCTTTCGCTCGGGCAAGGAGATCACCGCCGCCATCAAGGGCATCGGCGACGGCACGGTGGACATCGTGGTGGGCACGCACAAGCTGCTCTCCGAATCCACCAAGTTCCACAACCTGGGCCTCTTGATCATCGACGAGGAACACCGCTTCGGCGTGCGCCACAAGGAGCAGATGAAGGCCCTGCGCGCCGAGGTGGACGTGCTGACCCTCACGGCAACACCCATCCCGCGCACGCTGGGCATGGCACTGGAAGGCCTGCGCGACCTGTCGGTCATCGCCACCGCGCCGCAGCGGCGCCTGGCGATCAAGACCTTTGTGCGCAACGAGGGCACGGGCGTGATCCGCGAGGCGGTGCTGCGTGAATTGAAGCGCGGCGGGCAGGTGTACTTCCTGCACAACGAGGTGGAGACCATCGAGAACCGCCGCCAGAAGCTCGAAGAGATACTGCCCGAGGCGCGCATCGCCGTGGCCCACGGCCAGATGCCGGAGCGCGAACTGGAGCGCGTGATGCGCGACTTCGTGGCCCAGCGCTACAACATCCTGCTGTGCTCGACCATCATCGAGACCGGCATCGACGTGCCCACGGCCAACACCATCATCATGAGCCGCGCCGACAAGTTCGGCCTGGCGCAGCTGCACCAGCTGCGCGGGCGCGTGGGCCGCAGCCACCACCAGGCGTACGCCTACCTGATGGTGCCCGACACCGAGGGCCTGACCAAGCAGGCCGCGCAGCGCCTCGATGCGATCCAGCAGATGGAAGAACTGGGCAGCGGCTTCTACCTGGCCATGCACGACCTGGAGATCCGCGGCGCGGGCGAGGTGCTGGGCGAGAACCAGAGCGGCAACATGCTGGAGGTGGGCTTCCAGCTGTACAACGAGATGCTCAATGAAGCCGTCAAGGCGCTCAAGGCCGGCAAGGAGCCGGACCTGCTGAGCCCACTGAGTGTCACCACCGACATCAACCTGCACGCCCCCGCCCTGCTGCCCGACGACTACTGCGGCGACGTGCACCTGCGCCTGTCGTTCTACAAGAAGCTAGCCACCGCCAAGAACCCCGACCAGATCGACGGCCTGCTCGAAGAGATCGTGGACCGCTTCGGCAAGCTGCCGCCGCAGGCGCAGACGCTGATCGACGTGCACCGCCTGCGCGTGCTGAGCCAGCCGTACGGCGTGGTGAAGGTGGACGCCGCCCCCGGAGTCATCAACATCACCTTCAAGCCCCAGCCGCCCATCGACCCGATGCGCATCATTGAACTGATTCAGAAGAACAAGCACATCAAGCTGGCGGGCAACGAGAAGCTGCGCATCGAGCGCGAGCTGAAGGACCCGAAGGACCGGGCACAGATGGTGCGGGACATCTTGCGGTCGCTGGGGCAGCCAAAGGCGGTGTCTGCATAATTTGCTTGGAGCACCTTTGGAGCGCTGCTTCGGTCAGGTGCTCCAGTCGTTCTGCACCTCACTAGCGAACTCCTCAACAGGCGCTGGGCGACCGAAGAGATAACCCTGGTAGCTGGTACACCCGTAGCGGCAAAGCAGCTCGAGCTGCGCTACGGTCTCCACGCCTTCGGCAATGACTTCAAGGCCCAGCCCCTGTCCCAACGCAATGACGGCCCGGACTATGGAGGCGTCGCTGGCGTTCATGACGACATCACGCACGAACGACTGGTCAATCTTGAGCTGATCCAGCGGCATACGCTTCAGATATCCCAACGATGAGAAACCAGTGCCGAAATCATCCAGCGAGAAGCGGATACCCAGGGCCTTCAGTTTCTGCATCTTGGCCACAATTTCCTCCACATCCTCGGCCAGTACGCTTTCGGTCAGCTCCAGTTTCAGGCGCTGCGGATTGGCACCCGTGGTATGCAAAATGCTGCGCACCCCCTGGACATAGCCCTGCTCGCGAAACTCCTTGGCACTGACGTTGACGGCCAACACCAGATGGCTCCTGGCGGGATCGGCCTCCCATTCGCGCAGTTGAAGACAGGCCGTCTCCAGCACCCACCGGCCCAAGGGGTGTATGAGGCCCGTCTCTTCTGCCAAGGGAATAAAACGGGCCGGGGACACCATGCCCAGGACGGGGTGACGCCATCGCACCAGAAGCTCCGCCCCTATCAACCCCGTTGCAACGTGGACCTGGGGTTGGTAATACGCGATGAGTTGGCTTGGAATCGCTCCCTTGAGGGCCTGTTCGAATTGCACACGTTCGTGCAGCGCGTCGCGCATGCTCCGATCAAACATCACAGCCTGCCCCTTGCCACGCTTCTTGGCCTCCAGCATCGCCAGTTCCGCGCGCTGCAGGATATCGTCGGCCGTTGCCAAGTCATCGCCTACCAGCGCAATGCCGATAGACGCCTGCCCCGCGCAGGCCACACCACCCAGCACGAAAGGCCCCCGCAAATGCTCCAGCGCATCCGCTGCCATCGCGGTGACTCGCTGGTGGACCTGGGAAGCGTCGCAGCCCAGATTTTCGGCGAGCACCAAAAATTCATCACCTCCAATCCTCGCCAAGACGGCCCCTGACGCTTCCAGTTGCCTCAGATGACTGGCCGCTGCAATGAGCATCTGATCGCCAGCCTCGTGGCCTCGCGTGTTGTTGAGCACGCTGAAATTGTCAAGATTGACCAGCAGCAACGCTGCAGCCTTGTGCTGGACAGCAGCGCGTTCAATGGCGTGGTGCAACCGGTTGAGCAGTTCTTCGCGATTGAACAACCCTGTCAGCCTGTCGCGATGAGCGAGGCGGTCCATGGCGGCCCCCAGCACCAATGTCTCGTCGAGGGCCTTGCGTCCAGGCTGTGCGCTGCTGGTGCCAATGAGGTTGGTATGCGACTTGGCTGCATCTGCCAGAGCCACGATTGGTCGGACCAATCGGCCCGCCAGCAGCCAGGAGGCAACAGCAAACAGCACCGCCACCAGTGCAGTGAAGGCCAACATCAGCTTGCGGATTTCGTAAACCTGGGCATACGCGGTAGCAATATCCTCCCGGACCACCACCGTCCAGCCCAGGCCATCTGGGGGAACTTCAGTGACCACCAGCTGAGAGACGATCAAGTACGCTGGGTCCTGCAACACCGCTTGCAGCGAGGTGTTTGCGACCTTCGTGTCGGTATTGCTCTGCAGCAGCCACTCGCCCGTACGGTTTGCGATCAAGACTTCGATGCGGGCCTTCTTGCGGCGCTTGTTCACTGCCTCGACAACCACCCGATGGACCCAGTCCCAATGCAAATGCGCTGAAAGCACCCCAATGGCACTGCCTTGCGCATTCTGTACGGGCGCAGCCACATCCAGAAATCGCAAGGGCTCGCCATCAACCCGCGGGGGCAGCGATTTGGCGAGCAAAACCGCATCGTGCGGGTCACCGACAAAAACGCCATTCAATCCGGCGGAATACCAGGGCCGTGCGGACACATCGACATCCCGAAGAATCCCGCCCGTTGCCGCAGTGACTCTGCCCCGCATATCTGCAAGCCCAATCCAGGCGTAAGTGTCCTCGCGACGCTGGAGCCCATCCATCACCTGCTGGATGGAATGGGGATCCAGGGCATGGTGTGGACCAATCATGCCTGCCATCAGCGAAACTTCGCGCTGCCTGCTGGCGAGGTCTTCTTTCAGTTCATGGGCGATCTCGTCTGCCACCCCATTGAGCGCGTCCCGCGCAGAGTTGCTCAAGCTGTCCTCCAGATGCCATTCCATGAAGAATGTCAAAGCAAGGCCCAAAACAATGCCGGATCCGCCCATGACTGCGGAAAAGCGCGCCCGAACGCTTCGAAACGGCGACACCCGATTCAAAAACCTGTTGATCATGGAGAGCCTCCAAGAGGCCCATTCTGGGGGGCAACTCCTAAAGTGCTAAACGATTTATGGTGGATTGGCGACCGCGCAGGCAGTTCTTGACTCACATCAAGAAAACACACTGGCTTCCAGTGAGAAGCAGCCCAAGTTCACCATCGGTCCACACGGAATGCGACAGGACCAGCGCAACGGACCCAGGGCCCCATGCCAAACATCGCAGGCACCGGCGTGGGCCGCTACTACCGCTGTGATGCTGAGGTCAAACACGTTGAGGTGATGCATCGAATGAATCGCTGACGAATCGGAAAAGGGGAAACGTTGGGCGCCATGAATGCGAAAATTCCAAGGCTGAACGCAAACCTCTCAAGCACCGCCAGCGATGCGTTGTTGCAGACCTCCCTCCATCAACACTTTCAGCGGCAACGCAGCCCACCATCACCATGCTGATTGAAGCCGCGCTCCTTCTGTTGTCACTGGCTGTATCGCTGTGGGCGCAACCCTGGCGCCTCCTGGAGCGGCCAAAGGGTGCGGCAGGACAAGACGATGGACAACATCCACTGTCGCCGCTGCTGACACCTCTGTTGGCAACTCTCGTGTTCCTGCCCTGGCTGTGGGCGCTGCCCACGCTGCACGCCATGCCGCTGCAATTGCAATGGTCGGGCGCGTGCCTCGTGGTGCTGATGCTGGGCTGGCCGCTGGCCATCCCCGTGCTGCTGGCAGTGGGCGCCATTGCGGGCCTGCTCTCACCCGCCCTGGACTGGGCCGATGCGCTGGGCGCCGCCATCTGGCTGGGCGTGGTGCCCGCCACGCTGGCCCTGGCGCTGGGCGCGCTGGTCCGGCGCTTTGTCGGTACGCAGCCATTTGTGTACGTGCTGGGCCGCGCGTTTCTGGGCACCGTGGCCTGCGTGTTTGCTGCCGGTGTGCTGTCGCAATGGACCGGGCACCTGTTGCCCGGTGTGGGCAACGAACTGTCTCTGGTGGCCCGCTGGCTCATGGCCTGGGGCGACGGGTTTGTGACGGGCATGCTCACCGCGATCTTTGTGGCCTTCAAGCCCGAGTGGCTGGCCACCTGGTCCGACCAGCTCTATCTGAAGCGCCCTCCGCAGTAGCGCAGTGTTGCCAGCGCACACCACAGGCACTGCAGACACGCAGCGATACGAAACGTATATGTTTCGAATACAATTCGCTGCATGGGTATTGTCAAAATTTCAGACCAAATGCACGAGAACCTGCGCGTTGCCAGCAACGCCCTGTCTCGCTCCATCAACGCACAGGCAGAACACTGGATGCGCATCGGCATGCTGGCCGAGCTGCATCCCAACCTCGACCACAGCGACATCTGCCAGCTGCTGATCCGCGCCGAACAGGCCGGGGGCTTCGATCTGGACACGGTGGCGGCCTCCGTGGCCGCCAAGCCGGGCCACAGCGGGCGGCGCGTTCAATGAAATCGTCCCGCGTCACCCTGCGCTCCCCCGCCGAAATCGCCCAGGCGCGTGAGGCCGGCCGCCTGGCCGCCCGCGTGCTGCACATGATCACGCCGCACGTGCAGCCCGGCGTCAGCACCGAGGCACTGGACCGGCTCTGCCACGACTACATCGTGAACGAACTGCAGGTCACCCCCGCCAACGTGGGCTATCTGGGGTATCCCAAAACGGTGTGCACCTCGGTCAACCACGTGATCTGCCACGGCATTCCGTCGCCGGGGCAGGTGCTCAAGGCGGGCGACATCATCAACATCGATGTGGCCATCATCAAGGATGGATGGTTTGGCGACACCAGCCGCATGTACTTTGTGGGCGAGCCCAGCCCGCTGGCGCGCCGCCTGGTGGACACCACCTACGAGGCCATGTGCGCGGGCATTGCCCAGGTACGCCCCGGCGCCACGCTGGGCGATGTGGGCCATGCCATACAGACCGTGGCCCACCGCGAGCGGTTCAGCGTGGTGCGCGAATACTGCGGCCACGGGATCGGGCAGATCTACCACGACGAGCCCCAGGTGCTGCACTACGGGCAGCGTGGCCAGGGCCTGCGGCTGGAGGAAGGCATGGTCTTCACCATCGAGCCCATGATCAACGCCGGCAAGCGCGATACGCAGGAGCTGGCCGACGGCTGGACCGTGGTCACCCGCGACCGCTCGCTGTCCGCCCAGTGGGAACACATGGTGGCCGTGACGGCCGATGGGTTCGAGGTGCTCACGCCCTGGCCCGAAGGCACTGGCCGCTATCCCGCCATGGTTTGACCTGCATCTTGCCCGCACGCCGCAGTCTTTGACACAGCACAAGCAGCCGCCGCAGGGACCATCCGATAGTGGTGAACACCACCACAAGGAGGGTCTCCATGAAGCTGCTGAACGATCTGTTTTCTACCGACTACGGCCTGATGAGCATCATCGGCATCGGGTTCATGATCTGCATGGCCGCATTTTTTGTGCGCATGTTCCTGGTCAAGATGAACGAGCCGCCCCAGCCCAACCCAGCCGCCAAGGCCCTCAAAGGCGGCGGCCAGAACCTGCCGCATCCCCGCTGAGGCACAGGATCTGACGAGAGCCGCGCACGGGGCGCGGCCTCTGCCGCCCAGTCTCCCGGGTAGCGCCTGGAGCGAGCGTGGCGGGCACGGCGGGAACAAAAGCCTGCCAGGGATACCATTGCGGGTTCTTACCCCGCATTTGTTCCCCCTTTTTCTGCCATGACCCACGCAACCGAATTCGCCCCTGGCCTCGTCATCCAGGGCATCGAGCCTCCGCTGTCCCTGTCCGCCTACAAGCTCATCGCTTTTGACATGGACTCCACCCTCATCAACATCGAGTGCGTGGACGAAATCGCCGATGCCGCCGGCCGCAAGGCCGAGGTGGCCGCCATCACCGAGGCAGCCATGCAGGGCGTGATCACCGACTACAAGGAGAGCCTGCGCCAGCGTGTGGCCCTGCTCAAGGGCGTGACGGTGCAGCACATGGAGCAGGTGTTCACCGAGCGCCTGCGCTTCAACCCCGGTGCCAAGGAGCTGATCACCGCCGCCAAGGCTGCGGGCCTCACCACGCTGCTGGTCTCGGGCGGCTTCACCTTTTTTGCCGACCGCGTGAAGGCGGGCCTGGGCATCGACTTTGCGCGCTCCAACATGCTGGAAGTGCAAGACGGCCAACTGACGGGCCGCATGGTGGACCAGGCCTGGGGCGACATCTGCGACGGCGCAGAAAAGCGCCGCACGCTGCTGGAAGTGGCCTCGCTCATGGGTATTTCGCCGCAGCAGGCGATTGCCGTGGGCGACGGCGCCAACGACCTGCCGATGATGGGTGCCGCCGGCCTGTCGGTGGCCTACCACGCCAAGCCCGCCGTGCGTGCACAGGCCAAGGTGGCCATCAACCAGGGCGGGCTCGACCGCTTGCTGGAAGTGCTGCGCTGAGCGGCGTGGCGCATCAGTACGTACAGGGCGCCACTGGATGCTATTAATTTGATAGTTATCCGGGCATGTAGCACTAGCGCATCACGCCGTTTTTATTCAAATCCAGGTGCATCGGGCAATCCAGGCACCAACGAGGCCCTGCGGCGGGCACTTCCGGCGCGCGGGGCGGCCACCGTGGCCAGCAGCGCCACACCCTGGGGTGACGTGGGCGCCACCAGGTCCGCCAGCGTCACGCCATCCAGCACCTCCAGATAGGCCTGCATGGCCTGGCCCAGCACCCCTTTGAGCCGGCAGTGGCTGCTCAGGCGGCACTGGTTGGAGGCAGGGTCAAAACATTCCACCAGGTTGAAGTCCGTCTCGGTGGCACGCACCACCGCGCCAATGTGGATGGACGACGCCGGCACCATCAGCCGCATGCCACCGCCCCGCCCGCGCGTGGTCTCCAGCAGGCCCTGCGCCGACAGCTGCTGCACGATCTTCATCAGGTGGCTGCGCGAGATGCCATAGCCCTCGGCCACCTCCGTGATGGTGACGGGCTGCGCCCGCCCCTCGGTGGCGGCGCAATACATCAGCACGCGCAGCGTGTAGTCGGTCCATTGGGTCAGTCGCATGGGTTTGCCGCAGATCAATCAAAAAGATGCATACATCCTGAATTTTATTCGCTAAAATATTCACACGATATGAATCTTTAAAGGACCACCATGAACGCCCGCATCGACACCCTGCACGCCACAGCCCCCACCACCCCACTGCCGCTGAGCGCCGAGCAGCAGATCGGCCAGATCGCCGTGCAGTTGCCGGGCGCCACGGCGGTGTTTCGGCGCCTCAAGCTGGACTTCTGCTGCGGTGGCCAGGTGAGCCTGGCCAAGGCGGCTGCCGACAAGGGGCTGGACGCCGACGCCGTGCTGGCCGAGCTGGCTGCCCTGCAGCGCAGCGACGCCGTGCCCGAGGCAGCGTCGCCCAGCGCGCTCATCGACCACATCCTGGCGCGCTACCACGAGGTGCACCGCCAGCAGCTGCCCGAGCTGATCCGCATGGCCCGCCGCGTGGAGGCCGTGCACCGCGACCACCCGCAGGTACCGGTCGGCCTGGCCGACCACCTGGAGGCCATGCACGAGGAGCTGCTGTCGCACATGCTCAAGGAAGAGCAGGTGCTGTTCCCCATGCTCAAGAACGGCGGCAACCCGTTTGTGGGCCAGCCCATCGGCATGATGCGCGCCGAACATGTGGACCATGGCGAGGCGCTGGACAAGCTCAACGCGCTGACGAATGACGCCACGCCTCCCCAAGGTGCATGCAACACCTGGCGCGCGCTCTACGCGGGCATTGCCCAGCTGGGCGACGACCTCATCAACCACATCCACCTGGAAAACAACGTGCTGTTTCCGCGGTTCGAAGCCAGCGCTGCACCCGCGCAAGCTTGTGCCACGTCAGCCTGCGGCTGCCAGTGAGCCAGCACACTGCCGCCATGACCGAAGAAGCCCACCCTACACAGACCGCCGGCAAGCTCGCCCCCAGCGCGGAGAGCATCACGCAACTGGTGCACGGCTTTTACGGGGATGTGCGGCGCGATCCGCTTCTGGGCCCGGTGTTTGAAAAGGCCCTGCACGGCCAGTGGGACGCCCACCTGCAGCGCCTGGTGGACTTCTGGAGCACCGTCGCGCTAGGCGCCCGCAGCTTCAAAGGCGATGTCTTCGGCAAACACATGGCGCTGGAGGGCGTCACGCCCGCCCACTTTGCGGCCTGGGTGGCGCTGTGGCAACAGCACACCAATCGCTTGTTTGCGCCGGAGGTGGCGCACGACCTGCAGGTGGCGGCCCATGGCATTGCACGCAACCTGTTCCGGGGCTACTTTGCGAACGACCCCGGTTTTGTGCAGCCCCGCGACGAGGGCCATGGGCGCCATAGGCGCGATGAGCACGGCGCCCGCCACCAGGACAGCGGAGAAACCCAGCAAGGTTGAAGACTGCCGACTGGCAGCGCGGTCGCCACCAGCGCCCGCTTCTGGCTTATTTGCCCTTGTTGCCCGGCGTGAAGAACAGCGCCAGACCCACTGCTATCAGTGCCACAGGCCACCACACCCGCAGCAGCTCGCGAAGGCTGATGCTGATCAGTCCCAGGTTGGTCAGCAGAAAAAACACGCCCAGCACGACCAGAACGATCGCAGCGATATTGCCCTTCATGTGCATTCCCTCGGTGTGGTTGTTGGTATGGCCGCGATTATGGCGGGCGGGACAACTGCGCGCCCAGGTAATCCACCCACACGCGCACCTTGGGCGACAGATGGCGGCTGGAGGGCCACAGTGCCCGGAACTGGCGGGCCGGGCCCAGGTGCGGCTCTAGCACGCTCACCAGTCGCCCCTCTGCCAGGGCATCGCGCACCAGAAAGTCGGGCATACAGGCAATACCGATCCCCCGCAGGGTGGCACCCAGAACGGCTTCGATGTTGTTGCAGGCCAGCACCGTGCGAAGGCGTGGCTCGTCGCTGCCCAGGTCCTCGCGCCACGGCCAGTCGAGCAGCTTGCCGGAATCCGGGTGGCGAAAGCGCACGCAGGCATGCCGCTCCAGGTCGCGCAGTGCAGCGGGCGTGCCGTGGCGCTCCAGGTAGCTGGGCGCAGCGCACAGCAGCAGCCGAAAGGTCTGCAAGGGCCGCGACACCAGGCGTGAATCGCGCAGGTCGCCACTGCGAATCGCCACGTCAATGCCTTCGTCGATCAGGTCGATCGCTCGGTCGCTGAACGTGATGTCCAGCTCCACCTCGGGGTAGCGCGCCAGAAACTCCGGCACCAGAGGGATCAGGAAGTGGTAGCCCACGATGGGCGCACTCACCCGCAGCTTTCCCCGTGGGGTCTCCCGCGAGAGCGACAGCATGGCCTGCGCGTCGTCCAGGTCGTCCAGCACGCGCCGGCAGCGCTCATGGAACAGGCGCCCCTCTGCCGTCAGCTGGATGCGCCGGGTGCTGCGCTGCAATAGGCGCACGCCCACCTCCTGCTCCAGCCGCGCCACGCCCTTGCCCACCGCAGACGCCGATATCTCCAGCGCCCGTCCCGCGGCCACAAAGCTGCCCAGCTCTGCCGTTTTCACAAAGGCCAACATGCCACTGAGCTTGTCCATCTGCGTTGTTCACTCCGGTTGAGCACAGCCAATTCAATCTTTTTATTCCGCAATAAAAGGAATGAAAGCCACTTTTTTGCTGATTCGATCCAGTCTAACCTTCTTGCACTTCCACACATCCACGCCATGCCGAACCCGTCATTCCTTCGCGCCGACTCCGCCAGCACCTGCGAAACCCGAAAGTCGCTGATGGGTTTGCAGGCTGAATATCTGCGCTGGGTGCATGGCGAAATAGCCCGGTGCTTTCCGGCCCTCTCCCCGCGTGCCGGCTTGTCGCTGCCACCGGAGGACCTGCCCGGATTGAAGGTCTCCCAGACCGAAAACCGGCCAAACAGCGCGTACTACCTGATCGCCGTGAATGGCGAAGCCGCAGGCATGTGTGGCCTGCGGCCCTTGGGCGCAGGCACCGTCGAAGTCAAGCGCCTGTACGTCCGCCCCGCCTACCGGGGCCTGCATCTCGGTTCGTCGGCACTGCGCAAGCTGTACGCAGATGCCTGTCAGGCGGGCTACACCCGCATTTGCCTGGACACCGCCCTTTTCATGCAGGCAGCACACCGCCTGTACGAAGCCCACGGCTACGCCGACTGCGCGGCCTACGAAGGCACCGAGGTGCCGCTGGCACTGCACAGCCACTGGCGCTTCATGCAGCGTCCCATCCACCGCCCCAGCCACGGCATCACCCATGAGCACGATCTTCGAACGGCGTAGCACGCAAGCAGGCCTGGTCCTCGCAGTGCTCCTGCTGCCCCTGGTACTGCAACCCTTCGGCCACCACTGGGTGCGCGTTGCTGACGTCAGCCTGCTGTACGTCATGCTGGCACTGGGCCTGAACGTGGTGGTGGGTTATGCGGGCCTGCTGGACCTGGGGTATGTGGCCTTCTACGCACTGGGTGCCTACCTGTTTGCCCTGCTGACCTCACCCCACCTGACCGACCACTTTGGGTGGATCGCGGCGCTGTTCCCGCAGGGGTTGCACGCCCCCTGGTGGGTGACCATCCCGCTGGGCGCGGCATGCGCGGCCCTGCTCGGCATGCTGCTGGGAGCCCCCACCCTCAAGCTGCGGGGTGACTACCTCGCGGTGGTCACCCTGGGCTTTGGCGAAATCGTGCGCCTGCTGGTCATCAACATGAGCCACCCCGTCAACATCACGCAGGGCGCCCAGGGTCTGGGCTTGATTGACCCGGTGCACATCCTGGGGGTGGACCTGGGCCGACCCCTGGTGGTGGCGGGCCATGAGGTGGCGTCGGTCACGCTGTACTACTACCTGTTTCTGGCGCTGGTGACGCTCACCATCGTTGTCTGCCTGCGCCTGCAACACTCCCGCATCGGCCGCGCATGGATGGCTATCCGCGACGATGAAACCGCAGCCCGGTCCATGGGCATCAACACCCGCAACCTCAAGCTGCTGGCTTTCGGCGTGGGCGCCAGCTTTGGCGGAGTGACTGGCGCCATGTTTGCGGCTTTTCAGGGCTTCGTTTCCCCCGAGGCCTTCAGCCTGCAGGAGTCGGTGCTCATCGTTGCCATGGTGGTGTTTGGCGGCATGGGGCATATCCCCGGGGTGGTACTGGGAGCCGTGCTGCTCGCAGCGCTGCCAGAGGTACTGCGCTATGTGGTCGGCCCCCTGCAGACAGCAACGCACGGGCTACTGGATGCGGGCGTGATGCGCCCGCTGCTGATTGCCTTGGCCATGATCGTCACCATGTTGTGGCGCTCCAGCGGCCTGTGGCCAGCGCCCGACGCAGCGCAGGCACTGGGGAAGAATCACCGCCCCCGCAAGGGCCGCAGCAGGTCCGACAGCCCGTTGTGATCGATCTCGTGCATCAGCGCCAGCAACTGGCCCAACTCGCCCTTGGGAAACCCCTCGCGCGCAAACCAGTTGAGGTAGTTGCCCGGCAGGTCCGCCAGCAGCGTGCCTTTGTGCTTGCCGTACGGCATCTCGGTGGTGACCAGGCGTTGCAGTTTCTCTGCGTCCATTGCCCTGGGCTCCTCAACCGCCTGCGCGCTTGACCTTGTGGCCCAGCTTCTGCAGCGCGGCCATCACACGTTCCACGTGGTCGCCCTGCACCTCGATCACGCCGTCCTTCACCGTGCCACCGCTGCCACAGGCGGCCTTGAGCTGCTTGCCCAGCTGCTCCAGCGCAGTCTCGTCCACCAGCACGCCTTTGACCAGGGTGACCGCCTTGCCGCCGCGCCCTTTGGTCTCGCGCGATACGCGCACGATGCCATCACCCGTGGGCAGGGGCTTGCTCTGCTTGCAGGTGCACTGCGCCACCGGCTGGCGGCAGGTGGGGCACATGCGGCCCGACTCGGTGGAATACACCAGGCCGCCCAGGTCTGCCAGAGACTTCATGGTTTCTTCCCTTCCACCTCTTGCTGCAGCATGTGAAAGTCGAGCAGGCGCGTGGCCAGCAGCGTCTCGGTCAGAAAACACACCAGCGCCAGCAAAAAGCACGCAACGCCCGCCAGAAACCCGCCCACCGCAAGGCGGCTGGACTGAAAGTCGGTGGTTTCGCCCAGGAACAGCAGGATGATGGTCGTGCCAATGAGGAAGGCGCAAAACGTCAGCAGCGCAATACAACCGTTGGCCAGCCGTCCACGCAAACGCAAGTCCGCCAGCTCCTTGTAGGCACGGGCCAGAAATTCGGGTTCGGCATTGACGCGCGCGCGGTCTTCCACCACACGCGCCCGGTCGATGATCCGGGCCAGGCGGCCGGCCACCGCGCCGATCATGCCGGACACCGCAGTGAGCAAAAACACGGGCGCCACCGCCAGCTGGATGCCGTGGGTGATGGCGGAGGTATCTAGGGGCAAAGCCATGGGGTTCGGGTCCGGGAAAACTGTCAACGAAAAACGGTGCGGCCCGATTATCGGTTGCCCAACGCAGGGGCCGAGCACTCGCATTCCCTGCAATCTTGCAGGTGCAAGGCGCGCATTGCTGGCCTGTGAGAAGGCACCGGGCAAGAGGGCATCGGGCAAACGCGGCGACAATGCGGGCCATTACTGCTTTGTCCGCGCTGCCTTGCGTGCCTTCTTCAACGCATTCCCAGCGCCTTTCCATGCCTTTTGCCTCCCTCGGTCTGTCCCCCGCCCTTGTCCATGCCGCCGCCAAGGCGGGCTTTGTGGCGCCCACGCCCATTCAGGCGGGCGCCATTCCGGCCATCCTGCAGGGGGTAGATCTGCTGGGTGCCGCACAGACGGGCTCGGGCAAGACGGCGGCATTTGCCCTGCCCTTGCTGCAGCAGCTGCAGCTCAGCGCCACTGGCGGCCCGCGCCGGGTGCGCGCCCTGGTGCTGGTGCCCACCCGTGAACTGGCAGCGCAGGTGGGAGAAGTGCTGCGCAGCCTCGCGCAGCACCTGCAGCAACCGCTCAAGATCGCCATCGTGTTCGGCGGCGTGTCGATCAATCCGCAGATGCTGGGCCTGCGCGGCGGCGCCGACATTGTGGTGGCCACGCCGGGCCGCCTGCTGGACCTGGTGGACCACAACGCGCTGCGCCTGTCGGCCGTGGCACACCTCGTGCTGGACGAAGCAGACCGGCTGCTGGACCTGGGCTTTGCCGAGGAACTGCAGCGCGTGCTGGCCCTGTTGCCAGCCCGGCGGCAGAACCTGTTTTTCTCGGCCACATTCCCAACCGCGGTGCAGGCACTGGCCGATGGCCTGCTGAAGCAGCCGGTGCGCGTGGAGGTGCCCCACACACCGGGTAACGAGCCCGCCATCGAACAACGCGCCATTGCGGTGGACGCCAGTCGCCGCACCCAGTTGCTGCGCCACCTGGTCAAGGAGCACAACTGGTCGCGCGTGCTGGTATTTGTGGCCACGCAATACGCGGCCGAGCATGTGGCCGAGAAGCTGTACAAGGCGGGCATTTTTGCATCGCCCTTCCACGGCGGCCTGAGCCAGGGCGCGCGCAACCAGGTGCTGCAGGAGTTCAAGGATGAGCGCTGGCAGGTGGTCGTGACCACCGACCTCGCAGCACGCGGCATCGACATTGCGCAGTTGCCTGCCGTGGTGAACTACGACCTGCCCCGATCGGCCGTGGACTATGTGCACCGCATCGGCCGCACCGGCCGGGCGGGCGAGAGCGGCATGGCCGTGAGTTTTGTGACCGCCGATGCCGAGGCGCATTTCCGGCTGATCGAAAAACGCCAGCACCTCACCATCCCACGCGAGCAGATTGCGGGCTTTGAACCCACCGAGGCTCCCGCGCCCGCACCATCCACCGACCCCGGGGGCACCGGCGGCATCAAGGGCAAACGCCCCAGCAAAAAGGACAAGCTGCGCGCAGCAGCGGTGCAGGCAGCCGATGCTCCCGCTGCCCACAAAAAAGGCGCCTGAAAGGGGCCTGCAGTGCTTGACTGAGGGTGAGCGGGGTGGCATCCACCCAGCGCCAGGGCTTACGCGCCTTCTTCGTCGTCCGCGTCCAAGCCATCTGGCCCGCTGTGTGAAGCCTCACCAGCCGGACGGGGCGTGCGCTTGCCGGGCTTGGCCAGAATTTCCACATAGAACTGGGCGCCGCCCTCGGCGGCCACGCCGTTGATCAGCCCGGTCAAGGCGGCCAGGTGCGCCACGGCGGCGTCTTCCTTGGTGCGGCCAAACTGGCAGTCAAAGTCCCAGAAATCGGCGCCTTCGGGCAGGTCGCGGCGCCGTTCGCGCTTGATGTACTTGCGGATTTCGTGCTTGACGGCATCCAGAACGCGATCGCGGTTCTTGCCTTCAACGTGGAGTTGGAAAGTTTTTCTCATGGGCGATAGTACCGCCTGCGACAGGTGCCGTTTCACACCTGCGCATCGAGGTGCCACAATGGTGCATTACTTTTGGTTACCACCAGCCCATGAACCACGACCTGCGCCTGCTGCACCTGTTGCCAGCGGCTGTGCTTGTCACACAACAGGGCGCCATCCGCTTTGCCAACGCCGCCAGCATGGAGTTGCTGGAGGCGCCCAGTATCGACAGCCTGATCGGGCGGCTGTCTGGCGACTTTGTGCACCCCCTGGACCAGGTGCGCTCCACCAACCGCATCCAGCAAGTGGCCGTGCCCGAGCAGGCCGGGCGGCCCAACAAATCCTCTGAGTTCCGTATCCGCACCGAGCGCGGCAACTTGCGCATGGTGCTGATCAGCAGTGTGGCCATGGAATGGGACGGTGCCCCCGCCGTGCTCATGTGCGGCATGGACATGACACACCAGAGCGAGATCGAGGCCCAGCTGCGCGAGAGCGAGCAGAACTTCCGGCGCCTGTTCGAGAACATGCAGGACGTGTACTACCGCACCGATGCGCAGGGCATCGTGCAGCATGTGGGACCGGGCGTGCGCCGGGTGCTGGGCTACGAGCCCCACGAAATCGAAGGCCGCACGGCCGAGTCGTACTACCCCCAAAGCAAAGACCGCGACGCGTTCAAGGCCGCGATCATGGAACACGGCGAGGTGTCGGACTTTCCGGGCCAGATGGTGCGGCGCGATGGCACGGTGATCGACATCTCCATCAGCAGCCACGCGCTGTACGACCATGCAGGCAATTTTGCGGGGGTCGAAGGCATCTACCGCGACGTCACGCAACGCAAGAACCTGGAGCGCGAGCTGCAGCGCCTGGCCACCACCGACATGCTGACGGGCATTGCCAACCGCCGCGCGTTTCTTGAATGCGCCGAGTCGGCCTATGCCCATTCACGCAGCAACGGCGAGCCGCTGACCTTGCTGATGCTGGACCTGGACCACTTCAAGGCCATCAACGACCGTTTTGGCCACCTGGAAGGCGACCGGGCGCTGATGGCATTTGCGCAGGCCATCAAGGGCCAGTTGCGTGCCAGCGATGCCGTGGGCCGACTGGGCGGTGAAGAGTTTGGCGTGCTGTTGCCCCTGACCACACTGGCCGAGGGCCTGGAGGTGGCCACGCGCATGCTGCACAGCATTCGCGCCTTGGAGCTGACGGACGATGCAGGCCACAGCTACCGCGTCACCACCAGCCTGGGTGTGGGAACCTTCCGCCAGAGCGATCGCAGCCTGCGCGACATGCTCGACCGTGCCGACCAGGCGCTGTACCTGGCCAAGCACCGGGGGCGCAACCAGGTGGCTTCGCTCGAGACGCTGGACGAGTGATCATTCAGTCGCCCTGATCGGTGAGAGATCAGGGCCATGCAGCATGCCAAGGCACCTGTTCAAAGGCGCATGCGTTCCTGCTGCAGGTTCCACAGGCAGGCTGCGATGCGCAGCAGCATCTCCATCACCTGCTCCGAGCCGCTGCAGGACAGCTCCAGATCATCAATGAGCATCGCCAGCTGGGAGATGGCGTCTTCGGGGGCGGCAGCGCCACCACTGCGCGCCACTTCGGCAATCGCGATCAATACGTCGGTGCGGTTCATGGCGCAGGTCTTGGCGTGGTGGGTGGCAATGTCTCGGTCATTGGCGGCATAGGCCACGCGACGCAGAGACCACGCCGCCGCCGGGCTAGCGGGCCGAGATGGCCAGTTGCGCGCGACTGCCGGCCCCGCCCTCCAGAGCCACAGCAGGGGGCAACCCTGCCGTTTCCAGCAAGGGCGCGCCTGCAGCAGGCAGGGGCATATCCGGCGTCAGGCGGAACTGGTGAATCACCTCCAGCAGGCGCCTTACCTGATTCTTCATGCCGGTCGAGGCGGACGAACTGTCATCCACCAGCGCAGCGTTCTGCTGTGTGGCCGCGTCCAGCTGGCGCACGGCCTCTCCGATCTGGGCAATGCCCCGGGCCTGCTCCTGCCCGGCATCCTTGATGGCGGTGATGAGCGACACCACCTGGTTCACATGGTGCACGGTGTTGGCCACACGCTCGCCCGCCTGCCCCACCAGGGTGGACCCGCGCTCCACACCCTGCACGCTGGCCGAGATCAGGCCGCGAATCTCCCGGGCCGCCATGCTGCTGCGCTGCGACAGGCCCCGCACCTCGCCAGCCACTACCGCAAAGCCCCGGCCCTGCTCACCCGCACGCGCGGCCTCCACCGCCGCATTCAGCGCCAGCAGATTGGTCTGGAAGGCGATGTCGTCGATCACCTTGATGATGTCCGTGATCTTCTGCGACTGGGTCTTGATCTCCTGCATGGTGGCGATCACATCGCGCATCACGCTGCCGCCTTCGTTGGCCACACTGCTGGCCTCCTGCGCCAGGGCGGTGGCACGCTGGGCGTTGTCGGTGTTGTGCTGCACCGTGATGGTCAGCTGCTCCATCGACGCGGCCGTCTCCTGCAGATTGGATGCCTGCACCTCGGTGCGGCGTGCCAGGTCTTCGGTGCCGCCCGCCATCACCACGGCCTCGTGGGCGACCGTCTCGGTGCTGGCGCGCACCTCGGTGATCACGCGCACCAGCTGGTGGTTCATCTCACGCAGGGCCCCCAGCAGCTCGGCGGTCTCGTCGTTGCCACGCACATCGATCTGCGCCGTCAGGTCGCCCCCCGCCACGGTGCGTGCCAGCACCACGGCCTGACGCAGCGGCCGCGAGATGGAACGGGTGATGACCCAGGCCATCGCAGCACCTGCCAGCAATGCGAGGGCGGTGGCGGCCAGCATCCACCAGTGGATGGTGTCGCTCATGGCGCGCGCCCCGGCAAACTCTGCCGCAGCCACGTTGATCTGCAGCGCCACCAGGCGCTCGATGGCGTCCTGCACCTTGAGCGCATTGGGGCGGATCTGGGTGATGTACAGCTCCGATCCGTCGTCGTACTTGCCGGCCACCAGCGCGGCCGACGCCGGGATCAGGCCCTTGTCCAGATAGGTGGCGTTGGCATCGGCAAAGGCCTGCGCCAGGGCCTGCTCCTCGGCCCCCAGGGGCTTGGCGGCGTACTCCTTCCACAGGGCCTGGATGCGCTCGACATTGGCGGTCAGGGCCGCGTGGCTGGCCTCCAGGTTGCTGGTGCCGGGGTCCATCAGCATGTCCATCACCAGCACGCGGTTGCGCTGCGTCAGGTGGCTGATCTCGGCCAGCACGCCCATGGGCACGGTGCGGTCGCCATACAAGGCAGCGCTGCGCTCGGTCAACCGCTTGGCCCCGCTGATGCCACCGGCCGCCAGGGCCGATATCAGCAACAGCAGCACGGCAAAGGCCAGGGCCAGGCGGGTACCAATTTTCATTTTTTGAAGCATCTGAATCTTTCGTGAAGGTCCACCAGGGCGCCGCCGCCTTGTGGGAGCGAACGCGTGTTGCTGTAGGGGGTAAGCCAACCACCCGCCGTGCACCAAGCCCCCGATGGGATGCGAAAGATACTAATTGTTTCAAATGACAGATTAGTGACTCAGCGAGAAACCTTCGCCGTTCAGGCCAATGCTTCAAATCGCTGTCATTTTGCTAGGATCGGCACCGAAATCTGTCCGTCTACTCAATGAACACGCGTGGATTTCACAGCACCTGAAATCGTGCATGCATATCGTTATTCATAAAAACCATTACATAAAACACATGAAATATATTTACCTTCTTTTGCTGGCGACCGTGGCCCTTGTGCAGGCGGGCCTGGCCAGCGCACAGACCGTGACGGGCGCTGGATCGTCGGCGGCAGCGCCCATCTACCGCAGCTGGGCCAAGGCCTATGCCAAGGCCACTGGCAGCGCGGTGGACTACGACCCGGTGGGTTCCAGCGCGGGCATGAAAAAAATCCAGCAGCAGGCCGTCGGTTTTGGCGCGACGGACGTGTACCCCGCAGAGAAGGACTTGCTGGAGCACGGCCTGCTGGCGCTGCCCGTGGCCATCACCGGCATCAGCCCCATCGTCAACCTGCCCAAGGTACAAAACACCCAGCTGCGCCTGACGGGTGAGGCTCTCAGCCGCATCTTCATGGGCGAGATTACCCGCTGGAACGCGGCAGAGATCGCCGCACTGAACCCCGATGTCTCCCTGCCCGACCTGCCGATCAAGGTGGTGGTGCGCGCCGATGGCTCGGGCACCACCTACAACTTTGCAGACTACCTGGGCAAGGTGAGCCCACAATGGAAATCATCGTACGGCGCCAAAACCAGCATCGCCTGGCCTGTGGGTGTGCTGGCCTTCAAGGGCAGCGACGGCGTAGCCAAGGGCGTGCGCGACACGGTGGGCGCCATCGGGTATGTGGACCACGGCTATGTGGCCGAATACGGCCTGACCACCGTGCAGATGAAAAATGCCGACGGCAGTTATGTCAAACCCTCCATCGACGCCTTCAAGGCGGCACTGACCAACAGCGATTGGTCGGCCACCGGAGTTTTCCACAGCACCTTGACGCAGCGGCCCGGTAAATCGGCCTGGCCAATCACCATGGGCACGTTTGTGGTGTTCCCCAAGGTCACGCAGAACCCCGACCAGACAGCCCAGGCGCTCCGGTTCATCCTCTGGTCGTTTCTCAATGGCGACACCTTGGTGCAAGAAAATAATTTTGTCCGCCTGCCAGACCGGGTTCAGGCGTCTGCATTCAAAATCATCACCTCCATCCGAGATAATCAAGGAAAACCGCTGGGCATGAGCTTGATATCCTCCCTCAATCGCCCCTCATAATCAATACACCCTCACTTGAATCATTGATTTTCCATTATTGGTGGATAACCTCTGCGCGCCCTTCATCCGGCGCGGCCCTGCGATGGGGATACCACGGGATAATGCAGCCACCATGGAAATCGAATTCAAGTTCTGCATCCCGCCCGACCGTCTGGCTGCCGTGCAAGCGGCAGTACGCCGGGGCCGGTGTGTCGCCATCCGCATGGAGGCCCGCTACTTCGACACGCCCGACGGCGCACTGGCGTCACGCGGCATAGCGTTTCGCCTGCGGCGCGAGGGCGACCAGTGGGTGCAAACCGTCAAGGCGCTGGGCGATGGTCCGCTGGACCGGCAGGAGCACAACGTCGCACGCGGCCCCGCCATAGAAGGCATCGCGCCCGAACCCCTGCCCCAGTTGCACAGTGGCACCGTGGCAGGCGCCCGGCTGCGGCAGGCCCTGCAAGCCGCTGGTGGCCCCCTCGTCGAAACCTATGGCACCGAGATGGACCGGCTGACACGCGATATCACCCGCCAGGGAGCGGTGGTCGAGCTGGCGCTGGACACCGGCCGGGTGGTGGCCCACCGGGGCACGCCCCAGCAGGCCGAGGCCCCCATTTGCGAGGTGGAGCTGGAACTCAAGGCCGGGCCGGTGGCGGGCCTTGCAGCGCTCGCCGCGCAGTGGGCCACGCGGCACGGGCTGTATCAGAGCACCGTGTCCAAGGCCGAACGGGGCGAGCGCCTGCTGGCACCAGCTGGCAGTCCATCGGGCATTCCCATTCCATCTGACAGCCCAGCCAGCAGCGGTTCGCCCCGCAAGGCCCGACCCCGGTCCCCCCTGTACCAACAACTGCCCGCCGGGCAGGCCCTGCAGCGCGCCGTGGTGGCGCAGTGCCTGCAGCAAATCCTGGGCCCCGCCAGCGACATTGCCGAAGGTGCGAGTGATGAGGAGCTGCTGCACCAGCTGCGCATCGGCATCCGCCGCCTGCGCACCGCCCTGCGCGAGCTGGCGCCGCTGGCCCCAGGCAACTTGGACCCCGCCTGGGAGCCGCCCCTGGTCCAGGTGTTCCAGCAGCTCGGCCACCTGCGGGACCGCAGCCAGGTGATGCAACGCATCGGTGCCGAACTGCAGGCCGCCGGAGCGCCGCCCCTGTCCACCCACCAGGGCGACAACACCGCGCTGGTGGCCCAGGCCGCACAACAGACCGTGCGCGATGCGGCCTTTCAGGAAGCGCTGGTGTATCTGATGGCCTTTACCACCCCAGGGCTGGACGCCACGGGCGACGCCGCAGCAGGCCTGGACGCCCGTGCCACGCGCCACCTGCTGCAGCAGCGCCTGCGCGCACTGCATGCCCAGGTGCAAAAAGGCGCACGGGGCTTTGCCACGCGCACGCCCCAGGCACAGCACCGGCTGCGCAAACGCCTCAAACGCCTGCGCTACCTCACAGAGTTCGTGGCGCCCGCGCTGGATGCACACAGCGCCCGGTTTCTGGACAGCCTGCAGCCAGCGCTGTCGGCATTGGGCCGCCTCAATGACGAGCGTTTGGCGGCAGCGCTGTACCGCGAGCTTGCAGAGTCCGGCGACCTGAAGGCCTGGTTTGGCGCAGGTTGGCTGGCGGGGCGGCAGGCCCAGTCGGTGGCGGCTTGTGAGCAAGCCCTGGGCCAGATGGAGGAAGCCCCCCGCTTGCGCAAAACCGGCAAACGCTGAAGGGACACCCACACGGCACAATGGCCCGCATGACGGCCTCTCCTCCTTCGCGGCGCCAGCCGCCCTCCGCGTCCCGCCACCCCTCTGCGCACACTACCCAGCGCCCCACGCCAGACAAAGACCAGATCGCGCTGCTGGAACCCTTTGAACGCCTGGGCATGGACCGCATTGCGCTGGTCGCCACGCCTGCACAGGCCGACCAGGCTTGCCAGGCGCTGGCCAGCGCCAGTGCCTGGGGTTTTGACACCGAATCCAAACCCACCTTTGTGCGCGATGAGCCGTCGGACGGGCCGCACATCGTGCAACTGGCTACGCTGGAGCGGGCCTGGGTGTTCCAGCTGCACGACCCCGGCTGCCGAGCGCGCGTGGCCGAGCTGCTGGCCCTGCAGGGTGTGACCAAGGCGGGCTTTGGGCTGGGTGACGACACCAAGCGCATCCAGCACAAGCTGGGCGTGCAACCGGCCGATGTGCTGGAGCTGAACACCGTGTTCCGCCAACGCGGCTACCGCAAGGACATGGGCGTGAAAGGGGCCGTGGCGGTGCTGTTCAACCGGCGCTTTATCAAGTCCAAAAAAGCCGCCACCTCCAACTGGGCCAACGCCCGGCTGAGCGAGGCCCAGCTGGTCTACGCGGCCAACGACGCGTGGGCAGCGCTGCGGGTGTTCAACGCCCTGAATCTGTCCGCCTGAGGGACAAGGACGGCACAGCCTCCGTGACCCATCACGGCAGTCGCCATCCTATATTCACTATCAAAAATATAGCTGCTCATGCATATTCCACTAGCGCTACCAGCCAAGAAGGCCTCAACAACACGCCTGACAGGCCCTGTGAAACCCTGTGAGCCCCTGCAGGCGATGTACGCACCGACCTACAGCCGGGCTGCCAGCCGCGCCGCCTGGTCGATGGCGCGCTTGGCGTCCAGCTCGCCGGCCTCCAGCGCACCACCGATGAGGTGGGGCTTGCGGCCCTGGGCCTCCAGGTCCTGCGCCAGGCTGCGCAACGGCACCTGGCCCGCGCACAGGACCACGGTGTCGCAAGGGATCCAGGTCGGGTCTTCGCGCTTCTCGCCGTACGAGACCAGCAGCCCTTCGTCGGCAATGCGCTCGTAGTTCACGCCACCCACCATCTCCACCGCTTTCATCTTGAGCACGGTGCGGTGGATCCAGCCCGTGGTCTTGCCCAGGCCGCCGCCCAGCTTGCCCTTCTTGCGCTGCAGCAGCGTCACCTGCCGTGCAGGGGGCGTCACACGCGGGCCGCTGGCGGCCAGGCCACCGCGCGCCTCGGCCGGGTCGGTGATACCCCATTCGGCCTTCCAGGCGGGCAAATCGAGCGTGGTGGAGGGGTGCTCACCATGCGTGAGGAACTCGGCCACATCAAAGCCGATGCCGCCCGCGCCGATGATGGCCACGCGCTCGCCCACCGGCTTGCCGTGGCGCAGCACGTCGATATAGCTCAGCACCTTGGGGTGGTCCTGGCCGGGGATCTTCGGGTCGCGCGGCTCCACACCGGTAGCGACGATGACCTCGTCAAAGCCCGCCAGGTCGGCGGCCAACACGCGCTCGTTCAGGTGCAGTTGCACGCCTGTGTCCTCCACGCGTGTGGCCAGGTAGCGCAGCATTTCGTGGAACTCTTCCTTGCCCGGAATCACCTTGGCCATGTTGAGCTGGCCGCCGATGGCGGGCGCTGCGTCGAACAGGTGGACCTCGTGCCCACGCTCAGCAGCCACCGTGGCGGCGGTGAGGCCTGCAGGCCCCGCGCCCACCACGGCGATGCGCTTGCGCGATGCGGGCGTGGCAATCGGGCGATAGACCAGCTCCGTTTCATGGCAAGCACGCGGGTTGACGAGGCAGCTGCTGGTCTTGTTCTGGAACACATGGTCCAGGCAGGCCTGGTTGCAGGCGATGCAGGTGTTGATGCGGTCGGCCCGTCCTTGCGCAGCCTTCTTCACAAACGCCGCATCGGCCAGCAGGGGCCGCGCCATGGACACCATGTCGGCGCAGCCATCGGCCAGCACCTGCTCGGCCACCTCGGGCGTGTTGATGCGGTTGGACGTGACCAGCGGCGTGGTGATGCCTGCCGCCGCAAACTCGGCCTTCATCTTTTGCGTGACCCAGGCAAACGCTGCGCGCGGCACGCTGGTGGCAATGGTGGGCACCCGCGCCTCGTGCCAGCCAATGCCGGTGTTGACGATGTTCGCCCCGCCCGTGGCCACGGCCTTGCCCAGGGTGACGATCTCGTCCCACGCACTGCCGCCAGGCACCAGGTCGATCATCGACAGGCGGTAGATGATGATGAAGTCCGACCCCACGGCCTCGCGCATGCGGGCCAGAATCTCCACCGGCAGCCGCATGCGGTGGCTGTAGTCGCCGCCCCAGGCATCGCGCCGCAGGTTGGTGGCTTGCGACAGAAACTGGTTGATGAAATAGCCCTCCGAGCCCATCACCTCCACGCCGTCGTAGCCCGCCTCGCGCGCCTTCACTGCACAGCGCACGAAGGCGCGGATCTGTCGCTCCACCCCGCTCGCCGACAGCGCGAACGGCGTGAACGGCGAAATCGGCGACTGCAGCCGCGACGGCGCCACCGCCAGCGGGTGGTAGGCATAGCGGCCCGTGTGCAGGATCTGCAGGGCGATCTTGCCGCCCGCCTCGTGCACGGCCTCGGTCACCACGCGGTGGCGCTTGGCCGCGCCAGAGGTCGCCAGCGTGCCCGCAAACGGTTTGGCCCAGCCCGCGATGTTGGGTGCGAACCCGCCCGTCACGATCAGGCCCACATCTCCCTCGGCCCGCTCGCGGAAGTACGCCGCCATGCGAGACAGGTCGCGCCCGTCCTCCAGCCCGGTGTGCATGGAGCCCATGAGCACACGGTTCTTGAGGGTGGTAAAGCCCAGATCGAGCGGGGCAAGCAGGTGCGGGTACAACGCGGCACCAGGCATGGAGGCAGCGGCGGCTGGAGCGGCCATGGGAGGAGAGGAATGCATGGAAGGATCGTGGACTAGAAGTATTTTCTAGAACTTTATTCTAGAATCCCGTTCCATGGCAAGCCGCAATTCCCCGTCCCCCACCTCATCCCCTGCCGACGCAACCACCGACCGCCGCCAGGACATCCTCGCCGCCGCCCTGGCCTGCGCGGCCGAAGGCGGCGTGGATGCAGTCACCATCGACGGAGTGCGGGCGCGCTGCGGGGCCAGCGTGGGCAGCATCTATCACCACTTTGGCAACCGCGACGGCATCGTGGCAGCGATGTTCTTCGAGATCTTTCACGACCAGTCGCGCAGCGTGCAGGCGCACCTCGATGCCGCCCAGGGCGTGGAGGCGGGCGTGTTGGCCCTGGTCACGGGCTACCTGGATTGGGTGGTGGCGCAGCCCGAACGGGCGCGGTTCCTGTTCCAGGCGCGCGGCGCAGTGGCAGCGGGCCCGCGCACGCCCGACCTGGCCGAGGCCGCACGGCGCCGCAACCAGGCGCTGGTGGCCTGGTTCGAGCCGCACCGCCGGTCCGGCGCGCTGCGCGACCTGCCGTGCGAGCTGATGCCATCGCTGGTGATGGGGCCGGTGCAGAGCTATTGCAGGGCCTGGCTATCAGGCAATGTGGCCCAGGGCGGTTTGCCCTCGCCGACTACCTACCGCACCGAGCTGGCCGAGGCCGCCTGGCGGTCCGTCAGGGCGTAGACCGAGCGATCGGATCAGCTCCGATCAGTAATGCGGCGGCAGCTCGTCGCGCAGGTTGCGCGGGCCGTTCGAGCCGCCTTCGGGCGCCTGCTGGCGCAGCTGGATGACCTCGTGCGTCAACCGATCGATCAGTTGCTGCTGCAGGTAGATGGTCATGTTCAGCTGGTCCAGCAGGTCTTCGGTAAAGCTGGCCTTGATCTCCAGGCTTTCGAGGCGCTGGAGAACGTTGGCGAGATCGTTGGTGTCGGACATGGAGGCGTCAGATCGCCTGGCCCAGGCGCGCGACGCCTTCGCGGATCTTGTCCACATCGGCCGTCGCAAACGACAGGCGGAAGGTGGCGTGGTCGGGGTTGGCGCAGAAGAACGGCGTGCCAGGCACAAAGGCCACACCCTTTTCAATCGCGCGCTTGGCCAGCACGTTGCCATCGGCCACCTTGCCGCCTGCCCCTGTGAGGCGCGCCCACACGAACAGGCCGCCCTGGGGCTGCACAAATTCGATGGCATCGCCCAGTTCCTTGCGCAGCGCGTCGCCCATGGCCTGGGCGCGCTCGGCGTACACCTTGCGCACATGGGCCAGCGTGCCGGGCATGCGGCCGGCCTTGAGGTACTGCGCGGCCGTGGCCTGCGCAAAGGTGCTGGTGTGTGCATCGCTGAACTGCTTGCACATGGTGGCCTTGCCCAGCAACTCGGCCGGGGCAATCATCCAGCCCACGCGCAGGCCGGGCGACAGCACCTTGCTCAAAGACCCGCAGTGCACCAGCAGCTCTCGGCTGCCGGGCACAGTGGCCGACAGGTTCAGCAGGCTGGGGGGTGGCGCGTCACCAAAGTACAGGTCGCCGTAGGGGTCGTCCTCGACGATCAGGGTGTTGTGCTTAACCGCCATCTCCAGCACGGCCTTGCGGCGCTCCAGGCTCAGCATGGCGCCGCTGGGGTTGCCGAAGGTGGGGATCAGGTAGACGAATTTCGGCTTGTGCTCGGCGATCAGCTTTTCCAGCTCGTCGGTCTTCACGCCGTTGCCATCGATGGGCGCGCTGATGAGTTCGGCGCCGTACAGGCGAAAGCACTGGATGGTGGCGAGGAAGGTCGGGCCTTCCACAATCACCTTGTCGCCGGGGCTGATGAGGGTTTTGCCCAGCAGATCCAGCGCCTGCTGGCTGCCGGTGGTGACGATGAGGTTGTCGGCCGCGACATCCTTGGCGCCCTTGCTGGTCATGAAGGCGGCCAGTTGCTCGCGCAGCGGGTTGTAGCCCTCGGTGGCACCATATTGCAATGCTGCGCCGGGCTCTTCGGCCAGGGCGGCGTTGCTGGCTGCGCGGATGCCTTCCACGTCAAACATCGCGCTGTCCGGAAAGCCACCCGCAAAGCTGATGATGCCGGGCTTGCCCAGCAGCTTGAAAAGCTCGCGGATGGCGGAGGTTTCTACGTTGTTCAGGCGGTCGGCAAATTGCATGGCGTGGACAGAAGTGGTTGGCAACAAACTCTGCATTGTCGCCAATTGCGACGCAGGATTCATGCGGTGTCTTTCCAAGAGGCTCTAAACTGGGTTTTCCGTCCACCGCCACTGCCCTGCCCGCCATGACCCTGACCCTCCGCACCCTGCCCTGCATGCGCCTTGCCACCATGCGCCACACCGGCGCCTACGGCCACCCGGGCCTGACCGAGTTGTGGGAGCGTTTTGGCAGCTGGTGTGCCGCCCATCGGCTGAATGATCCGCGCCCCAAGTTCTATGGCTTCAGCCACGACGACCCGGCCTGCACGCCGCCCGAGCAGTGCCGCTATGACGCAGCGGTGCAGATTGGCGTGGGCCTGCGCACCGGGCCCGATGTGCAGGTGATGGACTACGAAGGCGGCGACTACGCCTGCATGCACTTTGTGGGCACGGGACCCGAGATTGCCGCCGCCTGGGCGCAGATGGGCACGCCGGGCCAGATCCCCGACGGCTGGGAATGGGAGCCCCGCGCTGCGCTGGAGATCTACGACGAGGACTTTGCGGTGGACCCGGCCACGGGGCGCTTTCCGTGCTGGCTGTGCATTCCGGTCAAGCGGACGCGCTGAATCCCATAGGGTTGCGCTGACGGGCCGGGTAGCCCTTTTCAGCGCCGACCGTCAATCCACCCGGATATCCGCCCGTGCCGCCACGGCACGCATCAGTGGCAGCTCGCGCTCAATGCGCGCGCGCAGCGCGTCGCCATTGCCACCCAGCGGCGTCAGGCCGATGTCCACCATCTTCTTCTTGAACTCCGCCGAGGCCATGGTCTCGGCCAGGGCCTTTTCCAGTTTCTTCTGCACGGGTGCGGGCAGGCCCGCCGGGCCTACGAAGGCAAACCACGATCCCATGTCAAAGCCGGGGTAGCCGCTTTCGGCCACCGTGGGCACATTGGGCAGCAGGGCCAGGCGCTGCGGGCTGAGCGCCGCAATCGCCTTGATCTTGCCGGACTTGATGAGCGGCGTGGACGCCACCACCGTGTCCACCGCCAGTTGCACCTGCCCACCCATTAGCGCCGTGAGACTGGGCGAGCTGCCGTTGAAAGGCACGTGCATCATCGGAAACCCTGCAGTGGTCTTGAGCATCTCGGCGCCAAAGTGCACCGACGAGCCCGTGCCATAGGAGCCGTACGAGAACTTGTCCGGCGCGGCCTTGGCCTGGGCCACGATGTCCTTGAGCGACTGCCCCGGGGTGTCGTTGTGGGCCACCAGCAGCAGCCCCATGTCGGCCACCAGGGCCAGGGGCGTGAAGCTTTTGATGGGGTCGTACGGCAGGTTGGTGCGGATGGCCGGGTTCATGGTGAGCGTGGTGTTGGACCCGAGCAGCAGCGTGTACCCGTCAGCGGGCGCCTTGGCCACCATGGACGCCGCCACCACGGTGCCCGCGCCGGGCCGGTTCTCGACCACCATGGGCTGCCCCAGACGCTCTCCCAGGGCCGTAGCCAGCAAACGTCCCAGGATGTCGGTGGCTCCGCCTGGGGCAAAAGGCACGACCAGCTTGATGGGCCGGTCGGGGTAAGTCTGTGCCTGCGCCAGGCCGGGCGCGCCCAGCACCAGGGCGCTGAGCAGAAGACTCGATACGAAGCGGGAACGCAGCATGGTGAAGCTCTCCAGAAAGCACGTTGACAAAAGCGGGGGGTAGCGGGGGTTCACGGTGGGAGACGGAATGGCGAGCAGCGAGGCCCAGGTCACCCCAGCAAAGGGCTGCGCTGGCGCGCGTACCCACTGGCCTGGTCGTAGGCATGGCCGATCTGCAGCACGGCGGCGTCAGACTGTGCCGGGCCGATGATCTGCAGCCCCGCAGGCAGGCCGCCGGGGCCAAAGCCTGCGGGGGCTGCCAGCGCGGGCAGGCCGGCCATGGTGGCGGGCACCACGGTCTCCATCCAGCGGTGGTAGGTGTCCATGGTGCGGCCGCCGACCTCGTGGGGCCAGTCCAGCCCGGCATCGAAGGGGAAGACCTGCGCAGCGGGCAACACCAGAAAATCGAATTGCTCGAACAGGCCGCGCAGCACCTGGTACCACGCGCTGCGCACGCGGGCCGCGTCGTACACCTGCAGGGCCGTCAGGCGCATGCCACGCTCGATCTCCCACACCGCCTCGGGCTTGAGCAGCGCATGCGTGGCCGGGTTGCGATACAAGGCCGCATTGGCCCCTGCCACGCTGAAGCTGCGCAAGTCGATCCATGCGTTCCACAGCTGTTCCAGATTGAATGCGGGCGCCACAGATTCCACGGTGCAACCCACCGTGCGGAAGTGTTCCAGCGCCTGCTCGCAGGTGGCCAACACGCCCGGCTCGGTGGGCAAATGGCCGCCCAGGTCATCCAGCCAGCCGATGCGCGCACCGCGCCAGTCGCGCTCCAGCGGCTGGCCCAGCAGGGCCACGTCCTCATGGCGCCGCGTGAGCGGCAGGCGTGCATCAAAACCTGCCTGCACCGACAGCAGCAGCGCCAGGTCCGGGATGTTGCGCGCCATGGGCCCGGCCACGCTGAACTGCTGGAAGAACACTTCCTCCGTCGGCCCGTGCGGCACCAGGCCGAACGAGGTACGCAGGCCGTATACGTTGTTGAACGCCGCTGGCGTGCGCAGCGAGCCCATCATGTCCGAGCCATCGGCCACAGGCAGCATGTGCAGGGCCACTGCCACGGCAGCGCCGCCACTGCTGCCGCCTGCCGACACTGCCGGGTTGTGGGCGTTGCGCGTGGTGCCATACACCGGGTTGTAGGTGTGCCCGCCCAGGCCAAACTCGGGCGAGTTGCTGCGGCCGATGAACAGTGCGCCGCCTGCGCGCATGCGCTCGAACACCACCGCATCGGTGGCCGAGACCTGCCCGGCAAAGATGGGCGAGCCCCGCGTGGTGACCATGCCTGCGGCGGGCATGATGTCCTTGGGCGCCTGCGGAAACCCATGCAGAGGGCCCAGGCTCTCGCCGCGCGCCAGTTGCGCATCGCGCTCTGACGCCTGCGTGCGCAGGGCGTTGCGGTCCACCATCGCCACCAATGCATTCACCACGGGGTTCAGCCGGTCCACCTGGGCCAGGTAGGCGTCCAGCACCTCGGTGCAGGAGACCTCCCGTGCATGGATGGCGCGCGACAGTTCGGTGGCCGTGTAGTCCACGATGTGGCTGGGGGTGCCACCCGGGGTGACGCTGTTTGCAGGAGGCATGGGGGCTGGGGCCGGTGAATGTGTCATTGGTGAGTCAGCATAAGCAGCATGCTGCGTTTCGACAATCAACGATTTCTGGGGTTATCTTTGCGTTTTACGCAATCCACACCCCGAAAGACCCCCATGCTTTCCAGCCGCTTGCAGGACACGGCGCTGCGCTACTTTCTGGAGGTGGTGCGCAGCGGCTCGGTCAGCGAGGCCGCCGCGCGCCTCAATGTGTCGCCTTCGGCCGTGAGCCGCCAAGTCGCCGCCCTCGAAGACCTGCTGGGCGTGCCGCTGTTTGACCGGCGCCCACGGGGCATGGCGCCCAGCGCGGCGGGCGAGCTGCTGGCCGCCCATGCGCGGCGCGGCGCGCTGGAGGCCGACCGCGTGGTCTCCGACATCCAGGCGCTGCAGGGCCTGCGCACGGGGCTGGTGCGCATCTGCAGCTCTGCGGGTTTTGCCATCGAGTTCCTGCCCCGCGTGATGGCTCAGTTCCGCCTGCAGTACCCCGGCATCCAGTTCCACCTGCGCGTGGCCAGCCCCGCAGCTGTGACCGTGGCGGTGCTCAACGGCGATGCGGACATTGGCCTGACCTACAGCCGCTCCGCCGAGCGGGACATCACCGTGCAGCACCGCCAGGCCGCGCCCGTCATTGCCATCATGCGGCCTGACCACGCGCTCGCACGCGCCCACTCCGTCACGCTGGCGCAGATGCACGCCTACCCCATCGCCCTGCCCGAGCGCGACAACACCGTGCGCCAGCTGTTCGACATCGGCTGCAGCCAGCGGGGCCTCGTCTTTGAGCCCGCCCTGGTGTGCAACCACTTCGAGACGCTGATGCACTTTGTGCTGCATGGCGGCGGCCTGTCCATCTCGGGCGAGGTGACGGTGCGCGATCGGGTGCAGCGCGGCGAAATGCATGCCGCCCAGATCCGCGAGCCCGGCATGAGCGCCCGCGCCGCCGAGCTGCAGACCCTGAGCGGCCGCACCCTGCCCGCTGCCGTGCGCATGTTCCTGGAGTTCCTGCAGGCGCAGCTGCGGGACAATGCGCCACCGGCCACGCCCGCCAAAAGAAGCCAGCCCCCTGCCCCACCCCGCCAACGATGATGATGAAAACCGCCCAGATCGAGCCCTTCTTCGCCACCCTCAAGGCGGCCAACCCTATGCCCAACACGGAGCTGGAATACACCACTCCGTTCGAGCTGCTGGCCGCCGTGCTGCTGTCGGCCCAGGCCACTGACGTGGGGGTGAACAAGGCCACGCGCAAGCTGTTCCCTGTGGCAGGCACGCCCCAGGCCATCCTGGATTTGGGACTGGAGGGGCTAGAGGGCTACATCAAGACCATCGGCCTGTACCGCACCAAGGCCAAGAACCTGATGGAAACCTGCCGCATCCTGGTGGAGCAGCACGGCAGCGTGGTGCCCCGCACGCGCGAGGCGCTGGAGGCCCTGCCCGGCGTGGGCCGCAAGACGGCCAACGTGGTGCTGAACGTGGCCTTTGGCCAGCCCACGATGGCGGTGGACACGCACATCTTTCGCGTGAGCAACCGCACAGGCCTGGCACCGGGCAAGAACCCGCTGGCGGTGGAGCTGCAGCTGATGAAGCGCGTGCCCGCCGCCTATGCGGTGGACTCGCACCACTGGCTCATCCTGCTGGGCCGCTATGTGTGCCAGGCGCGCAAGCCGCGCTGCTGGGAATGTGTGGTGAGCGAGTATTGCGACTACCGGCCGAAGACGCTGGCGCCTTAACGCGCAGAAAGCACAGCGCTTCAAATTTCATAGCAACCAGCGCATATTCTTCTAGCGCATCCAGCCAAAACACTCAAAACCTGCGCTCTGGCGAAGATTCCCAGCCCTTGCGCAACCGCCAGCCCACAAGGCCGGGTCAGCCAACGCAGCGGGTGCCCAGCGCCGCCATTTCCTGCGACACCCCCACCCAGGCCACATCAAACCCAGCCACCTTGCGCTCCGGCGGCACGGGGTGCGCGCGCAGCGCCCAAGTGGCACCGGCCACCACGCTGTCGATCACGGGCACCGACACCTGCGGCTGCACGGCGGCAGCCATGCCTGCCAGCCCCGCCCCACCCAAAATGACGGCCTGCACCCCCATCTGCCGCACCACGTCCCTGCAGGCCTGGGCCAGCAATGCGCGGGCCGCCTCGGGGTCTGCGGCCAGTTGCGCCCCGGTGGGGGCGACGGTGTGAATGCCTGCCAGTGCGTGGGCGTGGCCCAGCGCCTGGGCCAGGCGCTGCAGCATGGGGCCCCAGCGCTCGCCGCCGGTGACGATGGCAAAGCGGCCGTGGCGCGCAGCCTCGATGAATGACGCTTCGGCCAGGCCGGTGACGGGCACCGGACTGCTCTCGCGCAGCGCCATCAGGCCGGGGTCGCCAAAGCAGCCGATCAGCACCGCGTCGGGCGGGGTCTGGGGCTGTGCGATCTCATGCGCCCACACATCGAGCGCGGCGTGGGCCGCCACGGCATAGCTCGCCTCGCACGCGATGTACGGTGCGCCAAAGCGGGCCGTGGCCGTGCGCACCGCCACATGCGAGCCCGCAGCCCCCTGCACATGCCGCAGCAGCAAGGCACTGACATGGGCCGACATGTTGGGGTTGATGACGAGCAGTTGGCGCATGGGCAAGCGTGTGAAAAAACCGTCAGACCCCGCCCAGCAACCGCGCCAGATCGGGCGCCTCTGCCGCAGGCGGCGTGAACTCCAGCTGCGACTCGATCCGCGCCAGGTGGGCCAGCATCAGCCGGGGCGCCTCGCGCGCGTCCCGCAGGCGGATGGCGTCGATCAGCGCCCGGTGTTCGCGGCAGCCGCAGGCCGTGGCCTCTTCGCGGGTTTGGGCGTGGCTGGGGCTATAGGTCATCAGGATGAGCGAGGTGCGCGACACCAGCTCGCGCAGGATGCGCCCCAGCGTCTGGTGCCCTGCCGCTTGTGCGATGTGCAGGTGAAAGTCGCCCGACAGGCGGATGGCGCGGCGCATGTCACCACTGGCGCGGGCGGCCTCTTCGTCGTCGATGCAGGTGCGCAGCGCGGCAATGTCAGCGTCGGTGGCGTTGGCGATGAACAGCTCCACCAGGCGCGGCTCCAGCAGGCGGCGAGCCTCGAACACCTCCAGCGCCTCTTGCGGCGTGGGCTGGGCAATGGATGCGCCCCGGTTGGGCGTGAGCGTGACGACCTGCTCGTTGGCCAGCCGCACCAGCACGGGCCGCACGCGGGTGCGGGACACGCCAAAGGCAGCCGCCAGCTTGTCCTCCACCAGCTTGGTGCCGGGTGGTAGCCGGTGGTCGAGGATGGCCGACACCATGCGGTCGTACATGTCGTTGTCGCTGAGCTGGCCGGTCGTGTCGGGCTGCACGGGCGGTTCGGTGACCGCAGCGCGCGCGCGCCGGGGCTTGGGGAGGGTGGTCGTCATAAGGGTGCCGTTTTTACCCCGAACGGCCCTTGCGCCTGCGGCCCAATGCCCACACCAGCGCCAGCGTGATGCCCATGACGATGAACGACACCACCGTGGTCAGCGTGCCCAGTGCGTAGATGGACGGCGTGGTCACCGTGCTGGTCAGGCCCTGCAGCTCCAGCGGCAGCGTGTTCACGTCGCCAATGGCCTGCGAGGTGCGGGCGATCTCGTCCCAGCTGAGCGTAAAGCCGAACATGCCAATGCCCACGACCGAGGGCGCAATCAACGGCAGCACCACATGCGCAAAGCCCTGCCAGGGCGTGGCGCCCAGGTCGCGCGCGGCTTCTTCATAAGCGGGGTTGAAACGGTTGAACACCGCAAACATGATGAGCAGGCCGAACGGCAGCGTCCAGGTCAGGTGTGCGCCCAGGGCCGACGTGAACAGGCCCAGTGACGTGCCATAGCCCTCCAGCGCACTCTCCATGCCCAGCCATTCCAGCGCCGCCTTGATGCCGTTGTCGATGAGCCGGAACTCCAGCCCGATGCCCAGCGAGACGATGATGGACGGCATGATGAGGCTGGCCACGACGATGAAGAACAGCGTGTTGCCACCCGCCAGCCGCTTCCGAAAGGCCAGGCCCGCCAGCACCGACAACACCACCGTGCACAGCATCACCGCCACGCCCAGGCCTAGCGAGCGCCACAGCGCCGCCCCGATGTCCACCACGCCCAGCCCTTCGGCCAGCTTGGAGAACCAGTGCAGCGACACGCCGCGCATGGGGAAGGTCAGCCCGCCATCGGGGCCCTGAAAGCTCAGGATGAAGATGACGAACATGGGCCCGTACATGAACAGCACGAACAGCGCAAAGAAGATGGCCAGGGGCCAGAAGCTGGCGGGACGAGATTCACGGACTTTCATCTCACAGCTCCTTGCGAATGTCGACGAGGCGTGTGAGGCCCCAGATGATCATCAGCACCACCGCCAGCAGGATCACCGCATTGGCCGCCGCCAGCGGGAACTGCAGGTAGGACGTCTGCACCTGGATGATCTTGCCGATGGACGCGATCTGCTGCCCGCCCATCACGCCGATGGTCACGAAATCGCCCATGACGATGGTGATCACAAAGATCGATCCGATGATGATGCCGGTGCGCGACAACGGCACGATCACGTTCCACAGCGTCTGCCAGCCACTCGCGCCGCTGTCGCTGGCCGCCTCGATGAGGCTGCGGTCGATGCGCATCATGCTGTTGAAGATGGGCACGATCATGAACATGGTGTACAGGTGCACGAAGGCCAGCACCACCGAGAAGTCCGAGAACAGCAGCCACTCCACAGGCGTCTCGATCAGGTTCATGCCCATCAGCGTCTGGTTGACCAGCCCATTGCGCCCCAGCAGCGGCACCCACGAGATCATGCGGATCACGTTCGATGTCCAGAACGGGATGGTGCACAGCACGAACAGCAGCGTTTGCATGCCCGAAGAGCGCACATGGAAAGCCAAAAAATAGGCCACGGTGAAGCCGATCACCAGCGTGATCAGCCACACCAGAAAGCTGAACTTGAGCGTGGAGTAATACGTCTTGAGCGTGACACACAGGCCCTCCGACGCATCGCCACAGCCCGCGAAGATAGACACGTAGTTCTTGAACGTGAAGCCGGGCAACAGCTCGTACTCGTTGAAGTCCCAGAAGCTGACCATCACGATCAGCGCCAGCGGAATCAGAAAAAACAGCGCGAACACCAGCGTGAACGGCGCAGCCTGCCACCAGGCGGCAATGCTGCGGCCGGGGACAGCTGCAGCAGGTAAGGACTGTGTGGTCGTGCTCATGGTGTTTGCAATCAATGAATTCAAAGGTCTACCGTTCAACGCTTGCTCTTGAGACTGACGCTGCCCAAGACCAGTGCCCCCGTGCAAGGGCCGCCCCGCCGCACCGGGGGCGTCCCCCTCCCGAACCGCGCAGCGGGTCGAGAGAGGGGTGAAGGCGCGCAGCGCCTCAGGGGGTGCACTCCTTACGCCGCGACGAACTCATTCCACTTCTGCACCATGTAGTTGTTCTCGTCCATCAGCGCGTTCCAGCAAGCGATGCCGCCCATGCGCGACTCGTAGCTGCCGCCGTCGCGCACTGCACCGGCCTTGGCCAGCACGTCGCCATTGGGGCTCTTGATGTCCTGCGTGGCGGGCTTGCCTTCCATCCAGTAGGCCCACTCGTAGGCTTCCATCTTGGACTTGGCGGTCTCCAGCACGGCGCTGTAGTAGCCCTGGCGGTTCAGGTAGGCACCGGCCCAGCCGTCGAGGAACCAGTTGATGAACTCGTACGCGCCATCGAGCTTGCGGCCGCTCAGCGTGGCGGGCAGGCCAAAGCCGGCGGCCCAGGCGCGATAGCCTTCCTTCAGGGGCTGGAAGTTGCAGGCGATGCCCTTGGTGCGCACGGCCGTGACAGCCGGGCTCCACATCGACTGGATCACCACCTCGCCCGATGCCATGAGATTGACCGACTCGTTGAAGTCCTTCCACAGCGCGCGGAACTGGCCCTGCTTCTTGGCCTCGATCAGGGTCTTGATCGTGAGATCAATCTCCTTCTTGGTCATGTTGCCCTTGTCGGGGTACTTGTAGAGGCCCATGGCCTCGACCACCATGGCGGCGTCCATGATGCCGATGGAGGGGATGTTCAAAATCGCGGTCTTGCCCTTGAACTCGGGGTTGAGCAGCTCGGCCCACGAGTTGATCGGGCGCTTGATCAGGTCGGGGCGGATGCCCAGCGTGTCGGCGTTGTACACGGTGGGGATCAGGCTCATGAACTGCGTGGGCGCGGTCGCGAACTTCTTGGACTTTTCACCTTCCAGGTAGATCACCTTCTTGGGTGCGGTGCCCTGGTCGCCCACGGCTTTGCCAGCCACCTGGCCGGTAGTGAACAGCGTGGTGATCTTGTCGGCGTTCTTGATGCGCTTGGTGTCGATGCCCTTGAGGTTGCCCGTGGGTACGATCTTTTTCAGCGAGAAGTACTCGGTGTCGATCAGGTCAAAGCTGTTGGGCGCGGTGACGGCGCGCTTGGTCACGTCGTCGGTGGTCACGGCCACGTACTGGATCTCGATGCCGGTGTCGGCCTTGAACTTCTCGGCAATCGCTTTGTCCTGGTTCACCGCCGTTCCCAGGTAGCGCAGCACGATCTTTTCCTGCGAATGCACGGCCGGGAACATGCCAGCGGCCAGGATGCCCGCCGTGCCCTTGAGCAGCGAGCGGCGAGCCACACCAGTGGCATCGGAGACAACAACAGGGGAATCAGCACGGGAAGCATCGGACATGGGAAAACTCCTTGGGTTGCGGAAGGGGACGGGTGGAAAAAAAAGCGGACGTGGCGACGCGGTCAGGCGGCGACGGCCACTGCGGGAGCGGCCACCGCCAGTGATGCGACAGCAGGCTGGGAGAGCGGGTGCGCCTGGTCAGGAGTCCAGTGCAGTTGCACGCCCTGCCCCACCTGGTAGGGCTGCGCAGCAAAGGCGGCCTCGGACACCATCACCGAATACGCTGCCGTGGCGTTGGCCGACAGAACTGCGCCGTGCTTTTGCAGACCCACCAGCACATAGGTGCCTTGGTATTCCACATCGGTCACCACGGCCTGCATGCGCTGGGCGCCCCAGGGCAGCTCGGCACTGGCGGGGGCAATCTGCAGGTGGTCGGTGCGTACGCCCACCTTGCCTTCGGGTGTGTCGATCACGTTGTGCCCGCCCATGAAGCGCGCCACGAATTCGCTGGCGGGCCGGTTGTAGACCTCGTGCGGGCTGCCCACCTGCTCGATCACGCCGTGGTTCATCACCACCATGGTGTCGGCCAGGGCCATGGCTTCTTCCTGGCTGTGGGTCACATGGATGAAGGTCAGGCCCAGCTCTTTTTGCCAGCGGCGCAGCTCGGCGCGCATCTGGATGCGCAGAAAAGGGTCGAGCGCGGACAGCGGCTCATCGAGCAGCAGCACGCGCGGCTGGGTGATCAGGGCCCGCGCCAGCGCCACGCGCTGCTGCTGCCCACCGGAGAGTTCTGCAGGCTTGCGCTCGGCCAGGTGACCCAGAGCCACGCGCTCCAGCAGGTCGCGCGCCTTGGCCTGGCGTTCGGCCTTGGTCACGCCTTTCATCTTCAGGCTGAAGGCCACGTTATCGAGCGCCGAGAGGTGCGGAAACAGCGCAAAGCTCTGGAACATCATGGCCGTGCCGCGTGCGGCGGCGGGCAGGTCGGTGATGTTGCGGTTCTCCAGCAGGATGTCGCCGCTGGTCACCGACTCGTGCCCGGCGATCATGCGCAGGGTGGTGCTCTTGCCGCAGCCCGAAGGCCCCAGCAGGCAGCAGTAGCTGCCGCTGGCAATGCGCAGGTTGATCGCATCCACGGCGGGCTTGCCTTGGGCGTAGCGTTTGGTCAGCGCCACGATTTCAATGGCGGCGGAGGTGGGCGCAGGGTGGGTGCTTTGCATGGCGTATGCCCTACGCAAGGCGCATGCCAACTTTGTACACAATGTTTTATGAACTTTGCATACAAAATGCACCAACACGGCGCACATTGCCGCCCCATACCGGTCCACGCCCGCGCAGCCCCTGGTCCAACCTCGGGCAAACCATGCACCGAAACAGCGCTGAGCACTGCGGGTGCGTGGCTATACTGGCTTCGCCTTTGAAACAATTTATTACGTCGGCACGTCCCTCCCCCTCCTCTTGCCTGCCGCATGACGAACCTCGACCCGCGCTCCATGATCGCCCTGGCGGGCTTCATGTCTGCCGTCATGGCCCTGGTGCTGCTGTTCATGCGGCGGCACTACCCGCCCAGCATCCGGGGCGTGGGCGGATGGGCGGCGGCGCCATTGCTGTGGCTACTGTCCACCGTGCTGTTTGGCGCGCGTGGCGCCATCCCCGACTGGCTGGGCCTGGTGCTGGCCAACCAGCTGCTGGTGCTGGGCTCGGTCACTTATTACATGGGCACCCGCCAGTTCATGGGCCAGCCCGCCACCTGGCGCACCTGGAACTGGGTGATGGCCGGCACCACGGTGGTGTTTGCCTGGCTGACCTACGGGTGGCCCAACTATGCCGTGCGGGTGGGGTTTTTCACCGTGGTGATGGGGGCGCTGTACGCCGCGCAACTGCGCTTCATGCTGCGCCACGGGGGGCGCAACTTCCCGGTGCGGCTGGTGGAGATGATGCTGGGCCTGCACATGCTGGTACTGGGGGTCAGGCTGGGTTCGATACTGGCAGGGCACGCGGGCAACGACCTGATGGAGCCCTCGCTGTTCCAGACCCTGTACATCGGTGCCTATGCGCTCACCGTGCTGATGTTGTCCATTGGCGCGGTGCTGATGGCCACAGACCGCTTGCGCACCGAGCTGGAGCATCTGGCCACCTATGACTCGCTGACCCAAACCCTCAACCGCCGTGCCTTGCTGCAGCGCTGCGAGGACGAGCTGGAGCGCGCACAGCGCTACGGCGGCGGTCCGTCCATCATGATGGTGGACCTGGACAACTTCAAGGCGGTGAACGACACGCGCGGCCACCAGCACGGCGATGCGGTGTTGGTGCACTTTGCCGAGCGCACCCGCCAGGTGCTGCGCCGCGCCGACCGCCTGGGTCGCTACGGGGGCGAGGAATTTCTGGTGCTGCTGCCGGGAGCCGACGCGCAAGCGGCCCTGGCCGTGGCCCAGCGCATCCACGCCACGCTGGCCTCGGGGCACCCGCTGGACTGCGAGGTGAGCATCGGGCTGACCAGCTGGTCCGGGTCACACGAGACCCTGGACGCGATGCTCTCCCGCGCCGACGCCGCGCTGTACCGCGCCAAGGAAGAAGGCCGCAACCAGACCGTGGTGGGCTAGAGCCTGCCCAAGCAGGGCGGCTCAGGCCGTCTGCGTCGCCACGCCAGCCGATTCAAAACTCGCCATCTCGCGCAGCACGGCGCAGGCCGATTGCAGCAACGGCCAGGCCAGCGCCGCGCCCGATCCCTCGCCCAGGCGCAAGCCCAGGTCCAGCAGAGGCTCTGCCTGCATCTGCGCCAGCATCAGGCTGTGGCCCCGTTCGCCCGAACGGTGGGCAAACACGCAGCGCTGCAGCACCTGCGGCGCGATGCGGCTGGCCACCAGCACGGCCGCGCTGGTGATGAAGCCGTCCACCACAATCACGCGCCGCTCGGCCGCTGCCTGCAGCACTGCGCCCACCAGCGTGGCCACCTCGTAGCCCCCCAGGGCAGCCAGGGCCTCCAGCGGGCTGGTGGCGCCCGCATTGGCATCCAGCGCCTGCTGCAGCACCAAGCGCTTGCGTTCGATGCCCGCAGCATCCAGCCCCGTGCCCGCGCCCGTCACCTCGGCCAGCGGCAGCCCCGCCAGGCGCGCCAGCAGCAGTGATGCCACCGAGGTGTTGGCAATCCCCATCTCGCCCAGCAGCAAGGCGTTGCCTGGCAGGGCACGCACCACCTCCACCCCGTTGGCCAGCGCCTGGGCGCATTGCTCGGCACTCATGGCTGGGCCGACGGAGGCATCCTGCGTGCCAGGTGCCACCTTGCGCAGCAACAAGCGCGGCTGGCCGGGCGCTGCATCGCGCGCAGCAATCGGCTTGGCCACACCACAGTCCACCACCGTGAGGCCCAGGCCATGCTGGCGCGCGAGCACACTCACGGCCGCGCCACCCGCCAGAAAGTTCTCCACCATCTGCCAGGTCACATCGCTCGGGAACGCCGAGACACCCCGCGCGGCCAGGCCATGGTCGCCGGCGCACACCAGCATCTGGGGAGCATGCAGCGCGGGGGATTCGGTGCCCAGGATCACGCCCAGGCGCAGCGCCAGGCGCTCCAGCAGGCCCAGCGAGCCCAAGGGCTTGGTCTTGTGGTCAATGACGTGCTGCAGGCGGCTGGCCAACGCGGCATCATGCAGGTCAGCAACGGATGGAAGTACGAAAGGTGAGGTCATGGTGATGGAGAACACAAAGAACGCCGTGCACAAAGCGGCACAGCAGGGTTTTGAAAAAGAAGCGCAGGCCTACGCGCGCGGCAGGCCGGACTACCCGGCGGCGCTGTCGGCCTGGCTGGCACAGACGTTGGGACTGGGCCCCGGTCGCGAGGTGGCCGATGTGGGTGCGGGCACTGGCAAGTTCACCGCACTGCTTGCGACCACTGGGGCCACGGTGGTGGGCGTTGAGCCCGTGGACGCCATGCGCGCCAAGATCGAAGCGTTGCAACTGCCCACGGTGCGCGCCGTGGCGGGCACGGCACAGGCCATTCCGCTGCCGTCCGGCACGCTGGATGCCGTGGTCTGTGCACAGGCCTTCCACTGGTTTGCCACCCGCAAAGCCCTGGACGAATTCCACCGCGTGCTGCGGCCGGGCGGCAAGCTGGGACTGGTGTGGAATGTGCGCGATGAGTCGGTGGACTGGGTGGCCGAGCTCACCACCATCATCACGCCCTACGAAGGCGATGCCCCGCGCTTCTACAAGGGCGACTGGCGCAAACCCTTTCCACACCCCGGTTTCGGCCCGTTGGTCGAGACCCGGCTGACCCACGAGCATGTGGGGCCACCCCAGCAGGTCATCGTGGACCGATTCATGTCGATCAGCTTCATCGCGGCCCTGCCAGATGCTGAACGCGCCAAGGTGCGTGCCCAGATCGAGGCTTTGATAGCCCGACACCCCGCGCTGCGCGGGCAGGACACCGTGCGCTTTCCGTACACCACCCTCGCCTGCCACTGCGAACGGGTGTGAGGGGCTGAATGGCGCCACGGTATCCGGCGTGCTAAGGCGCCACCAGCGCATCCAGCACGCCCGGTGTGAAGCTGGTGCCCAGGAAGCCTGCGAGTCCGTCAAACACGCTGTCCAGCGTGGGCACCTGCGCGCCAAACAGCGCGTGCAGCACTGCGGCATCCTCGAACAAGCCGTGCAGGTACACACCCAGTACGTTGCCTGCCGGGTTCTGCCAGGCGATGCCGGGGATGACCTCGCGCGCCACATCGCCCTTGGCAGCCATGGCCGGGTGCTGGGCGGTCTGGCCGTGGTGGATTTCGTAGCCCGTGACAGACACACCCGCCAGCGCAGCCCAGGCCCCCAACACCGCACCAAAATGCGCCTGGGTGCGTTGCACAGTCTTGGCAACCTCGAAGGTGGTGACCAGCGGCAGCAGGCCCAGGCCCGGCGCATTGCCGTCGATGCCTGCGGTGTCGATCAATGCCTCGCCCAGCATCTGCAGGCCGCCACACACGCCCAGCACCGTGCCGCCCTGCCCCGCGTGATGGGCAATGGCCTGGTCCAGCCCTTGCGCGCGCAGCCACGCCAGGTCGGCAGCGGTGGACTTGGAGCCCGGCAGCACCACCCAGTCGCTGGGCTTGAGGCCCGCCAGGTCGGCCGGGCTGCGCGCCCAGAGCAGGCGCACGCCGGGCACGTTCTTGAGCGGCTGAAACTCGTCCAGGTTGCTGATGCGCGGGTAGGCGATGACGGCCACGGTGGTGTGCACCGCGCCCGCTGACAACGTGCGGTCATCGAACACACCGTCCTCCTCGGGCAGGCCGTGGCGCCATTGCATGGGGATGGAGGCCACGGTGGGCACACCCGTGAGGTCTTGCAGCATCTGCGGCGCAGGCGCCAGCAGGCTGGCATCGCCGCGAAACTTGTTGAGCACAAATCCATGGACCAGCGCGCGCTCGTCCTCGGGCAACAGTGCCCAGGTGCCGTACAGGTGGGCGAACGCGCCGCCCCGGTCGATGTCGGTCACCAGCAGGCAGCGAGCATCGGCATGGCGGGCGACGCGCATGTTGACGATGTCGCTGGCGTGCAGGTTGATCTCTGCGGGCGAACCGGCGCCCTCGATCACCACCACGTCGTTCTCGGCACGCAGTGCATCCAGCGCTGCAGCGATCTGCGGCCACACCTTTTCGCTGCGGCCGCGCCAGGGCATGGCCGTGAGCTCGGCACTCACCTGCCCCATCAGCACGACCTGGCTGTGCGTGTCGGCCTCGGGCTTGAGCAGCAGCGGGTTCATGCGCACCTCAGGCTCGGCACGCGCAGCCAGGGCCTGGAAATACTGGGCGCTGCCGATTTCACCCATCACACCTGCAGGGCCCGACACCACACGTGCGTTGTTGCTCATATTCTGTGCCTTGAACGGAGCAACCTTCAGACCCTGGTTGCTGTAGTAGCGGCACAGCGCCGTGGTGAGCCAGCTTTTGCCGGCGCCGCTGGTGGTGCCAAGCACCATCACACAACGGGCCAATTGGGGAGCAGAGTTTTCAGTCAAGGCAGTGGGCGGACCATGCGGTCCATGATGTGTTCAAGTGCTGCAGCCGCATCGGTGCAGCGGCCCGTGTGCACGGGAGAGGTCTGGATGATGGCGCTGCGTTTGGCGGTGAGCCAGTGAAAGCGCTGGCGGTACGGCAGGCGCGCAATGGGGCCACAGCCTTCGTCGCCCGCACAGATGGCCACGATGGCGGCCAGATGGCGGCGCACGGTATCGATGTCGGCGTGCGGGTCCATGGCCAGCAGGCGCGCTTCATCGAGCGCGATGGCAGCCTGGAGAAAGCCGGTGCGCTGGCACGACAGGATCACGCCCGCGTTGATGAATTCCTCGCGCTCCACGCGCGGCACCACGCGCACGATGGCGTAGTCATACACCTCAGGCGCGTGCATCGACGGCCTCCTTCAGTGCATTCACCCAGGTGGCGCGCCCGGCCAGGCGGGCGCAGAAGTAGTCCACATAGGCCTGGCGGTGGGTGGCGGCAGCGGTCAGCAGGCCTTCTTCGTGATCTACACCGGCCAGCACCAAAAACTCGTCGGGCACCTCGGCCAGGATGCCCGCCACCACCTCGGGCGTGAGGCGCGCGGCCAGCTCGGCATCCACCTGCGCGAGCAGCGTGGCCCGGGCCAGCAGCACATGGTCGGCAATGGGCGCAAAGGGTTTGGCGGGCAGGGCCACCGTGCCGTTCCATGCATGGTGAAAGGTGAGCGCCGCACCGTGGTCGATGAGCCAGGGCTGGCGGTGCCACATCAGCAGATTGGTGTTGCGCGCAGTGCGGTCCACATTGCCCACCAGCGCGTCGAACCACACGAGGCGTGATGCGAAATCATCCGACACGACATCCACCGCCGGGTCGAAATTGAGCGCGCCCGACAGGTAATCCAGCCCCACGTTCAGGCCACCGCTGGCCCGTACCAGGTCCTGGATTTCGGGATCGGGCTCGGTCTGCGCCAGGGCGGGGTCGAGCTGGGCCAGCACGATCTCGGGCACGGGCAGGCCCAGCGCACGGGCGATGCCGCCCGCAATGATCTCGGCCAGCAGTGCGCGCACGCCCTGCCCTGCGCCACGGAACTTGAGCACGTAGGTGCCCAGGTCGTCGCCCTCGACGATGGCGGGCATGGAGCCACCTTCACGCAGCGGCGTGACGTAGCGATTGACGGTGATGGTTCTCACAAGGTCTCCCTCGATCCGATGGAATGCGGGATGGTACGGCCCGCAGGGCCCAAGACGGCCTGCCATGCGGCCTGCAGCGCATCTTGTGCGGAGGGCGCCAGCACCCCCAGGCGCACGGTGCCGGGCAGGCCGAACGAAGCCGCATCGCGCAGCTTGATGCCACTGGCGCGCAGCGCAGCCAGATCGCTCTGCAACGTGTGGGTGGCAGGCTGCACGCAGAAATAGTTGGCCAGGCTGCCCGCGTGCACAGCCCAGCCCAGGTCGGTGCACAAGGCCAACTGGCGCGCCTTCCAATCGCCCAGAGTGCGCAGGCTGTGCACCAGCCATTGCTGCACGGTGGTCTGCGTCCACGCCTGCAGCAGTGCCACGCCGTGGGCGCCCACAGGCCAGGAAGACGCCAGGGCCGTCAGCCCCAGCGCCTGCTCTTCACAGTCTGGCGGCGCAATCGCATAGGCGGCACGTACACCCGTCAGCCCCAGGGCCTTGTTGGGGGTCCAGAGCTGCCAGCAGGCCGAAGGCATGAGCGGCGACGGCGCGCCAGCCCATGCGCCCTCCGCGCCGAGCCGCAGGGGGACATACGCGCAGTCGAGCACACGCCAGGCAACGTCGGCATCGCTTTGTCGCCAACCGCGCAACGAGGGATCTTCCACACCCAGAGGGCTGGAGGGCTCGCACGCCCATTGCAGGCCCGCTGCGGCGCCGCCGCCCCGCAGCACCTCCAGCCCGCGCACCTGCGCGGCCTGGGCGTAGTCGCCATAGCTGTGTGGCGGCACAGCTACCTGCACCGCGCCCTGCTGTGCGGCCAGCGCGGTGATGCGGTGGATGAACTCGCTGGCACTCGCGGCCAGCACGATGCGCCCCGGCACCACGCCATGGAAGGCGCCGAGGGCCTCGCGCAGCGCCGTGTAGGCGGGGTCGGGGTAGCGCGTGGCGTCGGCCGCCTGCACGGCGTGCAGCGCCTCGGGGCATGGCCCGCAGGCGTTGCTGTTGGTCGAGAAATCAAACACCGGAACGCCCGCGGCGTCCGGGCCACCGTGCAACGGCGTGGGCGCAGAGAAACGACGCGGCGAGCTCATGCATGCGCCCAAGCAAACACCACCAGCACCAGCAACTGCAGGCCCGCCACCACGGGCACCATGGCCAGCACCACCTGCGTGCCCAGGCGTGCAGCGCGCCGCGTATCGAGCGGCCCCGCCCGGCGGCCCTTGCTGTGGAGTGTGTACACCCCAGGCTTGGCCAAGCGCACGTTCAACGCCAGTGCCATGGCCGCCATGGGCCAGCCGCTGTTGGGCGATGGCGTCTTGCGCGCCTGGCGGGCCAGTGCAGCGAACGGCAGTCCCCTGGCGACCATCGCCAGCAACAAGGCGGTGATGCGGGCCGGCACCCAAGACAGCACATCGTCCGCCCGCGCCGCCCACTTGCCCGCCCATTGCCAGTAGCGCCCGCTGCGCATGCCGGGGTAACCCCACATGGCATCGGCCGTGTTGGCCAGGCGGTACAGCGCAGCCCCTGGCAGGCCCAGCAGCGCAAACCAGAACAGCGGCGCCACCACGGAATCGTTGAGGTTCTCGGCCAGCGACTCGATGGCCGACTCGCGCACCTGCACGGCGGTGAGAGCGCTCACGTCCCGGCTCACCAAGCGAGCCAGCTGCGCGCGCCCGGCGGGCAGCGACTGGCCCAGCGCCACTTCCACTGCCAGCACCTCGTCGTGCAGCATGCGCCAGGCCAGCAGGGGCTTGAGCAGCAGCGCCAGCATGCCGAGGGCAAGCCAACCCATCAGCGTCAACGCCAGGTGCTGCAACCACCAGGAAACTATCAAAACAATAGCAGCCAAGGCAATCCACACTAGCGCCCCCAGCCAAAAACGCCGAAAGTCCTGTGCCACAGGCGTCAGCGGGGCCACCCGCTCGCCCCCCCAGTGCAAGGCCGTGCCCATCCACACCACCGGGTGCCAGCGGGCGGGCGGCTCCCCCAACCACCAGTCAATGGCCAATGCCAGCAACGGCACGCCCATCCACACCGCTGCCGCAGGCCAGCCCAGGCCAGGGAGCAGTAGCAAGGACCAGTGCTCGGACACAGTGGCTCAGTCTTCGATGCCGCGCTGCGCGGGAATGCCCGCCTTGAACGCGTGCTTGATCAACTGCATCTCGGTCACGGTGTCGGCCAGCTCGATGATCTCGGGGGGGCAGCGGCGGCCGGTGAGGCACACGTGCACGTCCTTGGGCCGATCGCGCAGGGTCTGCAACACGCCGTCGAGCGGCAGCCAGCCGTAGATCAGCGGGTAGGTGATCTCGTCCAGCACCACCAGAAAATGCTCGCCCGACAGGATGGCGGCGCGCGCCTTTTCCCAGCCGTCGCGCGCGAGCTGGGCCGAGTGCTCCAGGTCCTTGCTCTTCCAGCTGAAGCCGTCGCCCAGGCCTTCGATGGGCAGGCCGATCTGCTCGAACATGCGGTGCTCGCCAAAGCGCGCGGTGGGCACCTTCATGAACTGGAAGATCTTCACGGCCTTGCCCCGACCATGGGCGCGCAGCGCCAGGCCAAAGGCGGCCGTGCTTTTGCCCTTGCCGTCGCCGGTGTTGACGATGACAAGGCCCCGGCGTTCGCCCTCGGGTTTTTCGTAGCGTTTTTCGGTGGGCGGGGTTTCGATCTGCATGGTGTCGATTCTTTCAGAGAGACCGGGCATCAAACGCCGGCCGGTTGCAACGGGGAAGACAGCGAGGACGGACGGCGCGCCTGCCACGCGGCACCCGCCATCGCCACCAAGGCCATGACCAGCAGGGCCACTATGCCGGCCATGCGCTCCACGGGGCTGGGCTCTTTGACGGCGTCGGGGGCTTTGCGCTCGGGCTGGCGCTCCAGCAATACGCCCATGGTAGGCACGGCGGGCGCGGAAGGTGGTGCTTCTGCCTGGGCGGGCGGCGCGGGCAGGTCAGCGGCGGGGGGCGCAGGCTGTGGCGCGGCCAGGGCTGGCGACTGCGGCGCGGCAATGGCCATGCCTGCAGGCGGGGTCAGCTCTACGGACTCACCACGCGCCGCTCGCTCCACCCAGCGGCGCACGCTGGGCAGCTCGGCCGCCAGCGGCGCGGCACGCGTCAGCTCCTGGTACATCTGCGCGAGTTGTTTTTGCGTGTCGGCATCGGCCTGCCAATAGCCCTGGCGCTGCGCCTGCACCAGGCGCTCCAGCGACTGGGCATAGGCCTGCGGATGCTCTTTGAGCCACTCGGGCAGGCCCAGCTGGTGCTTGTCGCGCACCAGCACGTCGTAGAAGCTCTGCCAATGGTCGCTGCGCACCGTGTCGGGCGCGACGGCCTGCCAGCCCCAGGCGAACTGCACGGCCTTGAGCACCTGCAGCGTGCCCGAATAGCCCTCGGCCTTCTGCGCCTGGAGCCAGCCCGGGTGCAGGTAGCGCGACTGCATCTCCAGCGCAATGGCGCGCTGCGCGGTCTCGGTGGTGGGCTCGCCTGCATCCTGCAGCTGGGCCACATGCAGCTCCAGCCCCTGCGCTCGCCCAGCCACGCGGGCGGCCGCCGACAGGCCGCCCAGGTACTGGAAAGGGTCGTCCGAGCTGACCATGGCATACAGGTGCGAGCTGCGCGACAGGATGGCGGCATCGGTGCGGCGCAGGTGGGCACCCAATGCCTGGGCCGCCACACCGCCCGGAACGCCCGTCACCGGCTCGCCCTCCAGATAAGGCTGGCTCATGCGTTCGAGGAACATCTGGCCCAGGCGCGCATCGTTGGTTTGCAGGCCGTCGCTTTGCACCGCGTCCGACAGGCCGGTGCCATAGTCGCCCACCGCATTGCCGAACGATCGCACGCGCGCCAGTTGCTCGGCCTGTGCGCGGGGCACGCCCTGCTTGCGCAGCTCCTGGCCGATCTGCGCAGTATTGCGAGCGATCACGTTGCCGGGCTCGGCCGTGGCGGCCTGGGCCACCGCACGGTCGAGCAGCGCCATCAGCCCGGGGAACTGGTCACGGTACGAGCCGGTGATGCTCATGAGCACATCGACGCGCGGGCGTTTCAGCTCATCGGCGGGGATGGTCTCGACCCGCGCCGGGCGGCCCGAGTCGTCCCACACCGGGCGCATGCCCAGCGCCACGAGCGCCTGCGCTTCCATGATGCCCTGGTGGCGCAGCGTTTCGCCCGCCCACAGCGACAACGCCAACCGCTGCGGCGCCTGGCCACCATGGCGCGCCTGGTAGTCCTTGAACCAGTCGTTGAACAGCGTCTGCGCCACGGCATAGGCCTGGCGCGTGGGCAGGCGGCTCGGGTCCAGCCCCGTGAGGTTGCGGCCTGTGGGCAGGCTGTCGGGGTTGCGGATGGGGTCGCCACCGTACGCAGCGGGCAGGTAGCGCCCTTCCAGCGCAGCCAGCAAGCCGGGTAGCTCGCCTTCCGTGGCCAGCAGGCGCTCCAGCTCTTGCGCGCGCTGTGCCAGTTGCAGCAGCGCGGGCGTATCGATGGGTTGGCGCGCTGCGCGGTTGGGCACATGGTCTTGGGCGCGCACCAAGCCGTCCTGTGCTGGCGGTGCATCGGGCAGCGCGGGGCGCAGGTCCAGCACGCTGGCTGCCTGCGCATCGGTCAGCGCCACTTCGAGCCAGCGCGCGGGGCGTGCAGCCAGCACCGCATCGTGCTTGATCAGGAAGGCTTCGTCGATGTCTTCGCCCAGCGCCTCGATCAGCGGCTTGCGCAGCGCCTGCAGGACGGTCTCGCGCCGCTGCTCGGGCGCGGGTACGCGGCCGAACACGGCCAGGCCCTTGGGCTGCGAGCTTTGCGCGAGCTGGTCCAGGTAGGGGTGCAGGATTTCAAGAAAGCCGTGGAAGTCGGCCGCGATGCGCTCGGCGCTCCAGCCCAGGTCGTGGTGCAGCTGGTGCTCCACAAACTGCGCCACCAGCTGCTTTTCGAGCGCGCGGCGCGTGGGGCCTTCGTCCACGGTTTCCCATTCGTGCATCACCTCGTGCATGTGTGCCATGCGCGCCTCGAAGCCTGCCGGGGCGAACACGGGCGTGCGGTGGCTCACCAGCACGGCGCGGCCCCGGCGCTTGGCCGTGAGGGCCTCGCCCAGGTTGTCCACGATGTAGGGGTAGACCACAGGCAGGTCACCGAGCGGCAGCAGCGCGTCGTCGTGCACATCCAGCGCACGCGCCTTGCCACCGGCCCATTCCTGCGTGCCGTGCGTGCCGAAGTGGATGAGCGCATCGGCCTCCAGCTGCGCCCACAGGTACACCGCCAGGTAATGGTGCGACAGCGGCGCCTTGCTCTTGTGCATGAACGGGTTCTGGCCCAGGCGCAGTGTTTCCTCGCGCGGGGGTTGGGGCAATACCGAGAGTTTGCCCACCTGCAGGCGCGGGATGGCGAACACCTTTTCGCCCTGCCACTCGACCACGTAGCGGCTCTTTTCGGGCGTGCCCCAGTGCGCGTTCATGCGCTCGCGCACGGCCTTCGGCAGCGTGGCCAGGTGCTGCTCATAACGCGCCAGCGGCAGCGCGGCGGCCTGTCCGTTTTTCAGCAGCGCGCGCACATCGGCGCCGGGGTAATACGCGGCGAGCAGCGGCTTGAGGCCATCGATCCAACCCTGCTCAGGCACCTGCTGTGTGCGGTAGCCCGCCTGAGCCAGGCCGCCCGACACCTGCTCCAGGCTGCGCGGCACGTTGAGGAATGAGGCGCCAAAGTTGGTGCCGCCCGGGGGGTAGTTGTAGACCATGGCCACCAGGCGCTTGTCGGCGGCGGGTTTCGTCTGCAGTGCGATCAGCCGCCGCGCCTTCGCGGCCACAGCCTGGGCCTGGCGCTCGATGAGGCGAAAGTCCCGGCCCTCAGCGCCGTGGGCGGCGACCAGGACCGGATCGATGGCACCCGCCGCCTCGGGCTGCGCCAGGTAGAACGGAACATCGGACAGCGACAGCCCCGTGTCGCTGGCCTCCCACGCAGCGGCATCACCCGCGCGGTAGGGCTGCGTGCCCAGCAGCGGCACGCCCCAGCGCGCCAGCAGCGGCTGCAGCGCGGCGGCCTGGGGCACGAGCTGGTGCAGCACCAGGACAGAGGCGTGCAGGCGGCCGGGTCCGGTGCCGCTCTCGGGGGGCAGCTCCAGCACCTCGGCCAGCGTCTGCGCCGTGACCTGCTGCCCAAAGGCGGCATAGGCGAACAGGCCTTGCTGGCGGAAGGTGCGCAGCCAGGCATCGAGCCATTCGGTACTGCCATCCACAAAATGGTGGCGGTGCACCAGCACGGCCACGGCGGGCAGGCTGCGCAGCGCGGGCTGGCCCAGGCGCCAGGCCTCCAGCGCGGCGGCGTTGGGCAGCAGGCGGGGCGCGTCGGGGTGATAGATGCCCCGGGGGGGCAGGATGTCGGGCGCGGGCAAGGTCGGCATCGCAACACCTGCCACCGTGGCGCGCGCCAGGGCGATGGCGTTCTTCAGATTGCGCGGGCCGCCCGCCTGCAGGTAGGCCACCATGCGGGCGGGAGCCTCCAGCGCAGACAGGTCCACAGCAGGCGTGCCCGCAGGCACCCAGACCACGCGGCCCGGGGCGCGTGAGGCGCGGGCATCGAGCTGCGCGCCGGCCATGCGGCGCAAGCGCGCCTCCACGCTGGCATGCGGTGCATCCACCCACACCATGGCGGCGCCTGCCAGTGCGCGCTCCAGCTTCTGGGTCTGGGCCGCGTCCAGTACTGCCGGGCCGGCCAGCGGGAAATCGATGTGCACAAAGCCCAGGCCCGCGTCGGAGGCCAGGCGCTGCACCATGGCCGTGCGCGGGGCGGTGGTGATGTCGGAGGTGAGCCAGAGCAGCACCGGCGCTGTTTTATCAGCGCCGCCCGCTGCCAAGGCTTTCTCAGCCTGGACGGCATGCACCAGCGGCGCAGCAAGCAGCAGGCACCACAGTGCCGCACGCAAGATCAGTGTCTTCATGGCTTGGCGGGTGCCGGCGTGGCGGCGCCACCCGCGCCACCGGCCGAAGCGCTGGCAGGAGCAGCGCCCGTTTCAGGAATGTAGACGATATTGCCGTCTTCCAGCTTGTAGGCCACGCCCGCGCGCACGCCCTGCCCTTGCGCTGCGCTGCCAGCGCCCTTGAAGCGCACTTCCTTGCCCTGCTCGCGCACGACCACTTCCATGTCGGGCTGGCCGGGGTTGCGGATGATGGTGACGCTTTCATTGGCGCTCGTCTGGGTCTGCACGGCCACGGCCGTGAGCAGCGCCACCACCAGCACCAGGAACACGTCCACCAGGTTCACGGCGGACAGCATCGGATCGTCATCGTCCTCGGCCAGGACGTTCAAGTGGCGCAAGCTCATTGCGCCACCCCACGCTCCTTGCGCACCACCAGCAGCTCGGCCAGTAGCCAGCGGCGGCGCACCGAGTACACCACCAGGCCCACCGACGCGGCGGCCAGCGCCAGCACCACACCCGCAAAGGCGCCGCTGAACACCGCCAGCGCCTGCTGGCCGTTGCCCGCCGCCACGCTCTGCAGCGCAGGGCCCAGCGGGATCATCGTGGCGATCAGCCCCAGCATGGGCGACAGGCGGCTGAGCAGGCGCACGGGCTCCACCTGGCGCACCAGTTGCAGCTCCAGCTCTTCCATCGACAAACCCGGCGCCACGCGCAGCGAACGGTACTGCGGCTGGCGCCAGCGCTGCCACGCCTCCATGAGCGTGGCGCCGCCCGACCACAGCGCGTAGACAAACGCCAGCCCCACCAGCACCAGCACCGGCCAGAGCAACGACTGCGCGACCTGCGAAAAACCCGATTCGATGTTCATGCTTCCACTCCCTCAATCCATGTGTTGTTTCATTGGCTGTGCTTGCGCTGCATCGATGGCAGCGCCATCCACATGCCATCCAGATGCCGCACGTGGATGCGGTGGTCAAACACGCTCTCCAGTGCCGCGTGCGTGGCGGGTGCATCGCAGGCGCCCTGGTGCAGCACGCGGCCCTGTGCCATCACCACCATGTCGTCGGACTGCAGCGCCAGCGACACCTCGTGCAGCACGCTGACCACCGTGCCCCCCCCATCGACCAGTGCACGCATGGTGTGCAGCCAGTCGGTCTGGTGCGGCGGGTCGAGGTTGGCCAGGGGCTCGTCCATCAGCAGCACCTGCGCCTGCACCGCCAGGGCGCGGGCCAGCAGCACGCGCTGGCGCTCGCCGCCCGACAGCTGCGACAGCGGGCGGTGGCGCCAGTCCCAGGCCTGCGTGGTGCGCAGCGCCTGCTCCACCGCTGCGTGGTCGGCCGCACCCGGCGGAGCCAGCCAGGCCTGGTGCGGCAGGCGGCCGAGCATGGCCACGTCATAACTGGTCAGGTCGTCGGCCGAGCCTTCGTTCTGCCCCAGCCAGGCGAGCTGGCGGGCGCGTTCGCGCGCCGGGATTTGCGCAAGCGGGCGGCCCAGCAGCAACACATCGCCCTGCACCGCCACACGTGGCAGCAGGCCCGCCAGCACCTTGAGCAGGGTGGACTTGCCCGCGCCGTTGGGGCCGACGATGCTCGTCCAGCGCCCGGCGGGCAATTGCAGGTCAATGCCCTGCAATATCGAGCGATTCCCGATGCTGGCGCTTATTCCATTTGCACTGATAGCTATTGATTTCATAGCGCGCCTCCTTCCGAGGTGCGCCGGTGCATGAGCCACAGCAGATAGGTGCCGCCCAGGGCCGCCGTGAGGACGCCCACGGGCAGCTCCTGCGGCGCCAGCAGCCAGCGCGCCAGGATGTCGGCCGCCATGAGCAGCACCGCGCCCATCAGGCTGGACAGCACGATGTGCCGTTCGTGTGTCACGCGCACGATGGAACGCACCAGGTGCGGGGCCGCCAGCCCCACAAAGGCGATGAGCCCCGTCTGCGCCACCGCCGTGCCCGTGGCCAGCGCCATGGCAGCCACCAGCCCCACACGCATGGGCATGAGCGGCAGGCCCAGGCTGGCGGCCGTGGCCTCGCCCAGCGTGAGGCCGTCCAGCGCACGTGCCAGCATCCAGGCAACCACCGAGCACAGCGCCCAGGCCACGGCCATGAGCAAGCAGGCCGCCCAGCCCACAAAAGCCGTGCTGCCCAGCGTGAAGGCCTGCATGGCCTGCAGGATGTCGGGCGAGGCCAGTTCCACCAGGTCACGCAGCGCACCCAGCACCACGCCCACAATCACCCCCGCCAGCAACAAGCGCAGCGTGTGCTGCACGCCCTTGGCGAGCAGCAGCGTGAGCACCACCGCCCCCGCCGCGCCCAAAAATGCCATGCCCGTGATGCCGATGCGGGCCATCCACTGCGCCGCCACCGACGACACCCCGAAGAGCGCCATGGCGACCGCCCCGCCCAGCGCTGCGCCCGAGGCGCTGCCCAGCAGGTACGGGTCGGCCAGCGGGTTGCGAAACAAACCCTGCGCCACCGCGCCCGACAGGCCCAGCAGCGCCCCCGCCAGCCACGCACCCGCCGTGCGCGGCAGGCGGATGTCCCACACGATCTGCCACGCCACAGGGTCACCGTGCATGCGCAGCACGCTGTCAAAGCCCGTGCTGCCCACGCTGGCGCCACACACCGCCAGCAACGCGCTGGCGAGCAACAGCCAGGCGGCACACCATGCGGCGCGGCGGCTTTGCCCGATGTACTTGGTGGACGAATTCACTTGCCGCTATTTCCAACGTGGGCAGAGGCTGCGACAGGCACGGCCGAGGCCAGTGCACCCGTGGAACTGGCTTTGCCAGGCCACTGGGTGCGTCCCCCTGAGGGGGAAGGCGCCGCAGGCGACTCAGGGGGAGCTTTCTCCACCAGACACCGCGCCATGATGCGGGCCGCCTCGGCCATGCGCGGCCCAGGGCGCACCACCACATCGGAATCGCCGGGGCCAAACACGCACAGCCGGTTCTCGCGGATGGCACGCATGGAAGCCCAACCGGGGTACGGCACCATGGCCTGCATGCTGCGGTTGCCGATCATGATGATGTCGGGGTTGGCGCGCACCACGAACTCGGGGTTCAGGCGCGGAAACGGCCCCAGCGACGCCGGCACCACGTTGCGCACGCCCAGCCGGGTGAGCGATTCGCCAATGAACGACGCCTCGCCCGCGGCATAGGGCCCACGGCTCACCTCGAAGTACACACGCACATTTTTGGCCTTGGGCGGCAGGGACTGTGCAGCCGCCAGCACGCCCGCGTCGATCACACGCCAGAGGCGGTCGGAGCCTTGCGCGCGGGGCACGCCCAGCAGGTCGCTCACCGTGCCCAGCACGCGGCGCACGTCGGCATGCGTCTTGGGCTCCAGCTGCACCACGGTGAGGCCGAGCGCCTCCAGCCGGTCACTGGCGCGCGAGCTGACGGACATCAGCACCACATCGGGCTTGAGTGCCACGACGGCCTCGATGCTCGGGTCCAGCCCGCCCCCCACCTTGGGCAGCTTGGCAATCACGGCCTCCGGCCAGTTGGAGTAGCGGTCCACACCCACCAACCGGTGGCATTGCTCCAGTTCGCACACGCTTTCGGTCAGCGAGGGCAACAGGCTGACGATGCGCTGGGGGGGCCGGGGCAGCGAGACCTCGCGGCCCCGGTCGTCCCGGATGTGCACCGGCTGCGCACGCGCGAGGCCGGCCATCAGCAGGCCCAGCAGCACCAGGATGGCGATGACCCACAGGATGCGGCGCACGGGGGTTGGTTTCATCAGCAGGGTTCCTTCAAAGTGAGAGGCTGACCGGCAGCCATCAACGTGACCCGTGGACACACCTGCGCCACCTGCTGGTTGAGCATGCCAAGCGCATCGACAAAGGCGCGCACCTCGCGCCCCATCGGGATGACCCCCAGGCCAATTTCGTTGCCCACCAGAACAACGGGCCCGGGGGACTGCCGAATTGCTTCCAAAAACATAGCAGCCTGGGCATTCCACTCTAGCGCTTGCGCCTGTTTTTGCTTCAAATCCATGGTTTCGAACCCCAGGGGCATGGTCCAGTGGGTGAGCCACAGCGTGAGGCAGTCCACCACCACCAGGGTTTGCGGCGCGCTGTGCTGCGCAACGGCAGCGGCCACATCGCGCGGCTCTTCCACCGTCTGCAAACCTGGCACGCGCTCGGCGCGGTCGCGCTGGTGGCGGGCAATGCGGTCGCGCATCTCGTCGTCCCAGGCCTGCCCGGTGGCGATCAGCACGGCGCGGTGGTCGGCGAACCGGGCCAGCCAGTCGCGTGCCAGCAGCTCAGCGCGGCGGGATTTGCCGCTTTTCTGACCGCCCAGGATGAGCTCGGTAGTGATGGGGTGTGACGCGGATGTCATGCTTTGCTCTGGCCGCCCAGCAGATGCGCAACCGCCTCGGGGCTGGACGGGAACCACGCATGGAAGTAGCTGGCATGGATGCTGCCCTGCTGGTACAGAGCCTCACCCGCATCCGGCGCAACCGCCTCGTGGGGCCGCGCTGTGCGGGCCACCACGGGAGCGCTGCTGTCGCTGGTCGAATAGTGGAAGGTGTGGCCGCGCAGCGTATGTCCTGCCACGGTCAGCTGCTGCGGCCCCAGGGCCGCCAGGCGCTTTTGCATGGTCACGCGGCCGGGCAGCAGGCCCCACAGCGGAGCCGCTCTGCCATCGGCCAGCGTGATGGAATCGAACAGCGCCATCATGCCGCCGCACTCGGCCCACAGGGGTTTGCCCGCGGCCGCATGGGCGCGCAGGCTGACCAACATGCCGGTGTTGGCCGCGATCTGCGCGGTGTGCAGCTCGGGGTAACCGCCGGGCAGCCACACGGCATCGCAGTCCGGCAACGCCGCGTCTTGCAGGGGCGAGAAGAACGCCACGCGGGCGCCCATCTGTTCCAGGCACTGCACATTGGCGGCGTAGGTAAAACAGAACGCCGCGTCACGCCCCACGGCCACGGTGCGGCCCGCGAGCAGCGATGGCGCAGCAATCTTCGAGGCGGGCGCCGGAAAGTCCACAGCCCAGCGCTGCATATCCTCCAGCGTCATCTGGCCCAGGGGGGTAGCGGCCAGGGCATCGGCCGCTGCGTCCAGCCGCTGTTGGCTGTCGTCCAACTCGTGCGCGGCCACCAGGCCCAGGTGGCGCTCGGGCAGCAGCGCGGCGCCAGCCTTGCCCGCAGCAGAGGCAGCACCAGGCTGCACCCGCATCAGCGCCCCCATCCAATCATCCACATCGTGCAAGCCGTCACGCAACATGTCGGCATGGCGGGCACTGCCTACGCGGTTGGCCAGCACACCGGCCCAGGGCAGGCCCGGGCGGTAGTGGCGCAGGCCATAGGCCAGCGCGCCAAACGTGCCCGCCATGGCAGAGGCATCGACCACCGCCAGCACCGGCACCGCAAAGTGCCGGGCCAGGTCGGCTGCGCTGGGGTTGCCGTCAAACAGCCCCATCACGCCTTCGATGAGGATCAGGTCCGACTCGCGCGCAGCGTCGTGCAGACGCTGCGCGCAGTCGGCCTCACCGTTCATCCACAAATCGAGCTGGTGCACCGGTGCACCACTGGCCAGCTGGTGCCAGTGCGGGTCCAGGAAATCCGGCCCGCACTTGAACACCCGCACCCGCCGGCCCTGGCGCGCATGCAGGCGCGCCAGGGCGGCAGTGACGGTGGTCTTGCCCTGCCCGGAAGCCGGGGCTGCAATCAGCAGCGCGGGACAGCGTGTCACACCCCACCCCCAGTGCGGTACTCACCCAGCGGCCGACGAAACTGGCGCGCCCCAAGCCAGTGCCACCGTGGAACTGGCTCCGCCAGGCCACGGGTGGCGTCCCCCCTCCGGGGGGAAGGCGCGCAGCGACTCAGGGGGGGCTTCATTGAGGCGCCCACTTCACACCGACGTATACCGTGCGGCCTGCGGTGGCGTAGGTGCGGGCCAGCTGGTAGTCCTTGTCGGCCAGGTTGTCGATGCGCGCCAGCAGCGTGTAGTCGCGTGCAAGGCGGGTGCTGGCATACAGGTTGACCAGCGCGTAGCCGCCCAGCACGTTGGTATTGGCCACGGTGTCGAAGCGGCGGCCTGATGCTTGCACTTCGGCGCCCACGGTCCAACCCGCCAGGCGGGTGTCGGCGCCGAACGTGGCGTGCTGTTTGGCGCGGCGCGCCAGCTGCTTGCCAGTGTCCAGATCACGCGGGCGTTGCAGGTCAATGGAGCCATGCAATTGCACGTCGCCCACGCGGTGCGAGCCCGCAAACGTCACGCCCTTGTATTCGGCGCGGGCCGTGTTGGCGTAGCAGCCAAAGTCCGACAGGCACGTGCCTGGGCCAGAGAACGAAATCAGGTTGCTGACACGGTTGCGGAACAGCGTGGCAGAGAAGGTGCTGTTGCCCTGGGCGTAGCGCAGCGCCACTTCGGCATTGCGGCTGCTTTCGGGGCGCAGCGTGGCCACGCCATATTCGCTGAAGCGGTGGTACAGCGTGGGCGCACGGAAGGCCGTGCCCACCGACGCCGTAGCGCGCCACTGCGGGGTGATGGCGTAGCCGTAGGCCACGCTGCCAGTGCTCTTGCCACCGAACTCGCTGTCCGAGTCGTGACGCAGATTGAGCTGTACGGTGTGGCCTGCAGCGTTGTAGCCGTAGCCCAGCGCCAGCGCGTCTTGCGAGCGTTTGGCGTCGATGGGTTTGTTCTCCAGCCGATCTTCACGGCGCTCCAGGGCCGCCGTGACCAGGTGCGCGCCCTGGCGCCATTCATTCTGGAAGTAGTAGCCACGCAGGCGCGTGTCGCTCAGGTACGGCGAGGGGCGGGTTTCGTATTCGTCGCGCGAGTCGGTGATGGAAAAGCGCGTCTTGTAGGCACTGCTCCACTGCGCGATCCAGTTGAGGCCCAACGCGTGCATGGTGTGCAGGTTGCGGTCGTCCTTGCCCAGGCCGCTGTCGTAGCCGCTGTTGGTGTCGTTCAGCATGAGGGTGCCTTCGAGGCGATGCACTGCGTTCACCTGCAGGCCTACCCGCGCGTGACCTGCCGTGCTGCGGTAGCCGTCACGGTCGGGGTTCTGTCCAGCGATGGGGCGCGCGTTGAAGCCCTTGCTGTCATCACGCGCCAGTCCCAGGGCGTAGTCCAGCGTGCCGCTGGCACCACTGATCCCTGCCTCCAGCTTGGTGGTGTTATGGCTGCCAACGCCCACGCCCACGTAAGGCGCCGTGCCGTTTTCACCGCGCTTGGTGAAGATCTGCACCACGCCGCCCAGGGCGTCCGAGCCATAGACAGCACCCGCTGGACCGCGCAGCACTTCAATGCGGTCGATAAGGCCCAGCGGAATGCTCTCCCAGGGCGCGCCACCGGTGGATTGCGAGTCGATGCGCACCCCATCGATGTACACCGCAGTAAAGCGCGATTCCGCGCCACGCAGAAACACGCCAGTGGTGGTGCCAGGGCCACCGTTGCGCGAAAACTCCACACCGGGCAGACGGGCCAGCAAGTCGGCCAGACCGGTGGCGCCACTGCTTTCGATGGTTTCGCGGTCCACGATGGAGATGTCGGCCACCAGGTCGGCCAGCGGCTGCGGGGTGCGCGTGGCTGCCACCACCGTTTCAGACAACGACGGTGCGCGCAGGTTTTGCGCCAGCAGCTCGCCGGAGGCCGGGGCGGTCTGTGCAAAAGCGCCGCAGGCGCTGCCAGCCAACAGTGACAGCAGGGCCAGGCGTGGGGCGGGCAGGCGCAACGACGCCACAGGGCGCGCACGAAGGGTACGGATTTTCATGGGGATCAAGGTCAACAAACAACCCGGGCCGGCCTCCCGCCAGCATGTGGGTGATACAGCCGCGCAGCGCCAAAAAAGGGCGCACGCAGCCACCGTGTTGGCCGGTATCCGGGCTGGCGGAACACCCCCCCAATGCCTTCCCAGGCGCTTGTTCAAGGCGCCCAGTGGCTTATGGATGGAGAGAGAATCAGGTGATTCGTCCGCTGACCGTTGCGGGGGCAGCGCAGGCTGGGCGGGTACCGGTGGTACTGCGCCTCCCTGCTTCCCGTTGAACTGCGGCATGTGAACCACACCGCGAGCACCAACCTGTGGATTTTACGACCGTTTACAAGCTGCTCCCAGCGCGCCAGATCAAGCGGGCAACTCCGCACGGCACCCACGCGGCCGACAATGCACTTGTATCTGTTGCGCATTGCACACCACCGCAGCTTGGGGCCAGGGACCGCTCGGTGTCACACCGCCTACAATCCAAGGCTGTATGGCAATACCGTCCCCCACCGACCAGATCGCCGAGCGCGTGGAGCGCCTGCTGCTGCGACATGCGGAGTTGCAGCGCACCAATGCCCTGCTGGCTGATCAAGTTGCGGCACTGACGCAGGAGCGCGACTCGCTCAAATCCCGCTTGAGCGCAGCACGCGCCCGGGTGGATGCGCTGCTCGAACGCCTGCCCGCCGCCGCGCCGCTCACGAAAGAAGCCGAATGAAGCAAATCGAGGTGCAGATCCTGCAGCAAAGCTATCTGCTGACCTGCCCCGAGGGCCACGAAAGCCGCCTGCTGGACGCCGTGGAGCGCGTGGACACCGCGATGACGCGCATCCGCGATGCGGGCAAGGTCCGGGCGCGGGAACGTATCGCCGTACTGGCCGCGCTGAACCTGGCCTTCGAGATCGCCGACCGCGAAGCCGCAGACCTTGCGGCTGCAGCACAGCCCGTGGCAAGTCCATCTGCCAGTGCCAGCGCTCCCGTGGTGGGGCACCAGGAAAGCCTGCTGCCGGATACCGACCAGCAGCGTCTGCAAAGCCTGGTACAGCGTCTGGACGACGCTCTGGGCGACGACGGACGCCTTCTCTAGTCCTTGGTGTGCTAAGGCACACCGCTCCTCTTGCCCGTCCGTCACAGCCGCTTGCGGGCTTTACATCACCCAGAGCGCGCAGCGCCCGCTAGCAGCACCTACAATTGGCGGGTCTGCGAAGCTGTCGGGCTTTATATTTCCTTGAACCAATGCTCATTGAGCTCGGGCTTGGTACATCGTCCGGTGAGCGTGATCATCTCGCGTCAGATGAACCCAACGCCAGGCTGCCCTCGCCCACCTGAACCCCCGGTTCAGGATGAGAGTTCGGTGGTATTCGCAGACACCCTCTTCCCCATGCCCTGTCATTGCAAGCACCTGCTGCTGCGTCCGTGACAGGGCATTTTTCGCGGCTCTCCGCGTGCTCTGTTGTCCTTTGTTGCCTGATATCCCGCCATGCTCGATCCCTTGCTGATTGTTGAACTCGGTGTGCTCGGCCTGGCCACAGGCTTTCTAGCGGGACTCTTGGGCATTGGAGGGGGCATGCTGCTGGTGCCGTTCCTGACCTACATCCTGGGCGCTCGTCAGGTGGCGCCTGACTTGGCGGTGAAGATGGCGATTGCCACCTCCATGGCCACCATCATGTTCACCTCCATCTCCAGCGTGCGAGCCCATCACCGGCGCGGCGCCGTGCGGTGGGACATTGTCCAGCGCCTGGCGCCCGGCATTGTGCTGGGTGGTTTCATCGCCAGCCTGGGTGTGTTTGCACTGCTCAAGGGCTCGTTTTTGGCGATCTTCTTCGCGCTGTTTGTGAGCTTTTCTGCCACGCAGATGTTTCTGGACAAGAAGCCCGCGCCCACGCGCCAGATGCCGGGTGGCGCAGGCCAGGTGGCGGCAGGCGGCGTGATCGGCTTTCTGTCGGGTCTGGTCGGCGCGGGTGGCGGCTTTGTCAGCGTGCCCTTCATGACCTGGTGCAATGTGCCCATCCACAACGCGGTGGCCACCAGCGCCGCTCTGGGTTTTCCCATCGCGCTGGCCAACGTGATCGGCTACGCCATTGGCGGACAGAACGTGAGCGGCTTGCCACCGGCATCGCTGGGCTATATCTGGCTGCCGGCACTGGGAGTGATTGCCAGCTGCAGCGTGCTGACGGCCCCGCTGGGAGCCAAGGCGGCGCACAATCTTCCCGTCAAGCAGCTCAAGCGCGTGTTTGCCTCGTTGCTGTTTGGCCTGGCAGCCTACATGCTGTGGAAGGGCGTTTCGGCCGTATAAGGCCGACACAGAGGCGGACTCTCGGCCGTCTACCGAGCCGCAGCCTCCGGTCGCTGAGCGCTGGAGCTTCAGGTGCTCAGCGGTCGGTGACGCCCCTGGGCCTTCAGCGGCAGGGGTTGGCTCAGCATGGCGCGGAACTGGTCTGCCGGCAGCCCCGGTGCACACAAAAAGCCCTGGTAGTGCTCGCACTGCATTTGCTGCAGCACCGCCTGCTGGGTTTCAGTCTCCACCCCTTCGGCCACCACTTCGATGTGCATGGCGCGGCCCATGCTGATGATGGCACTGACAATGGCACGGTCGCCGTCGTCGTCGGGCAGGCCGCGCACAAAGGACTGGTCGATCTTCAGCTTGTGAATGGGTAGTTTCTTGAGATAGGCCAGGCTCGAATAGCCGGTGCCGAAATCGTCGATCGCCAGGCCAATGCCCAGGTCGGCCAGCACGCGCAGGCGCTGCTCCATCTCCTGTGCGTCCTGCAGCAGGATGGTTTCTGTCAGTTCCAGCTCCAGCAACGTCGGTGGCAGCTGATGCACCGCCAGCAGGCGCGTGATGCGATCCACAAAATCGGGCTGGCGAAACTCCAGCGCAGACACGTTCACGGAAATCATGATGGGCGTACCGCTGTGCATCCACAGGGCGGCCTCGCGCACCGCTTGCTCCATCACCCAGGCGCCCAGCGTCACGATGTAACCTGATTCTTCGGCCAAGGGAATGAACACTGCGGGCGACACGGCGCCGAACTCTGCATCCGTCCAGCGCAAAAGCGCCTCGGCGCCGGTGATGCGCCCGGTCGCCATATTGACCTGAGGCTGGTAGTGCACGGCCATGCGCTGCAGACCCAGCGCCTGGCGCATCGCATGTTCCATCTGCATGCGCGCAAGCAGGTTGGCGTTCATCTGCGGCTGGTAGAAGCCATAACTGCCGCGCCCACGCTCCTTGACGCGGTACATCGCGGTGTCGGACTGCTTGATGAGGTCGTCCAGCGTAGCGCCATCTTGCGGGTACAGCGCAATACCGATGCTGCACTGGATCGAAAAGCCCATGCTGTCGAGCATGAAGGGCTTGAGCATGTCGTCCAGAATCCGGCGCGCCACGCTCTCCGCAACGGATGCGTCGCCACCGTGCAGGTAGATGACAAATTCATCCCCCCCCAGGCGGCACAGCATGTCGGTTTGCCGCAAACAGGTCTGCAGACGCTCGGCCACCAATTGCAGCACCCGGTCCCCAAAGGGGTGCCCCAGAGAGTCATTGATGATCTTGAATCGGTCCATGTCCAAAAACAGGATCGCAAAGCCGGTGTCGCTCTGGCGTGCTCCCTGGATGGCGGTATCCACCCGCTGAGACAGCAGCAGGCGGTTGGGCAGACCGGTAAGGGCATCGCTGTAGGCCAGCTCTTCGATTCGCTTTTGTGCGGCATGCTGCAGTGTGAGGTCGCGCATGAAGCCAATGCTTTGCACCAGCCGCCCTTCATCATCCCGCAGGGCCACCCAGGACAACTGGACAGCACAATACGCGCCGTTGTCACGGGGCAGCCACAACTCGCCTTCCCAGAAGCCATCCTGCGCCCAGCCCTGCAGGACCTGCTCCATAAACGAGGCATCCGAGCCACCGCCAAAGAGCGAGGCCGCCACACAGCCTTCAAAACCCTTGGCCGTGGGCCCCACGAGCCGCTCACACCCCGGGTTCATGCGCATGATGCGGTGCTGGCTGTCTGCGATGAAGATCGCATCCAGACTGGACTCGAACACGCGCGCGGCCAGGCGAAGGCTGGCCTGGATCTCGGTCTGGCGGGTGATGTCCCGGAACGAATACACCCGGCCCACCGCACGGCCCTGGCTGAACTGCGGCACCGTGCGCATCTCCAGCACCACACCATTGCGCAACTCGACGATGTCGGTGCTCTCTTGCGTCGGCTCGCGGTCGATGGCTGCCAAGCGTTCGGCATACAAACGGGCGTCTGCCACCTGATCCGCCATGAAGGCGTATACCGCAGCATCGTCACGCTCTACCAGCAGCTGGCGCGGCAGGTTCCACAGTTGCGCCAGGCGCTGGTTGAATGCCCGCACACCGCCGTCCAGTCCACACACCAGCATGCCGTCGGCAGCGGAATCCAGAGTGGCACGCAACTCAGAGAGCAATGTCTCCAACTCGCGCTCGGTGGTCTCCTGGCGGCTGCGGTCCAGCATGGTCAGCAGCAGCACACTGGTGCCACTCGCCCCCCAAGGCACTCGCCGGACGCAACGCTGCACCGGTACCAGACTGCCATCGGCACGCAGCAAACTGGTGTGGGCAGGAACGCCTTGGGCAATCACATCGGCCGGCTCGGACCAGAACGCCAGCTCCTGAGGCGTGCTGGCCAGATCCAGCACAGACCGCCCCTGCATGTCGGCGGCAGACAGCCCTGTCAGACGCTCGGCGCCTGCGTTGGCTTGCAGAATGTGCTGGCTTGTCTCATCCAGCAGCCACACGGCCTCCTGCAGGCCATCCAGCCATCCGAGCGATTGCAAGTCGTTCACGCCGAGGCCTCGTCAGGGCCGGGACTGACCGCTCGCTCAAAAAAGTAACAGATCCGCTGTCGAGGCGACAGGTAGTCCAGCGCGTCACGCGGGAGCTGCGCGGGCTTGAGGCTGCGCCGTATGCCCAGTTCAGGTACGGTTTCCAGATCCAGTATCGGCGCTTCATCCTTCGGTACGCGCGGATCGTGCACGATAACCTTGGGCCGCAGGGGCCGCGACGAGTTGACCGATGCCACGATGGCATACCGGTCGTTGACCAACTGCACGATGGAGCCGGGCGGGTACACCCCCATCATGCGAATGAAAGCCCCCAGGACCACCGAATCAAACCGCGCCTTGAGCTGGGCAAAGATGACGGATAGCGCCTCATGCGGCGTCAGCGCCGTCACACCCATGGCCGGGTTGCACATCCGGTCGTATTGATTGACCAGTGCCAGGACCTGGCTCATGCGCCCCAGGTCAGGCCCCTTCAAGCGTTGGGGAAACCCGCTGCCGTCACACATCTCGTGGTGCCGGGCCACTGCAGTCAGCACCGCATCGGCAAACCCCATGCGTTTGGCCAAGGCCACGGATTCCACCACGTGGGTCTCGTAGCGCGTGCGCTCCATGGGGATCATGGAGGGCGTAGGCTGACGCAGATTGGGCGGCAGCTTGAGCTTGCCGATGTCATGGATCAACGCGGCAACACCCAGATCGTGCAGCTCCTCGCTTTTCATGCCCAGGGACCGACCCAGCAGCAGCGATATCACCATCACATTGATCGGATGCAATCCGTTGCGCTCGCCCACCCCCTCAGACAGCAGCCGAATGACGGAGTCGCCGTTTTCCAGCAGTTCGGTAACACACCCCGAAACCAGTGCCTCCCCCTTGGCCCTGGCTTGGTCCGGGTGCTCTGACACCGTGCGCTCCATGGACTGGTACTGCCGCGTGGCTTCCGAGAAACGCTGGTTGCAGGCGGCCAAGGCCCGGTTTTGCGCTTCCAGCAACTCACGGCGACGCTGTGCTTCGGGGTCCACGACAGTGGTCGTGCCAGACGCGGGCGCATCCAGGCCGTTGGGCGGCGGCACTGTCATTTCAGGCACGCTCCAGGCGGCCGGCACCAGCTCCTGGAGTTCAGGATCGCTCTTCTTGGGGACGTAACGCACCTCGGTCAGTCCCAGCTCCCGCAAGGTGGTGATCTGATCCGACGACGCCACCCGAAAACTGCTGGTCGGGAACGGATGATGCATCCAGCCCACGTCGAGCTGGATGTACATGCCGACACGCAGTTGGCTGATGTCGATGAGGATGGATGAGTTCACGTCAGGCGCACGATACATGGCGACATCAATGCCACCAATAGTTACGCAGATTATCACCAGTTCCAGTGACGTGGCGAAGAACCGACAGGCCGCGCAGCGATCCGGCAACACTTGACTGAAAGCGGGCCTGGCTGGACCGCCCCAGTCCCCGCGACAAAGGCATCGCCCACCTTCCAGCCCCGGGGCGACTGGGGTGATTTGGACGGATCAGCGCCGCGCGCTCAGCGGCACCAGAGCGACGGCTTGTAAATGAGATCCATCCACAGCGCCCAGGCTGCTACCGCGCAAAGCATGGCGCCTGCGGCCCTTGTGCCCCACTGCGCCCGCGCGAGATTCAGGCGGTTGCGAAGGCTGCTCCAAGCCCAGGGGCCGCCCACCAGCCACACCCCGCTGCCCACTGCAAACAGCGCCATGGTGAGGGCCCCCTCCAGCGCCCCCCCGCTGAGCGCCGCGACCAACAGGGCCGAATAGAGCAGTCCACAAGGCATCAGGGCCCACAGAACCCCGGCCGCCATCACTCCGCCCGGAGCCCCGACCAGCGGACGAACACGCGCCCACACGGAGCGGCCCGCCTGCTCCACCCACGCAGGCTGCCGCGACTGCACCATCATCATGAGCCCCCAGGCCATCACCGCCACATGCATGAGTGTCCAGGCGGGACGCAGCGCGCTAGTCTGCTGGGTCAGCCATGCCAGACTGTCCATGGCCAAGGCCGCCAGTGCACCTGCGCTGGCATACCCCACCAGGCGCCCTGCGTGAAAGGCCATGGTGCGCTGCAGCGCACCGCCACGCGGCGCCCAGCGCACCTCCTGCTCCACACCACCGTCCGCCTGTGGTGCGCCGCCCTGCCGCACCAATGCTCCGCACGGCGCGGAACACATGGCCAAGCAATGGGACCCGCCAGCGAGTCCCATGAGCAAAGCAGTCCAGCCAACAGTGGCAAGCATAGGTGTCAGATGATGCGCGAAAACCGGGCGCGGTTGCGGTCCGCCTGCAGATAACGGTCAAAAACCATGGCGATACCGCGCACGAAGAACCACCCGGTGGCGGTCACTTCAATGCCCTCCGGACCCACCCGTACCAACCCCTGCTCCTGCATACCCTCCAGCTGCGCCAACTCTGCTGCGAAGTACTGGCGGAAATCGATCAGCCACGCCTGCTCCATCGGCTCGAACAGCAGCTCGCCCTGGCACATCAGGGCCATGATGGCCGCGCGGCGCACCAGGTCGTCGCGGGTCAGGGCCAGCCCGCGGACCACAGGCAGCCGCCCTTGGTCCAGGAAGTCGTAGTACTCGTCCAGCGTCTTGGAGTTCTGGCTGTAAGTCGCCCCTACCCGGCCGATGGCCGATACGCCCAGCCCAATCAGGTCGCAGTCTGGCTGCGTGCTGTAGCCCTGGAAGTTGCGGTGCAAGCGTCCCTGGCGCTTGGCCACAGCCAGTGCGTCGGTAGGCAGAGCAAAGTGGTCCATGCCCACATAGACATACCCAGCGTCCATGAACGCATCGAGTGAGCGCGAGAGCATGGACAGCTTGCTCGCGCCTGTGGGCAATTCGGCGGAGATGATGCGACGCTGTGGCTTGAAACGCTCCGGCAAGTGTGCATAGGCATACAACGCAATGCGGTCAGGCCGCAGCTGCGCCACCTGCGCCAGCGTGCGGTCAAAAGACTCTGGCGTCTGGCGCGGCAGGCCGTAGATCAGGTCCACGTTCACCGAATCAAATCCCAGCGAGCGGGCGGACTCCACCAGTGCAAAAACCTGCTCTGCAGGCTGAATGCGGTGCACGGCCTTTTGCACTTCGGCATCAAAGTCCTGCACGCCAAAACTCAGGCGGTTAAAGCCCAATTCAGCCAGGAGCGCCAGACGCTCAGAGTTGACCGTGCGCGGATCCACTTCGATCGAGTATTCGCCACCGGGCGCCAGCGTGAAGCTGCGCTTGAGCATGGCCATCAGCTCCCGCAAGCCCGCATCTGAGAGGAAGGTGGGCGTGCCACCGCCCAGGTGCAATTGACTCACCACCTGTCCTACGCCACAGTGCGCGGTGTGCAGGTCGATCTCGCGGCTCAGGTAGCGCAAGTAGACCTCGGCGCGGTCATGGTGTTTGGTGATGATCTTGTTGCAGGCGCAGTAGTAGCACAGGGATTCGCAAAACGGGATGTGCACGTACAGGGACAGCGGCATGGCCTTGGCCAGCGTGCCCGAACGGCGCTGTTGCAGCGCCAGCACATAATCTTCCTGACCGAAGGCCTCCACAAATCGGTCGGCCGTTGGATAGGACGTATAACGGGGCCCTGGCACGTCAAAGCGGCGCAGAAGATCTGGCGAAACAGCAGTCATGGGGAAATTTCCTTGCGTACACCTTGACTGTGCCGTAGGCTCCGGGACATGTCCTTGACCTGCATCAAGTGAACCAACAAGCGATACGGCGACAATTTGATGAAGGTCAGCCGCTCGCCCGCGCCCTGTATTCAGGTTCGTGTACGGCAAGCACGATATGCTCGACCAACAACCCAAGTCCATGTGCCTATGAACCCGCTCACCATCAAAGTCGCCTGCTCCAACTGCAACCTCCGCGAGCTGTGCATGCCCGTGGGCTTGAACGAAGAGCAGCTCCAGCGCATTGACGAGGTGGTTGCCGTCCGTCGCAAAGTCAAACGCGGAGGCACGCTGTTTCGCAATGGCGAGTCCTTCACGTCCCTGTATGCCATCCGCACCGGGTTCTTCAAGACCTGCGTGGCCACGGAAGACGGTCGCGACCAGGTCACGGGCTTTCAGATGGCGGGCGAGATCATCGGGCTCGACGGCATCGTCAATGACCACCATACCTGTGATGCGGTGGCACTTGAAGATGCTGAAGTGTGTGTCATGCCTTTCGACCGCATTGAAGAGCTGTCACGCGAAGTCACAGCCCTGCAGCACCACGTGCACAAGATCATGAGTCGCGAGATCGTGCGCGAGCACGGCGTGATGTTGCTGCTGGGCAGCATGCGTGCCGAGGAACGCCTGGCCGCCTTTTTGCTGAACCTGGTGCAGCGCCTGCATGCACGGGGCTTCTCGCAGTCGGAACTGGTGTTGCGCATGACGCGCGAAGAAATCGGCAGCTACCTCGGCCTCAAACTCGAAACGGTCAGCCGGACCTTCTCCAAGTTTGTGGAAGAAGGGATCGTGGAAGTCAAACAGCGCCATGTGCGCATCCTCGACACCGATGCCCTGCGACGCATTGTGAACAGCCAGCAGACCTGCCACTGACGACACTGACACTGAGCCACTTCCACGCAGAGGGTCGGTTCAGCACAAAGTACAACCATCTCTTGCGAAACGGCATGCATTGCATGCCCAGACAAGCAGGCGAAAAGGGCTCAGGGGCAGGACGATGTCTTGCGGCAATCGTCGGGGCGCTCCCCATCGGGCACCGGGCACCGGTTGACCTCGAACGGAGACATGGACAGCAGTGTCGTCAATGCGCTCGTTGCCATGGTGATGGCCCAAAACACAAAAAATGCGAGGGTGTACACCCCTTGCCGTGACAGCGCCAGGGGCTGGCCGAACCAGTGCAGGTCCTGGGGGTCCACCATGGCAAAAACCAGCATCTCCAGCACGCCCGCCATCAAGAAGGCGGGCCATGCAATCCACATCAGGCGTTGCGTCCACATATCGGTTCTGTCTCCTGGTGCTGCCTGGGGTCGCTGGGGGCAGCGACCGGAGGGTTGTCAGCGTGGTTGGTCTTGCACAGGGGTGGCCGCATGGTTGCGGGCCTTGAGGGCCGGTGCCAGGCTTTTCTCCGGCGCCACCAAGGTCTTGTTGATCTCAATGCCCTGGCGGTAGTAATCCTCGGCCACCACCGGGTCAGGCCGAGAAATCGCCAGCCACAGCGTCACAAAGCCAGCCACGATCACGATGGCAGGCCCGGCAATCACCAGCCACACATGGCCGAACTTCCACCAGGGCACGGGAACTGCCGGTGTAGCGATGGCAGGGTTTGAAGACATGGTGCTCTACTCCTCAACAATATCGGTCAAAGTGCGACCCTGAAAGGCCCCACCGGGATGCCGCTCAACGCGGCACAAGAAACACGGATTTTTCCGTCACGTGGGCAGCTGCCCCTACGGCCTGCACGTCAAACTGAACCGCATGCGAGCCCGACGTGGCGGAACCGTACGGAATCTGCAAACGCACGGCCACCCAGCGCGACTCTGCTGCGCCAATATCCACTTCGACCTCGGAGGCCACCTCCAGCCCCTCCAGTCCACGCGCACTGATGCGGTAGCGCTGTTCGCCCTCCGTGGCATTCATGATCTGCAGCCGGTAAATATTCTCCAGTTTGCCCCCCGCCACAATGCGCGAGAGCGCGGCCCGGTCACGCACGACATCCACCTTCAGCGGCGTGCGCACCACCAGGCTGGCCAGCATGGCAACGCACAGTGCTACCAGCACGGCGGTGTAGATCAGCACACGGGGACGCAACACGCGACGCAGCATCTGGGACTGCGTCCAGCGCTTGGCCACGCCGTTCTGGGTGGAATAGCGGATCAGGCCACGCGGGTACTGCATCTTGTCCATCACCGTATTGCAGGCGTCCACACACAACCCGCAACCAATGCACTCATATTGCAAGCCCTTGCGGATATCGATGCCCACCGGACAGACCTGCACACACAGCGAGCAGTCAATGCAGTCGCCAAGCCCCTGGGCCTTGTAGTCAATGTTCTTCTTGCGCGGGCCGCGCTGCTCGCCACGCTCAGGGTCGTAGGTGACGATGAGCGTGTCTTTATCAAACATTGCGCTCTGAAAGCGCGCATAGGGGCACATGTACTTGCAGACCTGCTCGCGCATGAAGCCTGCGTTGCCGTAGGTGGCAAAACCGTAGAACAGCACCCAGAAAATCTGCCAGCCGCCTTCAAACGCCAGCAGCTCGCTGCCCAGTTCGCGGATGGGCACGAAGTACCCTACGAAAGTGAACCCGGTCCACAGGGCCACGGCGATCCACACCACCTGCTTGAGAAATTTTTTGCGGATCTTCTCGAACGTCCAGGGACCGTTGTCCAGACGGAGGCGGGCACTGCGATCGCCTTCGATCTTGTGCTCGATCCACATGAACATTTCGGTGTACACCGTCTGCGGACAGGCAAAGCCACACCACAGGCGCCCTGCCACGGCGGTGAAAAGGAACAGCGACAGCGCCGAAATGATCAGAAGGCCGGTGAGATAGATGAAATCCTGCGGATAGAGCACCAGGCCAAAGATGTAGAACCTGCGAGCCCCGAGATCAAACAGCACCATCTGGCGCTGGCCCCATTCAAACCACGGCAGCCCGTAAAACACCAGCTGCGTCAAAAGCACCATGCCCCAACGCCAGCGCGCAAACAATCCGCTGATCGAGCGCGGGTAGATCTTCTTTTGCGCTTCGTACAGCGAGATGATCTCGCCCGCAGAGGACGCATCGGCGGCGACTGGCGTAATCGGGATGACCTTGCGAGCAGGCTCGCTGGGTGTGCTCATGGTGTCGCTTTATGAACGGAGGACAGGCTTACTTTGAAAAGGAAACCCGGGCACAGTGCCTCAAGCACCGCCCGGTGGACATATCAACGTGCAGCCACCTGCTTGTTCGACAGGCCCCACACATAGGCAGAGAGTACGCCGATCTGCGCCTCGGTCAACTTCTCGGCTTGTGCAGGCATCTGGTTGACCTTTCCGTTGTTGATCATGGCCGTGATGGCAGCCTCGCCCCAGCCATGCAGCCAGATATCGTCGGTCAGATTGGGTGCACCCAGTGCCTGGTTGCCCTTGCCATCCATGCCGTGGCAGGCCGCGCAAGCCGCAAATTTGGACTTGCCCAGCGATGCACGCAGCGAGTCGTGCGGGCTACCCGACAGGCTCAACACGTAATGCGACAGGTTGCGCACGTCTTCTGGGGTGCCCACGGCCGCTGCCATGGGAGGCATGTTGCCGATGCGGCCCTTCTCCAGCGTCTCGCGGATCTTTTCGGGTGTGCCGCCATGCAGCCAGTCGTTGTCCGTCAGGTTCGGGAAGCCCTTGCTGCCGCGTGCATCCGAGCCGTGGCACTGCGCGCAGTTGTTCATGAACAAGCGCTCGCCAATGGCATGGGCCTGCGGGTCCTTGGCCACGTCTTCGGGCTTCATGGATACAAAGCGGGCATACAGGGGCTCCAGCTCCGTCTTGGCCTTGGCCATCTCGGCTTCGTACTCCCCCTTTTGCGTCCAGTTGAGCTTGCCGGTAAAGCTGCCCAGACCTGGGTAGGCAGCCAGGTAGCCCAGGCCAAAGACGATGGTGATGACGAACAGCCACACCCACCAGCGCGGCAGGGGGTTGTTCATTTCAACCAGGTCCTCGTCCCAGACGTGGCCGGTGGTGTTGTCGGAGGTGGCAACCACCTTCTTGCGGCCTGCCATCCAAAGCAGGATGCCGCAGGCGATGATGCCGACCAGGGTCAGCGTGGTCACAAAGACCGACCAGAAATTGCTGGTGAAGTCACTCATGGGGTGTTCTCGTTCTGGTGAAGGTCAATCTGTCTCGAAAGGCAGCTGGGCTGCCTCGTCGAACCGGGCCTTGTTGCGGCCTCGGTAGGCCCAGACCCAGATGCCAATGAAGCAGGCCATCGATGCCAGGGTGGCGACGATGCGCATGGTGGTGATGTCCATGGGATATCTCCTTTGCTTACTTGAGCGCACGGCCCATGACTTGCAGGTAGGCGATGAGCGCGTCCTGCTCCGTCTTGCCCTTGACCTCGCCCGCCGCAGCAGTGATCTGCTCGTCGGTGTAAGGCACGCCCACGGTGCGCAGGGCCTTCATGCGGGGAGCCATCACTGCAGGGTCCACCTGGTTCTTTTCGAGCCAGGGGTACGCGGGCATGTTGGACTCGGGCACCACATCGCGGGGGTTGTTCAGGTGGATGCGATGCCATTCGTCGCTGTACTTGCCACCCACGCGGTGCAGGTCAGGCCCAGTGCGCTTGCTGCCCCACTGGAAGGGGTGGTCATACACAAACTCGCCTGCCACCGAGTAGTGGCCATAGCGCAGCGTCTCGGCGCGGAAGGGGCGGATCATCTGCGAATGGCAGTTGTAGCAACCCTCGCGGATGTAGATGTCGCGGCCCGCCAGCTGCAGGGCGTTGTAGGGCTCCACACCCTTGACGGCCTCGGTCGTGGACTTCTGGAAGAACAGGGGCACGATCTCGACCAGACCGCCAATGGCGATCACGATCAGGATGAGCACGATCATCAGAAAGTTGTTGGTCTCCACCTTTTCATGGGAGAAACCGGTCGAAGCAGATGTGTTGTTGTTGGACATGAATGATCTCCTTCGGACTCAAGCGTGGGCCGCGTTCACAGCAGGAATGGCCACCTTGACCGAACGACCCGAGATGGCAGTCAGCCACACGTTCCAGGCCATGACCAGCATGCCGCCCAGGTACAGCAAGCCACCCGCCACACGGATCACATAGAAGGGATAGGTGGCCTTCACGCTTTCCACGAATGTGTAGGTCAGGGTGCCGTCGGGGTTGACCGCGCGCCACATCAGGCCCTGCATCACGCCGGCAATCCACATCGCTGCGATATACAGCACGATGCCGATGGTGGCCATCCAGAAGTGCAGCTCGATCGCCTTGACAGAGTGCATCTTGTCCTTGCCGAACAGGCGCGGCACCAGGTAGTACAGCGAACCCATCGAGATCAGACCCACCCAGCCCAGGGCGCCGGAGTGCACGTGGCCAATGGTCCAGTCGGTGTAGTGGCTCAGGGCATTGACGGTCTTGATGGACATCATCGGGCCTTCGAACGTGGACATGCCGTAGAACGACAGCGACACGATCAGGAAGCGGAGGATGGGGTCGTCACGCAGCTTGTGCCATGCGCCCGACAGGGTCATGATGCCGTTGATCATGCCGCCCCAGCTGGGGGCCAGCAGGATGAGCGAGAACACCATGCCCACCGATTGCGTCCAGTCAGGCAGCGCGGTGTAGTGCAGGTGGTGTGGGCCCGCCCACATGTACGTGAAGATCAGCGCCCAGAAGTGGACGATCGATAGGCGGTAGCTGTACACCGGACGGCCCGCCTGCTTGGGGATGAAGTAGTACATCATGCCCAGGAAGCCAGCGGTCAGGAAGAAGCCCACTGCATTGTGGCCGTACCACCATTGCACCATGGCGTCCTGCACACCGGCATAGGCCGAGTAGCTCTTCATCATGCCCGCAGGGATGGCTGCGCTGTTCACCAGGTGCAGCAGAGCCACGGCCAGGATGAAGGCACCAAAGAACCAGTTGGCCACATAGATGTGCTTGACCTTGCGGGTGCCAATGGTTCCGAAGAACACGATGGCATAGGACACCCAGACCAGCGTGATCAGGATGTCAATGGGCCATTCAAGTTCAGCGTATTCCTTGCCTTGGGTGTAACCCATGGGCAGGCTGACGACCGCTGCCGCAATGACCAGCACCCAGCCCCAAAAGGTGAATGCAGCCAGTGGGCCGGCAAAAAGCCGGACCTGGCAGGTGCGCTGCACCACGTAGTAGCTGGTAGCAAACAGCGCGCTGCCGCCAAAACCAAAGATCACCGCATTGGTGTGCAAGGGTCGCAAGCGGCCATAACTCAGCCACGGAATGCCAAAGTTGAGTTCTGGCCAGGCCAACTGGGCGGCGATGATGACGCCCACCAGCATGCCGACCACCCCCACCACCACGGCCAGGATAGAGAACTGCCGCACTACCGTATCGTTGTAGTGCGCAGCATTTGTTTTTGGAAAATCCATCGGGCACCTCTTTGTATTGCAGTAAGAGTTTGTTGCAGTCGCGGCTATCGGGCATTGACACAAGTCAACCGTCTCGGAGAATGCGCTCCCCCTCTTGTTCTACGCTCTCGAACTGGCCGTGGTACACGGCCCACCACAGGCCTCCCAGAATCAGAAGCACCAGCATCACGGACAGAGGAATCAGCAAATAAAGTATGTCCATCAGACAAGCTCCAGCGGGGTCTTGGAAAGATCAAGGGGCGGCTGCGGCGCGCTGCCAGCCATGGGGTCGGATCGTGCAGGCAACGCCACCGTGGGCAATGGCGCACTGTGCAAACCAGGCAAGGAAGGCAGGTCGCGCGCCAGGCGCGCTGCGTTGAGCACCACCAGCAGCGAACTCAGCGCCATGCCCAGCCCGGCCAGCCAGGCGGGCATCCAGCCCAGCACCGCCAGCGGCACACACAGCGCGTTGTAGGCCGCAGCCCACCACAGGTTCTGGCGCACCACGCGCAGGGTGCGGCGTGCCAGCAGCACCGTTTGCGGCACCAGCACCAGGCTGTCGCCCAGCACCACAAAGTCCGCCCGGGACTGCGCCAGTGGCACTGCGCGGCCGAAGGCAAAAGAGACATGGGCCCCCGCAAGCACCGGGCCGTCATTGAGGCCATCGCCCACCATGGCCACGTGGTGTCCTTGCGACTGCAGTGCCTGCAGCGCGGCCAGCTTGCCTTGCGGAGTGCACTCGCCCTGGGCCTGGGCAATGCCCGCCTGCGTGGCCACCCGCTGCACTGCACCCCGGCGGTCACCCGACAGCAATTGCACGGCCACACCGTCCTGCTGCAAGGCGTGCACCACGGCGGAGGCCTCAGCCCGCAGGTCTTCCACCAGATCAAAGCGGGCCAGTTCGCGCAAGACTCCATCTGCCGATTGCTCAGAGAGCACGACCTGCAGCGCAGCACCGCCGGCATCGTTGGCAACGCCCGCATGGCGGGCAGAGCCCAGGCGGATCGTGCGAGCAACTGCTGCCCCGGTGGTGTCCTCCACGGTAGCAGTCAGCCCCTGCCCTGCATCCTCTTGCAGACCCGTCACCTGCCAACGCCCCAACGGCAGCTGCTGTGCAGAAGCCGCCGCAGCCAAGGCCCGCGAAGCCGGGTGCATGGACTGGCGCGCGAGCGCTGCGGCCAGGTCCAGTGCCTCTTCTGCGCTGCAACCGCCCGCAGGATGCACCGCTTGCAGCGCCATGCCGTCGCGGGTCAGCGTACCGGTCTTGTCGAATACCATGGTGTCCACCTGGGCCAGCGCCTCCAGCCCCTGTAGATTGCGCACCAGCACGCCGTGGCGCGCCAGCGTGCCTGCCGCCGTGAGCATGGCCACCGGGGTGGCCAGTGACAACGCGCACGGGCAGGTGACGATGAGCACGGCCACCGCCACCATCAGCGCATGCCCGGGGTCCGACGGCCACCAATAGGCAGCCGCCAGCGCCGCCGCCAGCAAAACGGCGACCAGGAAAGGCCGTGCAATGCGGTCCGCCAGCTGCGCCAGCCGTGGCTTTTGCAGCGATGCGCTCTCCATCAGTGCCACGATCTGCGCAAAGCGGGTTTGCCCACCTGTGCCTTCCACCAGCACCTCGACCGGCGCCTGCAGGTTGTAGCTGCCCGCCGTCACGGTGCTGCCGACAGGGCGTGCAACGGGTGTGGATTCGCCCGTCAGCAGAGCCTCATCGGCGTGGGTGCTGCCTGCTGTGATGCGGCCGTCGGCAGGAAACGCCTCGCCGGGCAGCACACGGATGGTGTCCCCCACCACAATGCGCCGCGTGGCCACGCGGGTGAAGCTGCCATCCGCCGCGCGCCGCTCCACACTGTCGGGCAGGCGGTTCATCACGGCCTCCAGCGCACCCGCCGTGCGATCCCGCAGGCGCAGCTCCAGCCAGCGGCCGGTGAGCAGGAAGAACACGAACATGGTCAAGGAGTCGTAGTACACCTCCTTGCCAAAGATGCCTGCAGGGTCAAAAGTGCCAGCGGTGCTGACCACGAACGTGATGGCCATACCCAACGCCACGGGCAGGTCCATGCTGACGCGGCGCAGGCGAATGTCTCGCAGCGCGCTGGTAAAAAATGGACCACAGGAAAACACCACCATGGGCAGCGTGATGACCCAGGAGGCCCAGCGCAACAGCTGCTCCATCTCGCCCGACAGGTCGCCCGGCTGTGCCACGTAGGCGGGCCACGCATACATCATCACCTGCATCATGCAAAAGCCCGCCACCAGCCAGCGCCACAGCGCACGGCGGCTCTCGCGCAGGCGCTGGTCGCGCGCAAACGCATCCATGGCGGGCATGGCACGGTAACCCGCGTGGCGCACGGCCTCCATCCACTGCGACGGCAATACCCGGCCAGGCTGCCACACCACGCGCGCCCGGCGCGTAGCGGCGCTCACATCGGCTTGCAACACGCCGGGCACGGCCCGCAGGGCGTCTTCGATCGTGAGGGCACAGGCCGCGCAGTGCATGCCCTCCAGCACCACGTGGGAGTCCCATGCGGTGGCTGCGGCGTCAGCCGTTGCAGGGTCGGTGGCGCCACCCGGCAAGGGGCTACCGGCAGGGGTGCAGGGTCGGCCGAACGCCAGCCATTCCTGGGGGTCATCCAGCAGCTCTACCCGCTGCGGCGGCAACGGATCTGCCACGCAGTCAGAAGGATGCACCGCAGAAGAAGCCGGCGCACCGGGTTGAAACATGGACATGGTTCAAGCCTATCTGTGGGGCATGACAACTACATTGACCTGGATCAAGCCCCGGAACATGATTCATCCTAAGCTTGTTCCATCACTTTGAGGAGCCCTTTTATGTACAAACGCATCCTGATCGCTACAGACGGATCCCCTCTGTCGGACAAAGCGGTGGAACATGGCCTGTCCCTGGCCGCACTGACCGGCGCCACCGTGGTCGCCCTCAAGGTGGTGCCCCGCTACCCCCGCAGCTACTTTGAAGGCGGCATGCCGGTGGACATGAACGACGTCAAACGCATCGAAGCCCAGTGGGGCGATGCCGCACAGGCCATGGTCGATGGCGTGAAAGCCCAGGGCGGCGCACAAGGCGTGACCGTGAAGGCCGTGGTCGCCAAGTCCGACCTGGTGGCCGAAGCCGTGATTGCAGCCGCCAAGAAGCACAAGTGCGACCTGATCGTGATGGCATCGCACGGCCGCAAGGGCCTCAAGCGCCTGCTGCTGGGCAGCGAAACGCAGCATGTGCTGACACATTCGCACATCCCTGTGCTGGTGCTTCGCTAAGCATAAAAACAGCTGCTAGCGCCAGTACAACATGCACTAGTAGCTATCAAATATATAGCAAAACACCGAGCAGGCGTGCAGCCTCCTCGGTGTTCTTCATTGAGGGCTGGGTGCCCTGTGGCTCAGTGGTTGCCCAGGTAAAGCTGCGCCATGCGCTCATCGGCCAGCAGCCCCTGCGCCGGGCCCTGCAGCACGCAGCGCCCCTGGTCCAGGATGTAGCCCTGCTGGCTGATCTGCAGCGCCTGGCGCGCGCGCTGCTCCACCATCAGCACCGCCACGTCTGCGGCGGGCAGCTTTTGCACCATGTCAAACACCTTGCCGACCAGCGAGGGCGCCAGCGCTGCCGTGGGTTCGTCCAGCACCATGATGCGCGGCGATGGCATGAGGGCCCGCGCAAAGGCGAGCTGCTGGCGCTCGCCACCCGAGAGGTTGCTAGCGGGCTGAGGCAAACGTTCCACCAGCGCCGGAAAGTCGGCCAGCACCTCGTCCATGCGGCGCTTGACGTTTGCCACGCCGCGCACCACCAACAGGTTCTCGCGCACGGTGAGCGAAGGGAACACATTGGCCACCTGCGGCACGTAGGCCAGCCCTGCGTCAAAGCGGTCTTCGGCCGACAAGGCCGTGATGTCGCGCCCCCCCAAGTGGATGGTGCCTGCCACCCGTGGCAGCAGGCCCAGCAGCGCCTTCACCAGGGTGGACTTGCCTGCGCCGTTGGTGCCCGCAATGGTCACGATCTCGCCCGGCGCCACGGCCAGGTCAATGCCGTGGATGATGTCCACCTCGGAATACCCGCCGCGCAATTGCGCTATCTGCAGCAAGTTGTCTGCGCCGCTCATACCACCCCTCCCATATAGGCTTCCTGCACACGCGGGTCGTCCAGCACCGTGTGCGGGTCGCCCTCGGCCAGGATGGAGCCCCGGTCCATCACGATCATGCGGTTGGAGAGCGACTTGAGCGCCTGCAGGTGGTGCTCGATCACGATGAACGCAATGCCCTGCCCGTTCAGCTCGCGCACGCGGTCACAGATCTCTTCGATCAGCACCGGGTTCACCCCGGCAAACGGCTCGTCCAGCAAGATGCAGCGCGGGTCCAGCATCAGCACCCGGCCCAACTCCACCAGCTTCTTCTGCCCGCCCGACAAGCCCCCCGCCGTCACATCGCGCACCCGTGCCAGGTTCAAAAACTGGAGGATTCGGTCCGCCTTGGCAGACAACTGCGCCTCGTGCTCGCGCAGACTGCGCGTCTGGAAGAAGGCGTTCACCAGCCGCTCCCCTTGCGGGTTGGCGGCAGCCGCCATCAGGTTCTCGTGCACCGTGAGGCTCTTGAACTCACGCGGAATCTGGAACGTGCGCACCAGCCCCAGCCGCGCGCGGCGGTAGGGGGGCATGCGGGTGATGTCATGCCCCTCAAAGTGGATCTGCCCCGCGTCCGCTGGCTGCTGCCCGGCAATGGCCGCAAACAGTGTGCTCTTGCCCGCACCGTTGGTGCCTGCAATGCCCAGAATCTCGCCCGTGCCCAGTTGCAGCGACACACCGTCCACCGCCTTGAAGCCCCCGAATTGCCGCGTGACGGCCTCCACTTTCAGCATCGTTGTTGCGGTCATTGGGTTTTGCCTCCAAACAGGCCGTTGGGCTTGTACAGGGTGACCAGAATCAGCGCCAGGCCCACCGCAGCCAAACGCAGGCTGGCCATGCCAACTTCTGACACGCCCGGCACCCAGTCCTTGGCAAAGCGCGAGCCCTCCAGAAACACCATGAGCAGCAGCGAGCCAAACACCGCGCCGCGCACCGTGCCCGAGCCGCCCATCACCAGTCCCATCCACACATAGAACGTGATGAGCGGGATGAACTGCTCTGGCGTGATGAAGGTGATGAAGTGCGCATAGAACGCCCCCGCCACGCCAGCCAGCGCCGCCCCCAGCATGAACACCTGCACCTTGAACCTGGCCGGGTCCTTGCCCAGGGCCGACAACGCGGGCTCATCGTCGCCAATGGCCTTGAGCAGCCGGCCAAACGGACTGGCCGCCAGGCGCACCGTGCCCCAGGCCACCACCGCAACCACCGCCAGCAGCGTGGCAAAAATCGCCATGTCCGACACACCACTGCCCCAGGACGCAAACAGCTTGGGCAAGCCGGGCAAGCCCTGCACGCCCTTGGTCAGCCAGCTTTCTTGCTGGATGGAGATGCGCACCGCCTCCGAAAAGCCCAGCGTCACGATGGCCAGGTAGTCATCGCGCAGTCGCAGCGACAGCAGGCCAATGGGCAGCGCCAGCAAGCCCGAGAGCACAGCCGCCGCCACAAAACACAGCACCAGCGGCACGCCTTGCAGCGCCAGCAGGCCCGAGGTGTAGGCGCCCACGGCAAAGAACGCCACGACGCCAAAGTTGACCAGCCGGGTCAGGCCGAACTGCAGGTTCAGGCCCAGCGCCAGCAGGCAGTAAATAAGGGCAACGATGCCAATGGCACAGAGGTAAGCAATCATCGGTCGAACTCCTTACCGCACCAGCTGCACGCGGCCCATGATGCCGGCCGGGCGCACCAGCAGCACCAGGGCCAACACCACAAACGACAGCACCAGCTTGTACGACGGCCCCATCAGTGGCACCGCCAGCTCTTGCGCCACACACAGCAGCAGCGCACCCAGCACCGCGCCCACCGGGCTACCGATGCCGCCCAGCACCATGGCGGCAAACGCGGGGATCAGGCTCTCCCACCCCATCTCGGGGCTGACCACGGCCTTCATGCCCAGCAGTACGCCACCCAGCGAGGACAAGACCCCCACCAGCAGCCACAAACTAAGCATCAACCCATTGGCGCGGATGCCGCTGGCCCGCGCCAGGTCCGCACTATCGGCCACGGCGCGCAGCTGGCGGCCAAAGCTGGTGCGGTAGATCAGCACAAACACCACCAGCAGGCAAACGGCAGCCACCGCCGCAATGGCCAGGTCGGTGGGCAACACGCGAATGCCACCAAAGTTCCAGGCGCGCACCAGGGGCAGGTCAAACGTGCGCTGTTCATGCCCAGCAAAGAAACCGATCAGGCTGCGCAGCAAAAACCCGAGGCCAATGGCTGCGAGCATGGACGACACCATGGGCCGCCCGGCCAGCTTGCGAAAGATCAGCGTGTACGAGCCCGCCGACACCACGGCCGTGACCACCATGCTGATGAGCGCCGCCGCCCACAGCGGCCAGCCCCCCAACAGCTGCACCGCCACGGCAGCGTAGGCGCCGGTGGTGAGCATGTCGCCCGTGGCTGCGTTGGGAAAGCGGTTGACGCCCATCACCAGGGTCATGGCCAGGGCAGGCAGTGCCACCACCAGGCCTTCGATCAATCCGTTGATCAGCAGGTTTACAAAGTCGATCCAGGTCATTGCGTCATTCCGTCATCCCATGCACATCTGCGCTGTGCGCCGCAAAAAAAATGCCCGGGGCCTGCACCTGGCAGGCGCACCGGGCGCGGTCCATCACATCGTGATGGACACCACGTCGCGCCGCACCAGCTGGCCCTTTTCGATGATGAACACGCCAAAGTCCGGCGTCACATCGCCCGCCTTGTCAAAGTCCAGCTTGCTCGATGCGCCTTCGTAGTTCACCTTGGCCTTTTTGGCCAGTTGCGCCTTGCCTTCGGCAAAGGTGAACACTGCCGTGCCGGGGGCGTTGGAGACATCGCGCATCTTGGCGTTGACCTGCTCTACCGTGGCCTTGGGGCCAGCGGCCTCCATGGCCAGCGCCAGCGAGATCACCATGTCGTACGCCATGGCGGCGTAGATGTTGGTGGACGCGGCCTTGCCCGTGGCCTTGGTGAAGGCCGCGTCAAACTGGGCGTAGGAGGCGCTCTTTTCGTTGGACACCGTGTCCACCGAAATGATGCCTTCACACACCTCTGCGCCCAAGGCCTTCACCAGGTCGGGGTTGGCCGCCCAGCCGGGGATGATCCACTTCGTTTCCGCACCGGACTGGAACCACTCGCGCAGGATGATGGTGGTGTCGGGCAGGTACGAGCCCATCACGATCACATCCGGCTTGGCGGCCAGAATCTTCTGCAGCTCGCTGCGGTAGCTGGGGCGGCTGGGCTCGTAGGTGACATGGGCCGCCACCTTGCCGCCGCGTTTCTCCCAGGCCTTGGTGAAGCCTTCCACGTTGCCCAGGCCGGATGCGTTGTTGAACGCCATCGTGGCCGGGCGCTTGAAGCCGCGCTTGGTGCAAATCTCGGCGAAGGCCGCGCCAAAGCGGTCGTTGGTGGCCTGAAAGCGCCACACCAGGTCCTTGGTGTCCAGCGTGGAAATGGCGGGCGCACCCGACACGTTCATCTGGATGATGCCTGCCGCGTCGGTCAGCGGCATCACTGCCAGCGTCACGCCCGAGGCCCAGGTGCCCAGCACCGCCTGCACCTTGTTCACTTCGATCAGCTTCTTGGCGGCCAGCACGGCCGCGTCAGGCTTGGTCTGGTCGTCTTCGGTGAAGAGTTCGAGCTTGCGCCCACCCGCGCCGCCCGCGGCATTGACCTCATCCACGGCCAGGCGGATGGCCTGCTGCATGCCTGGGCCGTAGGGGCTGCCTGCACCGGTGATGGGCGTGAGCGAGCCAATGCGGAACACCTCACCTTGCTGGCTGAAACCGATGGAGGGAAGGAACTGCAGAGCCGCAGCGGCGCCGCCGAGCTTGACGAAATTTCTACGTTGCATGGTGATCTCCGGTAGGGGAATGGGATGGGGGTGAGGGGGTGAAAGGGACTCAAAGGGTGTTCTTGACCCACACGCCGTCCTTGGCGATGGCGCGAATGCGCTCGCCCTGGTTCAGCAGGCAGGTGATGTCGGTGAGCGGGTTGCCATCGACCAGCAAGATGTCGGCAATGGCACCGGCCGTGACTTCGCCCAGCTGGCCTTGCTGGCCCAGAATCTCCGCGCCAATCAGCGTGGCCTGCTGCAGCACCGGGCCATTGCCCAGAATCTCCGCGCGCAGGCGCAACTCGTCCGACTGCAGGTAATGCGTCTCGGCCAGCAAGTCGCTGCCCAGGCCCATCTTCACGCCCGCCTTGGCCAGGATCTCGATGGCCTGCTTGCCCTGGCCACGTACCGAGTCGATCTTGGCAATCGACACCGCAGGCAGGCCATAACGCTCGCCCTCGTTGGCCAGGCCCTCGTAGGTGATGAGCGTGGGCACCATGAAAGCGCCCATCTCGGCCATGAACTCTGCCGTGGGCGCATCCACCAGATTGCCGTGCTCGATGGTGCGCACGCCGCAGCGCACGGCGCGGGCGATGGCGCGGGGCGTGTAGGCGTGGGCCATGACATAGGTGTTGGCATTGGATGCTTCTTCCACAATGGCGTGCAGCTCGGCCTCGGAATAGCCCAGGTTGCCAATCGGGTCGTTGGGCGATGCCACGCCGCCCGAAGCCATCACCTTGATCTGCGTGGCGCCCTTCAGAATTTCTTCACGCACCGCCAGGCGGCAAGCATCCACGCCATCGACCACGCGGCCGATGTTGCCCAGCTTGTAGGCGCACGAACACACATCCAGGTCATCGTTGCGCTGGCGGAAATCCGCATGCCCGCCGGTTTGCGACAGCGCCTTGCCCGCAGGGAAGATGCGCGGCCCCTGCACCAGCCCCGTTCGCACCGCCTCGGCCAGCGACCAGTCGGCGCCGCCCGCATCACGCACGGTGGTAAAGCCCCGCTCCAGCATGCCCTTCATGATGGGCAGCGAGCGCATCATGGTGAACACGTTGGGCATCTTGGCCACGGCACCCAAGTTGAACGAAGACGCCACCACGTGCACGTGGCAGTCGATCAGGCCGGGCATCAGGGTCATGCCCTTGGCGTCGAGCGTGGTGGTCCCTTCTGGCACCTGCAGGTCGGTGCCTACCGCCGCAATGCGGCCGTCCTGCACCAGAACGGACAGGCCGGTGCGCAGTGTGAGTGCGTGGACATCCAGCACACGGCTGTTTTCAATCAACAAAGAGGTCATGAGATTCGTCAAAGTGGGCGCGATGGCTTCAAAATTACTCATAGCCTGCTTTTTCAGAGGGCCATGAAGACCATCAAGCATCCATCTGGTGCATTGCAGCATCTACAGAGTGTGGCGCTTGACACGTTGCTGTCACAGGACGCATTTATCGGGCCAATTGACCTTATCCGCAACGCCTAAAATCTCACCATCCCATGAGCCCTACTCATACCCCCTAGGCCACATCTATGCGCCGCCTGTGCCCCACCATCTCTGAGCTGAACGCCTTTCACTCCGCCGCCAAGCACCAGGCCTTCACCATGGCAGCGCGCGAGCTGTGCGTGACACAAAGCGCCATCAGCCGCCACATCGCGGCGCTGGAGGACTACCTGGGCCAGAAGCTGTTCATCCGCAAAGCCACCGGGCTGGAGCTGACCGAGGCGGGCGCTACCTACCTCAACGCCACCCGCCCGGCCATGGCCGCGCTGGAATCTGCCACGGCACAGCTCATGTCGTACGGGGGCGATGGCGGCTCGCTCAACCTGTCCGTGCCGCCCACGTTTGCGGCGCAGTGGCTGTTTCCGCGCCTGGGGCACTTCAAGCGCACGCTGCCGCAGGTGTCGCTGAACTTTGTGCGCTACCAGCATGCGCACGACTTTGCGACACCGCATGAATTCGACGCGGCCATTCAGTACGGCTACGGCAATTGGCCCAGCGCCAATGCGCGCTACCTGATTGGCAAGGAAACCAGCATCGTGTGCAGCCCGCAACTGCAGGCCGCCCTGCCCCTGAACACCCCACAAGATTTGATGCGCGCCACGCTGCTGCAGCACATTGAGGTGCCCCTGGCCTGGCAGGACTGGATGGAAGCCCACGGCCTGGACACCAGCGCCAGCCGCTTCGGGCCGGGCTTCAACCTGTATTCACTCATCATCCGCGCAGCGGTTTCAGGCTTTGGTGTAGGCATCGTGCCCACCTGCCTGGTAGAAGACGAATTGCAGGCAGGCACTCTGGTAGAGCCCCTGAACGACCGCTTTGACAGCCCGCTCGGCTACTACCTGTGCGCGCCCACGGCACGCACCAATTTGTCGGTGTACCGGCTGGTGGCGGGGTGGCTGGAACACTGCTGCAACCATGCCGAGGGCGCCGCGGCGCCAGCCGCCACGCCCTGCATTTTCTGCAACCCCCAGGCCTCTGCAGCGGGCTAGGGCCTGTTCACACTATTTTTGCCAGTGCGAAGGCCTCCACTTGCGGGCCTGCCTCAGGCGAACAACCCTTTGTACTGATCCCGCAGCAGGTTCTTTTGCACCTTGCCCATGGTGTTGCGCGGCAGCTCGGACACCACGAAGCACTTCTTGGGGATCTTGAAGTTGGCCAACTGCGACTTGAGCTGGGCCACGATGGCATCGGCGTCCAGGCTGGCACCGGGCTTGGCAATGACCACGGCCACGCCCACTTCGCCAAAGTCAGGGTGCGGCACACCCACCAGGGCGCTTTCGGCCACGCCGGGCATGTCGTTGATGTAGCCCTCGATCTCTGCGGGGTAGACGTTGTAGCCGCCGCTGATGATGAGGTCTTTGCTGCGGCCCACGATGTGCACGTAGCCGCGCTCATCGACCTTGCCCACGTCGCCGGTCTTGAAGTAGCCGTCTTTCGTGAACTCTTCGGCGGTCTTTTCGGGCATGCGCCAGTAGCCCTTGAACACGTTGGGACCCTTGACCTGGATGCCACCGATCTCGCCCACGGGCAGGTCTTTGCCGTCGTCGCCCTGCACGCGCAGGCTCACGCCCGGCAGAGGGAAGCCCACGGTGCCGCCACGGCGTTCGTCCTGGCCCTTGTAGCGCTGGTCGGCGCTGTAGGGGTTGCTGGTGAGCATGATGGTTTCGCTCATGCCGTAGCGCTCCAGGATGGTGTGGCCGGTGCGCTGCTGCCATTCCTTGAAGGTTTCGATGAGCAGCGGTGCAGAGCCTGCGATGAACAGGCGCATGTTCTTGACGGCCTGTTTGTTCAAACCAGTCTCGGCCAGCATGCGCACGTACAGTGTGGGCACGCCCATGAACACGGTGGCGCGGGGCATGGCGGCGATGACGGCCTTGGGGTCGAACTTGGCCATCCAGATCATCTTGCTGCCGTTGATGAGCGCGCCATGGATGGCCACGAACAGGCCATGCACGTGGAAGATGGGCAACGCGTGGATGAGCACGTCCCCCTTCTTCCAGCCCCAGTAGTCCTTGAGCATGACGGCATTGCTGAGCATGTTGCCGTGCGTGAGCATGGCGCCCTTGCTGCGGCCGGTGGTGCCGCTGGTGTACAGGATGGCGGCCAGGTCGTCGGCGCTGCGGGACACGGCCTGGTGCTCGTCGCCGTGGTGTGCTGCACGCTCCAGCAGGCTGCCGGTGCGGTCGTCACCCAGGGTGAAGACATGCTGCGTGCCCAGGGTGAAGGCAATCTTGCTGACCCAGCCAAAGTTGCCGGGCGAGCACACCACCACGGCCGGCTCGGCGTTGCCGATGAAGTATTCGATCTCGGCGCTTTGGTAGGCGGTGTTGAGCGGCAAAAAGACGTAGCCCGCACGCAGCGTGGCCAGGTACAGCGCCATGGCTTCGACCGACTTTTCGACCTGCACGGCCACCCGGCTGCCTTCGGGCAGCTTGAGCGATGCAAGCAGGTTGGCGATGCGGGCGCTGGCGCGGTCCAGATCGCGCCAGGTGTAGAACAGCGGGGTGCCGTCTGCCGCCGTGGTCTCAACGGCAGTGCTGTCCAGGTCGGACGGGAAAGCGGCGCGCAGGGCGCTGAAGAGGTTGTGTTGGCTCATGGCTCAGACTTCAATGGGCTGGGTGGCTGGGTTGAGAGGTTGGGACCGACTGAATGGGAGAAAGCGGGGACGGAGGCGTCGGTCAGAACACCGGCGCGCGCTTGTCCAGAAAGGCAGAGATCCCTTCGCGATGCTCGGCGCTGGCGGCGTAGGCATAGGGGTCGGCAGGGCCATTTACTATGTTTTCAATAGCAGACAAGGCATGATTCTGTAGCGCTACAGGCGCTTTCAGCGCCCGAAACGTCTGTTTGTTCATGCGGGCGGCCTGGGGCGCCAGCGCGGCAATGCGCTGGGCACTGCCCAGGGCTTCGGTGGCCACCATGTCGTCGGCCACCACGCGGCTCAAAAAGCCGCGTGCCAGCATGTCGGGAGCGCTGAAGGTGGCGGCTTCCAGCAGCATCCGGCGTGCGGTCACGTCACCCACTGCACCTGCCACCAGCTGCGCCTCGCGCGGGGCCATCGGAAAACCCAGCTTGGCAATCGGCGCGCCAAAACGCGCGCCATTGCCCGCCACCCGGATGTCGCAGCAGCTGGCAATCTCCACGCCGGCGCCCATGCAGGCGCCGCTGATCTGGGCCACGATGGGCACGTCGCACTGGAGCATGGCATTGAGCCCGCCCCACACGTCGTTTTCATGAAAGTCGCGCAGCGCGGCCGCGTCAAAACGGAAGCCGGGGTACTCTGAAATGTCTCCGCCCGCACAGAACGCCCCGCCCTCGCCCGCGATGAGCACACAGCGCGCATCGGCCGAGCGCTGAACGTCTTCAAACACCGCACGCAACTGCCGCCACATGGGCCGCGACATGGCATTCAGCCGCCCGGTGTGGCGCAGGGTGACATGCACCACCCCGCCCTCCCCAGCATTCATCAACACTTCACCCGACATCCTGGTATCCATTTCCTTCACATACCGCCCACGACCTTCTCACCCCGCCATGCCATCGCCAGCGCCACCGTGGAACTGGCTTTGCCAGGCCACGGGTGGCGTTCTCCTTGGGGGTTAGTCCAGCTTTGCGCCAGACGCCTTCACCACCGCCGCCCAGCGCTTGACCTCGCTGCTCACAAACGCGCCAAACTGCTGCTGCGTCATGCCGCCGTAATCCGCGCCGTTGCTGGCCCACACGGCCTTGAGTTCATCGGCGGTGCCCAGGCGCTTGATCTCATCCACGATGCGGGCCTGCACGTCGGCCGGTGTGCCTTTGGGCGCCCACAGGCCGTACCAGGTGGTCACGGTGTAGTCGGGCAGGCCCACTTCGGAGGCGCAGGGTACGTCGGGGAATGCGGGGTTGCGCTTGGCGCCGGACACCATCAGCGCCTTGATACGGCCGCTCTTGATGTGATTGGCTGACGAGCCCAGGCCGTCGAACATCATGTCCACGTTGCCGCCAATGAGATCCTGCAGCGCGGGGCCCGCGCCCCGGTAGGGGATGTGGGTGATAAAGGTGCCTGTCTGCTGCTTGAACAGCTCGCCCGCCAGATGGTGCGAGGTGCCTGCTCCGGCCGAACCGTAGTTGAGCTTGGCAGGGTTGCGCTTGATGTAGTCCAGAAACTGCTTGAAGTTGGTGGACGGCGTCTTGGGATTGACGACCAGCACCTGGGGCACGTTGGCCAGCAGCGCCAGGGGAATGAAGTCTTTCTCGATGTCGTAGTCGAGCTTGGGGTACATCGCAGGGGCAATCGCGTGGTGCACGGCGCCCATGAACAGCGTGTAGCCATCGGGCGCCGCCTTGGACGCAATGCTGGCACCCAGCGTGCCCCCGGCGCCACCCCGGTTATCGATCACCAGCGTCTTGCCTGTGCTTTTGGAAAACTGCGCAGCCAGCGGCCGGGCAAACGCATCGGTGCCGCCACCGGCGGGGAACGGCACCACCACCGTCACGGGCTTGCTGGGCCAGGTGCTTTGGGCCCAGCTGTTGCTGCTGGCCAGGCCCAGGCCTGCAGCCGCCGCGCCGAGCAATACACCCCGGCGTTGGATTCGCAAATCAGTCATTCCTTGTCTCCTGTCGTTGTAAAAATACGCGGTCACTGGTCCGCCCGGCATCTTGCCGGCCGCCCCGTCAGTCGCGGCAAAGGCTGTCGATGTCCCCCGACACTGGCACCTTGCCCTGCGCAAGCAAGCTGCGATGCTTGTCGATGCGCTTCAAGTCGTACAGGTAGTTCACCATGAGCCCGTACGATTGTTTCTGCCCCTTGCTGGATGGGTCACCCGCCCAGTTCAGGCGCTCTACCCGCGCGCCGTTGCCCAGGTGGAAGCGGGCCACGGGGTCTGCCGGTTTGCCCTCTTGCAGCTCGCGGCCCAGATAGTACGCGGCGCATTCCAGCAGCATCTGGCGCACGGGGGATTTGGCGTCCAGCTCCAGCGCCTTGTCCACCGCCCCGAGCAAATGCGTGGCCTGCGGCGGCTCGAAGCCCACCGCGCGGCCCAGCTCGCTGCGGCGCTTGTCGTCCAGGCGGTCCAGCATGGCCCCTGCATGTTTGCCCAGCCAAGCGCGGAAACCCGGAATGGGCGACAGCGTGGCGAAGGTGCGCAGGCGCGGGAACTCGGCCGTGAGCGTTTCCACCACATGCTTGATGAGCGAGTCGCCAAAGCTCACGCCGCGCAGGCCTGTTTGCGTGTTGCTGATGGAATAGAAGATGGCCGTGGTGGCCCGTGTGATGTCCACGGGCGCAGCAGCCTCATCCAGCAGCGGCGTGATGCTGGACGAAATCTTGTCCACCAGCGCCACCTCCACAAAGATCAGCGGCTCGTTGGGCAGGCGCGGGTGGAAGAAGCCATAGCAGCGGCGGTCGCTGTCCAGCCGGTTCTTCAGGTCGGCCCAGCTGCGGATGTCGTGCACGGCCTCGTACTTGATGAGCTTTTCGAGCAGCGATGCGGGCGAGTCCCACGACAGCCGGCGCAGCTCCAGAAAGGCCACGTCAAACCAGGTCGAAAACAAATGCTCCAGCTCGGCATCGAGCGGCAGCAGGCGCTTGTCGGCCTTGAGCAGCGGCAAAATTTCGGCACGCAGGTCTACCAGAAACCGCATGCCCTCGGGGAATGCCGAAAACCGCTGCAGCAGCCGCGTGCGCGGCGATACCAGCGCACGGCGCAGGCTGATCTCGGCCTGCCCTTCTTCGGCAGTACCCGCTGCCGCCTCGTAGCGCTGGCGGGCCGACTTGAAGCGTGTGGCGTCGGGTGCGAACTGCTCGCACATCAGCAGCCACATGTCGCGCCGCTCCTCGGGCTCGGCCTTCGCATACCACTCGGCCACGGCCTGGGCGCGGCGGCCGCCTTCGATCTCGCTCACCTGCGGCGCCACCACCTCCTGCAAATCGGCCAGCAGACGGCGCAATGCGCGGGGCGACAACGCCTCCTGGCCGCGCCGCAGGGTGGCCTGCAGGCGCTCATTGGTAGAACGCGGCACCGCGACCTTGGCGACCACATCGGTCACGGTTTTGTCGAGTGAGGCCTTGGCAGACTTGTCGGCGGTCTTGTCCCCCGCCTTGTCGGCGGCAGGCGCGGCAGTGCGCAGGCGTGACACGCTGCGGGTGATCCATTCGGGAGTGCTGTTGATCATGGGGTCAACCTCGATTGCTGGTTGCGGGCTACATCGCGCAGCGCATCGCGCTGGCGCAACAGATGGGTGCGCATGGCCTCCTCGGCCGCGTCGCAGTCGCGCGCCTTGAGCGCGGCAAACACGGCCAGATGCTCTGCCAGGCTTTGCTGCATGCGCCCGGGGGCATGCAGCGTCTTGTGGCGTGCCAGCCGCAGGATCTTGCGCAGGTCACCAATCACCTGGGCCAGCCAGCGGTTGTCCGCCAGCGTGATGAAGGCCTCGTGGATGGCGTAGTTGGCTTCGTAGTAGTCGGTCATGCGCCCATCGGCCGCGCACTGTTGCAGGCGCTCGTGCAGCAGCTCCAGCGCGGCAATGTCGGCCGCCACGGCCTTGCGCGTGGCCTCGTGTGCGGCACGCCCCTCCAGCAACGCGATGACGGGAAAGATGTTGTCCAGATCGCTCTCGGTGACCTCGGCCACAAAACAACCCCGGCGCGGCTCATGGCGCAGCAGCCCCTCGGCCACCAGCACCTTGAGCGCTTCGCGCAGCGGGGTGCGCGAGATCTCCAGCCGCTCGCACAAGGCAGCCTCGTCCAGAAAGCTGCCGGGCGGCAAGGCGCCCGCAAAAATCTGCTCCCGCAGCCGGGAGGCGACTTCGTCGTGCAGTGAATTCGGGACAGGACGCATGTAAAACAAGGCTCCAGGGCACCAACCCGCGAGGCATCGGCTGTCAGCGGCTGAAGCACGGCGCAGGCCGAATGCCTGCAACACACCACTAACAGCTGACAACAGAGGCGATTGCCTCGCCATGTGTGTAATTTCTCATAATTACGCAAAATGACAAGGTGTAAACCCTGATTTGCAGACTTTGGTTACACAAAAGACGGCGACTGCGGTGGTTGCGCAACGCTGCGGGCCATGAAGCAGCAAAGGCGGCGAACTTTGCTGCTGGCCCCAAGGCACCGTCGTTGGGTGATCAGCCCCGGGCCAGATGAGCGGCCGAGGGTGCAACACCCGCTGCGCCCACCGCACGGTCGCCCTGCCCTCACGCCCCTCACCCGCTTCACTCCACGCCCGCAAAACCTTCCACCAGGTGGTCGATCCACACCCGCAGCTTGGCGGGCAGAAACCGGTGGGACGGGTACAGCACCCAGGCCGTGCCCGCGTACGAGGTCTTGTGCTCCCAGTCGGGCAGCACGGTCACTAGGTCACCCCGCGCCAACGCAGCGCGCGCGGTAAAGCCCGGCAGGCTGGCAATGCCCAGGTGGCTCAGCGCGGCCTCCAGTCGCACCTCGCTGTGGTTGGCCACATAGCGCCCGCGCACGGCCACCGTGGCGGATTCGCCTGCGCGCTCGAAACGCCAGTGCCGGTCGCGCTCGTCCTCGCCCAGGGTGATGCAGGCGTGGTGCTCCAGGTCGCGCGGGTGCTGGGGGTGGCCCCGCTCAGCCAGGTAATGCGGGCTGGCGCAGGCCAGGTGGCGCAGGGTCGCCAGCGGCCGCCCGGCCAGGCCCGGGGGTGGCGTGTCGGTCACGCGCAGGGCCAGGTCGATGGGTTCCTCGAACAGGTCCACCGTGCGGTCGGTGATGTGCAGTTGCACATCGACCTCGGGGTATTTCTGCAAAAACGGCAGCACCAGGGGGTGAACGAGTTGGCGCCCCACCGCCTTGGCCATGCTCATGCGCACCATCCCCGATGGCGCGGCAGAGTGGGTGTCGCTCAGCGCCCACACCTCGCGCGCGGCAGACACCATGTCCTGGCAGCGGCTGTAGACCGCCGTGCCCGCATCGGTCAGCCGCAGCTTGCGGGTGGTGCGCTCCAGCAGGCGCACGCGCAGCGCCCCTTCCAGGCGAGCCACCTGGCGGCTGACCGCCGACGGGGTGATGCCCAGCTGCCGCGCGGCGGCCGAGAAGCTGCCCGCATCCACCACACGCGCAAACACCGCCATGTCGGGGAGACTGTCCAGGGGTTGATTGATGCGCATGGGGAACAAGTGCAGTTCTTTGGCAGCGATTATCAATGCATGGACGCAAATTGATAATTTCCCCAGCCCATCGCCACCACGCGCGGCGCCCCACAGCCTCCCCCCCCAATCTGCGTCCCATGTCACACACCCTGCCCCTGTCCGCCCCTTCCCCGCTGGCCCCGCGCCTTTCTGACCTGGCCTTGCTTCTGGTCGCCGTGGTGTGGGGCACCAGCTATGGCGTGGCCAAGGGGGCCCTGGTGTTCTACCCGGTGCTGGGTTTTTTGGCCGTGCGCTTCCTCCTGACCTTTGTGGTGCTGCTCCCGGCCCTGCTGCGCGCCACTGGGCCCGAGCGGCGCGATGCGTTGGTGGCCGGCCTGCCGCTGGGTGGGCTGATGCTGGGCATTTTTCTGTGCGAGACCTTTGGCCTCGCGCTCACGCAGGCCAGCAATGCCGCGTTTCTGATCAGTCTGTGCGTGGTGTTCACACCGTTTGCCGAGTGGTGGCTGCTGCGCCAGCGGCCCGAGCGTGCGATGTTTGGTTTTGCCGCCGTCTCGCTGCTCGGCGCAGCCCTGCTCAGCGGGGGGTACACCGGCCAATGGGGTTGGGGCGACGCGCTGATGCTGGCGGCCGCCGTGCTGCGTGCCATCACCGTGTGCCAGACCACGCGGCTCACCCGCCGCCGCAACGCGCCCGTGCTGGCCCTCACGGCGGTGCAGTCGGGCGTGATCGGGGTGGGCTGCCTGGTGCTGGCGCTGGCTTTGCCGGGCAAGCTGCCCCCGCTGCCGTCGCTCACCCAAGCCAGCGCTTTCTGGTGGGCCTGCGTCTACCTAGTGGCGGGCTGCACGGTGTTTGCCTTTGTGGCCCAGAACTGGGCACTGCGCCACAGCTCGCCCACGCGGGTGGGCTTGCTGACCAGCAGCGAGCCCGCCTTTGGCGCGCTGTTTGCGGTGTTCTGGCTGGGCGAGCAGCTCAGCGTCACGGGCTGGGTGGGCGGTACACTCATCGTGGGGGCCGCCCTGTGGACGATGGCGCGGCGGGATAATGCGCGGCATTGACTGCCTGCTTGCCCGCCACTCGATCCAATCACTACCAATTTGATAGCTGCTCGGGCATGAAACACCGGCGCTATTGCCCGTTTTACCTTGAAACCAACGCCCCCACCGGCTGCCGCTGCGCCCACAGCCACATCGCTGCGCCACCCACGATCATGGGCACACACAGCCACTGTCCCATGCTCATGCCCAGCGACAGGATGCCCAGGAAGGCGTCGGGCTCGCGGAAGTATTCGGCAATGAAGCGGAAAACACCGTAGCCAAACAGGAAGGCGGCGGCCACTTGGCCGGGGCGGCGCTCCTTGCGGGCATACAGCCACAGCAGGATGAACAGCAGCAATCCTTCCATCAGGAACTGGTAGACCTGCGACGGATGGCGCGGCTGCATGGAGCCGCTGTGCGCAAACACCATGCCCCAGGGCAGGTCGGGGCTGGCAAAGCGGCCCCACAGCTCCCCATTGATGAAGTTGCCCACACGCCCTGCCGCCAGCCCCGTGGGCACGCAGGGCGCCACAAAGTCGGCCACCTGCAGCCAGGGGCGCCGGCGCGAATGGGCAAACCACAGCATCGAAACCACCACCCCCAGCAGCCCGCCATGGAAGGCCATGCCGCCCTGCCACACGGCAAAAATCTCCAGCGGGTGGCTCAGGTAGTAGCCCGGCTTGTAGAACAGGCAGTAGCCCAGCCGCCCGCCAATGACCACGCCAGCTACCCCCAGAAAGAGGATGTCTTCCACATCCTTGCGCGTCCAGGCACCAGGCCCCGTGATGGAGGCAAAGGGCGGGTGCCGCAGGCGCCGGATGCCCAGCAACATGAACAGGCCAAAGGCCGCAAGATAGGTCAGGCCATACCAGTGCACAGCCAGTGGGCCGATCTGCAGGGCGACGGGGTCGATGTGGGGATAGGTCAACATGGTGGCGGGTATTGTGCCCGCGCTGACGATGACCCCGCACGCAGGGCTGCATGCTCCGGGCAGGACCATCGGGCGACCGCAGCCGCGCCAGGGCGATCCGCTGGAGCTATACACCACGTTTCTGAGAAAAAAGCCGAGCAAGCGCTAGTCCGTCATGCGCCGACAGCTATCAAAAGTGGAGCAAAAACAAAAAAGCCGCGCCCTCCAGGCGCGGCTTCGGTGCGGCGGCAGGGCTCCTGGCCCTGCAAGGCTGCCCCTCAGTCGTCCAGCAGCGACAAATCGCGCACGGCGCCCTTGTCGGCAGACATCACCAGCTTGGCATAGGCCTTGAGCGCGGCCGACACCTTGCGCGGGCGCGGCTGCGCAGGCTTCCAGCCCTTGGCGTTCTGCGCTTCGCGGCGCTTGGCCAGTTCTTCATCGCTCACCAGCACGTTGATCGTGCGGTTGGGGATGTCGATGCGGATGCGGTCACCGTTCTGCACCAGTCCGATGGCACCGCCCGCAGCGGCTTCCGGCGAGCAGTGGCCAATCGACAGGCCCGAGGTGCCGCCCGAGAAGCGCCCGTCCGTCAGCAGCGCGCAGGCCTTGCCCAGGCCCTTGGACTTGATGTAGCTGGTGGGGTAGAGCATTTCCTGCATGCCAGGGCCGCCCTTGGGGCCCTCATAGCGCACGATGACCACGTCACCGGCCTTGACCTTGTCGGCCAGGATGTTGGCCACGGCTTCGTCCTGCGACTCGGTGACATGGGCCGTGCCCTCGAACACCAGGATGCTTTCGTCCACACCGGCCGACTTGACCACGCAGCCGTCCACCGCGATGTTGCCGGTCAGCACGGCCAGGCCGCCCTCTTTGCTGAAAGCGTGGTCGTACGAGCGGATGCAGCCCTCGGCGCGGTCCAGGTCCGGGCTGGGCCAGCGCGTGTTCTGGCTGAACGCCACCTGGGTGGGGATGCCTGCGGGGCCCGCCATGTAGAAGGTGCGCACGGCCTCGTCCTGCGTGCGCACGATGTCCCACTGGTCCAGCGCGTCCTTGAGCGTGGCGGTGTGCACCGTGGGCACGTCGGTGTGCAGCTTGCCTGCACGGTCCAGCTCGCCCAGGATGGCCATGATGCCGCCAGCACGGTGCACGTCTTCGATGTGATACTTGTTGGTGTTGGGCGCCACCTTGCACAGCTGCGGCACCACGCGCGAGAGGCGGTCGATGTCGGCCATGGTGAAAGGAATCTCGGCCTCGCTCGCAATGGCCAGCAGGTGCAGGATGGTGTTGGTGGAGCCGCCCATGGCGATGTCCAGCGTCATGGCGTTTTCAAACGCCTTGAAGCCCACCGAGCGGGGCAGCACGCGTTCGTCATCCTGCTCGTAATACTGTTTGGCGATCTCGACGATGCGGCGACCGGCGCGTTTGAAGAGCCGCTCGCGGTCGGCATGGGTGGCCACCACCGTGCCGTTGCCGGGCAGCGACAGGCCCAGCGCCTCGGTCAGGCAGTTCATGGAATTGGCGGTGAACATGCCCGAGCACGAACCGCAGGTGGGGCAGGCCGAGCGCTCGACCTCGGCCACATCGGCGTCGGAGTAGTTGGTGTCGGCGGCAATCACCATCGCGTCCACCAGGTCGAGCTTCTTGAACTCCATGACCTTGGTGACCGGGTTGGCCAGGCGGGTCTTGCCCGCTTCCATCGGGCCACCCGAAACGAAGATCACCGGAATGTTCAGGCGCATGGCGGCCATCAGCATGCCGGGGGTGATCTTGTCGCAGTTGGAAATGCAGACCATGGCGTCGGCGCAGTGCGCGTTGACCATGTACTCGACCGAGTCGGCAATGATGTCGCGGCTGGGCAGCGAATACAGCATGCCGTCGTGGCCCATGGCAATGCCGTCGTCCACGGCAATGGTGTTGAACTCCTTGGCCACGCCGCCAGCGGCTTCGATCTCGCGGGCCACCAGCTGGCCCAGGTCCTTCAGGTGCACGTGGCCGGGCACGAACTGGGTGAACGAATTGACCACCGCGATGATCGGCTTGCTGAAGTCATCGTCTTTCATGCCGGTGGCGCGCCACAGGGAACGCGCGCCTGCCATGTTGCGACCGGCGGTGGAGGTTTTGGAACGGTAGATGGGCATCGTGCTGGCTTCTGGAAAATCGCTGAAAAGGAAGCGGGCCGCAGGAATAAAGGCCCCTCGCGCACCCGTGCAACCAACCTCTTGAGCCGTGCCGGGGGCAAACCCATCAATTATCGCCCAGCCCCACAGGCCCGCCCGGGGCGGTGGCGTTGGGGATTGCGGGGGCAGCCCCCACGCGCTGCGACGGCGCTGGCAGAATGATCCATTCTGCTCCAGCCCCAACCCCAAGACCAGGACGCCCCACGATGACCGACTCCAGCAAGCCCTCCGCACCCATCAACCGCCGCAGCGCCAACATCACCCAGGGCAAGTCGCGCGCACCCAACCGCTCCATGTACTACGCCATGGGCTACGAGGAAGGCGACTTCGTGAAACCCATGGTGGGCGTTGCCAACGGCCACAGCACCATCACGCCCTGCAACAGCGGCCTGCAGAAGCTGGCAGACGCGGCCATCGCGGGCATCGAAGAAGCGGGCGGCAACGCCCAGGTATTCGGCACCCCCACCATCAGCGACGGCATGGCCATGGGCACCGAAGGCATGAAGTACAGCCTGGTGAGCCGCGAAGTCATCAGCGACTGCATCGAAACCTGCGTGGGCGGCCAGTGGATGGATGGCGTGCTGGTGGTGGGCGGCTGCGACAAGAACATGCCCGGCGGCCTGATGGGCATGCTGCGCGCCAACGTGCCCGCCATCTATGTCTATGGTGGCACCATCCTGCCCGGCCACTACCAGGGCAAGGACCTGAACATCGTGAGCGTGTTCGAGGCCGTGGGCGAGAACGCAGCGGGCAAGCTGAGCGACTTTGACCTGAAAGAAATCGAGAAACGCGCCATCCCGGGCACGGGCTCGTGCGGCGGCATGTACACCGCCAACACCATGAGCAGCGCGTTCGAGGCCCTGGGCATCAGCCTGCCCTATTCGTCCACCATGGCCAACCCGCACGACGAGAAGATGAACTCGGCCAAGGAGTCGGCCAAGGTGCTGATCGAGGCCATCAAGAAGGACATCAAGCCGCGCGACATCGTGACCCGTAAATCCATCGAGAACGCCGTGGCTGTGATCATGGCCACGGGCGGCTCGACCAACGCGGTGCTGCACTTCCTGGCGATTGCCCATGCGGCAGGCGTGGAGTGGAGCATCGACGACTTCGAGCGCGTGCGCGTGAAGACGCCTGTGTTGTGCGACCTCAAGCCCAGCGGCAAGTACCTGGCGGTGGATCTGCACCGCGCAGGGGGCATCCCTCAGGTCATGAAGGTTTTGCTCAATGCGGGCCTGCTGCATGGCGACTGCCTCACCATCGAAGGCAAGACGATTGCCGAGGTGCTGAAGGACGTGCCGGACGAGCCCCGCGCCGACCAGGACGTGATTCGTCCTATCGACAAGCCTATGTACGCGCAAGGCCACCTGGCCATCCTCAAGGGCAACCTGAGCCCCGAAGGCGCAGTGGCGAAGATCACGGGTCTGAAGAACCCCGTCATCACCGGCCCGGCCCGCGTGTTTGACGACGAACAATCGGCATTGGAAGCCATCCTGGCGGGCAAGATCAAGGCCGGTGACGTGATGGTGCTGCGGTACCTGGGCCCCAAGGGCGGCCCCGGCATGCCAGAAATGCTGGCACCCACCGGTGCGCTGATCGGCGCAGGCTTGGGTGAGAGCGTGGGCCTGATCACCGATGGCCGCTTCTCCGGCGGCACCTGGGGCATGGTGGTCGGCCACGTGGCGCCCGAGGCCGCAGCCGGAGGCACGATTGCTTTCGTCAACGAGGGCGACAGCATCACCATCGACGCACGCCAGCTGCTGCTGGAGCTGAACGTGCCCGAGGCAGAAATCGCCAAGCGCCGCGCCGCCTGGACCGCCCCTTCCCCACGCTATACCCGTGGTGTGCAAGCCAAGTTTGCGTTCAACGCATCCAGCGCCAGCAAGGGAGCGGTGCTGGACGCCTATTGATTGCCGAGGCAAAAGACTGAAGGGCTGCGACGCAGCGGCATGTTCTGCCCCAGCGAGGAATCGGCTGCGCCCTCACCCGCGTCTGACTGCAGGCGGGGCTGGAGCTCCCTTTAAATTGGGTGCCGCTTGGATCGCCACCGAATCCATTGGTCAGTCACCATCCGCAATGGTGCAGTCAGACGCCACGACCAGCTCATACGCATCAGCTCCACCTCTTTTCGGACGGCAGCAGTCACCGCGGCCTCGCGCGCGGTGACATCGCGCACCAGCCGAAGCGTGTTGACGCGCATCCGGTCTGCAGGCGTCGCATCACAGGCGTTTTCATGCCCCTGTCCCCGCGCGCCGTCTACGATCTCGCCAATATCGAAAAAGGCCAGCGGCTGCTCCGCGCAGGTGACGACCATCAAGCCCCAGGGCTCGTGCACATCAATGCCCTTGGGGCCACCTTCACGGGGGTTGTGATGGCCTTGCTGAAACACTGCGTCATCCAGCACCCGTATCGAACGGTGCGGTTCAGGCAGATCCTGCCACCCCGGCACAGCGCGGTAGAACACCGCTACGGTGGGGGCTCCCGCGTCCGCAACAAGCAAGATGCGACCGCCCGCAACAAAGCACAGGCCATGGGGATAGTGGACTCCACCGAGTTGCACTGCCGGCTCCTTGCCGGGATCAAGAAACTCGTCATTGCGGTAGAGCGCTACTGCGTGATGATCGTGATTGCTGACGGCCACCCACTCCCCGTTGGCGTCTAACGCTATCCCGTCCGGCAACTCCAGCCCCTTGTGCATGAGCTGTTGGGCGTCCAGATGGGCAAAGCCGCTCGCGGCATCCAGCAGATGATGGGTTACGTAATGGGAAAAGCCGTTGCATACCCAAAGTTCGTGCAGGTCCGCGCCCAGATCACGTATGCACAAGCTTCCAGGAGTGCTGAGGAGTTCTGTCTCACGCTTACCGATCACCGCCACCGGCCGAAGGTCGCATGCCGAGGTCAGGCCATCTGCCTCAGGCACTTTGAATAGTGAAACATTGCCCTCTCGGCTGGCAACTGCGATGACACTATTGCCCACCCAGCAAACGCCGTGGGGGCGTCTAAGACTAGTGGAGGATATCTCCACCGCATCCGTCAGACAAACCACCTGCCGACCACTCTCGAGCTGACAGTCCAGCCCCACGACAAGCAAACGATCCAGAGTGATTGCAGCAAGTACCAAGCGGCGTCCATCGGGCGACCAGCTCACATCTTCGGTTCGCCCCATCGACAGCACGGCATCGAGCAATTCTTGAGGGCCCGTACATGCCACTCTCACTACAGCACTCCTTGCTGCTGGTTATGAAAAGCCAGGGCTTCATCCACGGGTCCGTCCATCACGATGCGTCCATCCTTCATGACCAATGCGCGATTGCAGAAGCTCTTGAGAATGACCTCGTTGTGGGACGCCAGCACCAGGATGGAAACCTGCTCAATCAGGCCATTGATGCGATCCTTGGCCTGGCTGAAAAATTGTGCGTCACCGGCACCAATCATTTCATCCATCAGCAAAATATCGGGAACGACGCTGGTGGACACAGCAAATGCCAACCGCAAGAGCATGCCCTGGGAGTACGTTCTCACAGGCAACTGCAGATGTTCTCCAAGTTGGGTGAACGTCTCTACTGAAGGGATGAGATCCATGGCCTGCCTGCGCGTCAGCCCCATGACGATGCCCCGCATGATGATGTTGTCGTAGCCGGTGGCGTCGACATCCATGCCCAGCATGATGTCCGTTAGGGCTGCCACTCTGCCACCGAAATTCAGTTCGCCTTGCATGGGCTCGTAGACACCGGACAGCACACGCAGCAGCGTGGTCTTGCCAGCGCCATTGGATCCGATCAGGCCGACACGGTCGCCAGGTCGCAGAGACAGATTCACGTCGCGCAGCGCATGCACACTGACCTGTCGCAAACCACTGGATTCCACGCGCGCCTTCTCGCGCCGGGGAAGCCCCAGCACCGTGTTGAGCAACCCCCGAGACCTTGCGGTGAACACGGGAAAATCAATCGATACGCCAGTCAACTGGATATGGGCCATATTTGGATGCTGCAAGGGAACGGGGATTACAACCAGTACACAATCCGCCGACGGATCGCCACGTATTGCCAGAAGAAAATCAAGGCCAGCAGCAGAATCACCCCCAACGCGGCGCCCCAGCTGCTGGGACTTGGGACGGATCCCATAAGGGGGCTACGCATCAGCTCCAGAAACAGCGCCAAAGGGTTGAGATGCACCACCCACTGTGCGCGCTCAGTCAGCTGGTCGGGCACCCACAGAACAGGTGTCACAAAAAAGCTCACCTGCATCAGGCTGCCGAGCGCTACCGTCACATCACGAAAACGAGCCGCCAATCCCCCAAGGATGGCGACGGTGAAAGTGGCTGCCAGCAGAGTCATCAAGGAGGCTCCCAGCAATGCTCCCCACTGCACGTCCCCCAAGCGTCCCGCCCACAACAACACTGCAAGCACAATCACTGCACTGTGCAGCATCAAGATGGTGCATCGGAACACGGTGCGAAAGACAAAGGCCATCTTCGGGTAGGGCGTCTGCTTCAGGAAGGCATCCGACGCGATGTACGTTAGCGCGCCTTCATTGATCAGGGCGCTGAAATACCCGAACAGCACATGCCCCGCACAGAAATATGGCAGGTACCAGTCAGCCGGATACTTGAAAAGCTGCGCGCCAATCAAGCCGAATGCCACGATGAAGAGGGCCGTATTGAACGTAATCCACACTGGCCCCAGAAACGTCCGCCGATACTGCTTGGCAACATCATTCCAGCCCATGAAACACCAAAAGCGCCACGCCAACATGGCATTCCAGACATCTCGTCCGAGCAGTTGAACCTGGCGCTGGCGCGCAGACATGGTTGGCGCTGTGGGATGTGTTGTCATCGCAAAAAAGTTAAATCATCGACTCGTAAACGCGCAGCGTCTTCTCGGCACATGCTTGCCAGGTAAATCCACGCACGCGCTCACGTCCGCGAACCCGCAGTTGGCCGGCCAGTCCGGGGTCCTCAATGATTCGACACATCGCATCCGACAGCTCGTCAATACGCAGGGGGTCTATCAGCAGCGCCGCATCGCCTGCAACCTCCGGAATGGAGGTCGTGTTGGAGGTCACCACAGGCACGCCTGCAGCAAAGGCCTCCAACACGGGTAAGCCAAACCCTTCATGCAAAGACGGAAACACCAACGCCGTCGCGCACTTGATGACCACCTGAAGCTCAGCATCTGGCAGGTGCCCTAACCACCGCACATGCTTTAGTTGTCCGCCAGTCAAGCGGTTTACGACGTCCTCACACCCCCAGCCTGGCTTGCCGACAATAATCAGAGGGCACTCCCTCTGCACATGTTCGGGAAGGTTGGCATGGGCACACAGGAGGCGTCCGATGTTCTTGCGCGGCTGCAAGGTGCCGACACACACAAAATAGCGATCCTTCGGAAGCAAATAACGCGACCGGACGGCAGCTTCCTGGGTTTGTTCAACCGGTACAAACCACTGCGCCCCCACGCCCAACGGGATAGCGGTGATCCGGTCCTCAGGAATTCGAAAATGGGAAGTGATCTCTTGGCGGGAATACTCTGAGATAGTTATGACGTGCTGCGCCCAGAACGCAGTCCGCCGCCACAGTTCATTTTTCAGGCTTTTGAAACTGTATCGAACCCATTCCGGATGGGATAGCGGTATGGCATCAAATATTGTCGCCACGGTTGGGATACCAGGTAGACGAGGCACCAGATGGTCTGAAGCATGGACCAGATTAATTCCGCTACCGAGCACGCTGCGTGCCTGATTAAAGTTTATCCAAGGAAGAAAGGCAGCTAGTGCTTGCTGACGAAAGGATCCCAGAGAAACAGCAGGTACCTCCCCGACCCAAGCACTAGCAGGAAGATCAAAGAGATAAGGCTGCAATGCCACAGACTCTGGCATGGCCGCCATTAACTCGCGGGTATAGGTGCCGATTCCATCTACCCCTCCCTGTCGCGTGCACCGTGCAAGTACGCTGACGCCAAAAGCAACTTTCATCGCACCCATTCGCAAAACAGCCGTCACTCTGAACAGCGATCAAATACAAAATAGCCTACGCCGCATTGGTGCGCAGCAAATCTGCTTCAACCATCATCTGACAGATCTGCTCCAGCGTAGTATTCGCCTGCCAGCCCAGATCAGTACGTGCTTTGGTAGCGTCGCCCACTAGGTGATGGACATCGGCAGGACGATAGAAAGTCGCATCAACACTCGCAACAACACGACCAGTCTCCGCATTTATCGCAACTTCCGAGGCCCCGCTTCCTACAAACTCCAACTCGACGCCAATGACCGAAAATGATATGCGCAAAAGATCTCTAACAGACCGTCGGCGGCCCGTAGCTAAAACGTAGGTATCCGGCCGGTCAGCCTGCACCATCAACCACATGCCTTCGACATACTCAGCCGCGAAACCCCAGTCGCGGTGAGCGTCCAGATTTCCAAGTCTCAATACGCCTTCATGCCTATTTGCAGCGAGAGCTACTGCGCTGGATATTTTCCGTGTTACAAACTCAGTGCCCCGAAGGGGACTTTCGTGATTGAAAAGGATACCGCTGACAGCGTGCAAACCGTAGAGCTCCCGATATTTGACTGTCATACGATGGGCAAATAGCTTGGAAACTGCATAAGGGCTGCGTGGTCTAAAGGGAGTTAGCTCATCCTGTGGTGACGACTCCGCATCGCCAAACATCTCCGAAGAACTGGCTTGGTAATAGCGTACTTCAGTGTCCACGAGGCGGATAGCCTCCAGCAGATTCAGTGCACCCTGGCCATTAATCAAATCAGTGGTTGCAGGGCTGTCAAAGCTCGATCCGACAAAACTCAGCGCAGCCAAGTTATACAGTTCGTCAGGACGAAAATTCTGCATAAGCTCAACCGCAGATTTCGAATCCGCGAGGTCAAAATCGACGAGGAGAAAACAAGGATGGTCAAGCACGCCTAGCTCACGAAGGCGCCAAGTATTCACTATGCTCGCCCTTCGGTGAGTTCCTATGACCTGATACCCCTTCTTCAACAGAAAATCTGCCAAGTAGGCACCATCTTGCCCAGTTACACCCGTTACGACGGCTTTCTTATGACGAGCAACGATGATTGACTCTTTGCTGCACACAGCTTTGGAAATGCCCTCTTCGGGCGAAAAAACAGGGCTTTTAAGGGCCATCTTGTCAGCGCGGTTTGCGCGGGCGAATGCCCAGTGCTTCCTTGTGTTTGTTGATGCGGTCCTTCTTGCGCTGATCCATCTTTTCCATGGCCTTGCGCTTGGTGTAGCCGGTGGAATCAGCCCAGGCCCACCACAGCGCTGTGGCCGCGAAGGGCGCCAGCACCCACCACCACGACCACGTGGCCACGGGGCCGATCTCGAAATATTTCAGTGCCAACATGAGAAGGGACAGACCCAGCAGATACATCGCTCTCTCCAAAGAATGCCGCGAAAAGCGGGATTGACCAGGGACAACTGCGTGTCAACCCAAGTCACTACAATCGCATTAAAAGCACTGTAACTCAACCACAGGAATTCCCACCATGAAGCGTTCCCTGATCACACTCGCCTTGACGCTGTCGGTTGCGGCACCCGCGATGGCCGACCTGGCCTTGGCCACCTCCAAGAACTGCATGGCTTGCCACGCAGTGGACAAGAAACTGGTGGGGCCGGCCTACAAGGACGTGGCAGCCAAATACGCTGGCCAGAAGGACGCCGTGGACAAGCTGGCTGCCAAGATCGTCAAGGGTGGCTCTGGCGTGTGGGGCCCAGTACCCATGCCCGCCAATGCGCAAGTGAGTGACGCCGAAGCGAAGAAGCTCGCTGCCTGGGTACTGACGCAAAAGTAATTTGCCGCCCTTGTGGTGGCCGCGGTTTCTACCGCCCCGGCCCCAGCAAAAAGCCGCGCACGATCAGTGACGCGGCTTTTTTAATGCCTGCAGACGACGCCCGTTTGACCCCTGAGTTCGCAGACCGTACCTGCGCCTTCCAGGACATCACCCACAGGATAGGCCCTACACGATGGGGGTCACCAGCGAATTGCGGGAGCGCAGCTGCTGCTCCAGCTGGCCCACATAGGCCGCGGTGGTGTTGTCAGACTCCTCGGCCCGGGCAGCCAGGCGGGCTTCCAGGTGGTCCAGCCGTGCCAGAACCGCCGCATGGGCCTGACTGTGCTGGATTTCAAGGAATGTACGCAGCTCCGTGAAGCGGGACGCCTCGGCCTTGTCAGCCAGCTCGCGCTGGGCCTGCATCTCTTTGGTGTGGCGGCGGGTTTCGAGCAGTACGGAGCCCTGCAGCGACAACACGTAGGCCACGAAGAAGATGCCCAACAAGGCGGTAAGCGCCAGCATGAGCAACCCGAGCGGCGCTTCAAATGACACCACCCCCAGCGATACCAGGGAAGGGGCGGCCAGCGCAGGCCAGTTCAATGCAGCCAGTGCAGCAATCACCAGCACCGTCAACAGCAAAACGATGGAACGCAAGTGCATGGGAAATCTCCGGTCAGCAGCGTCCGGCCAGGGTGGCCGATCACGCCATGCTGCCGTTGTAACGCATACACGGGTAATTGCTGCTAGCGCAGGAGTGATTGGAGATCACGTCCTACAAAGCGCGCTGCAGGCCCGCCGGGTGAGCGGGCCCGCTGCTTCGATCACGTACCGGGGTGATCAACGAGTTTTGTGGCCACATCACATCGCTGCAGGATATGAGTGTCCCCAAACCCCGCAAGCGCTCCGCGCGGGCGCCTGCGGCTCCCTTCTTGATCAATTGGCCTTCGCCAATTGATCAAGAATTGCCGGATTCTCCAACGTGCTGGTGTCCTGGGTGATGGCCTCGCCCTTCGCGATGCTGCGCAGCAGGCGGCGCATGATCTTGCCGCTGCGGGTCTTGGGCAGGTTGTCGCCAAAGCGGATGTCCTTGGGCTTGGCAATGGGGCCAATCTCCTTGGCCACCCAGTTGCGCAGCTCGTTGGCGATCTGCTTGGCTTCCTCGCCGGTGGGGCGCGAGCGCTTGAGCACCACAAACGCACAGATGGCTTCACCGGTCACGTCGTCAGGGCGGCCCACCACGGCGGCCTCGGCCACCAGATCCGTCTTGGCGACCAGGGCGGATTCGATCTCCATCGTGCCCATGCGGTGACCGGACACGTTCAGCACGTCGTCAATGCGGCCGGTGATGCGGAAGTAGCCCCGGTCGGCACTGCGCACCGCGCCGTCGCCTGCCAGGTAGTAGCCCTTGAGTTCTTCGGGGAAGTAGCTCTTCTTGAAACGCTCGGGGTCGTTCCAGATGGTGCGGATCATGCTGGGCCAGGGGCGCTTGATGACCAGGATGCCACCGGCGCCATTAGGCACGTCGTTGCCCATTTCGTCCACGATGGCCGCGGTGATGCCGGGCAAAGGCAGCGTGCAGCTGCCGGGCACCAGCGGCGTAGCGCCGGGCAGCGGGGTGATGACATGACCGCCGGTTTCGGTCTGCCAGAAGGTGTCCACGATGGGGCAGCGTTCGCCGCCCACGTTCTTGTGGTACCACATCCAGGCTTCGGGGTTGATGGGCTCGCCCACGCTGCCCAGGATGCGCAGGCTCGACAGGTCAGAGCGCGCGGGGTGTACCGCCTCGTCAGCCTCGGCAGCCTTGATGAGCGAACGGATGGCCGTGGGAGCTGTGTAGAAGATGGTGCACTTGTGGCGCTCAATCATCTGCCAGAAGCGGCCTGCGTTCGGGAAGGTGGGGATGCCTTCAAAAATGATCTGTGTGGCGCCTGCCGCCAGCGGGCCGTAGGCGACGTAGGTGTGGCCCGTGATCCAGCCGATGTCGGCCGTGCACCAGAACACATCATCGGCGCGCAGGTCAAACGTCCAGTCCATCGTCATCTTGGCCCACAGCAGGTAGCCGCCGGTGCTGTGCTGCACGCCCTTGGGCTTGCCGGTGGAGCCGCTGGTATAGAGGATGAACAAAGGGTGCTCGGCGCCCACGGCCACGGGTGCGCATTCGGTGCTTTGCCCCGCCAGTGCCTCGGCAAAGGTCTTGTCGCGCCCGGCCACCATGTTGCAGGCCGTGGCTGTGCGCTGATAGACAAACACATTGCGGATGGTGTCGCAGCCGCCCATGGCCAGGGCTTCATCGATGATGGACTTGAGCGGCAGCTCTTTGCCACCACGCATCTGGTAGTTCGCAGTGATGACGGCCACGGCACCGGCATCGATGATGCGCTCGTGCACGGCCTTGGCGCTAAAGCCGCCAAACACCACGCTGTGCGTAGCGCCAATGCGGGCGCAGGCCTGCATGGCGATCACGCCCTCAATGGTCATGGGCATGTAGATCAGCACGCGGTCGCCCTTGGCCACGCCATGGGCCTTGAGCGCGTTGGCAAACTGGCTCACGCGGGCCAGCAGTTCCTTGTAGCTGATCTTGGTGACCGTGCCATCGTCGGCTTCAAAGATGATGGCCGTCTTGTTCTCGGTGGCGGTGCCGATGTGGCGGTCCAGGCAGTTGGCCGAGGCATTGAGTTCGCCATCGGCAAACCACTGGAAGAACGGCGCGTTGGACTCGTCCAGCGTGCGGGTGAAAGGCTTGGTCCACTGCAGGTTGCCGCGTGCCTGGCGCGCCCAGAAGCCCTCGAAGTCCTTTTCGGCCTCGGCACACAGTGCGTCATACCCAGCCATGCCGGACACGCGCGCGGCTTTGACGATGGCGTCCGAGGGCGGGAACACGCGGTTCTCAACCAGCACGGACTCGATGGCGGATGTGGGCGCACTCATGGTGTTGTCTCCTGGATCTAATGGGAATTGGAATTGGGCGGTACTGTCGGGCGCGGCACTTACAGGCCACTGACTGGCGCGAAGCTTACAGAGTAAGCCATTGCGGCGCGCCTGTCGCCAAGGGCCGGGCCACCGGCTGCGCAGACCCACCTGCCACCGCAGGGACATGCTGCCCCCCTAAAATCGCGCCTCCTGCAACCCTTTGCGAGTGCCATGTCCTCTCCCCAACACAAGCCCCCAGCGCCACTGCGCCCCCTGCCTTCCATGATCTTCGCGAGCCGGTGGCTGCAACTGCCCCTGTATCTGGGCCTGATCCTGGCGCAGGCGGTGTATGTGTTCCATTTCTGGGTGGAACTGGTGCACCTGATCGAAGCCGCGTTTGGCAACACGGCGGCCCTGCAGAGCCTGGTGTCCAGCATTGGCTACAAGAGTGATTTCCAGGTCACCGCGCTCAACGAGACCATCATCATGCTGGTGGTGCTGGCGCTGATCGACGTGGTGATGATCTCCAACCTGCTGATCATGGTGATCGTCGGCGGCTACGAGACCTTTGTCTCGCGCCTGCACCTCGAAGACCACCCCGACCAGCCCGAGTGGCTGAGCCATGTGAACGCCTCGGTGCTCAAGGTCAAGCTGGCCACCGCCATCATCGGCATCAGCTCCATCCACCTGCTCAAGACCTTCATCAACGCCGCCAACTACGACCTCAAGGTGCTGATGTGGCAAACCATCATCCATGTGGTGTTCCTGCTTAGCGCCCTGGCCATTGCGCTGACCGACCGGCTGATGTCGCACTCGTCGGACCGCCACTGAGCACGGAGACGGTCCCCACGCTCCCCGGCAACGCCGGGGGAGCCTCCTGGACTTGAATATCAGTCAAAAGTGCCGGTAGCGCCGGTTGCATATGCGCCGGCAGCTATCAATTTTGAAGCAAGCACCCTTCGGTACCCAGCGACCTGGGCGCTCCCAGATTTCTCCTCAATCGGTAGGCACAGTGCGGTGCAGACCCACCCGAAGGAGAAATCCATGCCCCCTCTGTCCTCTCTCTCCCCGACCGCAGCCGCGGCGCCAGCACCCGCTGCGGCAGCCTCCCCGTCCACATACACCGCCACCAGCCGCCGCCTGGCATTGAGCGCGCTCGGCTCGCTGGGCGTCGCCTCCCTGTGGGGCTGCGGCGGCGGCAGTGACAGCACCAGCACCGACTCTGGCAGCAGCACGGACTCCGGGTCTGGCACCGGCAGCGGTACCGGATCGGGCACTGGCACCGGAACAGGCACCGGCACAACCACCACCTGCTCCGTCGTCCCCGAGGAAACCGCAGGGCCCTACCCTGCCGACGGCTCCACGGCCAGCAACAACACCTACAACGTGCTCGCGCTCAGCGGCATCGTGCGCTCGGACATCCGCAGTTCAGTGGGTTCGTCCACCCAGGTCAGCGGCGTGCCGCTGACCATCACCATCACGCTGACGAACACCAGCGCCAGCTGCGCGGCGCTGTCGGGCTACGCCATCTACCTGTGGCACTGCACGCAAGACGGCAACTACTCGGTCTACACCTCCAACAACATCGCCGACAACTACCTGCGCGGCGTGCAGGCCACGGACGCCAACGGCACCGTGACCTTCACCACCATCGTTCCGGGCTGCTATGCGGGCCGCATGCCGCACATGCACCTGGAGATCTACCCCACGCTTGCATCGGCCACCAAGGCCGCCAACAAGATCAAGACCACGCAACTGGCCTTCCCCACCGCACTGCTCAGCAGCATCTACAGCAGCAATTCGGGCTACAGCGCCAGCGTGCGCAACCTGGCCTCCATGTCGTTTGCCACGGACAACGTCTTCAGCGATGGCACCACGCTGGAGATGACCACCATGCAGGCCAACACCGGCGGCGGCTACTCGGCCAGCATCACGATCTCGATCGCGGTCTGAGCACCTCGTTTCTTCCATTCACCCTGTTGTTTCGATCTTCAGAAAGACGCCCGATGTTCAAGATCCACACCCTTTTGGCCGCACTGGCCCTGGCATCCATCGCCGCAGCATTCCCCAGCCACGCCCAGCCATCCCGCGGCACGCCGCCCGCCCCGCCACCCGAGGCCTACGCCGCCTGCAAGGGCAAGACCGAAGGCGCCTCCGTCACGCTGACCATGCCCGACGGCAAGAGCCTCGCAGGCACTTGCCGCACAATGGACGGCACCCTGGTGGCCATGCCCGCTGGCGGGCCTGGCTGCCCCGGCGCAGGTGGCCCGCCCCCCGCCCGCTGACCCACCATGCCGCCCCTGCGCTCCCTCGTCCCCGTGCCCCATCTGACGCTGCACCGCAAAGCCTTCATCGCCCTGGCCGCCCTGCTGCTGGCGCTGTTGCTGATCTTTGTGGGGTTCTCGCGCCTGGGCCTGCAGCGGGGCCTGGGGCCGTATGTGGCCGAGATCGAGCTGGCCCGCATGGACTGGCTGGCCGAGCGCCTGCAGGCCCACCACACCCAGGCAGGCGGCTGGGACAGCCTGCGCGGGCAGTCGTCCCTGTGGGGACGGCTGACCCACCCGGGCGGCGGTCCACGCGGGCCGGGTGGCGCCCGCCCCCCCAGCGGCTCGCCGCCCGGCCTCCCGTCGGAGCCTCCTGGCACGGCCAACCCCCCTCCTTCCAATGCCAGTGACAGTGACAGTGGCCGTGGCGCTGACCTTGGCAACAGCCCGCCCCCACCTCCACCCGGCGACCTGCGCCCCCTGGACCGGGGCCCAGCGCCACCCCAGCGCCACCCGGATGACATCTACCCCCGCCTGGGCCTGCTCGATGCACAAGATCAGCTGGTCGCAGGCACACCGCCCCAGCCGGGGGGCGCACGCCTGGCGTTGCGTGGCGCCGGCGGCCAGACCATCGGGCACCTGGTGCTGGCGCCCCCGCAGGGCGTGCGCAGCGAGGCCGACCAGGCCTTTCTGGCCCAGCACCTGGGCTTTGTGGCGTGGACGGGCCTGGCCGGCCTGGCGCTGGCGCTGGTCCTGTCGGGCTGGCTGGCACGGCGCTGGCTGGCCCCGGTCGAGGCCCTGGCCACTGGCGCACGCGGCATTGCGCAGGGCCACCTGCACACCCGCGTGCCCGTGCACGGCAATGACGAGCTGGCCCAGCTGGCCCACACCTTCAACACCATGGCCGAACAACTGGGCAGCATCGAAGCCAGCCGCCGCCAATGGCTGGGCGACGTGGCCCACGAGCTGCGCACGCCCCTGGCCGCCATGCGCGCCGAGATCGAGGCTGTGCAGGATGGCATCCGCCCCTTTGACGACAAGACCGCGCTGCGCCTGCACCGGCAGGTGATGCGCCTGATCCAGCTGGTGGGCGACCTGCGCGCCAGCCTGGATGCGGTGGGCACCAGCGTACCCTCGGCCCAGGTGCCCGTGCACCCGCTGTCGCTGCTGAACGAAGCGCTGGCCTCCATGCGCCCCCGCCTGGCGCAGGCGGGCATCGATGTGGACACCAGCGGCCTGGACGCCCTGGCCGCCCTGGCCGCACCAGGCGCCGCCCAGCCGGCCCCCCTGGTGCGCGGCGACGCGCAGCAGCTGCACCAGGTGTTTTTGAACCTGCTGGAAAACAGCCTGCGCTACACCGACGCGGGCGGCCTGCTGCGCATTGCGGCGCGCCTGCTGCCACCGGCCGATGGAGCCCCCCAGCTGCAGGTGCAGCTGGACGACAGCGCGCCCGGCGTGCCCGCGCACGAGCTGCCCCGTATCTTTGAGCGCCTGTACCGCGCAGAAACCTCGCGCAACCGCGACCACGGCGGATCAGGCCTGGGCCTGGCGATCTGCCGCGCCATCGTGCTCGCCCACGGCGGCACGCTGACGGCCGAGGCCTCGCCCCTGGGCGGGCTGCGCATCACATTGAACTTGCCCCTTCTGGACAACCCGGCACCAGGAGCCCACGCATCCTTGTCGTCGAAGACGAACCCGACATCGCCGCCATCGTGGTGGACTACCTGCGCCACGCGGGCTATGCGGTGGAGCACCAGGCCGAGGGCCGCGCCGCGCTGGCGAGCATGCTCACCACGCCGCCCGACCTCACGCTGCTGGACATCATGCTGCCCGGCATCGACGGGCTGGAGATATTGCGCCAGGCGCGGCGCCACACGCAGCACCCCATCATCATGCTCACCGCCAGGGTGGAAGAGGTGGACCGCCTCATCGGGCTGGAGCTGGGCGCGGACGACTACATCTGCAAGCCGTTTTCGCCGCGCGAGGTGGTGGCCCGTGTCAAGGCCGTGCTGCGCCGCACCGCTGCAGCGCAGGAGGTTTCCTCCGCCAGCACACCACTTGCCGCCTTGATGCTGGACGAGTCGCACTGGCAGGCCACGCTGCATGGCACGCCGCTGGGCCTCACGCGGCGCGAGTTCAAATTGCTGCAGGTGCTGGCGCGCCAGAAGGGGCGCATCTTCTCGCGGGCCCAGCTGCTGGACCAAGCCTATGATGACACGCTGGATGTGAACGAACGCGCCATCGACAGCCACATCAAGAACCTGCGCAAGAAGCTCAAGGCCGCCAGCACGGACGGCAGCGACTGGATCCGCTCGGTGTATGGCGTAGGCTTTGCGCTGGACCCGAACCACGAGGGCACGCCAGCGGCCTGACGGGCAGGCTGCCAGCGACACCCCCCTGGGTCCGATAACTATCAATTTAATAGCTACTCAGGCATGCAGCACTAGCGCTACCGGCGCATTTGGCTCAAAAACGCCCCCCCAAACAGCCCTGCAGACTCAGCGCCCCACCATCTGCGCAGGCACCACCCACTGGTCAAACTGCTCGCCCGTCACATGCCCCGAGGCCACGGCGGCGGCGCGCAGGCTGGTGCCCTCCTTGTGCGCCTTCTTGGCAATGAAGGCCGCCTTGTCGTAGCCGATGTGGGGGTTGAGTGCCGTCACCAGCATCAGCGACTGCTCCACCAGGTCGTTGATGCGCGCCTGGTTGGGCTCGATGCCCACGGCGCAGTGCTCGTTGAAGCTGGCCATGCCATCGGCCAGCAAGCGCACGCTCTGCAAGAAGTTGTGGATCACCATCGGGCGGAACACGTTCAGCTCGAAGTTGCCCGAGGCCCCGCCGATGTTGATGGCCACGTCGTTGCCCAGCACCTGCGCGCACAGCATGGTCAGCGCCTCGCACTGCGTGGGGTTGACCTTGCCCGGCATGATGGACGAGCCCGGCTCGTTCTCGGGGATGGTGATCTCGCCCAGCCCGCTGCGCGGGCCGCTGGCCAGCCAGCGCACGTCGTTGGCAATCTTCATCAGGCTGGCCGCCAGGGTCTTGAGCGCGCCATGGGCATGCACCAGCGCATCACAACTGGCCAGGGCCTCGAACTTGTTGGGGGCGGTGACCAACGGCAGGCCGGTCAGGTCGGCCAGCTCCTTGGCCACGGCCTGCGCATAACCGGCGGGCGCATTGAGCCCCGTGCCCACCGCCGTCCCACCCAAGGCCAGCTCGCCCAGATGGGGCAGCGCGGCGCGCACATGCTGCTCGCCATGCTGCAGCTGCGCCACCCAGCCCGAAATCTCCTGGCCCAGCGTGAGGGGAGTGGCGTCCTGCAGGTGCGTGCGCCCAATCTTCACGATGCTGTCGAACGCCTTCGCCTTAGCCGCCAGCGTGGTGCGCAGGCCGTGCAGCGCGGGCAGCAGGCGGTGCATCAGTGCGTCCACCGCCGCCAGGTGCATCGCGGTGGGGAACACGTCGTTGCTCGACTGGCTCTTGTTCACCTCGTCGTTGGGATGCACCAGGCGCGCTTCACCGCGCGGGCCACCCAGCAGCTCGCTCGCCCGGTTGGCCAGCACCTCGTTCATGTTCATGTTGGTCTGCGTGCCCGATCCGGTCTGCCACACCACCAGCGGAAACTCCTGCAGGTGACCACCTTCGATCACCTCATCTGCCGCCGCAACGATGGCCGTGGTCTTGGCCGCCTCGAGCAGGCCCAGCGCGTTGTTCACATAGGCGCTGGCCCGCTTGACCTGGGCCAGCGCCCGGATCAGCTCCGGCGCCATGCGCTCGCCCGAGATGGCGAAGTGGTGCAGCGAGCGCTGTGTCTGCGCCCCCCACAGGCGCTGGGCAGGCACATCGATGGGGCCGAAGGTGTCTTTTTCGGTACGGTATGCGGTCGCGTCGGGGGTAGAGGTCTTCACGGTGGGGCCTTGCGCGCTCGGTGAGCGGATGGGAATGAATGAAACACCAGCCCGCAGCATACCCACCGAAGGCCATGGCGCGCTACCACCCCCCATCGCCCCTGACAGGCCCGCGCAAGCCCGCCGGGAGATAATTCGGGGTTCGCGTTTTCCCTAAAACCCCCACCGCCATGACCACGACGACCATTCGCCAAGAAGACCTGATCGAATCCATTGCCGGCGCACTGCAGTACATCAGCTACTACCACCCCACCGACTACATCGCCCACCTGGCCCGCGCCTACGAGCGCGAGAAGAGTCCGGCGGCCAAGGATGCGATCGCCCAGATCCTGACCAACAGCAAGATGAGCGCCACCGGCCAGCGCCCCATCTGCCAGGACACCGGCATCGTCAACGTGTTCCTGAAAGTGGGCATGGACGTGCGCTGGGAAGGCTTTACCGGCAGCCTGGACGACGCCATCAACGAAGGCGTGCGCCGGGGCTACAACCACCCCGACAACACGCTGCGCGCCTCGGTCGTGGCCGATCCGCAGTTCGCCCGCAAGAACACCAAGGACAACACCCCTGCCGTGATCTTCACCGAGATCGTGCCCGGCAACACCGTGGACATCACCGTGGCGGCCAAAGGCGGCGGCTCGGAGAACAAGTCCAAGATGTACATGCTCAACCCCGGCGACAACGTGGTGGACTGGGTGCTCAAGACCGTGCCCACCATGGGCGCTGGCTGGTGCCCGCCCGGCATGCTGGGCATCGGCATTGGCGGTACGGCCGAAAAGGCCGTGCTCATGGCCAAGGAAAGCCTGATGGACGATCTGGACATGTACGAACTGCAGGCCAAGGCCGAAGCCGCCAAGACCGGCGGCCCCGCGCTCGACAAGGTCGAAGAGCTGCGCCTGGAACTGTTTGAAAAGGTCAACGCGCTGGGCATTGGCGCGCAAGGCCTGGGTGGCCTGACCACGGTGCTGGACGTCAAGATCAAGATGTACCCCACACACGCAGCCAGCAAGCCCATCGCCATGATCCCGAACTGCGCCGCCACACGCCACGCGCACTTCGTCATGGACGGCTCGGGCCCCGTGTACCTCACGCCCCCCAGCCTGGACCTGTGGCCCAACGTGAACTGGGCGCCCGACTACAACAAGAGCAAGAAGGTCAACCTGGACACGCTGACCAAGGTAGAAGTCGCCAGCTGGAAGCCCGGCGACACGCTGCTGCTCAACGGCAAGATGCTGACCGGCCGCGATGCTGCGCACAAGCGCATCCAGGACATGCTGGCCAAGGGCGAGAAGCTGCCTGTGGACTTCACCAACCGCGTCATCTACTACGTGGGCCCTGTGGACCCCGTCAAGGGCGAGGCCGTGGGCCCTGCAGGCCCCACCACCGCCACGCGCATGGACGGCTTCACCGAGATGATGCTGGCCCAGACCGGCCTGATCGCCATGGTGGGCAAGGCCGAGCGCGGCCCGGTCGCCATCGAGGCCATCAAGAAGCACCAGAGCGCCTACCTGATGGCCGTGGGCGGCGCCGCCTACCTGGTCTCCAAGGCCATCAAGACCGCCAAGGTCGTGGGCTTTGAAGACCTGGGCATGGAAGCCATCTACGAATTCGACGTGGTGGACATGCCCGTGACCGTGGCCGTGGACGCCGGTGGCACCAGCGCCCACATCACGGGCCCGGCCGAGTGGCAAAAGCGCATCGCCTCGGGCGAGTTCAAAGGCATCGGCGTCGCCGCCGCCTGATGCGCGTGGGTGTGGCAGGGCCCGCGAGGTGCCTGACACACCACAAGGTGCAATGACAAGGAACCGCCTTCGGGCGGTTTTTTTGTGACTGCCCCGACGCACATCCATGCATCCGGTTCGGCAAAAATACGGGCTCGACCCGACTCCTCTTCTTCGGCGTTTGCCGCCCCCACCATGCTTTTGAACCACGGGTTTGCACAGCCCCTTCGACAGCCCCTCTACGCCCTGCTGCTGACCACGCTGATCGGCGCCCTGCCCCTGTCCGCCAGTGCCAACCCGCCCATGGTTCCGCAGCGCGACGCACAGACCGCCTTTGGCGGTGCACTGCCTGCCCGCGACGCAGCGCTGCTGGACGCCAGCCTCGAATCCCACATCGAACGCCAACAGCTGCTGAACAGCCAGCACCTGGCGGGCAGCCAACTGCGCACGCTGGACTTTTTCCACAAGACCTTCACCGTGCTCCGTGGCGGCAAGCGCACGGTGTTCGATGCGGAGCTGCTGGGCACGTGGTGGCCCGAAAGCCGTCGCTGGGCATGGGAGGCCGTTGAACGCGTGCCCGACCTGAAAGACCCGAAGCGCCAATCGTTCGCCACGGGCAGTGCGCTCACGCGCCTGTATGGGCGCGAGCACGGCATCGACATCCTGCAGACCGATACCGCGCAGTTGGCGAGCGAAGAGGCTGCCTGGTATCTGTGCGCGTTTGCCGCGCAACTCAACCAGGCCACCGGCGTGCTGGTGAGCATCGGCAGCGAGCTGGTCGCCGGGGGCCAAGAGGGTCAAAAGGCCGTCGTCAAACGCTACTACCTGCTTTCGCACCCGAAGGTCGCGGAAGCAACGCCCAGTGGCAACGGCAAGGCCAAAGCACCCGCACGCTAATCGATCCGCCCCCCGTGCTCCATAGCGTCGCCGGTCATCGCCCAGCCCCGGCCTTGATTGCACAGCCAGAGTTTTGACCCACTCCGTAACAGAACGCAGCGCATACAGCCTGGAGCTGCGGTTTTCCTACAATCCAGCCTTTTGTCCAACCATGGGCTCCCTGATGCAGTCGGCCTCTTCTCCTATCGGTGTTTTTGACAGCGGCGTCGGGGGGCTGAGCGTGCTGCGCGCCCTGTTGGCCGCCATGCCCCACGAGCGCTTCGTGTACCTGGCCGACAGCGGCCACGCCCCCTACGGTGAGCGTGGCGACGCGTATGTGGCCGCCCGCACCCATGCCATCACCCAGTACCTGTGCGAGCAGCATCACATCAAGGCCCTGGTGGTGGCGTGTAACACGGCCACCGCGGCTGCCATTCATGAGGTGCGAAGCAGCCACCCGGAGTTGCCCCTCGTGGGGCTGGAGCCGGCCGTCAAGCCCGCTCTTGCAGTGACAAAAACAGGGCATGTGGGTGTCATCGGCACCCGGGGCACATTGACCAGCGCCAAGTTCGGCAAGCTCATGGCCTCACTGGCCGATCAAGCCCACTTTGTAGTGCAGCCCTGCGATGGTCTGGCGCACGCCATCGAGCGCAGCGTGGCCCTGCCACCCGCCGCCCCCGGCAGTCCGGTCGGTGCCACGGAGACTGGCGCACTGTGCGAACGTTATCTTCAGGCGATGGGCAGTTTTGGTACAGGCCCTGGGCAGATGGACACCCTGGTGCTGGGCTGCACCCACTACATCTTTGTGGCCCACGAGTTGCGCGCACTGGTGGGGCCTGACGTCCAGTTCATTGAGACTGGAGAGCCCGTGGCGCGCCAGACGCGGCGGCTGCTGGAGACCGCAGGCCTGCTCGCTGTGCCCGAGCCATCCAAACCATGCAATCAACCGCCGCCCCTCCAGAGCAACCCATCGGTGCAATTGCTCACCACGGGGCCGGTGTCCATGCTGGAGGCAGCAGCCCAGCGGTGGCTGGACCTGCCCCCCAGCCAGTGCCGGAGCGTTTCAGTTCCCTGATTCAGCCTCTATCTGCTTCTGGTGCATGATCCATATGTACCAGTCGCTATCATTTATGAAGCAACTGGGTGTGACGGCTCTGAGTCTTCAGGACGCGTCACCGCCCCAGAGCCGGGTGCCCGCCTGCTCCATATGGGTGAGGTACAGGCGCAGGTCGAACTCGTACTGGTGGTACTGCGGCTCCATGTGGGTGCAGAGCTGGTAGAAGGCTTTGTCGTGGTCCTTCTCGCGCAGGTGGGCCAGCTCGTGGACAACGATCATGCGCAGGAACTCTTCGGGCGCCTGCTTGAACATCGCGGCAATGCGAATCTCGTGCTTGGCCGCCAGCCGGTTGCCCTGCACACGCGACACCGCCGTGTGCAAGCCCAGCGCGTGGCGCACCACGTGGATCTTGTTGTCAAACAGCACCTTGTTGACCGTGCCCGCATTGCGCAGGTAGCGTGCCTTGAGCTCCTGCGCATAGTCGTAGAGCGCCCTGTCGCTGCGCACGGCATGCGCCTGCGGATACTTGCGCTGCAGAACCGCACCGAGCTTTCCCTGTGCCAGCAGATCGCGCGCCTGGTCCTGCAACGAAGCGGGGTAAGAACGCAGGTACGGAAGATCAGTGCTCATGGGCAACAAGGCAACGACGCGCAGGGCATGGAGTGGCGCGACCACACAGAGGCATCGAAGCGTTAGGAGAATTGACCAAATGCCTGGGAGATATCTGAGGGCGATGCACGGAATGGCGCGCACCACCACTCAGCGCAGCACGCCCACGCAGGTCAGTGCAAGTGACGCGGACGACGGCCACCGCCACCGCCGTGACCACCACCTGGGCCGCCGGGGCCACGCGGGGGCTTGCCGATCTCCAGGGAGTTCACCAAGGCATCAAAGCGCTGGCTGAACAGCTTGTCGATCTCTGCGACCACGCCCCCTAACTCGGCGCCATCAAAGTGGCGCTCCATCATGTTCACCACGTCTTGCACCAGCAGATCACGCTGCACCTGCATGATGGCAGCGGGCGTGGGGCCGACGAAAAGCATCACGAAGTCATCGCGCGACTCGGCGCCCTGCTCTTCTTCGTCTTCATCAAAGTCGGTGTCGTAGAAGGTGACCTCGATGGCCGCGCCTTGCTCCGCCAGCTCATTGAGGCTCATGCACATCTCGTCGAGCGACTGGCGGAAATCCTCGTCACCCCGTACCGTCCAGCACATCTGCAGCAAGTGCTCCTGCGCGTCGTACTTGATGCCAGGTTCTTCCTCATAGGCACTGGCCGCTCCATCGGCCAGCGAACGGGCTCCAGCGTACTTCCACAGGGGTTTGAGCGCCTCCTGGAGCTGGTCAAAACTGACATCAGCGCGCAAGAGAACCTGTCCGTGGACGTGGATTTCGAAGGGAGCGTTGTAACTTGACATGATTGAATCGTAGTGGTGCCCCGAGCCGGGGTCGAACCGGCACGCCCCTTTTCAGGAAAGCGGCGGATTTTAAGTCCGCAGTGTCTACCAATTTCACCATCGGGGCGCCGGCTGCTGAGCGCATACCTGCGTTGCAGCGTAACCCGGGCAGCGCGTGCGCGCAATGCCCTGTCGCATCTCTGGTCGGGACCGCTGTTTGACAACAGCACGCTCCGTACCACCAAGAAAAAAGGGAAGCCTAAGCTTCCCTTTTCAAATATGGAGCGGGAAAAGAGTCTCGAACTCTCGACCTCAACCTTGGCAAGGTTGCGCTCTACCAACTGAGCTATTCCCGCATTTTCTGATTTCTCTAACGTTTCCGTTAGTGCTTATCAGCAAGCCTCAAATTATATAACTATTTTTGGCCGTATCCGATTGCAAGCCAAAAAATTTCCATCCAACTACCATCCATCAACACGATCCCTGCGAACGTCTCGGCCCAGAGGCTTTGATCGCTTCACTGCTGCAGACCATATCTGGAGGCGCGGTCCGGAGTCGAACCGGACTAACCGGATTTGCAATCCGGGGCATAACCGCTTTGCTACCGCGCCAGGAACTCTCATTCCTCTGACAAAAAAGGGAAGCAATTGCTTCCCTTTTTGTGGAAATTGGAGCGGGAAAAGAGTCTCGAACTCTCGACCTCAACCTTGGCAAGGTTGCGCTCTACCAACTGAGCTATTCCCGCATTTACCGAAGCCTTACATTGTACAACGTTTGCTGCGATGGAATGAATTGTAGCGCATTTTTTGGGAGTTCCCAAAAAAATTGCGTCAATGTTTCAATCCATCGGCCGTGGCGGATGACACCGCGGCCTTGTCCGTCGACACAGGCACCGCAGCAGCCACTGCAACCTCTTCATCCGTCAGCGGCACGGGCTTGCTCTCCAGCGCCACTTCCAGCACCTTGTCGATCCACCGCACGGGCACGATCTCCAGGCCGCTCTTCACGTTGTCCGGGATCTCGGCGAGGTCCTTCACGTTCTCTTCAGGGATCAGCACGGTCTTGATGCCACCGCGCAATGCGGCCAGCAGCTTTTCCTTAAGGCCACCAATGGCCGTCACCTCGCCACGCAGCGTGATCTCGCCTGTCATGGCCACATCGCCGCGCACAGGGATACCCGTGAGCGCAGAAACAAACGCGGTAGTCATCGCAGCCCCCGCGCTGGGGCCGTCCTTGGGGGTGGCACCGTCTGGCACGTGAATGTGGATGTCGCGCTTTTCGAACGTTTCATCCTTGATACCCAGCATGCGCGCTCGGCTGCGTACCACCGTACGGGCAGCCTCCACGGATTCCTTCATCACATCACCCAGCGAACCCGTGCGCGTAATCACACCCTTGCCCGGCATGATGGCCGCCTCGATGGTCAACAGATCTCCACCCACCTCGGTCCAGGCCAGGCCTACTACCTGCCCCACCTGGTTTTGCAGCTCCGCACGGCCATAGGTGTACTTGCGCACGCCCAAAAAGTCCGGCAGGTTGTCAGCCGTGACCACCACCTGCGGCTCCAGTTTCTTGAGCTGCAGGCCCTTGACCACCTTGCGGCAAATTTTGGACAGCTCGCGCTCGAGCGAACGCACACCCGCTTCACGGGTGTAGTAACGCACCATGTCGCGCACTGCAGGCTCGGTGATGAGCAGTTCTTCGTCCTTCACACCATTGTTCTTGAGCTGCTTGGGCAGCAAGTACTTCATGGCGATGCTGGTTTTCTCGTCTTCGGTGTAGCCCGACAGGCGAATCACTTCCATGCGGTCGAGCAGTGCCGGCGGAATGTTCATCGAATTCGATGTGGCGACGAACATCACATCGCTCAGGTCGAAGTCCACCTCGACGTAGTGGTCGCCAAAGGTGTGGTTCTGCTCGGGGTCCAGCACCTCCAACAGAGCGCTCGACGGATCGCCCCGGAAGTCAGTACCCAGCTTGTCGATCTCGTCCAGCAGGAACAGCGGATTGCGCGTGCCCACCTTCGACAGGCTCTGCAGCACCTTGCCTGGCAGCGCACCGATGTAGGTGCGGCGATGCCCGCGGATCTCGGCCTCGTCGCGCATGCCGCCCAGGGCCATGCGCACGTACTTGCGACCAGTGGCCTTGGCGATCGATTGCCCCAGCGAGGTCTTGCCTACGCCAGGAGGGCCCACCAGGCACAGGATGGGCGCTTTCACCTTGTCCACGCGCTGCTGTACCGCGAGGTATTCAAGGATGCGGTCCTTGACCTTGTCGAGGCCGTAATGGTCTTCGTTGAGGACGCCCTCGGCATTCACGAGGTCGTGCTTGATCTTGGTCTTCTTGCTCCAAGGCAGCGCGGTGAGCACGTCGATGTAGTTGCGCACCACCGTCGCCTCGGCCGACATGGGCGACATCAGCTTGAGCTTCTTGAGTTCGGCGTCAGCCTTCTTGCGTGCCTCGGCCGGCATCTTGGCGAGCTTGATCTTTTTCTCGATCTCCTCGATGTCGGCGCCTTCGTCGCCCTCACCCAGTTCCTTCTGGATGGCCTTGACTTGCTCGTTCAGATAGAAGTCGCGCTGGTTCTTCTCCATCTGGCGCTTCACGCGGCCACGGATCTTTTTGTCGACGTTCAGGATGTCCACTTCGCGATCGAGCTGCTCGAACAGGTTTTCGAGGCGCGCCTTTACATCCGAAAGATCCAGCACCACCTGCTTGTTCTCGAGCTTGAGAGGCAGGTGTGCAGCAATGGTGTCTGCCAGTCGACCTGGATCGTCAATGCTGGAGATGGAAGTCAGTATCTCGGGCGGGATCTTCTTGTTGAGTTTGACGTACTGGTCAAACTGCTGCATCACTGCGCGACGCAGGGCCTCGATTTCGCTGGGCTTATTGGCGTCGGGGGTTGCCTCCACCGGTGTCACGGTGGCCATGAAATGCGTTTCGGCATCTTCAATGGAAGCCACCAGAGCACGCTGCTGGCCTTCCACCAGCACCTTCACGGTGCCGTCGGGCAGCTTGAGCATCTGCAAGATGGTGGAGACACAGCCCACATCGAACATGTCAGCCACCGAGGGCTCATCCTTGGCGGCAGCTTTTTGGGCCACCAGCATGATGCGGCGATCAGCCTCCATGGCCATCTCAAGGGCCTTGATGCTCTTGGGGCGGCCCACGAATAGCGGGATCACCATGTGAGGGAACACCACCACATCGCGCAAAGGCAACAGCGGCAGGTCAATAGGGGTGGCTGGCAGGGGGGTATGTCCGGACATGGAAATCCTCAAAGTGCTCTGTGGAAGTGGGTCCACATGTGGGGATTTTCAACCCTTGCACGCAGCCGTACTGGCGCAAGGGTTGATGGTTCAAAGGGCGACAACATGGCGCCCGCTCCGGTCTTATCAGGCCTTCTTGGCCGCTTCGCGGTACACGAGCAGCGGCGGCTTGTTTTCTTCGATGGTGGATTCGTCCACCACCACCTTTTCGACGTTGCTGGTGTTGGGCAGGTCGAACATCGTGCCGATCAGCGATTGCTCCAGGATGGAACGCAGACCTCGCGCACCCGTCTTGCGGGCCAGCGCCTTGCGGGCAATGGCTTTCAGGGCAGCGGGGCGAATTTCCAAATCCACGCCTTCCATGGCCAGGAGCTTGCTGTACTGCTTGACCAGCGCGTTCTTCGGCTCGGTCAGGATCTGCACCAACGCATCTTCACTCAGTTCAGCCAAGGCCGTCACCACAGGCATACGGCCCACCAGCTCAGGAATCAGCCCGAACTTGATCAGGTCTTCGGGCTCGATTTCGGTGAACACTTCGGTCAGCGAGCGCTGCTTCTTGCTTTTGACCGATGCGCCAAAGCCGATGCCTGAGGCCTCGGTCCGGTTCTCGATGACCTTTTCCAGCCCAGCAAACGCGCCACCGCAGATGAACAGGATGTTGGTTGTGTCGATCTGCAGGAAGTCCTGGTTCGGGTGCTTGCGCCCGCCCTGGGGTGGCACGCTGGCCATGGTGCCCTCGATGAGCTTGAGCAGCGCCTGCTGCACGCCCTCGCCCGACACATCGCGCGTGATGCTGGGGTTGTCGGATTTGCGCGAAATCTTGTCGATTTCATCGATATAGACAATACCGCGCTGAGCGCGCTCGACTTCGTAGTTGCAACTTTGCAGCAGCTTCTGGACGATGTTTTCCACATCCTCGCCCACATAGCCGGCTTCGGTCAGCGTGGTGGCGTCGGCCATCACAAAGGGAACATCCAGCATGCGTGCCAGGGTCTGCGCAAGCAACGTCTTGCCCGAGCCCGTAGGGCCGATCAGCAGGATATTGCTCTTGGACAGCTCCACATCGTCCTTGTGGGCCTTGTCCTTGTGGCGCAGGCGCTTGTAGTGGTTGTACACCGCCACGGCCAGCGTGCGCTTGGCAACATCCTGGCCAATCACATAGTTGTCCAGATTGGCCTTGATCTCGACCGGCGTGGGCAGGTCACTGCGGCCTTCGCGCGCCAAGTCCCCAGCAGGCAGTTCGTCGCGGATGATCTCGTTGCACAGGTCAATGCACTCGTCGCAGATAAAGACCGACGGACCGGCGATCAGCTTCTTCACTTCATGCTGGCTTTTGCCGCAAAAAGAGCAGTAAAGGGTTTTTTCGCTGGAAGAGCCTTTTTTCTCGGCCATGGGGGCAATGCCTTGCTTGTTTCGGAAAGTTGTCGGGATGATAACCAAATAAAAAACGGCGTCTTCCCCTCGGGAAAACGCCGCTTCGTCGCCCTCGGGCGATCAGGCGCGTTGGCTGATCACTTGATCGACCAAACCATAGTCCTTGGCCTCGTCGGCCGAGAGGAAATAGTCACGCTCGGTGTCGCGCTGGATCTTCTCCAGCGGCTGTCCGGTGCGCTCAGCAAGGATCTTGTTGAGCTGTTCACGGGTCTTGAGGATCTCGCGGGCGTGGATCTCGATCTCGGTGGCTTGGCCCTGCATGCCGCCCAATGGCTGATGGATCATGACCTTGGAGTTGGGCAGCGCAAAACGCTTGCCCTTGGCGCCCGCCGCCAGCAGGAACGCACCCATGCTGGCCGCCATGCCCGTGCAAAGGGTCGAGACATCGGGCTTGATGAAGTTCATGGTGTCAAAAATCGCCATACCGGCGCTCACCGAACCACCGGGCGAATTGATGTAGAACGAGATGTCCTTGTCCGGGTTTTCACTTTCCAGGAACAGCAGCTGTGCCACCACCAAGTTGGCGGTCTGGTCATTGACCGGGCCCACCAGAAAAATCACGCGCTCCTTGAGCAGGCGCGAGTAGATGTCATAGGACCGTTCGCCACGGCCCGACTGCTCGATGACCATGGGGACCATGCCCAGGCCTTGTGTTTCCAATGCGCTCATGTATTTCTCCAGTCAAGCAGGTACTGTACCCAGAAATGAATTGGGGCTTGTGCACGAAAGCACAAGCCCCTGGTGTGTCTTGACAACCAGAACCGGGCAGTTGCACGAGGCAGACCACCCGGCCCGAGGGCCTATCAGCCCTGCTGCGCCATCAGGTCGTCGAAGGAAATGGCCTTTTCGACCACCTTGGCCTTGGACAGCACGAATTCGGTCACGTTGTTTTCGATGACAACGGCTTCGACTTCGGCCAGACGCTGGCGGTCGCCGAAGTACCAACGCACCACGTCTTCGGGCTTCTCGTAGCTGGCGGCCAGCTCGTCGATGTGGGCCTTGAGCTGCTCGGGCTTGGCCTGCAGCTCATTGGCGCGCACCAGCTCGGCCAGCACCAGGCCCAGGCGCACACGGCGCTCTGCCTGGGGACGGAACACGTCTTCAGGGATCTCGGCCTTGTCGGCGTCCTTGATGCCGCGTTGCTTGAGTTCAGCGCGGGCGCCTTCCATCAGGCGGGCAATTTCAGCCTGGATGCTGGAATTGGGCAGATCCAACTCGGCCTTGGACACCAGGGCGTCCATCACGGCAGCCTTGTTGCGGGCCAGCAAGCGGAACTTGACTTCGCGCTCCAGGTTCTTCTTGATGTCGGCGCGCAGGCCATCCACGGAACCGTCGGCAATGCCCAGCGACTTGGCCAGAGCATCATTCACTTCGGGCAGGTGGGCCGCTTCGATCTTCTTGATGGTCACCAGGAAGTCGGCGGTTTTGCCAGCGACGTCCTTGCCGTGGTATTCGGCAGGGAACGCCAAGGGGAAAGTCTTGCTTTCGCCGGACTTCATGCCACGCACCGCGTCTTCGAACTCCTTGAGCATCTGGCCTTCGCCGACCAGGAACTGGAAGTCTTCGGCCTTGCCGCCGTCAAAGGGTTCGCCGTCGATCTTGCCTTCGAAGTCCACGGTCACGCGGTCACCGTCTTGCGCAGCGGCGTCAATGGCGCGCTGGGCGAAGCTGCGGCGCTGCTTGCGCAGGATGTCGATGGTCTTATCGATGGCGCTGTCGGTCACTTCGGACGACAGTTTTTCAACTTCGGCGTCCGACAGGTCAGCGATCTTGACTTCGGGGAACACTTCGAAGATGGCGTCAAAAGTCACCTGGCCTTCGGGAGCGCCTTCCTTTTCAGTGATGCGGGGCTGGCCTGCAACACGCAGGTTGGCTTCATTCGCAGCCACGGCAAAGGCCTCACCCACCTTGTCGTTCAGCACTTCGTACTGCACCGAGTAGCCATAACGCTGGGCCACCACGTTCATGGGCACCTTGCCGGGACGGAAACCGTCCATCTTGACCGTACGGGCCAGGCGCTTGAGGCGCGTGTCCACTTCGGACTGGATCAGGGTGACGGGCACGCTCAGCGTGATCTTGCGCTCGAGCTTCTCAAGGGTTTCAACAGTAACGGCCATGGCTATTCCTCTTATGAATGTGGATCGTGCTGGCTGCAGCGCAGCAGCGCCGTGTTCCGCAAAGTCTCACATGGGTGGTGCGCGGGGGGGGACTCGAACCCCCACACCATTGCTGGCGTCAGGACCTAAACCTGGTGCGTCTACCAATTTCGCCACCCGCGCGGTTCTACAAACAAACAGGCGGCAACCTCAGCTGCCGCCTGTGTGAAATCGGTCAACCTTCTATTTTACCTGATGCGGACGCCCTGTCGGTCAAGCAGCACCAGGAACCTCTGGCGCAGGTCGTTTGACACGGAACCAGGCCGCATACATTGCAGGCAGTGCCAGCAGCGTGAGCACCGTGGCCACCACCAGCCCGCCCATGATGGCCACAGCCATCGGCCCCCAGAACACGCTGCGCGACAGCGGGATCATGGCCAGCACGGCGGCAGCGGCGGTGAGCACGATGGGGCGCAAACGGCGCACGGCCGATTCCACAATGGCATCCCAGGCGGGCACGCCCCGGGCGCGGTCCTGCTCGATCTGATCGATCAGGATCACCGAATTGCGCTGGATCATGCCCATGAGCGCGATCACCCCCAGCAGCGCCACAAAACCAAAGGGACGATTGAGCAGCAACAGCGCCGCCGCCACACCCGCCAGCCCCAGCGGCCCGGTCAGGAACACCAGCATGGCACGGCTGAAGCTGTGCAGTTGCAGCATGAGCAGCGTGAAGGTAATGAACAGCATGATGGGAAGACCCGCCGCGATGGACGCCGAGCCCTTGGAGCTTTCCTCCACTGCGCCCGCCACCTCGATGCGGTAGCCCGTCTGGCCCGCCGACCGCCACTTGGCCTCAATCTCCTTGAGGGATGGCAGCAGCGCCGCCGTCACCGTGGCGCCCTGCAGGCCCTCGGTCACGTCGCCCTGCACGGTGATGGCGTAGTCGCGGTTTTCGCGCCACATCACGCCGGGCTCCCAGGTGAACACAGGCTTGGCGATCTGCGTGAGCGGGATCGACTTGCCCGAGGCCGTGGGCAGATAGGCGTTGGCAATGTCAGTGATGGCGTTGCGCTCATCCAGCGGCTGGCGCAGCAGGATGTCGATGAGCTTGTCGCCCTCGCGGTACTGGCCGACCTGCGTGCCCGACAGAATGGTCTTGGACGCCTGTGCGATGGACTGGCTGGTCACGCCCAGGGCACGTGCCTTGGCCTGGTCGATTTCCAGGCGGAGCACCTTCACGGACTCGTTCCAGTTGTCGTTCACCCCGCGCATGTTGGGGTTCTGGCGCAGCTGGGCCTTGACCTCGTCCGCACGCTCACGCAGCACCAGCGGATCAGGTCCCACCACGCGGAACTGAACGGGATAAGGCACGGGCGGCCCGTTGGGCAGCAGCTTGACGCGCCCGCGCACTTCCGGGAACTCCTGCGCCAGCAGCGCGGGAAGCTTCACACGCAGCGATTCGCGCACCTTCAGGTCTTGGGGCACCACGATGAACTGCGACACGTTGCTCTGCGGGAACACCTGATCGAGCGGCAGATAAAAACGCGGCACGCCAGAGCCTACCCAGGTGCTCACCGTGTTCACGCCTGGCTCGGACAGCAGGCGCTGCTCCACGCGTTTGGCGACGGCCTCGTTGCCTGCGAACGACGTGCCTTCGGGGAACCAGATGTCCACCAGAATCTCAGGCCGGCTGGAATCAGGGAAGAACTGCTGCTGCACCTTGCCCATGCCGACAATGCCCAGGGCAAAGGTCAGCACCGTGGCGCCAATGGTCAGCCAGCGGTGCTGCACGCACCAGTCCACCAGACGGCGGAAGCTGCGGTAGAACGGGCTGTCAAAAACCTCGTGCGGGTCGTCCGTGATGCCCTTGTTGGCCTGAGCTGCCAAGACGTGAGGCGGCACCTTGAGCAGCAGCGTGCCGAGGTAAGGAACGAAGTAGACCGACACGAACCAGCTGAGCACCAGCGCAATCACCGTCACGGCAAAGATGGCAAAGGTGTATTCACCCGTGGTGGACTTGGCCAGGCCGATGGGCAAAAAGCCCGCCGCCGTGATCAGCGTGCCCGTGAGCATGGGCATGGCCGTGATCTCGTAGGCAAAGGTGGCGGCGCGCACCTTGTCATAGCCCTCTTCGAGCTTGAGCACCATCATCTCCACCGCAATGATGGCGTCGTCCACCAGCAGGCCCAGCGCGATGATGAGCGAGCCCAGCGAAATCTTGTGCAGCCCGATGCCCCAGTACCACATGGCCAGGAACGTGACGGCCAGCACCAGCGGGATCGTGATGCCCACCACCAGCCCCGGGCGGGGGTCGATGTACCAGCGCTTCCACAGCGGGTTGTTGCCGGGCCGCTTGTGGACACCCAGGCTGATGAAGCTCACCGCCAGCACGATGACCACGGCCTCGATCAGCACCTTGACAAACTCGTTCACCGAGGTGGACACCGCCTTGGGCTGGTCTTGCACGTTGACCAGTTTCACGCCCGCCGGCAACGTGCCGGCGATGCGGTCGGCGGTGGTGTGCAGGGCCTTGCCCAGCGCAATGATGTCGCCGCCCTTGGACATGGAGACGCCCAGCGCAATCACCTCGCGCCCCTGGTGGCGCACCTTCACGCCCGGTGGGTCCACATAGCCGCGCTGCACTTCGGCAATATCGCCCAGGCGCAGTTGCGCGCCCGAGGGGCCACGGATCGGCATCGCGCGCAGGTCCTCGATGGCGTTGAACTGGCCTTGCACGCGCACCTGCACCTGGTCTTGCGGGGTCTGGATGGTGCCCGCGCTTTCCACAGCGTTCTGCTGGCCCAGCTGGGCCAGCACCTGGTTCATGTCCAGGCCCAGTTGCGACAGGCGCTTTTGCGAGATCTCGATGAAGAGCTTTTCGTCCTGCACGCCAAACAGCTCGACCTTCGCCACATCGGGCACGCGCAGCAGCTGCTGGCGCGCGTCATCGGCAAACTGCTTGAGCTCTGCGTAGCTGAATCCCTCGGACTCCAGCGCGTAGATCACGCCATACACATCACCAAAGTCGTCATTGAAGAACGGGCCCTGAATGCCCTGGGGCAAAGTGTAGCGCATGTCGCCCACCTTCTTGCGCACGCTGTACCAGACGTTGGCCACGTCGCCAGGCTTGGAGGAGTCCTTGATCTGGAAAATGATCTGCGACTCGCCGGGCTTGGAGTAGCTGCGGATCTTGTCGGCGTACGGCACTTCCTGCAGCGTGCGCTCGATCTTGTCGGTAACCTGCTCGGCTACCTGCTGGGCCGTGGCACCGGGCCAGTAGGTGCGCACCACCATGGCACGGAAGGTGAACGGAGGGTCTTCGTCCTGCCCCAGCTGGAAGTAGGCGGCAAAGCCCAGCAGCATCAACACCACCATGAGGTAGCGGGTGAGCGCAGGATGGTCGAGCGCCCATTTGGAGAGGTTGAACCCCTCTTTGGGTTGGATTTGCGTCATGGCGGGCCTCAGTTGGCGGCAGAGGCCGTGGCGGTGGCGGGTGCAGCAGCGGCCGCAGGAGCCGATGGCACCGCCGGCATTGCTACAGATTCAGGAGCTGTCTGCGCTTTACTCACTGGCGCCTGGGCCACTTTGGGCTGGTATACCGTCACTTTCTGCCCGGGAGACAGCACGTGCACGCCGGTGGCCACCACCTGCATGCCGGGGGTCAGGCCCCCTGCCACCACCGCATCGTTGCCGTCGGCCGTGGCGATCTGCACCACCTGCGACTTGACGGTGCTGGTCGCGGGGTCGTACACCCACACGGCGGTGGACTGGCCCTCCTGCCGCAGCGCGCTGGTGGGCAGCTTGATGGCGGCAATGCCGGCATGGCTCAGTGCCTTGGGCGTGGCGTACACGGTGGCGCCCAGCGCTGGGGCGTCCGCAGCGTCAATGGCCACCTTGACCTGGAAGGTACGGGTCGCAGCGTCGGCGCTGGCAGCCACTTCGCGCACGCGGCCCGTCAGGGTCGCGCCGCCAGACCAGCCGCGCACAGCCACCTCGGAGCCCGTCGTGATCTGCGCCACCTTGTCCTCGGGCACAGCAAACACCACGTCGCGCGGGCCGTCTTGCGCAATGCGCACCACCGGCGCACCGGCCGACACCACCTGGCCCGGCTCGGCATCGATGCCCGTCACCACGCCCGACACGTCGGCCACCAGCGTGGTGTAGGCCGCCTGGTTGCCCTGCGACGACAGCTGCGCGCGCGCCTGGTCCAGCGTGGCCTGGGCGGCCTTGAGCGTGGCCTCACGGCGTTCCAGCTCGGCACCGCTGATGAAGTTCTGGTCCTTGAGCGCCTGGTAGCGCTTGAGGTCCGCCGCCGCCAGATCACGCTGCGTGGTGGCCGATGCCAGTTGCGCACGCGCCGCATCAGCCGCCAGCTGGTAGTCCTTGGGGTCCAGTTGCGCCAGCACCTGCCCGGCCTTCACGCGCTGGCCCAGCTCGGCCTGGCGCTGCACGATCTTGCCCGCCACGCGAAAGCCCAGGCGCGACTCCACCCGCGCGCGCACCTCGCCCGAATACTCCAGGCTGGACTGCAGCGCGCCCACGCCCACCGTCATCAGCTTGACGGAGCGCACGGGCTCCTCAGGCGGTGCGGGACGCGAACAGGCGGCCAGCACGGTAGCGGTGGCCAGCACCAGCAAAAGCCTGGAATGCCGTGAAGAGGGCCGCAGGGCGGAGGGTGTGCGCATGGGAAATCCGGTGAAAAAAGAAGGGGCCACAAGGATCAGCAAGCAAGACGCAGGCCGGAGTGCCCGCGCAGCGACAGTACACCAGACACCCGCCAACCAGCCACCCGCAGCCATGCAGGGCGCTTGTGAACAGATGCAGGGGCCAGCCGCCTTGTCCCCCCACTGGATTGGTTTTTATGATTACTGACTGACCGGTTAGTAATCTATGAGAAGCCCTTGAGCTTGTCAAGCGACAATCCGGGTGTGAACGACCGTCCCAGCCCCTCTCCCCACCCCGGCGCAGCCTCCGCGCCACAGCCCACTGCGACTGATGCGGTGGCGCCTCCTGTCACCCATTACGAAAACTTCCCCGTAGCATCCCTGCTGTGCCCGCCCCACCTGCGCCAGCCGATTGCCGCCATCTACGGCTTTGCGCGCACGGCGGACGACATTGCCGACGAAGGCGATGCCCTGCCCGCCGCCCGGCTGGCAGACCTGGCGGCCTACCTGGCCGATCTGCGCGCGATTGCCCAGGGCCAGGCACCCTCGCCCCGCTGGGCCAGCGTTTTTTTGCCGCTACAAGGCGTATTGCGCAGCCACCAGCTGCCCGTGCCGCTGCTGGAAGACCTGCTGAGTGCCTTTGCCCAGGACGTCGAAAAAACCCGTGACGGCGAGGGCTACGCCGACCGCGACGAGCTGCTGGACTACTGCCGCCGCTCGGCCAACCCGGTGGGCCGGCTGCTGCTGCACCTGTATGGCGTGCACGACGCCGAGGCACTGCGCCAGAGCGACGCCATCTGCACGGCGCTGCAGCTCATCAACTTCTGGCAGGACCTGTCCGTGGACATCCCCCGGGGCCGCCACTACCTGCCGCGCGCCGACTGCGTGGCGTATGGCGCCTGCCAGTCCGAGCTGCTGGCGCTGCAAAGCACCCGCGAGAACGCCCGCCTGATTGCCGACTGCGCTCACTGGGCGCGCACCACGATGCAAAGCGGCGCCCCCTTGGTGCACCGCCTGCCGGGCCGCGCCGGCTGGGAGCTGCGGCTGGTGGTGCAAGGCGGCCTGCGCATCCTCGACAAGGTCGAGGCCCTCAAAGGGGGCAGCCTGCACACCCGGCCCAAGCTCCGTGGCTGGGACTGGTGCGTGATGCTGGGCCGCGCGCTGGTGATGTAAGAAAGATTCATGGGCCACAAGGCGGGCTCACACATTGGCCTGCCAACGCAGCACCCAGTTCCAAAAAGGCCTGTAGCGCATGATTCATATACGCTAACAGCTACTTAATTGATAGCAAATTATTGGAATGCCTCTCGCCCTTGACCCGGCAGGGGCAGGGATTGCGAGCATGCCCCGGCCACCGCACCCGGTTAGCCTCGCGGCCACCGTGGCAGGGCGGCGGCCAACACCCCCACCCTGCCGGCCCGTGCCCGCGCGCCACAAGCGCAGGGGCACCTTTAAAACTGGTTCTCAGAGCCCAGGGTCACCCCCCACTATGTCCGTCAGCGTTTTCGACCTCTTCAAGATCGGCATCGGGCCGTCCAGCTCCCACACCGTGGGGCCCATGATTGCCGCCCGGCAGTTTGCCTGCCATGTGCGCGACACCGTAGGCCTGGCGGCGGTGCACCAGGTGAGCGTGGAGCTGTTCGGCTCCCTCTCGGCCACCGGCGTAGGCCACGGCACCGACCGCGCCGTGCTACTCGGTCTGGCCGGGCACGAGCCAGACCACATCGACCCCGACCAGATCGCCCCCGCCATCGCACAGATCCGCCAGAGCGGCACGCTGGCGTTGCTGGGCGAGCATGCCGTGCCGTTTGTTCAAAAGGACCACCTGCTGTTTCGCCGCAAAAGCCTGCCGCTGCACCCCAACGGCATGGCGTTCCATGCACTGGATGCGCAGGGCAACGACATCGCCATGCGTGAGTACTACTCGGTGGGCGGCGGCTTTGTGGTCGATGCAGCAGGCCAGCGCGTGCTCAACACGCCCGCCAGCGCCGGCGCCGATATAGCAGGCCATGGCCAGGGCCTGCCACACCCGTTCCGCACCGGGGCCGAGCTGCTGGCGCAGTGCCGCACTACGGGCCTGAGCATGGCCCAGCTCATGGCCGCCAACGAACAGCACTGGCGCAGCCCGGCCGAGGTAAGGCGCCAGCTGCTGGCCATCTGGCAGACCATGGCGGGCGCCGTGCAGCGCGGCTGCGCCAGCACTGGCACCCTGCCCGGCCCCATGCATGTGCGCCGGCGTGCGGCCGAGCTGCACAAGAACCTGAGCTGCTCGCCCGAGGCCGCCCTGCGCGACCCGCTCTCCATGCTGGACTGGGTGAACCTGTACGCCATGGCCGTGAACGAAGAAAACGCCGCTGGCGGCCGCGTGGTTACTGCGCCCACCAATGGTGCGGCAGGCGTGATACCGGCCGTGCTGCACTACTACGTCAACTTTCTGCAGGGCCCCATCCCGGCCAACGACGACGGCATTGCCACCTTTTTGCTCACCGCAGGTGCCATCGGCATCATCTACAAGGAAAACGCATCGCTCTCCGGCGCCGAGGTGGGCTGCCAGGGCGAAGTGGGCGTGGCCTGCTCCATGGCCGCTGGCGCGCTGGCCGCCGTGATGGGCGGCACGCCCGAGCAGGTGGAGAACGCGGCCGAGATCGGCATGGAGCACAACCTGGGCATGACCTGCGACCCCGTGGGCGGGCTGGTGCAGATCCCCTGCATCGAGCGCAACGCCATGGGCGCGATCAAGGCCATCAACGCCGCCCGCATGGCGCTGCGCGGCGACGGGCAGCACGTGGTCTCGCTCGACAAGGTCATCAAGACCATGATGCAGACCGGTGCGGACATGAAGGTCAAGTACAAGGAAACATCGCGCGGCGGGCTGGCGGTGAATGTGGTCGAATGCTGAACCGAGCCGCCCAGCGGCCCGTTGTGCAGCCTGTTTCGCAGCCCATTCCGCCGCCCCTTCATCTGCATGGATTTGCCGCCTGACCTGCCCACCCCCTTGCCACTGGAGCGCTGGCTCAACCGCCTGGGCGCACTGGTGATGCCGCTGGCGCTGCTGGTCATGCTGCTGCTGTTTTTGCAATGGCCGTTGCGCGACGGGTGGGGCGCGGGGTCCAGCCAGGCCAACGACCTCGCGCAGGTGCTGTTTGCGCTGTATGTGGCTGTGGCCCTGCGCCATGCCGACCGGCGCGGCGCCCACCTGGTCAGCCGCCCCGACCTCGCCCATGCGGGCCGGGGCCCGGTGCGCGCCATGCGCCTGCTGGGCGCGCCCCTGGCCGTTCTGCCCTGGGCGGTGTTTGTGTGCATCAACGCCGCGCCCACGGTGTGGCGGTCGGTGCGGGGGCTGGAGAGTTTTCCTGAAACCGCCAACCCCGGCTACTTCGCCATCAAGCTAGCCTTGTTGCTGCTGGCCGTGCTGCTGGCCCTGCAAGCACTGGCCGACTTGTGGCGCGCCATGCACACGCTGCGCGCGCCCAGTGGCGCACCGGCGGACCCTGCATGAGTCTCATCCCATGAATGCCATCGGCCTGTTGCTGCTGGTGCTGGCCCTGGTGCTGATGATGACCACCGGCTGGGCCACCTACGCCGTGCTGCTGGGCGTCAGCACCCTGGGCGCGGTGGCAGGCCTGGCGCTGGGCGCGTTCGATGGCGCCGTGCTGCGCAGCCTGCCGGAGCGCGTGGTGGGCCTGCTCGAACATGACCTGCTGCAAGCGCTGGTGCTGTACGCCGTGGTGGGTGCACTGCTCAACCACCTGGCACTGGTCAACGGCCTGTACAGCGGGCTGCGCAAGCTGCTGGCGCGCGTGGTGGGGCAACGGGCCGCGCCCGACATGGCGGGCCTGGGCGTGGGCATGCTGATGGCGCCCATGAACGGATCGGTGGGGGCCAGCCTGGTGACCCTGTCGCACACCGCCGGGCAGGCCTGGGCCCATGAAGGCATGCCGCCTGCCCGCCGCACCGCCCTGGTCGCCGTGGCCAGCACGCTGGGCATCATCGTGCCGCCGTCGCTGGTGCTGTTGCTGCTGGGTGATGCCATGCTGCGCGCCCACACCGAGGGCCTGACCCTGGCCACGCAGCTGGGGCTGGCCAGCACCCGCGCGGGCACCCGCATCATCAATACCCAGGATGTGCTGCAGGCCGCCCTGGCGCCGGGCGCCTTGCTGCTGGTGCTGTGGATGGGCGTGACCTGGTGGCTGGCCCAGCGCCGCGCTGTCGGCATCGCAGATCAAGGGGCCACATCCTCAGCACCCACGCCCCTGACCCGCAGCGAGCGCTGGACGCTGGGCGTGGTGCCTATGCTCATCGTGGCCCTGCTGGCACTGGTCACCACCGGCCGCGTGCGGGCGGTAGAGGCCGCCGCCACCGCCGGGGTACTGCTGCTGGTGTGGGGCATGGCGTCGCACCAGCTCACGCTGCGGCGGCTGGCGCAGGTGCTGGACGATGCCATGGCGCTCACCGGTGCGCTGTTTGCGCTGCTGGTGGCGGCGGTCACGTTCTCGCTGGTGCTGCGCGCCTACGGCACCGACGTGCTGGTGGCCGAATGGATGCGCGCCCTGCAGGGCCAGCCCCTGCTGGCCATGGGGGTGGTACTGGCCGTGCTGCTGGGCTCGGCGTTTGTGCTCGATGCATTCGAGCTGATCTTTCTGATCATTCCCATCATCATGCCTCCCTTGCTGGCGCTGGTGGACGACGCGGCCTGGGTGGCCGCGCTCACCTTGCTGGTGCTGCAGGCAGGGTTCCTGCTGCCGCCGCTGGGCTACGCGCTGGTGCTGTCCAGCGCCCATGTGGCGCCCCGGCCCGTCATGGGCGCGGTGGCGCGTGCACTGGCGCCCTACCTGCTCTGCCTGGCTGGCGTGATCGTCCTCGTGATGGCCGTGCCCGCCACCACGCAGTGGCTGCGCAGCACGCCCGCCACGCTGCCCGAGATGTCGATCCAGGGCGACGACCTGGATGCGCTGATGCGCGAGATGTCGCAACCCGAGGCGCCTGCCCCTGCACCCGCCGCCTCCGCAACACCTCCCTGAAGCTATCATTTGAATAGCAACCAGGGCATGCGGCACTAGCGCATCCGCCCGAAAACACCTCAAACCCCGACAACCGGCCCGCCCCGGTGCGCCATGGGACAATCTCGCCCCATGACACCGCAGCAGTACGTACAGCAAAAAGCCGTGGCCTCGGGCAGCAGCTTCTATTACGCCTTTCTCTTTCTGCCTGCCCCGCGCCGCGCGGCCATCACGGCGTTCTATGCGTTTTGCCGCGAAGTGGACGATGTGGTCGATGAAGTGAGCGACCCTGGCGTGGCCCGCACCAAGCTGGCCTGGTGGCAGGCCGAAGTGACCAAGGCCTACGCGGGCCAGCCCACGCACCCCGTGATGCTGGCGCTGATGCCGCTGGCGGCCGACTACGGCATCGAACAGCGCCACCTGCAGGCCGTGATCGACGGCTGCCAGATGGACCTGGAGCAGACGCGCTACCTCGACTTTGCAGGTCTTCAGGGCTACTGCCACCTGGTGGCGGGCGTCGTGGGCGAAGTCGCAGCGCGCATCTTCGGCCAGACCGACCCGCGCACCACCGAATACGCCCACCGGCTGGGCCTGGCGTTCCAGCTCACCAACATCATCCGCGACGTGGGCGAAGACGCCATGCTGGGCCGCATCTACCTGCCGGTCAGCGAGCTGCAGCAGTTCGACGTGAAGGCACACGAGATCTTGAAGCGCCAGTACTCCGACCGGTTCACCGCACTTATGCGTTTTCAGGCCGAGCGTGCGCACCGGCTGTACGACGAGGCCTTTGCCATGCTGCCCGACGCGGACCGCCGCACCCAAAAGCCCGGCCTGATGATGGCCAGCATCTACCGCACCTTGCTGCGCGAGATCGAGCACGAAAATTTCCAGGTGCTGCACCAGCGCATCCGCCTCACGCCACTGCGCAAGTTCTGGCTGGCCTGGAAGATGCAAGCCCTGGGCAGGATGTAGCCCGGCGTGGCACCGCAAAAAGTCGCCGTCATCGGGGCTGGCTGGGCCGGCATGGCTGCAGCCATCGCCCACCGGCAGGCCGGCCGCCAGGTCACCGTGTTCGAGGCCGCGCGCACGGTGGGCGGTCGCGCCCGCGCCGTGCCGGGCGTGCTGCCCGATGGCACAGCGGCCACGCTGGACAACGGCCAGCACATCCTGATTGGCGCCTACACCGAGAGCCTGCGCCTGATGCGCCTGGTGGGCATGGACCCTGCCACCGCGCTGCTGCGCCTGCCGCTGACCTTGCAGTTCCCCGATGGCCAGGGCCTGCAACTGCCCGACCTGCCCCCGCCGCTCGATGCGCTGCTGGGCATCGCGCGCGCCAAAGGCTGGGGCTGGCAAGACAAGATCGCTCTGCTGCGCACGGCCACGGCCTGGCAGCTGCGCGGCTTTCGCTGCGCGCCCCACACCTCGGTGGCAGACCTGTGTGCCCCGCTCACGCCCCGGCTGATGGCCGAGTTCATCGACCCGCTGTGCGTGTCTGCACTCAACACCCCCGCACGCGAGGCCAGCGGCCAGGTGTTTTTGCGGGTGCTGCAGGACAGCCTGTTCAGCGGACGCGGCGGCTCCAACCTGTTGCTGCCCCGCGCCGACCTGGGCGCGCTGTTCCCCGAGGCTGCGGTGCGCTGGCTGGTGCAGCAAGGCGGCCAGGTGGTCACCGGCCAACGCATCCAGCAGCTTGTGCCCCTGCCCAGCGGGCGCTGGCAATTGGTCGGGGCTGTGGATGCCGTCGGTACAGCGCAGGGCGCCGAAGCAGCCGACTCCTTCGACCACATCACCCTGGCGTGCCCCTCGTGGGAGGCCGCGCGCCTGGTCGATAGCCTTGCCAGCACGGCGGGCCTGGCCGCTGCCGCCCGCTGGAGCGCCACCGCCAGTGCCCTTCGGTTTGAAGCCATCACCACCGTATACGCCCACGCCAGCGGCGCGCGCTTGCCCCTGCCCATGCTGGCGCTGCGCAACACGGCCGAGCACCCAGCGCAGTTCGTGTTCGACCGGGGCCAGCTTGACGGCCAGCAGGGCTTGCTGGCCTTTGTGGTGAGCGCCAGCGATGGCGACCGGGCGCTCATCGAGCAACAGGTGCTGCAGCAGGCTGCCGCGCAGCTGGGCCTGCCCGGCCTGCGCCCTGTGCAGACCGTGGTCGAAAAGCGCGCCACGTTTGCGTGCACCCCCGGCCTACAGCGGCCCGCCATGCAGGTGCTGCCGGGGCTGACGGCCTGCGGCGACTATGTGGAGGGCCCCTACCCGGCGACACTCGAAGGCGCGGTGCTCAGCGGCACCGCCGTGGCGGCCTGCGCGGCAGCGGGCTGACACAACACCACCCGGGCCAGCAGGCCACCCCCGGGTAACTACCAAGCCCGCTGACAGCATTCCGAAAGCACGACCCAGGCACCATGGCGCCACTCGCATGCCGCATGCGCCTTGTTCGCCCTTTGGCCTTTCGGCCTTTCGGCCTTTTGTTTTGACGGAGACACCCCCCATGCTTTCACACGAACACCCCGCCCTCTGGTCCCCCAGCCGTCGCCATCTGCTGGGAGCCAGCGGCGCCTTGGCCCAGGGCGGCCTGCTGCCCACCGGTGCATCGGCCCAGGCGGCCTGGCCGTCCAAGTCGGTGCGGTTTGTGGTGCCGTTCGCGCCGGGCGGCAGCTCGGAGATCGTGGCCCGCTCCACCGCTGCCGAGCTGGGCAAGACGCTGGGCCAGAGCGTGTATGTGGACAACAAGCCGGGCGCCGCAGGCAACATCGCCATGGGTGAAGTGGCACGCTCGGACGACCAGCACACGCTGATCCTGGGCCACATCGGCACGCTGGCCGTCAACCCCTTCATCTTCGACAAGCTGCCCTACGACGCCAACAAGGACTTCAAGCCCGTGAGCCTGCTGGCCAAGGTGCCCAGCCTGTACGTGGTGCACCCCGACGTGCCTGCCAAGAACCTCAAGGAGTTCATCGCCTATGCCAAGAAGAACCCGGCCAAGCTCAGCTATGGCTCGGCGGGCAACGGCAGCGCAGGCCACTTGGCGTTTGAATACCTCAAGATGACCGCCGAGATCTTCATGCTGCACGTGCCCTACCGTGGCACCGGCCCCATGATGACCGACCTGCTCTCGGGCCGCCTTGATGCCGCTGCCGTGGGCGCTGCCGCCCTGCTGCCTTTCATCAAGGCCGGCAAGGTGCGCTGCATTGCCACCGGCTCGGCCAAGCGCCTGCCCCAGCTGCCCGACGTGGCCACGGTGGCCGAACAGGGCTTTCCGGGCTTTGAGATGACGCAGTGGTACGGCATGCTGGCGCCCGCCAACCTGGCCCCGGCCAACCTCGACAAGCTGGCGGCCGAGACCGCCAAGGCCGTCAAGGCCCCCGGCTCGCTGGAGCGCCTGAACGCGGATGCTGCCGAGGCCATTGGCGGCACGCCAGCGCAGTTCGCGCAATTCATCGCGTCCGAACAGGAGCGCTGGAAGAAAGTGCTGCTGCGCGCGAAGGTGAAGCCAGACTAACCCCCTGAGCCGCTTCGCGTCTTCCCCCTTTCTCTCGCCCCGCTGCACGGGTCGGGAAGGGGGACGCAGCCAGTGCGGCGGGGCGGCCCTTGCACGGCTGCCTGGCCTGGGCAGCGCGTGCGCACAGTTTGGCTGCTGGTGCCTGCGCGCCCTCACCGCTCCGCATTGAATGGCTCAACGCTGAATACAAGCCCTGCGCCTTCCGCACAAACGGTAGCATCCCTCCATGCGCATCCTTCTGGCCGAAGACGACCACAACCTGGGCACCTGGCTGAGCCGCGCGCTGGAGCATGCGGGCATCCAGGTCGAATGGGTGAACGACGGCCGCCTGGCCGACCGCGCGCTGCAGCAGCACGACAACTACGACGCACTGGTGCTGGACCTGGGCCTGCCCGGGCTGGACGGGCAGGCAGTGCTGCAACGCCTGCGCGACCGCGACCAGCGCCTGCCCGCGCTGATTCTGACGGCACGTGATTCGCTGGACGAGCGCGTGCGCTCGCTCAACGCGGGGGCCGACGACTTTCTGGCCAAGCCCTTCGAGCTTGCCGAGCTGGAGGCACGCCTGCACGCCCTGGTGCGCCGCGCGCGTGGCAACGAGCACCAGCGCCAGGCCTGCGGTGCGCTGGTGTACGACAGCGCCCGCAAGCAGTTCACCCTGCGCGGCGAGCCCCTGGCCCTGTCCCCGCGCGAACATGCCGTGCTGCGCGTGCTGGTGCAGCGCAGCGGCGAGCCGTTTTCCAAGCAGCAGATCCTGGACCGCGTGTTCACCGACGATGACGATGTGCACCCCGAAGCCGTCGAGGTGTTTGTGCACCGCCTGCGCAAACGGCTGGATGGCAGTGGTGTGCGCATCACCACGCTGCGTGGCCTGGGCTATGCGCTGGAGGCAGACTGACCGATGGGCCTGACCGCACGCCTGCGCCGCGCCAGCCTGTGGCGGCTGCTGGCCATGTTGCTGCTGCCGCTGCTGGCCCTGGTGACGGGCGTGGAGCTGTGGATGACCCGGCACGATGCGCTGGAGGCCGCCAACGCAGCCTACGACCGCTCGCTGCTGGGCGCGCTCAAGTCCATCGACGCCAACATCTCCACCGCCTCGGGCGGCCTGTCGGCCGAGCTGCCGTACAGCATGCTCGAATTCTTTGAGCTCACGGCCAGCGGCAATGTGTACTTTCGCGTGGCGTCGTCCGACGGGCTGGTGGAGTTGGGCAATGCCGACCTGCCCCTTCCTGCTGGCGCGCTGGAGCCCGGCGTACCGCGTTTTTATGACGCCACCTACTTTGGAGAGTCCGTGCGGCTGGCCGCCTACCGCCGCGCGCTGGACCGTGCGGAGCCCGCATCCACCGTGCTGGTGCAGGTGGCCGAAAGCACGCGATCGCGCCAGGACTTCACAGCCCGCTTTGTGCGCCGCGCGGTACAGCGCGATGCGCTGGTGCTGGCCCTGATGGTGCTGGGCACCGCAGCGCTGCTGGCCGTGGCGCTGCGCCCGCTGGCGCGACTGGCGCGCGAGGTGCAGGCCCGCAGCGGCGACGACATGACCCCGCTGGCATCCAACGACCTGCCCGCTGACATCCGCCCGCTGGTGGACGCGGTCAACCAGCAGATGGCGCGCACGCAAGATCTGGTGGCACAGCAACGGCAGTTTCTGGACGATGCCTCGCACCAGCTGCGCACCCACCTCACCACGCTGCAGATGCAGATCGACTACGCACGCCGCGAGGGCGACACCACGCAGGTGCAGCACACGCTGGCAGCCATCGGAGGCGAGATCGCCCGCGCCACGCGCAGCACCCAGCAGCTGCTGGCACTGGGCCGCAGCGACACAGCGGCGGTGGAGCTGACGCCCTTTGACCTGGCCGCGCTGCTGCGCACGGTGGCGCTGGAGCTGCTGCCCCAGGCGCGCGCCAAGCAGATCGACTTTGGCATCCATACGCCCTCCGCTGGCATCGAGGCCGTGGGCGACAGTGGCCTGCTGCGCGAGGCCCTGACCAATCTGGCAGCCAATGCCATCGCCTACACCCCGGCGCAGGGCACCGTCACCGTGTCGGCCGCGGGTGACAGCCTGGGCTGGAGCATCTGCGTGGAGGATAACGGCCCCGGTCTGCCCGCCGAGGAGCGCGACGCCCTGGGCCAACGCTACCGGCGCGGCTCGCAGGCCACGGCAGGCGGCTCCGGCCTGGGGCTGGCCATTGCGCGGTCGATTGCCGAGCGGCACCGGGGCAGCCTGCGGCTGCAGGCGCGCGCTGAAGGGCCAGGGCTCCTGGCAATACTCTGGTGGCCCCGCGCCTGACACAGTCTGCTGAACAAGTGAACGCTCCACACCCCATGCCGCAGCCCTTGCCCACCACAGACCGCCCGCTGACAGCGCCTTGCAGCCGCCGCCAGCTGCTGCAAACGCTCGCGGCCGCGGCCAGCGCTGGCGCGGGCCTGGCTCCCTTCCCGGCGACGGCCGACGCATCCCGTGAGCCGGCGGAATGCATTGCGCCTTCCCGCCCCGGCGGCGGATTTGACCTGACCTGCGGTCTGGCCTCACAGGCACTGCAGGCCGTGCGCCCTGGCCGCACGCCGCTGCGCACCCGCTACCTGCCCGGCGGCATTGGCGCGGTGGCATTTGACCAGGTGGCCACAGGCCGCCTGGGAGGGCCCGGCACGCTGGTGGCGTTCTCCAGCGGCTCGCTGCTCAACATGGCGCAGGGCCGCTTCGGCCCTCACCCGGTGAGCGCCGTGCGCTGGATAGCGACGCTGGGCAACGACTACGGCGTGGTGGCTGTGCACCGCGACGCCCCCTACCAGCGCTTGCAGGACGTGGTCACCGCCTTGCAAAAAGATTCGGGCCGCGTGGTGTTTGGCGCCGGCGGCACGCTGGGCAGCCAGGACTGGGTCAAGGCCGCGCTGCTGGTGCGCGCAGCGGGGCAAGACCACAAGCGCATGCGTTTTGTATCGTTTGAAGGCGGCGGCGAAGCGCTCAAGGCGCTGGGCGGCCGGCACATCGACATCTTCACCGGCGACGCGGCCGAGGCCACCCGGGCCGCTGCAGAAGGCCTGCCGGTGCGCATCCTGGCGGTGCTGGCACCCGCGCGGCTACCCGGCACACTGGCCGCCCTGCCCACGGCACGCGAGCAGGGCATTGACCTGCAATGGACCACCGTGCGCGGCCTCTACATGGCTGCCAGCGTGCCGGACGCGGCTGCCCACGCCTGGACGACCGCCCTGCAGGAAGCGCAAGCGGCGCCCGGGTATGCAGCGTTGTGCGCCCGCCATGGGCTCTACCCCTTTGCGCTGAGTGGCCCAGCCCTGGACGACTATGTGCAGCGCAGCCTGGCCGACTATCGCCGCCTGGCGCAGGATCTGGGGCTGCGGTCCTGGCCGCGTTGATCTGCGCTGCGCACCAGCTCCTGAGCAATTGGTCCGCTGACCGTCCCTACGCGGGCAAGGCACCCACTCCTTGTAGTCCGGGCAACCCGGCAGGCCGGTCATCGGCAGGTAGCACTGCTGTGCGGCGCTCGGCCTCGGCGTCTCCCGCTGCGGGCAAGGAAGACTGCGCCACATAGGCCGTCAGGGTGTTGCGCCACTCTTCGTTCGATGCGTCCATGGCGTGTCGCATGCGCGCCAGCAGCCAGCCTGCTGCCCCGACCGTCAAGGCCAGCATAGCCAGAAGCCCATACACCAAGGACGCCGGGAAATGCCCTGCATTCAGCTGTTCCACACGGGCCAGCAATGCGAGCGTGGCCTGATGGTCTTGCTCGGCCTGCGCGCGCATGCGATCCACTTCCACCTGCAAGGCCTGCATGCGCGCGCCGGGGGATCCCGCGCCGTCCGGCGCGTTGACATCCGCAGCCGAAGCCGCCACCGGCATCAATGTTGCGCCGTCGGACGGAGCCCCTTCGCCCGAAGCGGGCGGCGTGACCAGCGCCGTCAACGGCTCCATCACCAACCGGGGCTTGGAAGGTCCAGGCGCAACAGGTGCCGCTGCTGGAGCCAACGAGGCGGTGGACGATGCCGACGCCTGTGCGGGGGGCGCTGCTGCGGCCGCGGGCGCCATGCTGGGCGCGGTGCTGGGTGGCTCCTGAGGCGCCGTCTGCGCAGTGCTGGTCGCGGAAGCCACTGCCGCTGTGTCAGCGGACGGGCCGCGCGCAACGGGAGCCCCCGCAGACTTTGCGGCCAGTTTCGTGCCCTTGCGGGCTACCCGGCTGGCGGCCGACGCCTTGCGCGGCCGCGAGGGGCCCATTGAGGTTGCAGAAGAGGCCTCTCCGGCAGCCACCCCGGCCGCCCGCGAGGGGGAGGCATCTGCCAACGGCACCTCCCAGGGAATCGCCACTGGCTTCAGCCCGGCCGCAACGGTGGCGGGCAGGTCGGCCAGAAAGGTGTATTCGCGCGTCACGCGGCCCGTGCAATGCACGGAGACCTGGGCGGTCAGCACCGGCTCGTCGGCCAGATGGGAGGACTGCACCCGCAGCACCGGGTTACGCTCCGGTTCGCCCGGCCGCACGCTCACCTGGACTCGGCCTGCCGGCACGGCCACATCGCCAGACACCAGCCGCGCTTGCGGGCACAAGGCGTCCACCGACATGCCGGGGTCCAGCTGGACTTCAAAGCCCAGGTCGATGGGCTGTCCCAGCCACACCTTGCCTTGCGGCGCGCCCAGGGACAGGGCTTCCGCCGCCTCGGCCAGCAGCGCCAGGACGACGACGATCAGGGAGTTACGAAGCATCACAACCACCTCCAGCCATTGCAATTAGTTTCTACAGGAAACAAAACACAACGGAAAGAAATGAATGCGCAGGCCTCAGTGCCAGACCCCGGACAGATCGCGGTTGGGTGCGCCTGGCGTTGAGCAACGGGCCGTGTGGCCCGCTACCGTTCCAGCCACCACTGGATCACCACCTTGGCCAGGAACCCCAGAAAACCCACGCCCAGGCCCAGGAAGAGCACGAAGGTGCCAAAGCGTCCGGCCTTCGATTCCCACGCGAGCTGCCCGATGATGAACAGCATGTAGGCGATGAACGCCCCCACCCCGTAGGTGAGGAAGAAGCCCGAGATCTGCGCCTCGGTAAATCCAAAAATCACGATGTCCCTCCAGGCCGGCGCACAGGGGCCGCCGGTACACCAGGGGCCACCAGGTCACGCTCGGGCAGGCTGGATGCATCTACCAGGTCGCGGTAGGCGTGCCAACTGGCGTGGCCCAGCATGGGCATCACAGCGATCAGGCCCAGCAGCAGGGAACCCAGGCCCAGCAAGGTAAAGCCCAGGATGATCGCGGCCCAGAACGCCATCGGCAGCGGGTTGGTGATGACCGCTTGCCAGCCCGTGAGCACCGCCTGCAGCAGCGTGGCGCGGCGGTCCAGCAGCAGCGGCATGGCCACCACGCTGGACGCAAAAATGGGCGCGGCCATCAGGCTGCCCAGCGCCAGCCAGACTTCAAACAACCAGCCGTCACGCGCCATGACCACATGGCGCAGAAAGTCGAGCGGTGTCTCGATGGGCACGGGCGCCAGCAGCGTGATGAGCGCCGCAGATGTCACGACCCAGCCCGAGGCGGCCAGCGCCAGCAGGGCCCCGAACTGCAGCATGCACCAGTAGTCGCTGCCCCATTTGTTCACATGGCTGTTCTGCCAGTTGAGCCAGGTCTTGAGCACCACGCCCAGGTTGGCGGCTTCGCCACGCTCCAGCGCGCGGCTCAGCGCATACAGGCTGGTGGCCAGCACCGGCGCCACCACCAGAAAGCCCGACAGAGCCCCCGCCAGCAGCCAGAAGCGGTGGTGCGCCACCGCAAAGATGGCGGCGCCAAACAGGGTGAGCGCCAGGCCATGCGCAAAGCTGATCCAGCCCGCCCGTGCCATGTCGCGCCAGGCCAGCACCAGCCAGGTCATGGGCTGCATCATGCCGATGGTGCGGATGGCGGGCAACGGGGGGGGAGTACGGGGCATGGTGGGAGGGGTCGCTGAGCGACGATGGAGTGTGACTTGATCGGGCCACGGCTTCAACCGCCGCGCGCCCAAACCTTGACCTGAGGCAAGAAACCGAACCCAGCGAAACCGGTCAGGCCAACAGCCGGCACAGCGCGGTAAGACTGTCCACCGTGGCATGGGGCGGTGTGTCGTCGTGCGGCCAGGGGTGGTTGGCACTGTTGATCCACACCGCCTGCATGCCTGCATTCAGCGCGCCCTGCGCATCCAGTGTGGCGTCGTCGCCCACGTGCAGCACCTCGTGGGGCAGCACATCCACGGCCGTGGCGGCCGCATGGAAGATGCGCACATCGGGCTTGGCGATGCCAAAGTCCGACGCGCTGATGCTGTGGCGAAAGTAGTGGCCGATGCCAATGCGGTGGATATCAGCATTGCCGTTGGACACCGCCACCACCGGGTAGCGCGCTGACAAGAAAGCCAGCGTGTCGTGTGCATCGTCAAACAGCTCCACCCGCTGGCGCTCGGCAAAGAACAAATCAAACGCCGGTTCGGCCAGCGCGGGCTCGTCACCGGCCTGCGTCAGTGCCAGCCGGATGGACTCGCGCCGCAGCGCGCTCAGGTCGCCCTTCAGGTCAGGGCGCAGGGTCACCATCTGGTTGCGGATGGCGCGCAGCGCCTCGGTGTCCGAGAAGAGTGCCGCCGTGGCAGGAGCGTGATGGGTCAGCCAGTCCAGCAGCACACTTTCGGCCCGCGTGATGGTGGGCCAGATGGGCCAGAGCGTGTCGTCCAGATCGATGGAGATCGCACGGATGCGGGAGGTGTCCAGAGAGGGATTTGGCACAGGGCGCACCTGAAGGATGAAGGCGAAAAAAGAGGCCCCGGCGATGCGCCAGGGCGAGGGCCGCAAAGCATACCGCAGGCCTTTGCGGAATGCAGTGCGTTCAACCCGGGTCTGGTGCGCCCCCAGGCCCCAACGAAGATCCGCGCACCACCAGCAGCCCGGGCAGCAGGCTCTCGCGTGCAGGGCCTTCCAGGCCGTTGATACGCTCCAGCAGGCACTGCGCAGCACGTTGCCCGATGGCATCGGTGGGCTGGGCCACCGCGCTCAGGCCGGGCCGGATCAGCGACGCCCATTCGGGGTCGTCAAAGCCCACAAAACCCAGCTGTTGCCCAAACGTCCACCCCATGCGCGAGACGGCTGCAGCCACCCGCAGCGTGACCACCGAATTGCCCGCCACCACCGCGCAGCGCTCGCCGGGCCGGGCCTGCCGCAGCAGATCGGTGAGTGCCTGGTCCAGCACCTCATCGCCCTGCTCCGCCGCTAGCTCCAGCACCTCGCCGCGCACCGCCGAGCCCTTGGAGGACACCAGCGCACGAAAGGCCTCCGTGCGCTCGATGCGGGAACTCACACCCAGCAAGGGTTGGGTGATGTAGAGCAGGCGCTGCCAACCTTGCTGCTGCAGATGGGCGCAGGCTTCGCGCATGGCGCCCTGGTTGTCCAGCGAGACGAAGTCTGCAGCCAGCCCGGCATGGCGCCGGTCCACCAGCACGGCGGGCTTGCCGTGCAAGGTGTTCACATCCGCCTGCCCCTCGCCCTGCCCCAGCGTGTTGAGGATGAAGCCATCCACCTGGTAGCTGGCCAGCGCGTCGATGGCCGCGCGCTCGCGCTCGCGGTCGTTGCCCAGGTTGAACAGCATGACCAGGTAGCCCGCGTCCTGGCAGGCTTTCTCGGCGCCCCGCAACACGGCCACCGAATAGGGGTTGGTGATGTCGGCCACCACCAGGCCAATGAGCCGCGAGCGGCCATGGCTCAGCGCCTGGGCCATGGGGCTGGGCACGTAGGCCAGCTTGGCGATGGCCGCCTCGACCCGCGCTGCAATGTCGGGGCTGAGCAGGCGTTCACGGTGGTTGAAGTAACGCGACACCGTGGCCTTGGACACACCGGCCTCGGCCGCCACATCGGCAATGGTGGGGCGGGCGCGCAGCGTGGCGGAGGGTGCAGGTGTCGGCGGGCTCATGCGGGTATGGGGTTGTACACGGCAGCGGGCCGTTCGCCCGCCAGGGCCTGCAGCAGGTTGGTGGTGGCCAACGCGACCATGGCATGGCGCGTGTCGTGCGTGGCCGAGCCAATGTGCGGCAGCGGGGTCACGCGCGGGTGGGTGCGCAGGGGCGACGCCAGCGGCAGCGGCTCGGTGGCAAATACATCGAGCCCCGCTGCGCGCAGCGGGCCATGGTTCAGCGCGTGCAGCAGGTCTTGCTCCACCACGGTGGCACCCCGGCCGCCGTTGATGAAGATGGCGCCGGGCTTCATGGTCGCAAACATTTCGGCATTGACCATGCCCCGTGTGCTGTCCGACAAAGGCAGCATGGCCACCACAAAGTCCGACTGCGCCAGCAGCGCAGGCAGCGGCGTGTGGATGGCCTTGCCCTGCAACTCAGGGGCCTGGGTCGCCAGGTCCACCGGGCGGCGGGCGTGGTACATCACGGGCATGCCAAACCCCAGTGCGGCGCGGCGCGCCACGGCCTGGCCAATGCGGCCAAATCCGAGCAGGCCCAGCGTCTTGCCGTGCACATCGCTGCCAAACAGGTCTTCTCCAATATTCTTCGTCCACCGGCCCTCGCGCACCAGTTGCGACAGCTCCACCAGCCTGCGGCTGGTGGCCATGAGGAGGGCAAACACCGAGTCTGCCACCGTTTCGTCGAGCACTCCGGGGGTGTGGCACAGCATGATGCCGCGCGCCTGCAGCACGTCCAGCGCGTAGTTGTCCACGCCCACCGAAATGCTGGACACCACCTGCAGCCGGGGCGCACGCGCCAGCACGGCCGCATCGATGGGAAAGCTGGAGCCGATGAGCCCGTGCGCCTGCGCCAGGGCGGCATCGAATCGTGCACGTTCATCGGGCTTGCGCGGGTCGGCCACCGTCACGTCGTGCACGGCGGTCAACCGCGCGAGCTGGTCGGGCGGCAGTTCGCGAAACACCAGCACCTGTTTGCGCGCTGGGCTTGTGCTGCCGTCTGTAGAAGGTAGCGCCATGCTCACAGGCCCGCCTCCTGCAGCTGGGCGCGGGTGGGCAGCCCCTCGGTGTCGCCCAGCACCTGCACGGCACGCGCACCAATCCAGGCGCCACGGCGCACGGCGGCAGGCACGGTCAAGCCTTCCAGCAGCGCGCTGATCACGCCCACGGCAAAGCCGTCGCCCGCGCCCACGGTGTCCACCACCTGGGCCACGGGCACGCCGGGCACGCGGCCGGTGCCAGCCACGTCGCTGTCGTAGTAAGCGCCCTCGGGGCCGAGCTTGACGACCACCAGCTTGGCACCCCGCTCACGGTAAAAGCGCGCCACACCCTCAGGGGTGGTTTCACCGGTCAGAAATACGCCCTCTTCCATGCCCGGCAGCACCCAGTCGGCATAGGTCGCCAGGGTGTTGATCCAGTGGCGCATGGTCTCGGGCGACGACCACAGCGTGGGGCGCAGGTTGGGGTCGAACGAGATGGTGCGGCCTGCAGCACGCATCACCTCCAGCGTGCGGATGGCGGCCTGCAGGCTGGTGTCGGAGATGGCGGCAAACACGCCTGTGGCATGCAGGTGGCGTGCAGACCGAAGCCAGGGCTCGTCCACATCGGCGGGGCCCATCTGGCTGGCGGCGGAGCCCTTGCGGTGGTACTCCACCTGCGGGTCGCGGCCATCGGTCACGCGCTCCTTGAACTGAAAGCCCGTGCGCTGCGTGGCATCACACACCACGTGCGAGCAATCGATGCCTTCGCCCTGCATGGCGGCCAACAGCGCGCGGCCCATGGAGTCGGTGCCCAGGCGGCTGGCCCAGCCCACCTTCAGGCCCAGGCGCGCGAGGCCAATGGCCACATTGGTCTCGGCCCCGGCCGTGCGCTTGTGGAAGCCGGTGGCGTTCTCCAGCGGACCGGGCTCATTGGCCACCAGCAGCAGCATGGCCTCGCCAAACAATGCAACGTCGAAGACTGAATCGCTCATGCAGCCTCCCGTGCAGCGCGGACGAAGGCCACCTGCTCGCGCGTGACAGCCACCAGGTCGTCACCCACCAGCGGGTATTCAATGGCATGCGGCACATCGGCTGGCAAGGCACGCAACACGGCGCGCCAGGGCGCCACCGAATCGGCCAGCGGCACCGCCACCCACTTGGCGGGCAGGCGCTGCACGCCCTTGCAGTGCACATAGCGCACATAGGGTGCCAGTGCCTGCGCGGCCTGCAGCGGGCATTCGCCCTGCCAGTGCCAGTTGCCCATGTCAAAGGTCATGCCCAGGTCGAGCCCCGCCTGCGCCTGGGCTGCAAAAAACGCCTGCATGGCGGCCAGCGTGCCGGCGGTGGCGGTCTGGTCGTTCTCGATCACCAACTCCACCTGCGGAGCGGCCTGCAGCAGCGCCTGGAGGCGTTGCAGCGACGTATGCGATGTCGGCAGGGTTGCGCCAAAGCCGCCAATCGACATCTTCAGGCGCGGAGCACGCAGCACCTGGGCGGCCTGCACGCCACGTGCAAGGGCTGCTTCATCCAGCTCGCCCTGCGCGGTCCAGAGGCCTTCGGGGCTGGAGTACACCGCCGCCCGGCCCGCCAGCGCGGGCAGCTCAGTGGCCGCATCGCGCAGCAGCTCGCCACGCACCTCCACCCCGTCCGCGCCCGCTTGCTGGGCCAGGTCGGTGCACCACAGCTGGCCGTGGCGACCAGTTTCGGCCGCGCCGAAGGAGGACAGGGAAATCAATACCTTCATGTGTTTCTTTCAGGCCGCGCCCCTACGGGGCGAAGTCCATCAACCGCACGACCTGTCAGGTCTCGATGTGCGTGGGTCTCAATGTGCGTGGTGGGAACTCAGGATCTGGCCCAGGAACTGCCGCGTCTTGTCGTGCTGCGGCTGGCCGAAGAACTGCTGCGGCGGCGCCTGCTCCAGGATCTTGCCGTCGGCCATGAAGATCACGCGGTCGGCCACGCTGCGGGCAAAGCCCATCTCATGCGTCACGCACAGCATGGTCATGCCGTCTTCGGCCAGGCTGATCATGGTGTCCAACACTTCCTTGACCATCTCGGGGTCGAGCGCCGAAGTGGGCTCGTCAAACAGCATCACCTTGGGTGCCATGCACAGCGCCCGCGCAATGGCCACGCGCTGCTGCTGCCCACCCGACAACTGGCTAGGGTGCTTATGCGCCTGCTCGGGGATGCGCACGCGGGTCAGGTACTTCATGGCCACTTCTTCAGCCTGGGCCTTGCTCATGCCGCGCGAACGCATAGGAGCCAGCGTGCAGTTTTCCAGAATGGTGAGGTGCGGGAACAGGTTGAACTGCTGAAACACCATGCCCACTTCGGCGCGCACGGCATCCACGTTCTTGCCGCCAGCGGTCAGGTCAATGCCATCGACCTCGATGCGGCCCTTTTGCACCGTCTCCAGCCGGTTGATGCAGCGAATCAGCGTGGACTTGCCCGAGCCCGATGGCCCGCAGATCACGATGCGCTCGCCGGGCCGCACCGACAGGTTGATGTCGGTGAGCACCTGGAAGCTGTCGTACCACTTGTTGACCCCTTCCATGCGGATGATCGGCGGTGTGCCGGGGGCGGTCGTGACTGCGTCGCTCATCAATGGCTCCTTATCGTTCAGGCAGGCTTACTGCAGTTTGGGCAGGTCAGCGCCCAGCCACTTCTGGTACAGCTTGTTCAGCTCGCCATTGGCAGTGTTGCGTGCCACAAAGTCGTTCACGGCCTTGGTCAGCTCGTCCTGGCCGGGGCGCAGGGCGATGCCCATGGCCTGCTGCAGCAGGTTGAACTTGTTCTCAAACGTGTTGGCGGGCACGCGCTTGGCGATCTGCGCGGCCACGGTGACCGAGCAGCCAATGGCATCCACCTGGCCCGAGATCAGTGCCTGCATGGCCGATGCATCGTCGTCAAAGCGGCGGATTTCGGTGCCCTCGGGCGCGGCCTTGGTCACGGCCACGTCTTGGGTGCTGGCACGGGCCACGCCCACGCGCACGGTTTTCAGGTCTGCCGCGCTCTTGATATTGGCGCCGGTCTTGCCGTACAGCACGATGGTCGCGGCCGCATAGGGCTGCGAGAACTGCACCTGCTTGGAGCGCTCGGGCGTGATGGCCAGCGAGGCCACCAGCACATCGACCTTGTTGGTCAACAAAAACGGGATGCGGTTGGGGCCGGTGACGGGCACGATGTTGGCCTTCACGCCCAGGTCCTTGGCCAGCAGCTTGGCCACGTCGGCGTCGTAGCCGTCGGGCTGGTTTTGCGCGTTGGTGGTGCCGTAGGGCGGAAAGTCCACCAGCATGCCGATGGTGATCTCACCCTTCTTCTTGATGTCCGCCACGGACTGGGCCGAGGCCAGCGGCGCAAAGGCCGTGAGGGCTGCGCCCAGGCCCAAGGCGGCCAAAGCGGCGGTAGCGGTGCGGCGTTGCAAAGAAAAAGTCATCGCATGTCTCCTGGTGGTTGGTGTGAACGAGAAACAAAAAAGGAAGGTTGCTGCGCGTGGGTCAGCGCGCCAGAGCACGGGCGCGCTTGCGCTCCATGCGTGCGGCCATCAGCGACAGCGGCCAGCAGATCACGAAGTACAGCGCGGCCACGGTGGTGAAGACATGCAGCGGCTGAAAGGTGGCGTTGTTGATGATCTGCCCCGCCCGCGTGATCTCGGTAAAGCCGATGATGGCGGCCAGCGATGTGCCCTTGATGATCTGCACCATGTAGCCCACCGTGGGCGGCAGCGCGATCTTGAAAGCCTGGGGCAGCACCACAAACCGCATGCGGGCCACGTACTTGAGGTTCAGGGCCTGGGCGGCCTCCCACTGACCGCGTGGCACGGCCTCGATACACCCGCGCCAGATCTCGGCCAGAAAGGCCGCGCTGTTCAGCACCAGCGCCACGCCCGCCGCCACCCAGGGGTTGATGTCAAACCCCAGCACCGGCGCACCAAAGAAGATGAGGAACAGCTGCAGCAACAGCGGCGTGCCCTGGAACACCTGGATGAACACGCGCGCCGCATTGCGCGCCGCAGCGTTCTCTGAGGTGCGCGACAGCGCCACCACCAGCCCCAGCAGCGCACCGCCGACAAAGGCAATGGCCGACAGCGCCAGCGTCCACTGCGCGGCCTGCACGATGAATAAAAACTCGGAGAGTCCGAAGGTACGCATGGCAGGCTTTCCTCAGCGACGGTCTGGGTAATTCAGCATGCGCTGATAGATCAGCTTGAAAAGCGCCGAGAAACTCAGCGCCAGCGCCAGGTAGATGGCCGTCACCACGATGTAGATCTCAAAACTGCGGAAGGTCTGCGACTGCAGGTTGGCCGCCACCGAGGTCAGGTCGTCCGCCGAGATCACCGACACCACGGCCGAGCTGAGCATCAGCAAGATGAACTGGCTGGTGAGCGCCGGGTAGATGGCCTTGAGCGCGGGCTTGAGGATCACAAACCGGAAGATCTCCCACGGCTTGAGGTTGAGCGCCTTGCCCGCCTCGATCTGCCCCTTGGGGATGGACTCGATACCCGCCCGCACGATCTCGGCCGCATACGCCCCCAGGTTGACCACCATGGCTGTCAGCGCCGCCGTGTAGGGCGACCAGCGCAGGCCGATGGATGGCAGCGCAAAGAAGAAGAAAAACAGCTGCACCAGAAACGGCGTGTTGCGGATGACCTCGATGTACGCATTGATCAAAAACCGCAGCCAGCCCGGCCCGCCGGTCTTGCCCCAGGCGCAAAAGATGGCCACCACCAGCCCCAGCAAGGTGGCGGTGAGCGACAGCTGCACGGTGATCCAGGTGCCCTTGAGCAACAAGGGCCACGCGGCGAACACGGCATCGAACTGGAACTGGTAATTCACGGTGGACAGTCGTTATTCCAAAGTGGCGCCAGTTTATGAAACCGGTTTCATAACCACATCAGGGAATACCCGATGCGCCCAAAAACAAGGCCGCAAACACCTGAAGACGCCATGCCCGGCGCTGATCTCGCAGGCAGTGGTGCGCCGGGCGGCAAATAGGCTCCCAGCCCGCACTGGCCCGGCGCGTGGGTGAAAATGCCGCATGCCTTCCTTCCACCCCGAACCCCCTTTCACCCACGGCCAGGCCGACCGCACCGCTGTGCTGCTGTGCAACCTGGGCACGCCCGACGAACCCACGGCCCCGGCCGTGCGCCGCTATCTGGCGCAGTTTCTGGGTGACCACCGCGTGGTGGAGATTCCCAAACTGCTGTGGATGCCCATCCTGCACGGCATCATCCTGCGCACGCGCCCGGCCAAGTCGGCCGCCAAATACGCCAGCATCTGGACGCCCGAGGGCTCGCCCCTGGCGCACTGGACCGCCAAGCAGGCCACGCTGCTGCGCGGCTGGCTGGGCGAGGCAGGCCACGCGGTGCTGGTGCGCCACGCCATGCGCTACGGCAACCCGTCCATCACCAGCCAGCTCGATGCGCTGAAGGCCGAGGGCGCCACGCGCATCCTCATCTTGCCGCTGTACCCGCAGTACTCCGCCACCACCACGGCCAGCGTGTTTGACGCCGTCTACACCTGGGCTGCCGCCACCCGCAACGTGCCCGAACTGCGCTTCGTCAACCACTACCACGACGCCCCCGGCTACATCGACGCCCTGGCCCGTACCATCGAAACGCACTGGAAGCACCACGGCCAGCCCGACCAGCTGGTAATGAGCTTTCACGGCGTGCCCGAGCGCACCCTGCACCTGGGGGACCCCTACCACTGCGAAGCCCGCAAAACAGGCCGCCTGCTGGCCGAGCGCCTGGGCCTGCGCGAGGAGCGCTACCGCATCACCTTCCAGTCGCGCTTTGGCAAGGCCAAATGGCTGGAGCCCTACACCCAGCCCACCATCGAGGCGCTGGGCAAGGCGGGCACGCGGCGGGTGGACGTGGTGTGCCCCGGCTTCACCAGCGACTGCCTGGAGACGCTGGAAGAGATCAACATGGAAGTGCGCGAGGCGTTTTTGCACGCAGGGGGCAAAGAGTTTCACTACATCCCCTGCCTGAATGACAACAGCCACTGGATCACCGCGCTGAGCCGCGTGGCCCAGCAGCACCTGGCGGGCTGGCCCACCGAGGCCCCCACCGCAGCCGCACTGGCCGATGCGCGCAGCCACGCGCTGGCCGGTGGTGCGCCTGCCGGGGTTTGCCCGGTGGCGCACTGATACGCATGCCCATGCCATTACGCATGCGAACGCAAAAGCGAATGGCACCGGGCGGCCTGCGCGCCCATGGTCATTCACTACACTATTGATAGCACCCAGGGCATATTGCACTAGCGCATCTGCCCGTTTTGGCTCATATTTTGGTTGCCAGGTGCTGCACGGCTGCCTGCCACGCACTCCGCACCGCCCCTTCCCACACCCACATCAATGCCCGCTTTTGCCCTTGCCCCCCACCAGTTGCGTCTGACCATTGACCCCGCCACGCTGGGCTTTGCCAGCACCGCCGAGCTGCAAGACCTACCCCTGCCCTGGATCGGGCAGGAGCGTGCCCAGGCCGCTGCGCAATTTGGTCTGGCGATGCAGCAGCCGGACTACCACCTGTTTGTGCTCGGCGAAGTGGGCAGCGGGCGGGCGTCATTGCTGCGCCAGGCCATGCAGGCCGAGGCCGCAAAACGCGCGGTGCCGCCCGACCTGTGCTACCTCCACCACTTTGACCAGCCCGACCGCCCCCGCGCGCTGCGCCTGCCCGCAGGCGAGGGCCGCTTGCTGCGCCAGGGCCTTGCCGACATGGCGCGCAGCCTGCAGGCCGACATCCCCAAACGCCTGACCAGCCCCGACTTCAAGGCCGAGGCCGAGCGCATCGAGAAGACCTGGCAAACGCAAGAGAGCGAAGCCTTTGCAACGCTGGACGCTTTTGCCGAGGCGCGCCAGTTCCGCCTGAGCCGCGAGGCCGGGCACATGGTGTTCACCCTCACCGGCCCCAAGGGCCAGCCGCTGACCGAAGGCGAGGCGCGCGCCCTGCCCCGCGAGCGCCGCGCCGAGATCGACGCCGCGGAGCAGGAGCTGCGCGCCGAGATCGCCAAGTTTCTCGAAACCACCCGCCCGCAGGAGCGCGCGCGCGACGACGCCCTGGCCGCCCTGCGCCGCCAGACCATCAAGCCCCTGGTGGAGCACGCGCTGCACGGCATCCGCCAGGGCCTGCGCAAGCAGATCAAGGACGCCGTCAAGCTCACGCAGTGGCTGGACCAGGTGGAGCGCGCCGTGCTGGACCACATCGACCTGTTCGAGCCCGGCGACGCTGACCAAGGCCAGGACGCCGAAGACGACCGCAAGGACGCGCTGGACGACCTGCTGGCCCGCTGCCAGGTGAACGTGGTGGTGGACAACCACGGCCGCACCAGCGCCCCGGTGGTGGTGGAAGACAACCCCACGGCCCGCACCCTGTTCGGCAGCATCGAACACGGCGCAGACGCCGACACCGTGCAGGCCGACCACGCCAGCATTCACGCGGGCAGCCTGCTCAAGGCGCATGGCGGCTTCATCCTGCTGCACCTGCACGACCTGGCCGCCGAAGAAGGCCTGTGGCCGCGCCTGCGCCGCTTTCTGCGCTGCGGGCGTTTGCAGATCGAGGACGGCGGCGGTGGCGGCCCCGCCCATGCGCCAGGCGGCGCCGTGGCACTGCAGCCCGAGCCGGTGGACGTGGATGTGAAGATCGTGCTGATCGGATCGGTGGAGGAGTACTACGCCCTGCAAGAGGCCGACCCCGACGCCGCGCGGCGCTTTCGCGTCAAGGTGGACTTTTCAGACCGCTTCATCGCCACCCCCGGCACCCACCAGTCCTCGGCCATCCTGGTCGCGCATTGCTGCAAAAAGCGCGGCCTGCCCCACTTTGCCGCCGACGCCGTGGCCCTGCTGCTGGAGCAATCGCACCGCGAGGCCGACGACCAAGGCCGCCAAAGCGCGCGTTTTGCCCACACCGAAGCACTCGCCATCGAGAGCGCCGCCCTGTGCCAGGCCCGCGCAGGCACCCTGGTGCAAGCCGTCGACGTACAAGCCGCCCTGGCCGCCCGCACCCTGCGCCACAACCAGCCCGAAGAAGAACTGCACGAGTCCATCACCGAAGGTGAGCGCCTGATCACCCTGCAGGGCTCCATCACCGGCCAGATCAACGCCATGACGCAGATTGACCTGGGCGACTACCGGTTTGGCTTTCCGGTGCGCATCACCGCGCGCACCTTTGCCGGGCAAGAGGGCCTGCTCAACATCGAGCGCGAGGTCGATATGTCCGGCCCCATCCACGACAAAGGCGTGCTGATCCTGCACAGCTACCTCACCGCGCTGTTCAGCCATGTAGCGCCCTTGGCGCTCAACGCGTCCATCGTGTTCGAGCAGGAATACAGCGGCGTGGAAGGCGACTCGGCCTCGTGCGCCGAGCTGTATGCGCTGCTGTCCAGCCTGTCAGGCCTGCCCCTGCGCCAGGGCATCGCCGTCACCGGCGCACTGAACCAGCACGGCGAGGTGCTGCCCGTCGGCGGCATCAATGAAAAGATCGAAGGCTGGTTCCGCGCCTGCGCAACCGCAGGGCTGGACGGCACCCACGGCGTGCTGATCCCCGCCCGCAACCAGCGCCACCTGATGCTGGACCGCAGCGTGCTGGACGCGGTGGAGCGCGGGCTGTTCCACGTCTACACCATGGGGCATGTGAGCGAGGGGATTGCGCTGCTGACGGGGGAGGCGTCGGGAATGAGCCCGGCGGAGTTGCTGCAGGCGCAGGCCGATGAGTTGGCCGGAGGCGCGGCCACGGTGGAAGACACGGTGATGCAGCGAGCGGAGGTGACGCTGCGGGCGTATCGGAGGGCTTGTCAGGTGGCGGGGGGCGCGCGAAGGGGGCGAGGAGCGCGGGGGCGGTAGACGGGTTGGTGGACCGCGAAATCGACTGCTCAGAGTTCTGACGTTTTCGTAACGATTGCGCCAAACCACGCGGTGCTACCGAACGCGTACTGTCGGCCATAAGCCGCTGTTCACCGCAAATGGAAGCGGACGTCCAACGTAGAGGTGACCGACACGTTATGTGGCAGCGCGCGCTTCATATCCAGTCAACGTGAATGCTCTTCAAATGTCTTGACAATCCATCTAGATCCGGGAACAAGCTGTACTCATTCATCCCCGCCAACTTCAGAAAGCCGACTCCGTCAACGACAGCCTCCGTGGGCAGAACGAACTGTTTTAAGTAGGAAGGGCTCCCGCTTTCCAGCGGGGAGAACAGGTCGGCGTGGAGCGTGAAGCAACCGCGCTGCGCCGCCAGGCGCTTTCCGGCTTGCGTGGGGTTAACAGCCGTTACCTTGCCGTCAAGGGTCTTCGACTCTTCGATGAAGATTTCCTGATACGAACCAAGGAGATCGATCTCCGGGTTCAGAACGACGGCTTCACTTGCCATCGCTTGATTCAATTCGAAAGGGTTCAACACCCATACGCAGGGATTCCGATCCAGCGCGTTGAACGCTTCTGGAACAGACGAAGCCAGCGAGATGTACGGCTTCAAAGCAAAGTACAGCCCGACTGCGAACGTTGCAGACCAATCAAGGAGTCGAGTAGGCAGGCCATGATGTTGCATCGAGAAGAGGACATCCCAGCTTGAGTCAGGTCGCTGAAGAAGGGGCCCAGCCTGCGAGAGAAAATCGTAGTAGAGGATCGACTCGATGTTCTGCTTCTTGAAGTCGTCCGGATCGCGTCGACCAAGGCCGCAGAGTAGCTTCCATCGGGAATCCACGTGACCGCGAAAAAACGGGCAGTCGCACCCGTTGTCCTCAAGCTCGGAGAGGTGACTCTGAATCTGGGACAGGAACTCGTGCCAGGCGCTCATGCGGTCTCCCCTGCCACAAAACGTAAATCAGACCGCAAAACCGGCGGGACAAACTGGACCGTGCAAGGTATTCTGGACACTGAATTCTCCGGGAGGCGGCTTGCCGCATAAGTTTGCAAGAGATGACCTGTTCAAAAATATCCAGGTAAAAACTCCATGAAGCCCGGCACGCGTTAAGTTCGCACACTATATTTCGCCGCGGGCAGACACCGGATTTCCAACAGTAGCGTGCAGCAAGTCTATGGCAGCTCCGGGCGGTACTTTTGAACGGTGCCTCAGGGCCCAATACAGTCATTTCCAGACGCGCACTCTGTAGGTGAGAATGAGGAATGACCGATAGCAATCTCCCAGAACGGCCCTTGTATGAAGCCGCATGTCATTGCGGTGCTGTGCGCTTCTTATTGCGTTTAAGCGATAGCCTGAAAACAGCCCGGAGATGCAACTGCTCCTATTGTCGGATGCGAGGGGCAGTAGCGGTATCGGCCAACCTAGACGATATTCAGGTCACGCATGGTAGTGAAGCACTCACCCTGTATACGTTTAATACGGGAGAGGCCAAGCACTATTTCTGCTCAAAGTGCGGCATCTACACCTTCCACCAGCGTCGCTCAGCGCCAGACCAATACGGAGTCAATGTGGCGTGCATCGAAGGGATGAGTCCTTTCGACTTCGCGGAAGTGCCAGTCAACGAAGGCAGAACACATCCGAAAGATCGAATTGGAGGAGGCTCTGCGATTGCAGGATGGCTTAGATACGAAGCCAACCGCGAATCCCGCGAGAGAGCCTCTGAGTAGCAAGTTCTGCGTCCGGCTGTGGCCGTTTTTGCCTCACGGCGAGACACACTAGCGGTCGTTGATGCGCGTTAACAGAGGCGTATTTCAATCTTGATCGAGACTTCTAGCATTCCAGTGCAATTTCAGAGAGAACACACAGACGCTCTCATACGCGAGCGCTTCAATTCGTCTTTCATGAGCGACGCCAAATGGGTTCGTTTGCTAGAAGCACTTGTCAGCGTTCGTGCCCTCTTCGAATTCTGCAAAGTAAAACTTGTGTGGGATGAATCCACGAGAGACATGTGGATTCCTTCATCCAGTTCGTTCGGCTTTTCTTACTATCGGAGTTCGATGGAGGGAATGATCTCTGGGACACCGCGCGGTTTTTATAAGTACAAAGAGGTGGAGTGGATTGACCTTTCTACAGAGGGAGAGAATGCTGAATCCATCGTCCTCAAACTGAAGGCTGTTGGCCATTTCGAGCTGGAGCGCCGTGACAAAGGGATAAAGCTCTACGCCTATCGCTGACGCAGTCATTCAACCGGCTCTGAGAAAGTTCATCGGAGAAAAGCCGATCGAACAGCGGAGTCTAGGCCTCCCCTTTGTGCAAAACGTTGACAGTCGGCCCCTTCACCCTCCGTCCACAAGTACTGGTGAAAGCAGGCGTAGACTAGCCAAATCGCCGCTGTGGAACTGCGGCTCGCCTACGCTACGTTCACACGCGCCTTCATCCACCCCACAACATCCCCCGTCACCTCATCCCGATTCGTCTCATTCAAGATTTCATGCCGCGCCGCCGGGTACAGCTTGACCGTGACATCGGCAACGCCCGCATCCCGATACCGCTGCCCCAGTTGCTCCAACAAGACCCCGCCTGCGGCCAGCGGGTCTGCGTCGCCGGATGCGATGAGGGTGGGCAGGTCGCTGCGGATGCGCGCGAGTTGTGCGGGGTCGGCCAGCCGGGGCGCGGGGGCGAAGAGCGAGGGGATCACGTCGGGCGGCACGTCCCAGCCACACCAAGGATCGGCCATGTAGGCATCGACCTCTGCGGCATCGCGCGACAGCCATTCGTAGCCGGTGCGGTGTTCAAAGCCCGCGTTGAATGCCGCGAGCCCGGCGGGCGCATCGGCGGGGGCGTTGGCCATGGCAGCGGCGAACAGATCGAGGGCGGTGGAGCCTGACAGGATGACGCCGGACCAGGTGGAAGAATGGTCCAGGATGGCCGCCTGCGCTGCGAACGAGCCCATGGAGTGGCCGAACAGGAACACGGGCAGTTGCTGCCCATGCTGCGCGCGCAGCAGTGCGCCGAACTGGGCCACGTCGGCAATCAGGCCGCCGAAGCCTGCGCTGCCAAAGTCACCCAGCTTGCCACCGGCCGTGCGCCCGTGGCCGCGATGGTCCACGGCGTGGACGATGAAGCCTGCGGCGTTCAGCGCCCGCGCAAAGCGGTCGTAGCGCTCGCCATGCTCGGCAAGGCCGTGGGAGATTTGAACGACGCCCACCGGTTGGCCCGGGGTTTGGGCCCAGGTGTAGGTGGTGACCTGGGTGCCATCTGCGTTGGACTTGAAGGAGGAGGTGGTGGTGCTCATCGTTTCATTCTGGCACGGGGTTTGGTTGCCACGCCACGATGAAATTGCCACAGGCGTGGCTGCCTCCGCCTTCAGCGAAGCGCGCGAGCCGCTTGCAGTGCTGCGCGAATCGCGCTGACCACCGCCTCGGGCTTCTCCAGCGGAATGCCGTGCCCGCTGTCCACCCACACCTGGGTGGAGCCGGGGTAGAGGTGTGCGAAGTCGGCGCGCTTTTGGCGCACGTCTTCGGCCAGCGCAGATGAAGCCCCAGGGGTTTGCAGTGCGCTGAGCACAAACACGGGCACCGATGGGTCCACCGGCAGGCTGGCAACGCGCTGCCCGGTGGAGTCCAGCGCTGCCAGCTCTTGTTTGACCACGTCAGAGGTGCCCAGGCGGAAGGCCACTTTCAGCCAGGTCGGCCACAGGTCGGGGTTGCCAGCCCCGCGCATCTGCTCGGGGTGGGTGGAGTCCACCAGCACCAGCGCAGCCACCTCGGCGGGGTATTGGCGCGCGTACAGCTGCATGTACAGGCCGCCCAGCGAGTGGCCGACCAGCACATAGGGCGGCGGTAGCTGGCGGGCCCTGAGCAAGGCCCGCAGCTCTTGCACCACCTGCGCCCCATCGCGCGGCTGGGAGGACGCATCGCTGCGGCCATAGCCCGCGCGGTTGTAGGCCAGCGCACGGGTTTCTGCCACGGTGTCGGGCCAGACCTTGGACCACCAGTCCAGCCGGGCGCCCAGGCCGTTCTCGAACACCACCACCGGGGTGCCCTGCCCTGCCTGAACGTATTCGACCGTGCGCCCGTCCACCGTGTCGGTGGTGGCGCCGGGCAAGCTGGCGCAACCGCTCAAGCAGACTGCCAGCAGCAGGCTGGCCCAGTGCCATCGGTTCATGGTCTCAAATCCTTTGCATACAGGTTCATGGCCCGCAGGCCAAAGCAGCGCGGTGCCATTGAGAGCGGCTAACAAAGCTCAGCCAAGCGGTTCTGGCCAGGCGCTGTGTTGCAGGCAGTACGAGCAGTACGACAAGACACAGCAACGACGCCAGAAGATTTTTGTGAGCCGCTCTTAGCAGCGGCCCGCCGTGTGCAGCAGCGCATTGCATTCCTTGGCCGCAGCGCGGCCCTGTGGCTGAGCGGCCGCTGCCGGTGCCTGGGCGCCACCATTGCCCGCGCCGCCCACCATGGCGGTGCAGACGGCGTCGGAATGGGGTGTCTGGCCGAAGCTCATGGCCTTCTGAAAGCCCGTTGCACCGTACAGATAGCACCGGTAGCTGGCGCCGTCACGGGTGTTGACGGTGTAGTTGATGCGGCCGCCGGTTTCCTCCTGCCGGTCGGTGATGGTGAACTGGCCTGCCGTGCGGCCAATGGCTTGCCCCGTGCGCTGCTCCAGGCCCGCCTGGTCGAGGGTGGACGCGCAGCCGGTGAGGAATGCCACGGCTGCGACGAGGCCGGCAACGGAGGTGGGGGACAGGGGGTGGTTGCGATGGTTCATGGTGTAAGTGGCGGTGATGAGAGGTTGTGGGTGAGCGGGCGAAGCCGTGTGGGCAACAGGGTGGGTGATGACGGCAGGGCCGCAGCAAAGCGAATGTGAGTGAGCCCTTCTGCAGTCCATGGGATGAACGCAGGGGACCGGTAGCGCATGCGTAGGCAAAGCTCCGCTAGGCGGCCCTGTAAAGCCGCCAGCTTGTGTGCAGGGGATGGGTAGAACTCAGCCCGGTTTGCGGGCCACGATGAAGGCGCGGATGTCCTTGCCGCGCGTGCCGTGCCGCTCGGTGCAAACGATTTGCAGGCCCTGCTGCACCATGGCCGAGCGGAGCCGCTGTTCGTCAAAGGACAACACCGGAGGGGCCTTGCCGATGGCGCGCATCAGGGGCACGGCCAGGTAGGGGATCAGCGGGTTCATCTCTGCGATGCAGGCGGTCTTGGAGATCAGCAGCCCACCCGGGCGCAGCACCTTCACCAGTTGCCTGAGCGCGTCGTCCAGGTCGGTCATCAGGTGCAGCACATTGAAAGCCAGCACCGCGTCGTACACCTCAGGCCCTGGGGCCATGGCCTCTGCGTCGGCCACGGCGAAGCGTAAGGCTGCTGACGGTTGCGCGGCCAGCCGCTGGTGGGCGATGGCGATCATCTGCGACGACACATCGGTGGCCAGCAGGCTGCGAGTGAACGGCGCCAGGCGCAGCGCCGTGCTGCCGGTGCCGCAGCCAATCTCCAGCACGTCATGCTGGGGCGACAGCAGGCCCTGCACGCGCTGCAGCGTGGCCTCGTACCCAGCGAGGTCGGCAATGGGGTCGGCGGCGTACTTGGGTGCAATGCGGTCCCAGAAGCGCGCTTTGGCTGACGCAGCCGGCGGGGTGGCGGCGGAGGGCAATGCGCGAGAGACGGGAGCAATGGCAGAAGACGACATGGTGTGCAGACCGGGTGAAGTGCTGAAGCGGCGAGGTAAAGAGGCAGTTTGTGGAGGCAAGTGCAATGAGCAACACCCAGATGCTATCCATGCATTGAAGCTCAGGAAACTGCGGTAAATTGCAGTGAACATATACGTTTACGCATGGATAACCTCGACTGGAACCAACTGAAGGCTTTTTTGCAAACGGCGCAGACCGGCTCGCTGTCTGCCGCCGCACGCAAGCTGGGCCTCACCCAGCCCACACTGAGCCGGCAGGTGGCGGCCATTGAGCAGCAGATGGGCGTGACGCTGTTTGAGCGCGTGGGCAAATCCATGGTGCTCACGCCCACCGGGCTGGACCTGCTGGAACATGCCCGCGCCATGGGCACTGCTGCAGAGGCCCTGGGCCTGGCCGCCAGCGGGCGGTCGCAGGCGGTGGGGGGCGTGGTGTCGGTGTCAGCCACCGATGTAGTGGCGACGCACTTGCTGCCCCCGATCTTGCAACGCCTGCGGGCACAGGAGCCAGGCATTGCCGTGGAAGTCATCGCCTCCAACGCGCTGAGCGACCTGCTGCGCCGCGAGGCCGACATTGCCATCCGCCACGTGCAGCCCGAGCAGCCGGAGCTGATCGCCCGCCTGGTGCGCGAGGCCCGGGCGTGCTTTTACGCGTCGGAGAGCTGGGTGCAGGCCCACGGCCACCCGCGCAGCGCGGAGGACGCTGTGAATGCGGAGTTTGTGGGGTCAGACCGCAACGGCCAGTACCTTGCGTATCTGCGTCAGTACGGTTTGAGCCTGAGCGAAGACAACTTCACCTGCTACGCCGACCACACCGCCGCCCACTGGGCGCTGGTGCGCCAGGGCATGGGCATTGGTGCCATGATGGATGAGATCGCCCGCGAAACGCCGGGCATCGTCCGCGTGCTGGACGATGTGGCGCCGGTGCGCTTTCCCGTCTGGCTGGTGTCGCACCGCGAGTTGCGCACATCGCGACGGATTCGGGTGGTGTTTGAGGCGCTGGCCGAGGGGCTGTCGTTAGACCGCTGAACGCCCGCGCCAAGGGGTCGTGGAGGGCTTGCATGGCAAGGGTGAAAGGGCCACCGCAGCGCAAGGTGAAAGCAGGCGCACTAACCTCGCGTCACCACCTGAACACACTGACCATGACCACACCGCGCGCCGCCGACTTGCCGAGCACCCACCCTAGCGCGCCGCTGGACGCCGCCACCGTGGGCGAGATCATCCAGATGGCGCTGAGCGACCACGTGAGCTTTGCGCAGATCCGCGCCGTCCACGGCCTGCACCATGATCAAGTCAAGGTGCTGATGCGCACGCACCTGGCGCCGGGCAGCTACAGGGCGTGGCGCAAGCGGGTGAGGGAGTTTGGGGAGCGCCGGGAGAACTACAAGTAGGCGATGAGCAAGCGCCGCTCGCCACCTGTTCAGCACCCGTTCAGTCTGGTACCGGCAACATGGCGGCAAGGGTCAAGGCGGCATCTGACCCCGACCCTTCTCCACCTCTAGCCGCTGCAGGAACCACCATGAACACCGACCTCAAGAACTTTGTGCTCCCCATCGCCCGGACCGTGTCCGCCACGCTGTTTTTTGTGTTCAGCGTGGCCTTCCTCTCGGTCCCGTACAGCCTGGAGCAAGACCCCAGCGATGCGCAGCAACTGACGCATCCAGTGGCCCCACGCCACATGACCTGAGCCTGGGTGCCAGCGCAACCCATCGGGGCTCGGCCAAGGCCCATCAAGCGGGCAAATCCAGGCGGGCCCAGGCGCCCATCACATCCGGCTGCTTCTTGATCCAGTCGGCAGACATCATGTTGGCGCCCCAGTGGTGGATGCGCGCCACGCCCTCCCCCATGTTCCACAGGTGCCGCAATTGCACGAAGAGCGGCAGGGCGGCGAGGTCAGCATCGGTGACATGGCCGCCGCCTGCGCGGTAGCCAGCCAGGTACTGCTGCCAACGCTTCAGCAAGGCTTCGTCGGGCTCCATGGGGGCCTTGCGGGGCAGGTTCGACCACAGCCACACGCACAGGTCATAGGCCAGGAACCCTGGCCCGGCGTCATCAAAGTCGAAGAAGGCCGCGCGGCGCACTCCATCGGCATCGGTGTACACATGGTTGTTGAACCCATGCGTGTCGCCGTGGCACATCACGCGGGTCAAAGTGTCTTCAACATCCGCCAACTGGCCCAGAAGGCGATGGATCAGTTCGCGGTAGGCATCCAGCACGGATGGGGCCAGCTCGGGATGGGCGGCAAGGTAGTCCAGCGTGCGGCCCGCCAGATGGTGGCCGTCCAGCACGTAGAGGCTTGCGGGGCCGGTGTAGCTTTGCGCGGCGCTGTGAATCTGGGCCAGCGTGGCGCCGGTCAGGTGCAGGTCTTCGGGGGTATCGGGCACAGCGCCTTCGCAGTGGCGGAACAGGACCAGCACACGAGGGCCCTCCGGGAACGACAGGGTCACGCTGGTCGTGCCGTTCGCAGCCAACACCGGAGAGGCCACACCCACGCCCTGCGCCTCCAAGTGGGCCAACAATGCCAGCTCAAAATCCACGTTGAACGGACCGCGCGGTCTTATGGCGCAGAGCCTTGCCACGTAGCGGCTGCCGTCCGCTGTTCGCACAGCGTAGTTGTCATTGAGGTTGCGGCGGATCAGGTAGCACTGCTGCACGGGCAGGCCGTAGTGGCGCTCTACCCACTGCGCCACAGACGCGGCTGCGGCCGTGGTGTGGGAGGCAACCAGTGTTGTGTCGGGCGATTGGGTTGAATGCATGCGGCATTCTGCATGCAAGCCATACGACGGATGCGCACGGACAGTGGCACATGGCGTGCCTTTGAGCAAAAGGCCCGCCAGCGCTTACTGCTGGTACGAAAGCAGTATCAAAACCATAGCACCGCGCGCCACGCTTACCAGGGGAGTGGCGCGCCACTGTAGGCATAGAAGCTGCCCGTCTCCTCGAGTGCGAGCCCATCCAGCACCCGCAGCATGTCGCCCGCCGCATCCGCCGCCGGGCGGCCTATTTCTGCGCCATTGAAAGGGGCCGACAACGCCGAGTTAACGGTGCCCGGGTGCAGCGCCACCAGCACGGCCTGCGGGTGGGTGCGGGCCACTTCGATGGACGCCGTTTTGACCAGCATGTTGAGCGCGGCCTTGCTGGCGCGGTAGCTGTACCAGCCGCCCAGGCGGTTGTCGCCAATGCTGCCCACCTTGGCCGAGAGCACCGCCAGCAGGCCACGGCCCTGCTTGGGCAACAGGGGTGCAAAGTGGGCCAGCACCAGCGCGGGGCCCAAGGTGTTGATGCGGAAGGTGGCTTCCATCTGCGCGTAGTTCAACTGGCCCAGGCGCTTTTCAGGCATGCCGTGGGGACCGTGCAGCAGGCCAGCGGCGTGGATGATGCAGTGCCACGGCCCCTGGGCCTTGAGCTGGTGGGCGGAGGCGGCGATGGTAGCTTCGTCATCCAAATCGACCGCCGGGTGGGTGTGGCGGCCCAGCCCCACGGCCAGGGCGCAGCGCGGATCGGCCTGCAGGTGGGCGAGGAAGGCACTGCCGATGGCGCCGGTGGAGCCGATGACCAGGGCACGGTAGCCATCAGGCAGCGACTGCAAAGATGTGAACGGTGTTGCGGCGGGTTGTACTTGAGACATGGCGCGGTACTGTCCTGCGGTGAGGGTGTCGTTGGGTGCTTCTGCAAGCGCTTTACAGAGCGTCCAGCCGCGTGCGCAGGCTGGCCGCATGCTCGCGCAGTGCATCGAGTTGCGGGCCCTGCATCTTCTGCAACTGGCGGTACACCATGCCAAGGCGGAAGTTGTTGCCCAGCGTGCCTTCGTTGCGCGCAAAAAAGTCCCAGTACAGCGCGTTGTAAGGGCAGGCCCGCTCACCCACTTTTTGCTTCTTGTCGTAGTGACAGCCGCTGCAGTAGTCGCTCATGCGGTCGATGTAGGCGGCGCTGCTCACATAGGGTTTGGTAGCGAGTAGGCCGCCGTCGGCAAACTGGCTCATGCCCACGGTGTTGGGCACTTCCACCCATTCAAAGGCATCGATATACACGCCCAGGTACCAGCGGTGCACGGCGGCAGGGTCGAGCCCCGCCAGCAGCGCAAAGTTGCCAATGACCATGAGGCGCTGGATGTGGTGGGCATACGCATGCTCCAGCGACTGGCCAACGGCGTGCTGCATGCAGCGCATGCGGGTGTTGCCCGTCCAGAACCACTCTGGCAGCGGCGTGCTGTGGCCCAGGGCGTTGCGCTCGTCGTAGCCGGGCATGTGGGCCCAGTAGATGCCGCGCACATATTCGCGCCAGCCGAGGATCTGACGGATGAAGCCCTCCACCGCTGGCAGGGGCGCTGCGCCTGCGTGGTAGGCGGCCTGGGCGCGTTGCACCACCTCGTGCGGGCGCAGCATTTTGGTATTGAGCGCAAAAGACAGCAGGGAGTGAAAGAGCCGCGCGCTCTTGGTGCTCATGGCATCTTCGTACGCGCCAAAGTCGGGCAGCGTGGTGGTGATGAAATGGTCCAGCCACGCCAGTGCCTCGGCCCTGTTGAGGGGCCAGCGCAGTGCATGGGCCTGCGGGTTGCCAAAGCTTTGCACGCCTGCGGCCTGGATGGTGGCCCACAGGGCGCTGTGGTCGTGCGTGGGGCGCGCGTCGGGCGGCAATTCGGGCGTGCCGGCCCAAGGTTTGCGGTTGTCGTGGTCGTAGTTCCATTGGCCGCCTTCAGGCTCGCCCGCTTCATCGATCAGCACGCTGTAGCGCTGACGCATGCGGCGGTAGAAATGCTCCATGAGCCACTGCTTGCGGCCTTGGAACACCTCGGCCATTTCAGTGCGGGTGGTGTAGAAGTGCTCGCTGCTGACGGCCTGCACGGCAAAGGCTTGCTCTGCACCCCAGGTGCGCAGTTGCTCGTCCAGCCGCCATTCGTCGGGGTGCTGGTATTGCAGCGTGTGCGCACCGTAGTGGGCCATGAGGGCGGCCAGGTTGTCGGGCACCGACTGGCGGTTGCTGGCGTCATCAATCGCCACGTAGCGCACGCGGTGCCCGGCCTCGCGCAGGTGGCGGGCCAGGTCGCGCATGGCGGCAAAAATGGCGAGGATCTTTTGCGCGTGGTGCAGCACATAGTCGGTCTCTTGCCGCACTTCTATCAGCACGTAGACCACGCCTTCGTCCAGCGTGGCAAACCATGAATGCTCGGGGTTGAGCTGGTCGCCCAGCAGCAGGCGCAGGGTGTGGGCACGCTGTAGGGTGGAGGGTTGTGGCGTGGTCATGCCGTGCCCCACATGCGGCGGTAGCTGTCGTCGGCGTCGTGGTCTTGCGCCTGCTTGATGGGGTTGAAGCGCCGCCCCCCGCGCGGGTCGGTGCCGCGCCCCGCAATGTAGAGCCAGTTGGCCTGGTTGCTGTACACGTCGTAATCCACCAGTTGCGATTCAAACCACGCAGCACCCGCGCGCCAGTCGCCGCGCAGGTCGTAGATGAGGTAGCTGGCCACCACCTGGCGCAGGCGGTTGCTGAGGTAGCCGGTCGCAGCCAGCTCGCGCATGGCGGCATCGACCAGGGGCTGGCCCGTATCGCCCTGGCACCAGCGATCAAAACCGCGCGGGTTGTGCGGGGCGGGCGGCAGTTCTGACAGCCCGCGCGCCCGGTACAGCGCTGCACCGTATTGCAGGTGCAGCAGCCGGAAGTAATCGCGCCACAGCAGCTCAAACCACAGCCAGTAGGTGCCGTCATTGGCGCCATGGTCGCGCTCAAAATTTTTCAGATCGGCATAGATCTGGCGCGGAGACAGCGCGCCCGTAGCCAACCAGGGCGAGAACTTGCTGGAGTAATCCAGCCCCGTGAGCCCGTTGCGCGTGTCCTTGTAGCTGTGGGGCAACTTGCGGGCCAGGTACTGCGCCAGGTGGGCCAGCGCAGCGGCCTCGCTGCCATCACAGGCAGCGGTGCCGTAGGGGAAGGACGAGCGGGCATCGCTGCCCTGCGGCGGCGCGGGTTGCAGGATGGCTGCGGTGCCCTGCTCTGCCCCCACGGCCTGCAGCACGTGCGCGGGCACATCAGGTGGCGGGAGCAATTTGGTCGGTAGCGGCAATGGTGCGGCGGGGGTAATGCCCGCGCGCTCTACCTTCTGGCGAAAGCTGGTGAACACACCCGGTAGCTGGTCCGCGAGCCAGGGCATGCGCGCCGGGGGCAGCAAGCTGCTGTGCCACACAGCGCGCACCTGCAGACCTGCTGCGCGCAGTGCGGCCACCTCGGCCTGTTCGTAGGGGGCGGCAATGTCTTCACACACCACGGTGGTGGCACCCACGGCCTGGGCCAGTTGCAGCAAGGCGGTGGCAGGCGGGGCCTGGCAGATGAGCAGTGGGTTGCCCAGCGCGCTCGTTTGTTGATGCAGCCCGCGCAGCGCAGCGGCGGTGAAGGCGCGGCGGTGAGCGCCCACGCGGGCAAAGCCCCACGGCGTGGATTCATCAGGCGCAGGCAAGCACACCACGGGCAGCAGGTGCGTGGCACCGCTGGTGAGGGCTGAACGCAGCGCGGGTTGGTCGTGCAGGCGCAGGTCGTTACGAAACCAGAACAGCACGGTGCTCATGCGACGCCCTCCCCTGCGGCCTTGTCGGTGCGTTTACGTTCGCTGCGGCAGCGGTCGGAGCAGTACTTCACCTCGTCCCATACCTTCTCCCACTTCTTGCGCCAGGTGAAGGGCAGGCCGCAGTGTTGGCAGGTCTTTTGCGGCAGGTCGGTTTTTTTGCGCATGCGCATGGTTCAAAAGTCCAGGGTTTGCTGCTGGGGATGCTGGGCGGCGTTGAGTGCGCGGGCCTGGGCACGCGCCTGCGCGCTGCCGCCATCCCGAAACTGCCGGGAGCCGTGCTTTTCCACAATCGCGGCCTGGGCGGCGCGCACGGCGGGCTGGGCACGCAGGCCGTGCACGCGGGCCTTGGCGGTGCGGGTGGCGGTGTCCAGGTCTACCAGGGGCACGGCAATGTCGTGGCCCACGCGCACGCCGCAGCGGGCCTGCACATCGGGCGGCATGCGCCAGGGCTCCAGCAGCCAGGCATCAGGCACGCGGCGCAAGGCGGGCAGCCACTGGCGCACAAAGTGGCCGTGGGGATCGTGGTCTTGCGCCTGCTTGATGGGGTTGTAGACGCGGGTGGTGTTGATGCCCGTGGTGCCCGCCTGCATTTGCATCTGACTCCAGTGGATGCCGGGCTCGTAGTCCAGAAACTGGCGGGCCAGCCATTCGCCCACGGGCCGCCAGTGCAGCCACAGCGGGTACGAGGCCACCGACACCAGCATGGCGCGCATGCGGAAGTTGACCCATCCCGTCTCGCGCAGCATCGCCACGCAGGCATCGACCATGGGCCAGCCGGTGCGCCCGGCCACCAGGGCCTCGAAGTGAGCGGGGTTCCATTCCGCTTCGCGCAGGCCGTCGTAGCCCCGGTGCAGGTTGTGGTGCTCCAGTGCGGGTTCCGATTCAAGCTTCTGGATGAAATGGCAATGCCAGTGCAGGCGACTCATGAAGGCCGTCAAGCCTTTGCGCTGCCACGCAGCTCCAAAGTCGGTGCTGGCCTTGAGTTGCTGCTGGCGGCGCTGGGTGGCCTGCACCACCTCGCGCATGCCCAGGCAACCCAATGCCAGGTAGGGCGACAGGCGCGAGCAGGCGCTGGGCGCTGTCAGCGGCGACGAAATGCCGCCCCGGTAGCCCTGGCTGCGCTCCGCCAAAAAGTCTTGCAGCACGCGCAGGCCTTCTTTGCGCCCCCCGCGCTGGCGCTGGGGTGGGTCATGCGCGGGCAGGCCCAGTTCAGCCCCGCTGGGCCAGGGCTGTGCAGGCCACGGCAACGTACGGGCCTGCAAGAGATCAGGCCCGGGGGCGAGCACCACCGGTGCGTGCATGTGGGCCAGCCAGTGTCCCTGCCAATCATCGCGTGAGCGCAGGCGGCGCACCACGCCGTGCTGCGGCCATTCGCGCCATGCCACGCCCTGCGTGCGGCACCACCGGCCCACGGCCAAGTCGCGGGAATAGGTGTGGGCGTTGCCGGTTTCTTCGTGCGCCACAAGAGTGTGGAACGGGGCCAGTGCATGCAGGCGGGCCAGTACGTCCACCACCCCGCCCGCGGCCACCTGCAGCGTGGCGCCGCGCCGTTGCAGGGCCTGGGCCAGATCGTGCAGGCTTTCTTGCAGAAAGTGGTAGTGCTGCAGGGCGGCATCAGGCCGCGCCCAGAGGCTGGGCTCGACGACATACAGACACAGCACCGGGCCCTGGGCGATGGCGTGCTGCAGCGGGGCGTGGTCGTGCACGCGCAAGTCGCGCTTGAACCAGACCACGGTGTAGCTCATGGCACAAGCCCTGTGCGCACAGATCAGGCGGCTGCGACCTGTCGCGCCAGCGCCAGGCCGCTGAGCCAGGCGCCCTCGACCTTGCCGCCATTCAGCCAGTCACCACACAGCCCCAGGCGGGCATTGGCGTCCCACCAGCAGCCCAGGGTCAGTGCGGGTTCGGTATCCGCATAGCGCCAGCGGTGCGCCGCGGCAGCCAGGGGTGTGGGGCCGCCCAGGGCCGCAAAGGCGGCGAGCAAGGCAGCGGTGACGCTGTCCGCGCTGTCTTCGATATGCGCCTCGCTCCACTCGGCACTGGCGTGCAAAAGCCACGTTTCTGGCCCCGTACGGCCGGGCTTGCTGCTATCACGCGCCACCCAGCGCAGCGGGCCGGTGTTGACGAAGGCTCCGTCCCACGGCAAGGTCACGGGCGAGGCATAACGCAACATGACGGCCCAGCTGCCCCGCATGCAGGCGCTGCCTGCTACCGCAGCGCCGGCGGGGGCCACCTGGGTCAACAGCGGCGCCACCTGAGGCGCGGGCACAGCCAACAGCACAGCGCGGTAGCGCTGCGCATGCAGCCCCTGCTCTGCGCAAGTGATGGCCCATCCTTCGGGGTGCCGCTCCAGCCGCTGCACGGTGGTCTGCCACTGGGTGTGGGCACGCTCACCGGCCTGGGCCAGGCCCTGCACCAGCCAAGCAGCGGGCGATGTCATGCGCGGTGTACCCACAAAACGCTCAAGGGCCGTGTGCGGGGTGGTCCACGCCGTGCCATCAAAACTTGCCAGGCGTGCGCCCCATGGGGCGGCCACACCGGCCTGCTGCCACCGGGCCACTTCGGAGCGAAAAGCGGCGTCACGTGCGGTGAAATACTGCGCGCCGTGGTCGCACTGCCAGGGTCCGTTGTCGTCCTCCGCGCGCCGAGTGCTCATGCGGCCCGACGGTCCCCGACTCTTGTCGAAAACATGCACCGTATGCCCCGCCTGCAGCAGCGCCTGTGCACACGACAGACCCGCCAGACCTGCACCGATGACGGCGATGGGTTGTGACATCGTCAAAACACTCATGGCTGCGGGTCGGTGCGTTCTTGGGCTACCCAGATCAGCGCCTGGGTATCGATGCCCAATGCCTGTGCGCGCGCCACAAGTTGCTCGCGCACAGCAGGCTGCAGCTGCTTCGTCCGTGACAGGATCCAGCAGTAGCTGCGGTCCGGCCCCACCACCAGCGCCCATTGGGAATCGGCATCCAGCGCGGCCACGTGGTAGCCGCCGTAGAACGGGCCAAAGAACGAGACCTTGAGCGAGGCAGTGTTGGTGTCGCCGGTGAACTTGGCTTTACCCTCCGCCTGACGCCAATCGCCCTTGCCCGTATCAAAACCGCGATTGAGCACACGCACGCTGCCATCTGCCTGGCGCTGGTAGGTGGCGCTCACGTCCGTCATGCCGCGCTCGAAAGAATGGTCGAGCCGCGCCACCTCGTACCAGCGGCCTTCGTACCGGGCCAGATCAAACGGGGTAACGGGGGTGACACCGGGAGGCGGCGTGGTGGATGAGCAGCCCACCAAGGCCACGACAAAAGACACCGCTAAAAGCAGCACCGAACGGCGGACCCAAGGAAATAGCAGAGCCATAAATTACCAATCAGTCACAAAACAAACCGAATAGTAAACCACTCCACCACAGCAACGGCACAAGCCTGAGGTCGGCGCGGTCTCATGACCCACTCCACGCCCCGTAAACTCGCACCATGACCCTTCAAATCACTGTGTATTCCAAGTCTGCCTGCCCGCAGTGCGAGTCGGCCAAGATGCTGCTCAAATCCCGCTCCCTGCCCTACGAGGAAATCAAGATCGATGACGAAACCGAGCGCCTGGCGTTCTATGCCAAGTGCGGGCCATCGGTGCGGCAGATGCCACAAATTTTCATCAATGACCAGCGTGTGGGCGGACTCGCCGGGTTGCAAGCCGCGCTGGCGCAGCTGGGCGCCTGAACGCCTTTTCCGACATCTGCGGGCAGTGCAATCGGGGGGCGTGGATGCCCTGGACGCCCCGCATGGGCTGATGCACATGCCACTAGCCGGGGCGCCCATTACCCCTTCGTGGCTCCACGCCTTCCGGCAGAGCACTTGCACACACCTGGCATGACCTTGAACAGTCGTTCTACCGGTACTGCGCGGCCGTGATGAACTGGCCGAAGGTCTCACACCACACGATCACGGTGTTGAACCGTGCGGGGTCCACGCCCTGCGGCACCGGAACGATGAAGTTGTTAAACGTCTTCACATCCCCCACCCGCAGCATTTGTGGCTTGAGGCGCTGAAAGTCCGCCTCTGTCTCCACAAACGCAGGCGACAGGTACAGCTTGTAGTCGGGCCCCGGTGCCAGCTTGCCTGCCAGGCTGATGGCTTGCGGGCCAATCGACACCACGCCCTCGCCCCAGTGCAGGGCGTCGCTGTCCTTCAGATCGCGGCGAAAGGTGGCTTTCCATGCTGCCGTGGGCAGGCTTGCCTGCACCTCCTGCAGCGTAGGGGCTGCGGGCGCGATCAGGATCGGCAACCAGTACACACCCGCAGCGAACCCCACAGCCAGGGTGAGCAAATGCGAGGCGATCAACAAGAACGGTTTCATGGCGGTAGGCAACAAACAGTTGGAGCCAATGTACCGCCAGTCGCGTCACCCCGCCCGAGCCAAAAACCCGTCTACCAGTGCGAAATGCTCGGGCACGTTCAGTGCTGGCGCATGGCCGCAACCGGGCACCTCGACCACCTGGGCCAGCCCCCGGGCACCCGGGCCGCGGGTGAGCATTTCGGCGGTGACATCCGGGAGCACCAGGTCAGACTCCGCCCCGCGCAGGCACAGCACCGGAATGCTGAGCGCGTCGTAGTGGTCCCAGATCAGGTAGTCATTGGCATGGTGTGTGAACTGCTGCACCATGGCGGGGTCGTAGTGCGGCGTCACACGTCCGTCGGCAAGGCGGCGCGTGCTGCTCTCGGTCAGCCGACGCCACTGCGCGTCGCTCAGCCAGCCGTAAGGCTTGTACACCTGCCTGAAGAACGCCTCCAGCTCCATCACCGTATCGAACGCCGGCGGGTGGCCCGCGTAGGCCTTAATGCGCTCCAGCGCGGCATCGGCCAGGCGCGGTGCGTTGTCGTTGAGCAGCAGGCTGGTGATGCGGCCCTTGAGCTGCGGCTCGAACAGACCCGATGCGCACACCGTGCCGATGGCTCCACCCATCGACGTGCCCACCCAGTGCGCTTTCTCGATCCCCAACTGGTCAAACAGGCTGGCCGCAATGCGCGCGTAGAACGACAGGCGGTACTCGTCGTGCGGCGCGCGCGCCCACTGGCTCAGGCCCCGGCCCAGGGTGTCGGGGCAGATCACGCGGTAGCGCGGTGCCAGGTGCGCGGCCAGCTCGTCCATGTCGCGCCCGGTGCGCGCAAGACCATGCCATGCAATCACCACCGGCGCGTCACGCGCACCCCACTCCATGTAGTGGATTTCATAGCCAGCACAGGTGGCGTAGTGCGAGGTGGGGGACATGATGGCGACCTTGTGGAACAGAGAAGAAAAAAGTGAAGCGTCGGCGGCTCACTTCATGAGGCGGCCGTTGCTGCCGATGACGGTAACCTCGACATAGCGCGAGCCGATGCGGTTGGTGGGCGAATAGCCCAGCGTGATGCCGCCGAGGTCATAGCTTTGCAATGACTCCAGCGCTTTCACCACCTTGGCGCGTGTGGGCGCAGGCCCGGCGCGGCGCAGAGCCTCGACCAGCACCTTGGCGCCCAAAAACTGCTCGAAGCTGGTGTAGTTGACCTCGGCCTCAGGCGCGTACTTCTTCAGCAACGTCTGGTACTCGCGCACCACGGGCAGTTGCGGGCGGTAGGGGTACGGCACCACCTGACTGATGCCCAGGCCGTGGGCGTTCTTCAGGCCCGCGAGCTTCACCAGCTCCGTCGGGTCCACCACCGAGATGTTGTACAGCTGCGCGCCGCCGCCCTGCTCGCGGTAGCGCAGGATGAAGGCCGCCGCAGGCTTGTTCACCGCAATCATGATGACCGCATGCACATCGGCAGCCTTGATGGCTTTGACGGCGTCATCCACCTTGTCGGTATTGCGCTCATAGCCTGCTGACACCACGAGCTTGAGGCCGCGCTTGGCCAGCGCCGCCTCCACGCCCGCGAGGCCCGCCTTGCCAAAACCATCGTCCTGGTACATCACCGCCACGCGGTTCATGCCCAGGGTGGTGAGCTGCTGCACCATGTGCTCGGTTTCGTCCACATAACCCGCACGCACATGAAAGATCCAGGGGTTGAACGGGCTGCGCAACGACTCGCCACCGGTGTAAGGCGCCACCAGCGCGGCGCCGCCCTGCTCCAGCACGCCATCGGACAGCAGCTGGGTGATGTTGGCCGTGCCTGCAAAGCCGTAGAGCGCCACCACCTCGGGCTTGGCCAGCAGCTCGCGGGTGCGGGCCACCGTGTCTGCCACCTTGTAGCCATCGTCGGCCACCGCCTGGCGAATGCTGGCGCCGTGCACGCCACCCTGTGCATTGACCCAGTCAAAATAAATCTTGCCGCCTAGCACCATCTGCGCACCGGTGCTGGCCAGCACGCCAGACAGCGGGGCCACCTGCCCCACCACCACATCGGCAGCCCTCGCTGGCACCGAAACGCCTGCGGCCAGTGCCACCATCAGCGCGCCACTCCACCTAAGGGCGGCCGACGCGCGGCGTGCCCAACTCTTCACAGTGTTCATTGGTTCCATCCTTGTGATGACTGCGCATGGATTGGCCCGGGGACATGCACCGGCAGTGCACGAGTCCCGGGCTTCCACATAGGTCGTTCAGCGTCCGGGTCAGTCGGGGATGGAAATGGCGCCCGCCGTGATGGCAATGGCGTTGGCGGCAGCAGGCGTGGCGGCCAGCGGCGGCACGTTGGCGGCGGTGATGGCCGGGGCGCTGCCCGGTGTGCCGCCACGTGGCACCGTGCGCACCACCTGGCTGGCGGGCAGCGCCTTGCCGTTGGCGAGGTGGTCGTACACGGCGTCGAGCGCGTGGTTCAGGTACACGTGCAGCGGCACATAACGGCTGTCATAACCCGGCAGCACGGTGGGCAACCCGATGAAGCTGTCGAAGTGCTGGGCATTGGCCACTTCCACATAGCTGAGCTTGCTGGCGGCGCCTTCGACCTTCTTGTTCAGCGCAGCGTAGGGGCGCGAGGTGTGGCTCACGGGCAGCAGTGCATCGGCACGGCCATGCACGATCACGGCGGGCTTGCCGCGCAGGTTACCGTTGCGGCGGGTTTCGTCCACACCGGCCTGCAGCTTCTTGGCAGCAGCGTCATTGCCGGTGACGAGGTTGCGCAGGCACTGCGCACCGCTCAGGTTCCAGTCGGCCACGCCAGCGTCCGACACCGACAGGAAGTCGCGTGCCGGCCCCAGTTTGCCCAGGTTGTTGACCAGGTTGATGCCGCCCGATGGAGGCACACCATTGCCGGTGGCAAACATGCCAGCCAGGGCTGCGGGTGCCAGTGATGTCACCGCGCCCGTAGCCGCTGTGGCCGCGTAGCTGAAGCCGCACAGGTGGTCCTTGACACTGGCACGCGACAGGCTGTTGGCGAACGTGACGGCCACCGCCGGAGCGACTTCAAAAGCAGCCAGCGATGCATGCAGGTCGTTGGACTCCGGCTCCCAGCCGTAGGCGCGCAGCTTTTGCAAAGCCTCTTCGGCCTGCGTGGCCGTGGTGGAGGCCGTGAGCAGGCCTGCCGCCTTGAGCGACGCACAGCGATTGGGCGCAATCGGCAGGGCCGCACTGCCGAAGCCCGCTGCAAAAGCGGCTGCGTAGGGGCTGGTGCTGACCGAGGGCGCGAGCGATGCGCAGGCCTGGTACAGATTGGCGTAGGTCGTGAAGTCCACCAGCGTCTTGCCGGTGACGGCCACATCGGCGCTGCCACGGCGCACCGTGATGCCGGGGTTGGCGGGCATCTCGATGGCAGGCTCGGACACGGCCACGCCGCTGATGAGGCCCTGGGTGTCCAGCTCGGCCGCAGCAATCGCGGAGCCGCCACCGTTGGAGATGCTGGACGCTATCACGATGGTGTTGGCCGGGGTCAGCGTCTTCAGGCGCTGGCCCGCTGCATCGGTGGCGCCATAGCGCTGGTTGAGCACGTAGTAGCCAAACTCCACCGCCTGCAGGGTGGTGGTGCCCCAGTCCTTCTCGGCATTCTGACCCGAGTGCGCGTGTTTGAAGGCAAAGCGGTTGGGGGTGGCGGTGTTGAAGGCTGCCAGCTCGGTAGCGGTGAGCCCTGCGTTGAAGGCCGCCGCCTTGCCCGCTGTCGTGGCTGTGGTGCGGGTGCCGTCGATCAGCGGCACGGTGTCGTTCTGCAGGTCGTGCGGAGCACCGCCCGTGCCCTTGTCAGAGTACGCCACGGCGCAGCCCTTCTTCAGGCCCCACTCGCCCGTGGAGATGCCGCCGTACACGCCGCGCGACCCCGAAGCCGTGGCGGTGATCATGCAGGGTTTCTTGGGGTCGAAGATGGCAGGCACCTGCACCATGAGGGTGACGTTCTTGCGGCCCGTGCCGTCGTCGGCAAACGCGATGTATTCGGTGCCCGCCACCTTGCCCTCGCCGGTGGTGACCTTGCCCTGCGCATCCACATTGGGGCCATACAGCGTGCCGTAGCCGCCGGCCGCCGTCATGTCGAGCATGGCGCGGTAGTTGGTGTGGATGGCGGTGCGGCGCAGCTCGGCCGCAGTGGGCTTGAGCGGGTCGGCGTAGGCCGGCGGCACGGCGGCAGCCAGGCCCGTGGCGCCCAGACCCGCGGTGAGCAGGTCGTTGCTGCTGCCGTCGTACGTGGCCTCGCTGATCGCACCCAGGTAAGCGGGCTTGGTGTTGAGTGCGGCGCTGTCGCCATCACTGCCGCCGCAGGCGGCCAGCACGGCTGCAGCCAGCACGGCGGGAACGAACGGACGAGAAAAGGGACGAAAACGCGGGTTCTTCATGCTCATCTTCATGTGCTTGTCTCCTGGAGTTTTTTCTTTGCGTCTTTGTTGCACAGCTCACCCACACACCCAGGCCACGCCAGTCAAGCGGCGCGGCTGGGCCACTCACCCCACCTTGCGCGCAGCTGCCGCGCGCAGGCGCCCCACCACACCGGTGGGGAAGTAGTAAACGGACAGAACGAACAGCACGCCCAGCCACAGCAGCCAGCGGTCGGGCGACAGCAGGGCCGACAGCCAGGGCAGGCCCGACGTGGCCTCGCTGCCCAGGCGCAGCAGATCCTGCAGGTAGCTTTGCGCCACCAGGAAGAGCACGGCCCCAATGGCCGAGCCGTAGATGGTGCCCATGCCGCCGATCACCACGATGAGCAGGCAGTCCATCATGATTTCGAAGCTGAGCGAGGTGTCCGGCCCGTTGTAGCGCAGCCAGAGCGCCAGCATGGCTCCTGCCATGGTGGCAAACAACGCCGACAGCACGCTGGACGTGGTGCGGTACACCACCACGCGGTAGCCAATGGCCTCGGCGCGGAACTCGTTCTCGCGGATGGCCTGCAGCACGCGGCCGAAGGGCGAGTTGACGATGCGCAGCAGCGCCAGCACCAGCGCCACGGCCGTGACGAAGAGCAGGTAGTAGCAGATCAGCCGCCCATCGATGCTCACGCCCAGGAACGGGTCGTCAAACGGCTCGAAGCTGGGCGACAGGAACTCGGGCACCTTGAAGGTCAAGCCGTCTTCGCCGCCGGTGATGTCCGACAGCTGCGAGGCCAGCGTCTGGAACGCAGCCGCCACGGCCAGCGTAATCATCGCAAAGAAGATGGCCCGCACGCGCAGCGAGAAGAGCCCCACCGCCAGCGACAGCAGCAGCGAGAGTACCAGCGCCCCGGCCAGCCCCACCAGCAGCGCCGACCACGTGGGCCCCATGCGGGTGGTGGCCACGGCAATGCCGTAGGCCCCGATGCCAAAGAACATGGTGTGCGCAAAGCTCACGATGCCGGTGTAGCCCAGCAGCAGGTCAAAGCTCGCGACCAGCACCACAAAGATCAGCACCTTGGCCGCCACGGACAGCGCCTTGACCCCGGGGAAGAGGAAAGGTGCAAAAGCAAGGCCCACAAAGATGGCCACCAGAATCACCGCCAGCACCTTGCTGCGCGGGTAGTCGCCGGAGAGAAGTCGGTTCAGCATGTCAGTCGGCTCCTCATCAGCGGTTGGCCACGGGATAGACGCCCTGCGGGCGCCACAAGAGAATGGCCACCATCAACGCGATGTTGGAGAACAGCGCCACCTTGGGCACCAGGAAGCCGGTGTAGTTGGCCATCAGCCCCACCAGCAGCGCACCGATGAGCGCGCCGCCGGTGCTGCCCAGGCCGCCGATGATGATCACGATGAAGATCAGCACGTTGACCTGCGCGCCCATCTGGGGCACCACGTTCTGCTGGTACAGGCCCCACATCACGCCGCCCAGGCCCGCCAGGGCCGAGCCCACCACGAACACGCCCACAAACAGGCGGCGGATGCGGTAGCCCAGGCTTTCGACCATCTCGCGGTCCTGCACGCCAGCGCGGATCAGCAGGCCGACCTTGGTGCGCGACAGCGTCCAGGCCAGCACGCCAAACACCAGCAGGCCCACTGCTACGGCGACGAGGCGGTATTTTTCGATGGCAGCATCGCCCACCAGCAGCGAGCCGCGCATGCCCTCGGGCAGTGGCAGCGGGATCTGCGCGGGGCCCCAGATGACCTTGATGAGCTCTTCACCAATGATCATGCCGCCCATGGTGATGAGGATCTGCTTCAGGTGCTGGCCGTACACGGGCCGCACGATGAAGCGCTCGAACGCCAGGCCCACGGCCCCTGCCACTGCCATGGCCACCACCATGGCGGGCAGCACGGCCATCAGGTTGCGCCACAGCTCGGCACTCTGGGTGTAGTCGCCCATCGCGCCCAGCACGCTGGTGGCCACAAACGCACCCAGCGCAATGAACACGCCATGGCCAAAGTTCAGCACATCCATCAGGCCAAACACCAGCGTGAGGCCGGAGGCAATGATGAAGATGATCATGCCCATGGCCAGCCCCGCCACCGTCAGCGTGAGCCAGGTGCTGGGCGAGCCGATGAAGGGCAGCACCAGCAGCGCCAGCGCCGGCACCAACGCCAGGGGCTTCCAGTCGAAATCGCGGGTGACGCTCATGCCCGACCTCCAGCGGCTGTCGCCGCACCACGTACATCAGCTACACATTTGATAGCTAACAGGGCAATAGATACCTGCGCTACCGCCCGAAAACATCTGAAATTACTCACACGACTCATAGCGCCAACCCCAGCAGCGAGCGCTGCAGTTCTTCGTCTTGCGCCAGCGCGGCCATGCTGCCCGCATGCACCACCTGGCCGTTGTCCATCACGGCCACGGTGTCACCCAGCCGCTTGGCAAAGTTGATGTTCTGCTCGACGAGCAGGATGGTCACACCGCTCTTCTTGAGCTGGTCGAACGCATCGATCATGTTGTTGATGATGGCGGGTGCGAGGCCCTTGCTGGGCTCATCCACGATGAGCAGATCGCGCGGCTCAACGATGGCGCGGCTCACGGCCACCATCTGCTTTTGGCCGCCGCTGAGCTTGCCGGCGGGGTGGTTCCAGAACTTCTCCACGGCGGGGAAGAGCTTGAAGATCCACTGCAAGCGCGCCTCATCCATCTGCGCGGCGTTGCGGGCACTGCGTGCGGCCAGCAGCATGTTTTCCTTCACCGTGAGGTCGGCAAAGATGCCCATGTTCTCGGGCACATAGGCGATGTTCAGGCCCGCGATGGCCGGCGTATTCATCGCGGTGATGTCTTTGCCACCAAAGTGGATGGAGCCCTGCGACGCATGCCACAGGCCCATGATGGTGCGCAGCGTGGTCGTCTTGCCTGCGCCGTTGCGGCCCAGCAGCATGGTGAGCTGCCCTTTGGGCACGGCGAGATGAACGCCGTGCAGGATGTGGTACGCGCCGATGTGCGTGTGCACACCCTTGAGTTCGAGCAGGTTGGTCGTTGGTGTCGTGCTCATGCGGCCTCCTTCTCTGCGTCCTTGGAGACGCCCAGGTAAGCCTCTTGCACCACGGGCGATGCGATCACCTCGGCTGGCGGTCCATCGGCCACCAGCGTGCCGTTGGTCAGCACGATGATGCGGTCGGCCAGTTCGCGCACCACGTCCATCTTGTGCTCCACCAGCAGGATGATCTTGGTCTTGTCCTTCTTCAGCTCGCGGATCAGGTTCAGGATCACGGGCGCCTCGTCGTGGCTCATGCCGGCCGTGGGCTCGTCGAACATGTAGACCTGCGGCTCCAGCGCCATGAGCAGCGCCACTTCCAGCTTGCGCTGGTCGCCGTGCGGCAGGCTGGCCACGGGCGTATCGGCCCGGTCGGTCATGGCCACGGCCTGCAGGATCACGCGGGCGCGCTGGGTCAGCGCGCTGTGGTCGCTCCAGATGCTCCACAGGTTCATGCCCCGGCGGTGCTTGCCCTCTTGCGTGGCCTGCACGGCCAGGCGCACGTTCTCCAGCACGCTGAGGTTGGGGAACAGGTTGGTGAGCTGGAACGCCCGGCCCAGGCCCGCGTGGGTGCGTGCCGAGACGGACTGGCCCGTGAGGTCCTGCCCGCCCAGCGTAACGCTGCCGCTGGTGGCCTTGAGTTGCCCCGAGATCAGGTTGAAGTAGGTGGTCTTGCCCGCGCCGTTGGGGCCCACGATGGCGGTCAGCGTGCCGGGCTCGAACGAGCAGGTCACGCCGTTGACCGCCACGTGGCCGCCAAAGCGGATGGTCAAGTCCTTGGTGGCCAAGGTGCTCATGGGTGGGTGTTCACTTTCACGGTCTGAGTCAATCGATGAAATGGGTGGGGCGCCCTGCCCTGCGGCAGCGCGCCCCGGCACTTTAGGGGCAGGTGCCGATCACGTAGTAGTTGGTGCTGGTCTGCTTCAGGGTGTTGGTGACGAACACGTTCCACAGGCCCATGCTCTGGTTGGAGCCCAGCGCATAGGTGTAGCCCCCGGCGGCGTACGCGCGCCCGGCCAGCGTGTGTGCATAGTTGCTGGCGGTGGTGCAGGTGGCCGTGCCGCCGCCCGATGCGGCCAGCGTGGTGCCCGAAGCTGCGGCCGATGTGGCGCCCTCGGCCCCATTGGCATCGGCCGCGCGCACCGTCCAGCTGTAGGTGGTGGACGCGGCCAGGCCGGTGTCGGTGTAGCTGGTGGCAGTCACAGGCAGCGCGTTGACCTTGTTGGCGTTGCGGTACACGTTGTAGCTGGCCGCGCCCGTGACGGCGGCCCAGCCGATGGCCATGCTGCTGGCCGTGGCGCCCGACGTGCTCACGCCCGTGGGGGCTGGCAGGGCCACAGGGTCGGGAGGCGTGGTGCCGCCCGTGCCGCTGGAGACGCGGTCCACCATGGCCTTGACGGCCGCCATTTGCGGGCCCGACTTCTTGGAATAGTTGGCGCTGTCATAGCCCCACCAGTCCCAGCAGCTGTTGGTGGCTGCGGTGCTGGTCTGCGGGTACAGCATCACGATGTTGTTGGTGTCAGCCCAGCGGTTGTAGCCGGTGTTGCGCACGTACTGCTGCTGCACATCGCTGATGTTCTGCTTGCAGCCATGCAGCACCACATGTAGCTTGCAGGTGGCCGTGCCGCCCGCCTGGCAGGCCTGGGGCACATAGGCCCAGCCCGTGGTGGCCATGCCATGGTTGGTGATGAATTCGCTCTGGTTGAACTCGATGTAATTGCCGGTGGGCAGGGTGGCGTTGTTGCGGGCGTTCAACGTGCCGTACAGGTGCTGCAGCATGGCACCGGCGAGGTCGAAGTTGCAGTCGCTGATGTAGGGCGCGCCCTTGGTGGAGCAGGCGTTTCCGTAGTCGTCCGTGACCATGGCGTGTTCGGCCGCAATGTCCTTCTTGTAGACCACATTGGCGGCGGGCACGAAGCTGTTGTAGTAGGTGCGCAGCGCGTCCATCACCCCGGTCTTGACCACGCTGTCGAGCGTGCCCGAGAACAGGTAGACCTTGGAGTTCTGCAGATTGGCCACGGGGTCGATGACTCCCTGACTCGCCCAGGTGTTGGTGGTGCTGACCAGGGTGCTGGTGGGGATGCCTGCCGGGCTGGCCATGCAGCGTCCGGTGGCGTTGACGACCGATCCCTCGGCGCAATAGAACGGGCCGCCCGCGACCACACCGGCGCCCTTGGCAAACGTTGCCGAATACGCCACGTGCAGCTGCACGGCCATGAAGCCGCCCGAGGACAGGCCCGATACCGTGGTCTGTGTCCTGTCGATCTTGAGTGCTGGCAGGTTGACGGCAGCGTGAACACTGCCCACGCCACACAGTGCCATCGCAGCCCCTGCTGCTGCCGCCCGGATGAAATTGAAAGCCATGTTGTCTTGTCTCCAAATAATTTTTGAGAAAAACCGACCCAGCCCCCGTGTACACCCGGGGGTTCATGCATCAATTCACTGGAAAAAGAGGGGCGGCCGCCCCTGCGGGATGGACCCCGAAGGAGCAGGACGGGGGTCCTGTCCGACGGGCCTCGCTAACTCACTAACGGAATCAAAAGACCGGCTTATCGCTTGTTGCGAATCGGCACGTTCATTTCTTCAGGCTTGATCTCGCGCACCAGCTCGGGCACACCCCAGGCAAACGCCGGGTCCACCTTGATCTTGAAGTGGTACATGCTCTGCATGGCCTGGTGGTCTTCCTTGCGGAAGGTCATCTTGCCCTTGGGCGTCTCGAAGCTCATGCCCTCCATGGTCTTGATGAGCTTGTTGGTGTTGGTGTCGCCGTTCGTGGCCTTGAGGGCCGTGACCAGCGCCATGGCAGAGCTGAAGCCGCCGGCCGTGAAGAAGTCTGGCGGGGTCTTGAACTCCTTGTAGTGCGCAGCCACCATGGCTTCGTTCACGGGGTTCTTGGGGATGCCGAAGTAGTAGTACGTGGCGCCTTCCATGCCGGGGAAGTTCTTGTAGGCGGCCATGGCGGGCAGGATATTGCCGCCGGTGGCGATCTCGATGCCATAGCGCTTGAGGTCCATGTCAGCGATCTTGAACGGGTTGCCTGCACCGGCCCAGATGATGAAGATGACCTTGCGGCCCGGCACGTCCTTGAGCTTGTCGATCAGGCGCTGGGCGCCGGCGGTGAAGTCGGTGGTGGTGGTGGGCAGGTATTCCTCGTGCACCAGCTTGGCGTTCTTCAGCGCGTCCTTGAAGGCCTTCACGCCATCGCGGCCGAAGGCATAGTCCTGCGCCAGCGTCGCCACCGTCACGCCCGCCTTGTCGATGGCCACGGCGTTGGAGATCGCGTCCTGGCTGCTGTTGCGGCCGGTGCGAAAGATGTACTTGTTCCACTTGTCGCCGGTAATGGCGTCGGCCACGGCGGGCTCCACCAGCAGGATCTTCTTGTATTCCTCGGCCACGGGCAGCAGGGCCAGGGCAACGCCGCTGGAGGTGGGGCCGACGGCAATGTCGGCCTTGTCATCCGAGTAGGCCGAGGCCAGCAGGCTCTTGCCCAGGTCAGGCTTGCCCTGGTCGTCCTTCTCGATCACGACGAGCTTCTTGCCATTGACGGTCATGCTGCCGCCGGTGGCGTAGTTCAGGCCCATCATCAGGCCTGTCTGGGTCTGCTTGCCATAGGCCTCCAGCGGACCCGTCTTGCTGTACACGTGGGCAATGCGGATTTCACCGGTCTGCGCGAACGCGGGGGCAGAAAGTGCGGCGGCGGTAACGGCTGCGGAAGCGAGGGCGACCAGAGTGCGACGGTGCATGGCGATGTCTCCTGTTGTGATGCTTCTTTATTGCACAGTCTGTGCCAGCAGCCAAGTGCTTGATTTCAAAGATACTTTTGCTGACACCCTGGCGACACTGCCTGATTTCAATACACATTGAATGTCTAATTTTTAGACATTTGCCTGATTTTTATTCAGGGTTTTCCAGACGTCCATAGAGCGTGGCGCGCGAGATGCCCAGCTGGCGAGCAGTGGCCAGCTTGTTGCCGCCATGGGCTTTGAGCGCAGCCGCGATGGCCTTGCGCTCCAGCTCCGCCACCTGCTCGGCCAGCGGGCGCAGGTATCGGCTTTCGTCCCCGGCGTCGGCGGCGTGGCCTGGGTCCTGCACCGGGGCGGGGGCGGCGGGCTCCACGCCCGCCTCGCGCAGGATGCGTTCGAGCTGCGCGGCGTCGATGGACTGCGAGTCGCTGCGCATCACCGCCTGCTCCAGCACATTGCGCAGCTCGCGGATGTTGCCGCGCCAGGGCTGGCCCGCCAGCAGGGCCATCGCATCGGGCAGCAACTCGGGCGGCGCGGTGCCGTTGCGCAGGGCCAGGTCTTCGCCCAATGCTTCGACCAAGGCAGGGATGTCGCTGCGCCGCACGCGCAGCGGCGGCACACGCACCGGCAGCACATGCAGGCGGTAGAACAAATCCTCGCGGAATTTGCCCTCGCGCACCAGGGACGCCAAATCGCGCGACGTCGCGGCCAGGATGCGTACATTGAAGGGCACGAGCTTGTTGCTGCCCAGCGGCTCGATCTCGCCCTCTTGCAGCGCCCGCAGCAGCTTGGCCTGCAGGCTTTGGGGCATGTCGCCGATTTCGTCGAGGAACAGCGTGCCGCCATCGGCCAGCTTGAACTTGCCGTCGCGGCCCTTGCGGTCGGCGCCGGTGTAGGCGCCAGGCGCCACGCCGAAGAACTCGGCCTCGAGCAGCGTGTCGGGCACGGCGGCGATGTTGACGCTAACGAACGGGCCACTGGCGCGGCTGGACGCTGCGTGGATCGCGTGGGCCAGAAGCTCCTTGCCGGTCCCCGTCTCGCCCAGCAGCAGCACGGGGCTGCTCGACTGCGCTGCTCGGCGCGCCTGGCGCTTGACCTCGGCTGCCGCGGGGCTGGAACCGATGAAGCTGGCAAAGGTGTACTTGGACCGCCGCTCGCCGTCGCCCGCCACCGCCAGGCTGCGGCGGCGCTGGCTGGCCAGCTCGCGCCGGGCGTCGTCCAGGTCGCGCTGCAGCAGCGCAAACTTGCTGATGAGGGGCTGCAGCGTGGTTTCGGGATGGTCGAACAGCACGATGCCAATGGCGCCGATCACGCGGTCCGCGTCGTCGCGCAGCGGAATGCGGCTGACCACAAAGGTGCCCGCCTTGTTGGTGAGCAGGTCGATCAGCACGGGCTGGCCCGTTTCGAGCACGCGGCGCATCTGGGTGTTGGGGATGACCTCTTCCACCGTGCGGCCCACGAACTGGTCCACCGACGAAAAACCCAGGTCCGGCAGAAAGCGCTGGTAGCCCTCATTCACCCACACGATGCGCCCACTGCGATCCACCAGGAACATGCCCTGGCTGACGCTGGAGAACAGCTGGAACATGGAGCGTGCCGCCAGTTCCAGAATGCCCTGGGCATCCAGCGGCAGTGCGGGGGCGTCATCAGCGAGCAAAGGCATCCGCGGATGGTAGCGCGCTGGCGGGGCGCAGGATCTGTCCCCCACAGGCAGCAGACGCCCGGCATGGAGTCATGGCGCTACAAATTAGATAGCTACCTAGGCAAATGGCCCTAGCGCTATCAGGCGTTTTTATCCAAAACCGGAGTCAAAGAGGTGTGCAGGGATGCCTCACATGCTGCCAGCGGCTGGTCCACCAAGATGCAGGGCTTGCCCGTGCGACGGCACTGGCCCTGCACCCGCCAGTAGGCGTCATGGCTGATGCAGCCCGTCTGGCAAATCACCAGATCAGCGGCGGCCAGGCTGGCGTCAAACGTCGCGCCCGCGTCTGCGTCCGGATGGGCCTTGACCACCACGGGCACGCGCACCCTGCGGGGGTGTGCCGAAGCATCCGGGGGCGCGGAGCTGGTTGCCCCACCCTGCTCCGGGTGGCTCACTGCCCTGGTGTCTGCCTGCGCCGCCAGTCGCCAGCGCAAGCATTCCCGCGACAAGGTGGCAATGCGCTCCGCCAGCACAGCGATGTGGCGTGCCATGGTCTGACGGCGGGATAGCCCCGGCACAGCAGCCCGTAGCTGCGCCAGCTCGTCGTACGCCATGGCCAGCCGCGTATCGCGCACCACCAGTGCCCCACGCAGCCGCACCACCTCGGCCTGCAGCGCCTGGATCTCGGCGGCCTGCGCCGTCAGGGCCGCGCTGCAACGCCGCTGGGCTTCGCCCCACTGACGACAAAGCACCAGAAACTCCTGCGGAAATGAAGACATGCACCATCCTGCAAATAAGAACTATTCGCATTTTATGGTACGATTCAGCCTGAGTTCACAGCAAGCCACCTGGTGGGGAGGGCTCCGGGAGCACAGCGCCTGGGGGCCTGGCTTGCCAAGAAAATCGTCGGCACGGATCTGCCCGCGCCGTCTGGACGAAAAAAAACCGCGCCCGATGGCGCGGTTTTTTTATGGGTGCGAGCCTGGGGCCTCGCCACGGTTTCAGGCCTCTGCCAGCGCCATCTTGCGGGCAGCCCAACGGCGCAGCAGGCGCGGAACGATCAGCACGGCCAGCACGATGACGATCAGGGTCACCGAACCGGGGCGCTCTAGGAAAATCGTCCACTTGCCTTCGCCAATCGACACCGCATTGCGCATCTGTGCCTCAGCCAAGGGGCCCAGGATCATGCCCACCACCACCGGCGCGGCGGGGAAGTCAAAGCGGCGCATCACCACACCCAGCAGGCCGATCGCGTACAGCAGCACCAGGTCGAATGCGCTCTGGCGCATGCCATACACACCCAGGGTGGAGAAGACCAGAATGCCCGCGTACAGGTACGACTTCGGGATGTTCAGCAGTTTCACCCACAGGCCCACCAGCGGCAGGTTCAGGATCAGCAGCATCACGTTGCCGATGTACATCGACGCGATCAGCGCCCACACCAGCGCGCCGTTGGTGTCGAACAGCTGCGGGCCGGGCTGGATGCCATAGTTCTGGAACGCGCCCAGCAAAATGGCCGTGGTGTTCGACGTGGGGATGCCCAGCGTCAGCAGTGGGATCAGCGTGGCCGTGATGGCCGCGTTGTTGGCGGCCTCGGGGCCTGCCACGCCTTCGATGGCGCCCGTGGTGCCAAACTCTTCCTTGTGCTTGCTCAGTTTCTTCTCGGCGGCATAGCTCAGGAAGGTTGGAATCTCGCTGCCACCGGCAGGCACGGTGCCAAACGGAAACCCGATGGCCGTGGCGCGCAACCATGCGGGCCAGGAGCGCTTCCACTCTTCCTTGGTCATGTGGGTGCTGGTCAGGCGGTTCTGGGTTTCGTCGGACTTGCCTTCGTACATCACGTTGTACAGCGCCTCGCCCACCGCAAACAGGCCCACGGCGATCAGCACCACTTCGATGCCATCCATCAGCTCAGGCACCCCCCCGGTGTAGCGCGCCTGGCCCGTGATCTGGTCGATGCCGATCAAGCCCATGGCCAGGCCCACAAACAGCGCCACCATGCCACGCAGCGTGCTCTTGCCCAGCACCGCACTCACGGTGGTGAAGGCCAGCACCATCAGCATGAAATACTCAGGTGGGCCCAGGCGGATGGCGTATTCGGCCACCAGCGGCGCGCAGAAGGTCACCAGCACCGTGGCGATGGTGCCCGCCACAAACGAACCGATGGCGGCCGTGGCCAGGGCCGCACCGGCGCGGCCATGCTTGGCCATCTTGTTGCCCTCCATGGCCGTGACCATGGAACCGGCCTCACCCGGGGTGTTGAGCAGGATGGACGTGGTGGAGCCGCCATACATGGCGCCGTAGTAGATGCCCGCAAAGAAGATCATCGAGGCCGTGGCCTCGACCTTGACGGTGATGGGCAGCAGCATGGCCACAGCCACTGCGGGGCCGATGCCTGGCAACACGCCCACGGCGGTGCCGATCATGCAGCCCACAAAGGCCCACATCAGGTTGATGGGTGTTGCCGCGGTGGCAAAACCCTGCATCAAAAGGTTTAAGGTTTCCATGGCGTGCAGGCTTTACAGCCACCCCGTGTTGGTCAGGCCGGGCAGGTTGATGGCCAGCAGTTGCGTAAACATCCAGTACACCGGGGCCGCTACCGCGATACCGATGAAGGAATCCTTGATCCAGGCCTGCAGGCGCAGGTCGAGTTCACCTTCCGAGCTCTTGAAACCCCGTACCGACAGCACGAAGCACAATGCACAGCTCAGGATGAAGCCCAGCGTGGTGATGAGCAGGGCGTTGAGCAGCAGCCCTGCCGACACCCAGATGAAACCCTTCCAGTGGGCGCGCTCGTCGCCGGAGCCCTCTTCCAGCTCCCGAAACCCCCCGCTCAGCGCATGTGCCACGCACAGCACGCCGCAGATCAGGATGGCAATGCTGACCACCCAGGGAAAGAAGTTGGGGCCCACGCCACCGTAGCCCGCTTCTGAACTGACCGAGCTGGCCCCCCAGGCCAGACCCAGCGCGAGCACCACCAGCCCGACCCCGATCAGGGTCTGCAAGGGCTTGGAGCGCGATGAATGTTGTTGTGTCATGTTTTTTCCTTCGCACCAACCAATGCACGGCCAGGCCGCCTGCCCAGAGGCAGAAATGACGGCTGCCGCGCCTTGCTTCGGGATCAGATCATTCCGGACTTGGCCATCGTGGCGCGCATGCTGGCGAACTCGGCATCCACGAAATTGCCGAACTCGTCGCCGGCCATCCATGCGGGGGTCCAGCCGTTCTTTTCCATCGCGTCCTGCCAGGCCTTGTGCTTGAAGGTCTTGGCCAGCGCATCGATCAAGGCCTTGCGCTGTTCTGGCGTGATGCCAGGCGCGCCGTACACGCCGCGCCAATTGCCGATTTCCACGTTGATGCCCTGCTCCTTGAGCGTGGGCACGTTCACGCCCTTGAGGCGGGTGCCCGAGGTCACGCCCACTGCGCGCATCTTGCCGGCAGAGATGTACTCGGAGAACTCGCTGTAGCCGCTGCCACCCACGGTCACGTTGCCACCCAGGATGGCGGCAGTGGCCTCACCGCCCCCACGGAACGCCACGTAGTTGATCTTGGCGGGGTCCACGCCCACTTCACGGGCGATCATGGCGGCGGCAATGTGCTCGGTAGAGCCGCGCGAGCCGCCACCCCACTTCACGCTGCCGGGGTCCTTCTTGAGCTGTTCCACCACATCCTTCATGGTCTTGAAAGGCGAGTTGGCGGGCAGCACAAACACGTTGTATTCGCTGGTCAGGCGCGCCAGGGGCGTGACCTTGTCCAGGCCCACCGGTGGTTTGCCGGTGATGATGCCGCCCAGCATCACAGCGCCCATCACCATCAGCGCGTTCGGGTCGCCCTTGCTGGCGTTGACGAACTGGGCCAGGCCAATCGCGCCCGCTGCGCCGCCCTTGTTGTCGTAGGACACCGACGATGCGGCGCCCGCATCCTGCATCGCCTTGCCCAGCGCGCGACCGGTGGAATCCCAACCGCCCCCGGGGTTGGCGGGAATCATCATCTTGAGGGCCGCTGCCGTCTGGGCCGACACGGGCAACGCACCCGCAGCGGCCAGGGCGGCCAGTGATTTCAGAAAGGTATCGCGACGCATGGTGTCTGTCTCCTGATAAGGTTTGCGAACCGCCCGATGATGCGCGCGCTGCCTGTCAAACGGCTGTCCTCAGACTCAGGGAAAACACTCATGCACCCGGCCCAATGAGACGGTGCTATGGTGCCGCGCATGCAATTGCTCCTTGTAGAAGACGACCCCACCATGCAGGCCACGCTGCACCGCGCACTGACCCGGCGTGGCATGGAAGTGACCGCTGTGGGCGACGGACGCGCAGCGCTGAGCCAATGGACCGCCCTGCAGCCCGACGCCGTCATCCTGGACCTCACCCTGCCGGGCCTGGACGGCTTGCAGGTGCTGCAGCAGGCGCGATCACGTGGCCTGCGCACCCCCGTACTGATCCTGACGGCACGTGGCACCGTGGGCGACCGCGTAGTGGGGCTGAACGCTGGCGCCGACGACTACCTGCCCAAACCGTTCGATCTGGACGAGCTGGAGGCACGCCTGCGCGCACTGGTGCGCCGCAGCGCAGATCCCGCCGTAGCGCCGCTGGCACCCAGCACCGTGCAGATCGGAGCCATCCGCTACGACAAGGACAGCGGCGCGCTGTACCTGAACGGCGAGGTGATGGAGCTGACCCCGCGCGAGCTGGCACTGATGCACGCCCTGCTCGCACAGCCGGGGCATGCCGTGACCAAGGAGCGACTGTATGAGCTGGTGTTTCCGGGCCAGCTCGACGTGCAGTACGAAGCCATCGAGGTCGTGGTGTACCGGCTGCGCAAGAAGCTGGCGGGCACAGGCCTGACCCTGATGACACTGCGCGGCCTGGGCTACCTGCTGCGGGCCGACGCATGAGCGAGGATGGAGTGCGCCACCACTCGTTGCGGCGGCGCCTGCTGCTGGGCATCTTGCTGCCTGTAGCCCTGTTCATCGGTTTCAACACCTGGAGCCTGTACCACCAGACGCTGGCCTCGCTCAACACCGCGTATGACCGCACCTTGCTGGCATCCGCCAAAAGCATCAGCGAACAGCTCGATGTGAAAGGCTTTGACGACGCAGCGCAGCTGCGCGCCATCGTTCCTTATTCGGCCCTGGAGGCCTTTGAGGCCGACAACCAGAGCCAGATGTTCTACCGCGTTTCGACCCTCAAGGGCGAGATCGTGTCGGGCTTTGAGGACCTGCCGGTGTGGCACGGCAGCATCCCTGCCCGCCCTCCCTATGCGGCTCTGGTGGACTTTTACGATGACCGATTTCGTGACCGCGATGTGCGCGTGGCGGTGCTGCTGCAACCGGTGGCCAGCTCCGACGGCCGGGCGATGGCCGTGATCCAGGTGGCGGAGACGCTGGAGGTGCGCGAAACCCTGGCACTGCAGATCCTGTGGAACACCCTGTTGCGACAGGCGCTGTTGATCGCCGTGGTGGCCTTTACCGTGGTGTTGGTGGTGCAGCGCGCCACCCAGCCCGTGCGGCAGCTCAGCCAGCAGTTGCAGGCCCGGCGCGAGGGCGATCTGAGCCCCATCGCGGCCCCGCTCGCCCCACGCGAGCTACAGCCGCTGGTGGACGCCACCAATGAGGTCATGCAGCGCCTGCGTCACCTGCTGCGGCACCAAAAGCGCTTTGTGCGCGATGCCTCCCACCAGCTGCGCACACCGCTGGCCGTGCTCAAGACCCAGGTGCAATCGGCCCTGCGCGGCGACGTGGAGCCGCAACAAGCCCTGCACGAGATCAGCGACACCGTGGACCGCGCCACCCAGCTCGCCAACCAGATGCTGGCCCTGGCCAAGGTGGAGCAGCTGCGCCAACAAAGCGCTCCACCAGCCACCCGCTTTGATGACATTCTGCGTGCCGTGGCGCTGGAGATTTCGCCACTGATTGCTCAGCGCGATCTGGACTTTGGCATCCACACCGAGCCAACCCTGGTGCAATCGCATGAATGGATGCTGCGCGAACTGAGCCGCAACCTGCTGCACAACGCCGTGCGCCACGCACCGCCCGGCAGTGAGTTGACCGTGGACTTGCGCAGCGACGGGCGGCATGCGGCGCTGACGATCAGCGACCACGGCCCCGGCATTGATGACGAGCTGGCGGCACGCCTGTTCCAGCCCTTTTCTGCAGGAGACGTGCGCACCGGCAGCGGCCTGGGCCTGGCCATTTGCCATGAGATCGTGCAGGCCCTGGAAGGCAACATCACACTGACAAACCAGGTGCAAGGCCACAAGGTGACAGGGTTGAACGCCGTGGTTCGCCTGCCACTGCCTGCGCCCTTGACCGACAGCACACCCGTGGCCTAGACGGCACAATCTCGCCCATGAATACCTTGGAGACGATGCGCCTGGACAAGTGGCTCTGGTGCGCCCGCTTTTACAAGACCCGCAGCCTCGCCACCGAAGAGATCGGCAAGGGCCGGGTCACTGTCAATGGCCAGCTGGCCAAACCCGCACGCGACCTGCGCTGCGGCGACACCGTAGCGCTGCGCCAGGGCCCCGTGGCACGCACCGTGCTCGTACGGGGCCTGAGCGGTGCCCGGGGCCCCGCGCCAGTGGCCCAGCAACTGTACGAAGAAACCCCGGACAGCATCGCCGCCCGCGAAAAGGCCGCAGAACTGCGCCGCTTGGCCCCCGAGCCAGCGGCGACATTGCAAGAAGGTCGCCCAACCAAACGCGACCGTCGCGAGATCGACAAGGTGAGCAACAAGGGAGGCGATTGGGGCAGCCGGTGGAGTGCTTCGATCGACGAGTGAGTAACGAAGGCGCCGACCATTTCACGGCACCGAGATAGGTGCTTGCGCGTGTCCATGCTGAGCCACTCACGCCTGCGATTTACTGACTAGGGGGCCGTACCGGGTGGATGTATCCTGAATTTGAAACGGGACATCACCAGCGCAGCATGAGACGCACTGCGTGGCAGCAATTCTTCCACGCAACCGGTGGCAACTGGAGGCACAAAGCCGGCAGCGATGCCCCCCATGGCAGCCTTGGAGCCGCCCCTCCAACTCCACCCCCACGCGGCCCCGTCAATGCCTCCAGCAAACAGCAAAGCGCCCTTTGCTGATTCACCCAAGCGGATCTCAATCCGCATGCTGTTGGCAAAAGCACCGCGCCGATAACCTGCGGTGATGCGCAGCGTAAACACCGGGTGTCGAACTGGATCGAAACCCGCGCCTACGGTATCGGCAATGACGGCCAATGCCGGCATGGCGGTACCGTTCCACCCCTCCGCCATCACCGCACCATCGCCAAAAATGATGAAACCACGCGCAGCCGACCACAGGTTCTTGCCGTACCGCAAGATGGGCCCGCAGTGGGGGTTGTAGCCGCCCTGCCCACCCTCGCAATCGAGCGCAAAAACGATGTGATGGCCTCCGTTGGAAAAAAACCTGGAAGCATCGACCGTGCATAAAAAATCGGCGCAATGAGAAGGCGCGGAGCCCGCAGCCCTGGGTAGATAACAAAAGTCGAGATCGTTGAATGCCAGGCTGAGCTCGCGAACTTGCACGTCACGATGGTGCGTCATGGGGGCCCTTCTTCCCTGCAGGCATCAGTACCAGTGTCAGCATACAGGGCCACTGGCCAGCACTTGCGCGCTCCATGTCGGCTTTGGGCCGCTATCACGGCGCAGCGCCCTCGGCTTGAAGTACACAATAAAAAAAAGCCCGCACAGGGCGGGCTGAAACCTTGCCAGAGTTCACCAGGACACAGGCCCTCCACAACAAACAGCGGGCGGAATCTGATCCATGTCCCCAAGAAAGCGAGCAAGGCTCTTAGGACCCTCCGATTGGGCGCGAAACGTGATCGGTTGGGTATTCGGGAATCACCTATGCGCAAGGTCATTCCTCAACCGAACTGCGGCGAACAGACAGAGTTGACAAAGAAAAAGCCCCAAGCGCATTGAGCACTTGGGGCTTATCTTGGCGGAAACGGAGGGATTCGAACCCTCGATGAGGCTCTACACCCCATACTCCCTTAGCAGGGGAGCACCTTCGGCCACTCGGTCACGTTTCCAATCCCACTATTATGCCTCATTTCAGGGGCTGTTCCGCTGGTTGCAGCAGCATAGGTGGGCTGATCCAAAGTCCTCGTGCACGCCGGGCGCTGATAGCTGGAGTCACTTTTTTGCCGATTGCCGCCCAGGTTTTGATGTCGACATGGAGGCCATCCGAGCGCGGATGGCTTGTGTGCTGAGCCTGTTGGGCAGGGGGCAAGGACGGACTCGGGCTTTCTATTGGACGCACCGAGCTCATAGAGCTGGCAATCTTCGCGATTGGCCAGCGTGCCGGATGCGGCGGTTTACTCCCGTATTTGTGGGTGTCGTCCCGCGACGCGGGCAAAAAGACACCTGAGAGCTACTGCCTGAGCCATTCCAGCGTAAGACCAGACCGCACGACAAAGCCGCTTCCTACCTTGATGCGGATGTGGTGGCCCCGTGTGGTACAGGCCTGGATCTGATCCAGCAGCTCGCCCAATTGCGCGGCTCCCGGGGTGGTTTGGTGGGCATGGCGCAGCCAGTGGCGCACCACGTTGGCCTGGCGGGCGCGGGTGAGCCCCTGCAGCGCCTTGATACCGGGGGGCACGCCCACCAAGGACAGGTCCTGCTGTGCCATCTCGTGCAGCAGCTCGGCAGCCTGGGCTGCATTGGCGGCCGACCGTGCAAAGGTATCGCGAAAGGACGGGAATGCGGCATGCAGCGCAGGCAGCAGTTGCGCCCGAATGCGGTTGCGCGTGAAGCGCTCATCGGAGTTGGTGGGGTCTTCCACCCACGCCTGGCCTTGTGCCTTCAACCAATCGCGTACGTCCGCCGCAGACACCTGCAACAAGGGGCGGTGCCAGACCAGACCAGCACGCGTCCACTGGGCAGGCATGGCGGCCAGGCCGGCCACGCCCGCTCCGCGCGACAGGGCGAGTAGCAGGGTTTCGGCCTGATCGTCGGCGTGCTGTGCAATTGCTATGGATTGAATAGCACCCAAGGCATGATCTTCTAGCGCTACTGCCGTCAAAGCCTGGTATCTGGCTTGCCGAGCGGCATCCTCGGGGCTCTGGCCGGGCGCGGGGCGCGCGTCCAGCCACTGCACACGCAAGGGCACGCCCAGCTTGCTACACAAGGCCACGCAATGCTGCTCAAACCCATCGGCAGCCGCCTGCAGCCCATGGTGCACATGGATGGCCAGCACCTGCCCGGGCCAGCGGCGTGCACAGCCCAACAGCAATGCGGTCGAGTCTGCGCCCCCGCTCAACGCCACAGCCATCGGCAACGCGGGCGCAAAGGCCCGCAGGGCGGCGTCCATTGATTGCGTCATCGCATCCGCCCTTCAGGCCCTGCACCTAGACCCGTCACAACCGCCGGACGTGCCTGGAGGGCGTAGAGAACGAGGGAGAAATGGCGGCACATGGGCGCCGATTATCACGGTGCCCCGCACTCCGGCAGTAAGGTGCATGGGGGGCGCCGCGACGCTCCGCCCCTTGCACCTTAACCGCCCGGCGATGACAGCCGCGGCGCAGCGTGGGCAGGGTCGGTCGACAGGCGGAAAGTGCCCACCACCTCCGACAGCCGCACCGACTGGTCCTTGAGGCTCTGTGCCGCAGCAGCGCTCTCCTCCACCAGCGCTGCGTTCTGCTGGGTCATCTGGTCGAGTTGGGCCACGGCCTGGCCGACCTCGTTGATGCTGGTGCTTTGCTCATTGGTGGACGCCGTGATCTCGGCCATGATGTCCGTCACACGCTGCACCGAGGTCACGATCTCGGTCATGGTAGTGCCCGCGTCGTGCACCAGCCGCGAGCCGTTTTCCACCTGCTCGACCGAGGTATTGATCAGGGTCTTGATCTCGCGTGCCGCCTCGGCGCTGCGCTGGGCGAGGCTGCGCACCTCGCCTGCTACCACCGCAAAGCCCCTGCCCTGCTCGCCCGCGCGGGCGGCTTCCACCGCAGCATTGAGCGCAAGGATGTTGGTCTGGAAGGCAATGCCGTCGATGACGCCAATGATGTCGTTGATCTTGCGCGAGGCCGCATTGATCTGGTCCATGGTGGTCACCACATTGCCCACCACCTGCCCACCATGTTGCGCCACGCTGGACGCCTGGGCTACCAGCTGGTTGGCTTGGCGTGCCGAGTCTGCGTTGTGCCGGACGGTCTCGGTCAGCTGCTGCATGGAGGCTGATGTCTGCTGCAGGCTGGATGCCGTGAGTTCGGTGCGCCCGCTCAGGTCATGGTTGCCGGTGGCAATCTCTTCGGCGGCCACGCGTACCGAGCTGCTGGCGTCACGGATCTGCGAGAGCACACCGGAGAGCTTGCCCGCAAAGCTGTTGAAGCTACCGGCGATCTGGGCCAGCTCGTCCTCACCGTGGGCGTCGATGCGGCGCGACAGGTCGCCATCACCGGCGCCGATTTCATGCATCGCGTCACGCACCAACGTGAGCTGGCGCAGGCGCCGCGTCAGAACCACGCCCAGCAGCCCTACGGCCACCACCAACACCAAAACGCTGGAGATCAGCGATGTGGCCAGCATGGCCCGGATCGGTGCCATGGCCTCGCTTTCATCCAGGGCCACCACCAGCATCCATGAGGTGCCCGCGATCGGCACCACGCTGAGTAACCGGCTGCGCGACGCAATGTCCGCCTGCAGCAAGCTTTTGTCCTTGGATGCAGCGAGCAGCTTGTCGGTCACGAGGTCCTTGGACAAATCGGCAATGGGCTTGAGGGTCAGCGCCTGGTCGCGGTGGGCGATGATCTTGCCGTCGGCAGACACCAGAAACCCGAAACTCTGCGGCGTGGGCTGGATGGAAGCCACATTGGCAACCACCGACTCCATGTAGACATCACCAGCCGCCACGCCTTTGAGCGCTGCGCCGGCGCCCACCGGGGTCGCAAAAGTCACCACCAGCTTTTGATCGGACGCCGAGATGTAGGGCGGCGTGACCACAGACCCGCCCGCTTGCGCGGCCTGCTTGTACCAAGGACGTGCGGTGGGGTCGTAGTCGGCGGGCAGGCTGCGAGTCTCTGAAAATACGTACTTCTTGTCCGCGTAGCCAAAATACGCCGTGCTGAACTTGCCCGCGTCGCGCAGCATGGCCAGAGACTTGGCAGGTTCGGGATCTTCAAAGGCGGCGACGGAGGCCGCAATGATCGTGGCCTTGGCCCGCGCCCACTCCTCGATGGTTTCTGCATGGCTCTTGGCGGTCGCCATGCCCTCTTCGGCCAGCGAAACCTGCGCCTGTGCACGCGCCGACAGGTAGTTGACCAACGTCAACACCATCAGGGCAGCCACCATGCAGGTGGCAGAGAGGACCAGGATCTGGCCCTTGAGCGTCTTCAGAAGCGACATGAAGCCCTCCTTGAACCGCCCGCGCAGGCGGTCTGCAGGCATGTTACATCCGGTAGCAGTCCATGCGCCAGTGCGGGTTTGTGCGCCCCTGCAAGGCGTCGGCCAGAAAAACAACAACGGCCCCGAAGGGCCGTTGGAACCGCACCAAGCTGGTGCATTTGGTGCCAGCAACGACAGGCCTGAACCTGCCTCAGCGGGCTTAGCGGGCGTCCGCCTTGGTGTCGCTGAAGCGGCCGTAGCTCTGCAGACGCTCGTAGCGACGGTCCAGCAAGTCTTTGGTCTTGAGGTCTGCCACCTGGCGGAAGGCATCGCCCAAAGCGCGCTTCAAAAATGCGGCCATCTGCTTGTGGTCGCGATGGGCGCCGCCCACGGGCTCGCTCACGATCTTGTCCACCAGGCCCAGGGCCTTGAGGCGGTGGGCGGTGATGCCCAGGGCGTCAGCGGCCTCTTGCGCCTTGTCGCTGGTCTTCCAGAGGATGGACGCACAGCCTTCTGGGCTGATGACCGAGTAGATGGCGTATTGCAGCATCACAACCTGATCGGCCACGCTGATGGCCAAGGCGCCGCCGGAGCCGCCTTCGCCAATGATGGTGGTGATGATAGGTACTTCGAGCTGCGCCATCTCGAAGATGTTGCGGCCAATGGCCTCGGACTGGCCGCGCTCTTCGGCATCAATGCCCGGGTAGGCGCCGGGCGTGTCCACAAAGGTGAACACGGGCAGCTTGAATTTCTCGGCCGTCTTCATCAGGCGCAGGGCCTTGCGATAGCCCTCGGGCTTGCTCATGCCAAAGTTGCGCATGGCGCGCTCCTTCGTGTCGCGGCCCTTCTGATGGCCCAGCACCATGCAGGCGTGGCCGTTGAAGCGCGCGAGGCCGCCCACGATGGACAGGTCGTCCGCGTAGTGGCGGTCGCCGTGCAGCTCGACGAAGTCGGTGAAGATGTCGCGCACGTAGTCGAGCGTGTAGGGACGCTCAGGGTGGCGGGCGATCTTGGTGATCTGCCAGGGCGACAGTTCGCTGTAAATGTCTTTGGTGAGTTGCTGGCTCTTCTTGCTCAGCTGGTCGATCTCTTCCGAGATATCGACGGCACTCTCGGTCTGCACGTAGCGCAGTTCTTCAATTTTGGACTCCAGCTCGGCAATGGGCTGTTCGAAATCCAGAAAGGTCTTTTTCGCCAACGTTTTTCTCCTAGGGGGATCGCACCCGGCGGGGTTGCCACGAACGGCACGCACTGTAACCGGCGTGCCTGCAGTGGTGTCAATAGGTTACAGGCAGGGGGTCCAGAGACCGCCAAATATACCAAGTCGCGACGCTGCACCAGGGCTTCCAGGCCTCGGCCACCTCGCGGGCGTCACTGCGGCTCACGGGGTCGCCAGAGAAGTAATTCTGGCTGATGCCGCTGATCAACCCCACGTCATCGAGGGGCAAAACATTGGGCCGCATCAAATAGAAGATCAAAAACATCTCGGCCGTCCATCGGCCGATGCCACGGATGGCCACCAGCTCGGCAATGATGGCTTCATCGTCCATGGCGGCCCAGTCCTTGACGTGCAGCTTGCCTCCTTCAAAGTGCATGGCCAGGTCCACCAGGTAGTCCACCTTGCGGGCAGACAGGCCTGCGGCCCGCATGTCGTCGATCTTGAGCTTGAGCACGCTGGCGGGCTTCATGCCGCGCGGCAGCAGCGCCACAAAACGCTCCCATACGGCCTGTGCTGACGCGACTGACACCTGCTGTCCCACGATGGAACGCGCCAGTGTGATGAAGGGGTCGCCCTTGGTTTGTAGCGCGGCGTCGCCAAACTGCGGTATCAGGCGCTTCATCACCCGGTCTTTTTTCACCAGGTGCTTGCAGGCCTCGGCCCAGTAGTCGGGCGTGGCCAGCACCAGCGACGGCGCCACAGCGTCACCCGCTATCTTTTTAGAAGCTGCCACCGCTTATTCCACCTGCACTACTGGCATATTTAGCATCAAAACAATGCTCATTGGGCAGCTTCCCATGTGGTGCCGGCGGCAGAGTCCTTGAGCACGATGCCCTGGGCCAGCAAATGGTTGCGGATGCGGTCGGCCTCGGCAAAGTTCTTGGCCGCCTTGGCTGCGGCCCGGGCAGCAATCTGTGCCTGAATCTCAGACTCATCCACACCGGCGGCCCCGGACTGAAGAAAAGCCTTGGGGTCACCCTGCAAGATCCCCAGGCAGCCACCCAGCGCCTGGAGCAACCCCGCCAGCTCGACCGAGCGGGTCTTGTTGACCTCGCTGGCCAAGTCAAACAGCACGGCCACGGCCTCGGGAGTGCCAAAGTCCTCGTCCATCGCGGCCTTGAAGCGGGCCGCGTAAGGGTTGGTCCAGTCGATGGAAGCCGCTTGTGAGGGAGTCACCAGGCTCAGCGCGGTGTACAGCCGCTTGAGCGCCTGTCGCGCGTCATCCAGGTGCGCATCGCTGTAGTTCAGCGCACTGCGGTAGTGGGCGCGGACGATGAAAAAGCGCACGGTTTCTGCGTCATACGTCTTGAGCACGTCGCGGATGGTGAAGAAGTTGCCCAGGCTCTTGGACATCTTCTCGTTGTCCACGCGCACAAAGCCGTTGTGCACCCAGAACTTGGCCAGCGGTTTGCCCGTGGCACCTTCACTCTGGGCGATTTCGTTCTCGTGGTGGGGGAACTGCAGGTCCGCGCCGCCGCCGTGGATGTCGAAGGTTTCGCCCAGCGTGGCGCCGCACATGGCCGAGCACTCGATATGCCAGCCGGGTCGGCCAGAGCCAAAGCTGCTGTCCCATTTGGCCTCGGGGGGTTCCTCGGGCTTGGCGGACTTCCACAGCACGAAGTCGAGCGGGTCTTCCTTGCCGTCCAGCACTGCTACGCGCTCGCCGGCGCGCAGCTCGTCGAGCGACTTGCCCGAGAGCTTGCCGTAGCCATCGAACTTGCGCACGGAGTAGTTCACATCGCCGTTGCTCGCCCGGTAGGCAAGGCCCTTGCCTTCCAGCTGGCCGATGAGCGAGAGCATCTGGGGCACATATTCGGTAGCGCGGGGCTCGACCGACGGCGGCTCGATGCCCAGCAGGCCGATGTCCTGGTGCATGGCGGCAATCATCTCGTCAGTGAGCTGGCGGATGGTGATGCCACGCTCCAGCGCACGCTTGATGATCTTGTCGTCGATGTCGGTGATGTTGCGCACGTAGGTCACGCGCAGGCCGCTGGCCTTGAGCCAGCGCTGCACCACGTCGAACGCCATCATCATCCGCGCGTGGCCGATATGGCACAGGTCATAAATGGTCATGCCGCACACATACATGCGCACATGGCCAGGTTCGAGCGGGGAAAAGTCTTCCAATGCACGCGACAGCGTGTTGTAGATGCGCAAACTCATGGGATTTCAGTAACGGGAGACTTGATGGGGTGGGCGAGGCAAAGAAACTCACCCGGCAGCAGCGGAACTCGGCCCTTGACAGGGGGTGGCCCGGCAAGGGGCGTCCAGCAAAATCACCAGCGGCAACAGCGTACCGTCATGACAACCCCCTCAGCTACAATCCGCCGCAGTATAAGCCCCCGCCCGGGCTGGCTGCCGCCCAACTCCTTTGTACCCCCATGAAGCAAGTCCGACGCACACTCCCACGCCTACTGCGCCTTCTGGCACTGACCGCCCTGATGGGCACGGGCGTGGTCCACGCGGACGACTATGCCGACATCACCCAGTTGCTCAAGGCTGGCAAGGCGTCCGAGGCGCTGGCCAAGGCCGACCAGCGCCTGGCCGCCAACCCACGCGACCCGCAGCTGCGCTTCTTGCGCGGCGTGGCCCAGACCGACTCGGGCAAGCAGGCCGACGCCATCGCCACCTTCACCAAGCTCACCGAAGAGTACCCAGAGCTGCCCGAGCCCTACAACAACCTGGCTGTGCTGTACGCCAACCAGAACCAGCTGGACAAGGCCCGCACGGCGCTGGAAATGGCGATCCGCACCAACCCCAGCTATGCCACCGCACAGGAAAACCTGGGCGACATCTACGCCAAGCTGGCCAGCCAAGCCTACAACAAGGCGCTGCAACTGGATGCCAACAACGCCAACTCGGTCAAGCCCAAGCTGGCACTGATCCGCGAATTGTTCTCCAACGAACCCGGCAGCAAAACCGGTCGCCCTGCCGCCGCAGCGCCCGCGCCCGCCGTGGTGGTAACCCAACGCCCTGCACCCGCTCCAGCGCCAGCAGCTGCAGCCCCGGCGCCAGCGCCTGCCGCCGCTCCAGCTCCAACTGTCAGCCCCGCTCCCGCTGCAACGGCTCCTGCACCGGCCCCAGCTCCTGCAGCTGCCAGCGACGCATCCACCCAGGCCGTCACCTCTGCCGTACAGGCCTGGGCTGCGGCCTGGTCGTCCAAGGACATGAAGGGGTACCTGGGCGCGTACGACAAGTCGTTCGATCCACCTGGTCGCCAAGGCCGCGCTGCCTGGGAGAAGGAACGCGAGGCGCGCATCGTCGGCAAATCCAAGATCAGCGTGAAGCTTTCTGACATCACCGTGTCCGTACAAGGTGACAAGGCCACGGCCCGGTTTCGCCAGGCATACAGTGCCGACGCGCTCAACGTGAGCAGCCGCAAGACGTTGGACCTCGTCAATAACAACGGCCGCTGGACCATCGTTCGCGAATCCACAGGCGGTTAACCATGGCCTCCGATGCGGCGCCTGCGCCTTCCGCGCGGGCTTTTTTTTTGCCCTGACAGTCAGCTGATAGATGGTTTGCATGTTTGTGCCCCTGACCAACGCAGGCCGCAGGGCAGCATCCGCGGTGCTGTTGCTGCTGGGCCTCTCGTTGGCCACGCCAGCCCTGCCGCAGGGTGCCAAGGCCCGCCGGGCGGCTGCTGCGCATGCGGCATCCACCACACCCCCGGTGGCGCCCACACCTGCTGAGCTGCGCGATGGCCAAGCGGAGACGCGCCTCATGGCGGTCTACAAACTGGTGGCCGAAGGCCGGGGTCGCGAGGCGCTGGCCCAGGCCGAAAGCCTGGCGCGCGACTACCCCAATTTCCAGCTGGCGCAACTGGCGGTCGGTGACCTGCTCATGTCGCGAACCCGGCCACTGCGGCATATGGGCGATGTGGCCCCTGAGCCGGACTCGGCCCGCAGCATCCAGGCCGCTGCGGCACTGGCCGAACTGCGCGCCGAATCGCGCCAGCGTGTGGATGCACAACGCAGCCGCCCCCCGGTCAATGCCATCCCCGCACAGTTCCTGGAGCTGTCCCCTCGCTCGCGCCACGCGATTGCGGTAGATACCTCGCGCTCTCGCCTGTATCTCTTTGAAAACACCGCCCAGGGCCTGCGGCTGGTGGCCGACTACTATGCCTCCGTGGGCAAGCTCGGCATCGAAAAAGAGGTGGAGGGTGACCAGCGCACACCGCTGGGGGTGTACTTCATCACCAGCCGCCTGGACCCGGCCAAGCTCAAGGACTTCTACGGCGCGGGCGCCCTGCCCATCAACTATCCCAACCCCCTGGACCAGAGCCGGGGCAAGACGGGCAGCGGCATCTGGCTGCATGGCACGCCGCCCGACCAGTTCTCGCGCGCGCCACTGGCGACCGACGGTTGCCTCGTGCTGGCCAACCCCGACCTCGAACGCATCCTGCGCACGGTGGAGCCCCGCTCCACCCCCGTGGTCATTGCGCGCCAGTTGCAATGGGTGCAGCCTCACAGCGTGGCGGCCGACCGCAAATCGTTCGAAGCGGTGCTCAACGCCTGGCGCACCGCCAAGACCGAGGGCGACATGAAGCGCCTGCTGGGCTTTTATGCGCCCGACTTCCAGAGCTACCGCAAGAAGCCGCTGGAGGAATGGACCCAGGTGCTGCAGGCCGAGGCCCGCGCCCTCAAGGGCCGGGAACTCCAGCTCAAGGACAAGTCTTACCTGCGGTGGACAGACTCGGCCGACACCATGGTGGTAACGTTCGGCGAAGTCGCCGAAGGCGCCCGCACAGGCCCGGTCAAGCGCCAGTACTGGACGCGCCGCGGCCAACAATGGCAGATCTTTTTCGAAGGAGTGATTGGATGATTTCCAGAAGAAATTCGACGTTAGCGCTAGCAAGTATTGCCCTGGCTGCTATGTTTACAGTAGCACCCGTACAGGCGCAAGATGCCCCCAAGGTCAAGCTGGCCACGTCGATGGGCGACATCGTCGTGCAGCTCGACGCCGCCAAGGCCCCCAAGACGGTCGAGAACTTCCTGGCCTATGTGAACAGCAAACACTACGACGGCACGATCTTCCACCGCGTGATGGACGGCTTCATGATCCAGGGCGGCGGCTTCACGGCTGACATGCAGCAAAAGCCCACCAAGGCCCCCATCCCGCTTGAAGCCAAGAACGGCCTCAAGAACGACACGTACACCATCGCCATGGCGCGCACCGGCGATCCCAACTCGGCCACTTCGCAGTTCTTCATCAACGTGAAGGACAACGGCATGCTCAACGCCCCCAACCCTGACGGCCACGGCTACGCCGTGTTCGGCAAGGTGGTCGAAGGCACCGCCGTGGTCGACAAGATCAAGGCCGTAGCCACCGGCAACAAGGGCGGCCACCAGAACGTGCCCACCACCCCCATCACCATCAACTCCGCCACCGTGGTGAAGTGAAGCGCCCATTTTTTGAAAGAAGCAAAGCCATGAGCAACCCCCAAGTCGAACTGCACATCGCCGGCTACGGCGTCATCACCCTCGAACTCGACGCCGCCAAGGCACCCAAGTCGGTCGAGAACTTCCTGGCCTACGTGAACAAGGGCCACTACAACAACACCATCTTCCACCGCGTGATCCCCGGCTTCATGGTGCAAGGCGGCGGCTTTGAGCCCGGCATGACCCAAAAGGGCACCGACGCGCCCATCGAAAACGAAGCCAACAACGGCCTGAAAAACGCCAACTACACCGTGGCCATGGCCCGCACCAGCGACCCGCACTCGGCCACCGCCCAGTTCTTCATCAACGTGGCCGACAACGGCTTCCTGAACCACACCGCACCTTCGGCCCAGGGCTGGGGCTATGCCGTGTTCGGCAAGGTCGTGTCGGGCACCGACGTGGTGGACAAGATCAAGGCCGTGAAGACGGGCCGCAAGGGCTTCCATGACGACGTGCCGAAGGAAGACGTGATCATCGAGAAGGCCGTCGCCCTCTGAGCATGGCATCCCCCTGTGGCGCTGCGCGCCCCGCTGAGGCCACACCAATGTCGGCCGCCCATTGCAGGCCGCAGCGCAAGGGATGAACCACCCAGCCCCCCCCGTGACCACGACCGTGCCCCGGTTCGAGGAGCTTGTCGCTCCCTCGCATTGGCGCACGGTCGATTTCATTTCAGACCTGCACCTGCAGGCCAGCGAGCCCGCCACGGTGGCCGCATTCCAGCAGTATCTGGAAGGCACGACGGCAGACGCCCTCTTTATCCTGGGCGACCTGTTCGAAGTGTGGGTGGGCGACGATGCCATGAGCGAGCCCGGCAGCTTCGAAGCCCGGGGCTGCGCCCTCCTTCGGGCCGCCGCGCAGCGCCTGCCGGTGTACTTCATGCATGGCAACCGCGACTTTCTGGCGGGCCCTGCCTTCCTGGCTGGGTGCGGCATCACCGGCCTGGCAGACCCCACAGTCCTGGTCTTTGGTGGCCAGCGGTATGTCCTGAGCCACGGCGACCTGCTGTGCCTGGACGATGTGGACTACCAGCATTTTCGCCTGCAGGCCCGCAGCGCCGCCTGGCAGCAGCAATTTCTGACCCAGCCTTTGGCCACGCGCCGCGTGCAGGCGCGCGGCATCCGCCAGGAGAGCGAGGCGCGCAAGCAGTCGGGGGCCACGTACGCCGATGTGGACAGCCCCGCCGCCATCGCCTGGCTGCAGGCCGCAGGCGCCCACACCCTCATCCACGGCCACACCCACCGGCCAGCCGACCATGTGCTGGCTCCGGGTCTGCAACGCGTGGTGCTGAGCGACTGGGATGCCGCAGCATTGCCCCCCCGGCTGGAAACACTGCGTTTGTCCAGCGCGGGCTTGGAACGGCTGCCCCTGGCCCCCAAGTAACAGCGGTCATGAACTGAGCGGGCCCACCTCCCGCAGCCCGATCGCCATGCCCCCCTTGCTCAACCGCCTCTGGCGCCGCGTGCGCGCCACCGTGGCCCCGGTACCGGACATCTCTGCCACGCTGTGGCTGCAGACCATCCAGCGCTACCCGTTCCTGGCCGCGCTGTCGCTGCACGACCAGGCCAAGCTGCGCGTGCTGAGCGCACTCTTTTTGCACCACAAGGAATTCCACGGCGCCCATGGCCTCACGGTGACCGACGCCATGGCCATCGACATTGCCGCGCAGGCCTGCCTGCCCCTGCTGCACTGGGGCGACCCCGCCAAGGCGCTTGGCTGGTACGACGATTTCGTGGGCATCGTGCTGCACCCCGGCGAAGCCGTCGCACGCCGCCAGACAATGGACGAAGCGGGCGTGGTGCACGAGCACACCCAGGTGCTGCTGGGCGAAGCCATGGAGCGCGGCCCCATCATGCTCAGCTGGCAGCATGTGAGTAACGCCACAGAGAACACGGCGCGCGGCCACAACGTGGTGGTGCACGAGTTCGTGCACAAGCTCGACATGAAGAACGGCCAACCCAACGGCTGCCCTCCCCTGCCTGCAGGCTTCATGGGCACACACACCGGCCGTGCGGCGTATGAGGCGTGGTGGGCAGCCTGGGAGCCCGCCTACGAACAGTTTCGCGAACGCGTGATCATGGCCGAGCGCTTCGGCGCCGAACGGCCCTGGCTGGACGCATACGGCGCCACCTCGCAGTCCGAGTTTTTTGCTGTGGCCTGCGAGGCGTACTTTGTGAATCGCGAACGGTTTGCCAAGGAGTTTCCGGGGTTGATGCCGGTGCTGGATGCGTTCTTCGCAACGCAAACAACGCCAACCCATAAGACCATGTCTTGACCCGTTCCCCTCCCATTTGCGCAGTCTGTTGCACTTGCATTTCGTTACCTCCAACTGCGCCCACTCGTGGACTAGACTGGGGCGGCTTTCAATGAGTCCAAACAATAGTCCTGACACGCAAGGAAGGGAAACCGGAGTTTATGCAACGTAACGTTTTCAAGAGTCGGCCTGCGCTGGCCCTGCTGCCCGTCACCGTCGCACTGCTGGTTTTGTCTGCGTGTGGAGGAGGCTCCTCCGATACGCCAGCCCCCCCAACCCGCCCCGCGACCATGTCGCTGCTCGCAGGCAGTACCGATGGTCTGGGTAACCAAGACGGTGCTGCAACTGTGGCACGCTTTAGCAAAGACATCAAAGGACTGGCTGTGTCGCCGTCCGGTGATGTGGTGATCGCTGACGCGGGCAACAACGCCATCCGCAAGATTTCCACAACGGGGCAAGTCAGCACGGTCGCGGGCGGCGGCGTGACAAACATCAGCATCTATGCCACCCCCATCGTGAACTACGCGGATGGCACTGGCACGGCAGCCCAGTTCGGCGCGCCCGAAGCCGTGGCAGTGGACAGCGCAGGCAACACCTACGTAGCGGACACGAAAAACCACGTGGTGCGCAAGATCGATGCTGCGGGCAAAGCCACAACCCTGGCCGGCCAGCCGGGAAAATGCGGCAATGCCGATGGGTCGGCACCGGCCGCGACCTTCTGCAATCCATCAAGCATCGCCGTGGATGGCGCAGGCACCGTGTACGTGGCCGAGATGGGCAGTGCCAATGGTCGAATTTCCCAAGTCTCGGGCAATCCCATCCGCAAAATCAGCGCTACCGGGGAAGTGACTACGGTGGTCTTCAAAGCCAGCCAGATGCCAAGCCGGCAACACTTTTCGGGCGGTGCCTACGTCTACTTCTACATACCCGTGCGCCTTGCCGTCGATGCCGGTGGGACGCTCTACGTAGCGGATCCCAACGATCACGTCGTGCGCAAGTTCGAACCGAATGGCCAGGTCACAGTGCTGGCTGGCACAGTGAGTGAAAACAACGCAGGCTACATGGACGGCGCGGGGACAGCCGCCAAGTTCCACAGCCTGGATGCCATTGCGCTGGACCGCCAGAACCAAGCGTATGTGTTGGACGGCGATGGCGTCAACAAACGGATCCGCCGGGTCGGCAGCGATGGCACTGTGTCCACAATCGTGCAGTCCCCCCGATGCAGCATGTTTGAAACCCTGGGCCAAAGCCCCTGCTCGGCAACTCACCTGGCCGTTGATGCTGCCGGCGGCCTGCTGGTGAACGAATTCGGTTCAATGGACGGCAGCGCCTACGTTACCTACTCCTCGGTCCGGCGGTTTACCGCCGACGGGCTTACATCCAGTGTGGTGGCAGGTTCACTCTCCGGCTTTGGAGCCCTCGACGGCACGGGCGGCGCTGCGCGCTTTGCACTGCCTACCGGACTGGCCTTCGGCAAGGGCGGCACGCTGTACGTGGCGGACAGCCTCAACCACACCCTTCGCACCATCTCTGCCGAGGGGGTGACGCGCACTCTCGGTGTGCCGACCCAATCCTGCTATCGCGCTGAGCCCGGCAGGGTCACCGAAACCAGCTTCTGCTACGTAACGACGCTGGCGCTGGACGGTGCTGAAAACCTCTATGTACCCACCGGCAACAGGATCATGAAGGTCACGCCCGCCGGGGACGTGAGCCTCCTCGTCGACCTGACGGCCTGGGTCTACAGCCCGGGCGGGGCAGGCTACGACCAGGTGCAGGGCATCGCCTTGGACAGTGCCGGCAACGTGTATGTCGCGATGGAAACCAGCGGGGTCATCTTCAAGATCAGCCCCACCGGGCAACCTGTGGTGTTCGCGGGCAGTCTGCATGTACGAGGGCATGCGGACGGGCAAGGCAGTGCCGCACGGTTCTCGGCCCTCGGCAACATGACGACCGACGCTAGCGGCAACTTCTACGTGGTCGACGGCAAGGACTACCCAAGCCAGGGTATCGGCCCGACCGTGCGCAAGATCACGCCCGAAGGCGTGGTCAGCACCATCGCGGGCAAGGCGGACGCCGCCCCCGGCTGGGTGGACGGTGCCAGGGACGTTGCACGTTTCAGGGTTGCCGACGAACCTCTCATATCTTCGCTGCAGAGCGCCCAGTTGGCGGTGGACGGCTCAGGCAATGTGTATATCACCGACCCGATCACCAGCGTCATCCGAAAGATCGCGGCGGCCGATGGTCAGGTCAGCACGCTGGTGGGCCAGCCGGGGCGCTACGGTTTCACCGCGGGCCCCCTCCCAGGTATGGTCAACCGCCCCGTGGGTATTGCGGTGCGCAACTCCACGCTGTACATCTCGATGCCCAACGCTGTGGTGCAGGTGCACTTGCCGTGAACGCACCGCATGTCCGATGAGAGGTTGGTATTCGCTGTGACTGCGCAATCAGCGAGCATTTGAGGCCCCAGCACGTTTCTATCCGTGGCACCGCTCTGGCGATCCCGACACACGTCTTCAACGGGCTGATGGCCATCCTTGCCAAACTGCGATCCAGGCGCAGATTTGTAGGGAAGTTATATGCAAAGCAAACCATGCACTCCAGACCGAGGTCGCTGGAGGCTGCTTGCCTCGCTGGCAATCCCTGTGCTTGGATCCTGCGGCGGAGGTTCCAGCGATACACCAGCCCCGCCACCGCCGCCCGCCACGGGCCTATCCTTGTTGGCAGGCAACACCGATGGACCGGGCAACCAGGATGGGCCGGCCTCTGCCGCCCGCTTCAGCCTCTCGGTCCGCGGCCTAGCTGTTGCACCTAATGGAGACTTGGTGATAGCGGATGCCGGCAACAACGCCATCCGCAAGCTGTCTACCGCAGGGCAGGTGAGCACACTGGCCGGGGGTAGCGATGTATTGCCACAGATACCCGTTGCAACGCCCGCCGCGAACCACTCGAACGGAACGGGTGGAGCTGCAAAATTCAAGGCGCCTCAAGCGGTGGCTGTGGACGCAGCGGGCAACACCTATGTGGCAGACACAGACAACCATGTCGTACGCAAGATCGATCCGGCTGGCAACACATCCACCCTCGCAGGTCAGCCAGGGGTGTGCGGCAACACAGATGGATTCGGCTCTTCGGCAACGTTCTGCCTACCAACAAGCATCGCAGTAGACGGCTCAGGCAACGTGTACATCTCTGAGAGCATGGGGCTCAACGGCATCACCGGCAACCCCATTCGAAGAATCACGGCGGCGGGTGCCGTCAGCACCGTGACTTCCAAGGCAAGCCAAAAGACAAGCCGGATTCACTTTTCAGCAGGTACATACATTTATTTTTATGCGCCTGTTCGCTTGGCCATCGACACCTCAGGCACCCTTTACGCAGCAGACCCAAACGACAAGGTCATACGTAAATACTCTCCTCAGGGATCGGCAACAATCGTCTCCGGCACGGTGGCCGAAGACTACGGATACCACTATGCCGATGGACCGGCCAACGTCGCCAAGTTCGGGACCATGGACGCCATTGCCCTTGACAGAAAAGACCGGCTGTACGTGCTGGACGCAGGAATCGGTGGAAAGCGTATACGCCGCATAGAAAGCGATGGCTCCGTATCCACCGTTGTGGGTCCGACCCCCTCCTGCGACGATTCAAATGCACCATACTTATGCTGGGGTCAGGATCTTGCAATCGACGCTTCTGGTAATTTTTTGGTGAACGAGTCGCCATCCATCACTGGAAGTCCGATTCAGCAATACTCGCTCATCCGCCGTTTCACCTCCGATGGAGCATCTTCCAGTGTGGTAGCCGGTTCCACGACGGGCGTCGGCTTCGCTGATGGCACAGGCGCGGCGGCTCGGTTCTATATGCCATCGGGACTTGCCGCAGTCAAGGCAGGCAAGCTGTATGTAGCGGACACTGGGAACAATGTGATCCGCGTTGTTTCACCCACAGGGGTCACTCGTACCCTGGGAGCATCGGGCAAGCCTTGCGCGTCATCGGGTGGTAAGGTTTTCGAATTGAGCGTCTGCTTTGTTCAAATGCTGGCGGTAGACGCCGCTGAAAGCCTCTATGTGCCCAATGCCGCCCGCTTCGTCAAAGCGACACCGGCCGGCGATGTCGTTTTGGTAGCAGATCTTGCTGCCCTGATGTACGACCCGCAGATGCGAGCCAACGACAACATCGCAGGCATCGCTGTCGACAGCGTTGGTAACGTGTACGCGGCGGCCGCTTCGGGGAGTGCCATTGTCAAGATTCCCCTGGTTGGCGAGCCTGTGGTGTTTGCAGGGGCCCTGCGCGCATTGGGGCACGCCGATGGACAAGGGAACACCGCCCGTTTTTCCAGGCTCGGCGACATGGCCATCGACTCCAAAGACAACCTGTACGTCATCGACGGCATGGGTGACGATAACAGTGTTGGCCCCACCGTGCGCAAGATCATGCCTGCCGGAGTGGTCAGTACCATCGCTGGCTCTGCGACCGAAGCACCGGGCCTGGTGGACGGGAGCCGTGCAGATGCCCGCCTGACGGTATCTCAGCCTGGCTTCGGTTCAATGCAAAGTGCTCGCCTGAGACTAGACGACCAAGGAAATGTGTACGTCAGGGACTCCGTTCATAGTGTGGTGCGTAAAATTGCCGTCGCGGATGGCAGTGTGAGCACGCTGGCGGGGCAACGGACTCGTTAGGGTTTTACCCCCGGCGATTTGCCAGGCATGGTCAACCGGCCCGTTGGGGTTGCGGCGCAAGGCTCCACACTCTACGTGACAACGTCAAACGCGGTGGCCGCTATCAAGCTGCCCTGATGCCATTGCGGGGCCATACCGCCATCAGGAAGCGGGCTTGGCGATAAGCGAGCAGACAGGCCACAGTCGCCTGCCTCATCGACTCCCACGCGGCCGCCCATGCACAGCTTTGGCGCCAGCCTCCGGTGCCTAAGGTTATGCGAGGGCGACCTTCGGGTACCTGTGGCCTCATCTCCTCGGGCATTGCCCGTGCGCATCATGGATGCGTTGGGTGGGCCAGTCGCAGACGCAACCGACGCAGGTATGACACAGCTGCAAACGCTACCGATAGCCACTAGCCCCTGGGCTGGCCCGTTTCAGCGCGCTACGCGAAGCCTGCACCGTTGATGGCACATAGGGCAACGACCCGCTGCAGGCATGCCAAGTCTTGGTGAACGATATGCACTAACCAACTGTTACTTGGCAGTAGTAATACAAGCCCCATAGACTCGCTTCATTACATTTTTTCAGCAATCAATATTCATCCACGGGAGATTCATGGGGCACATCAGATCCAACGAACGACTGCGACGCATCAGCCTGCTGGTTGCGTTGGTAGCCACCACTGTCACCGCTTGCGGGGGGGGCTCTGGCGGCTCCGTGGAAACGCCTGCACCGCCGCCACCGCCGCCAGCCGTTCCGGCTACAGCCCTATCAGTCCTGGCTGGAGATCCCAATGGCGACGGCAATCAGGATGGCGCAGCGCTCAGCGAAGCCCGTTTCAACGTCGACATGGGTGGGATGGCGGTGACCACATCAGGCGACGTCGTCATAGCGGACACAGGTAACCATCGCATCCGCAAACTGAGTGCCACCCAGGACCAGATCAGCACCTTGGCCGGTGGTGGAGGTCCAGCACCTGAGGTTGGCGTCAATTTTGCCGACGGTAACGGCCCTGACGCACGTTTCCGCAGACCCATGGCAGTCGCCGTCGATGGGGCAGGAAACACCTATGTTGCCGATACAGGAAACAATCTGGTCCGCAAAATCAGTGCAGCGGGCAAAGTCACCACGCTGGCCGGTAAACCGGGCGTCTGCGGCAACCAAGATGGCCCCACTGGCATCGCGACCTTGTGCAATCCCAGCAGCATCGCTGTGGACAAGGCTGGCAATGTATTTGTGGCACAAGGTAACTCCGCAGCCAACGCCATTCGCAAGATTACTGCCGCAGGGGAAGTGAGCACGTTGGTCAGCAAAGCCAGTTTGTACGCAACCGCCCGGCCCGGTCCTTGGGGACCGACCTACTACTACGACCCTGTGCTCTTGGGGACCGACTCGACGGGAACGCTGTACGCCGCAGACCCCAACGACCACGTAATCCGCAAGTACACAGCCGACGGGCAAGCCACCTTGGTATCTGGTAACGCAACTCAGAGCAATGAAGGGGATTCGGACGGCACGGCTTCTGCCGCGCAGTTCCGCACCTTCCGCGCCATGGCATTCGACGCCGCAGACCACCTGCACGTCCTGGGCCCCGACAACACGGGCTACCCGACCATCCGTCGTATTGCAAGCGATGGCGCTGTGACGACGCTCTTTCGTGCGAAGTCTTGCACCACCCAAACTGGTTTAGCTGTGGGCGCCCCAGGAACTCTGTGTACTGCAGCCCAACTGGCCGTCAAGGCCAGCGGCGAGTTTCTCGTCACCGAATATGGGTACCACGATGGCTCGTACAGGTACGCACAGCTGCGCAGCTACACACCGCAAGGCACTTCCACCATGGTCGCGGGACGGCCTTCCGCCGAAGGTTCTGAAGATGGACAGGGTAGTAGCGCTCGCTTTGACCGGCCCGGTGCATTGGCCTTCAACCCATCTGGATCTCTGTACGTACGGGACAACGGCAACATGTGGACGCGGGACAAAGGAACCAACAACATCCGAACAGTGCAAGCAGACGGCCTGGTTCGCACGCTGGGCAAACCGGGCGGGCATTGCACGGCAGTCACCGGCCTGGCCAGCGAATTTCTGTCCCTTTCAGGTCCGACCAGTGGGTCCTTGGGGTACAACAGTGGCCCACTGGCCACCGACGGTGCTGGCAATCTGTATACCGTCCATGAGACGCTCGTCCTCAAGATGCGCAATTGCGAGGTGACCCTCCTGGCAGACCTGACGTCGCTGCTGACAACGTCCACTTACATATTCATGGGCTACAACGCATCCGGAATTGCGGCGGACAGCAAGGGCAATGTCTACGTTTCCACGCTCAGGGGCGCGATTTTCAAGATTGACACGAATGGCGCGGTCACGCTGTTCGCAGGTAGAGTTGCCACGGTAGGCCATGTTGACGGGCAAGGGGCCGCAGCACAATTTGCGGCGCCGGGCTACATGACCATCGATGCGGCAGACAACCTCTATGTGGTCGACGGCCTGTCCGATATCAACGTCAAAGTGGGGCCCACGATCCGCAAGATCACACCAGCCGGGCTGGTCAGTACGTTGGCAGGCAATCCCAACGCCGCTGCTGGCTACGCTGATGGCCCCGCGGCAACTGCGCAATTCACGGTGGGCTCCACATCGTCCGGTGAGACAGCCAGCCTAGCAGTGGACAGCAAGGGCAACGTGTATGTCACAGATCCGGTCAACAGCGTGATCCGCAAGATTGCCCCTGACGGTCAGGTCAGCACCTTGGTGGGGCAGCTCTGGAAGAACGGATTTGCAGCAGGCGATCTGCCCGGCATCATCAATCGCCCGGCCGGAATCGCGGTGCGCAATTCAATGATGTACATATCGATGCCGAACGCTGTGGTGCAGGTGCAGTTGCCGTGATCAACCCGCAGCCAGCTGCCGTGCACCGCGCTCGCGCTGGGCGTGCCGCAGCCATGGCGCCACCGCCAATCCTTGTGCAGTATCGCTGCGGCACGCTAGCCAGCGGCGGCGCCCCACCCGTTCATTGTTATTCCTGAGGTACGCAACCATGCCCGATGCATCCATGTGCAGCCGCCGTCGGCTGCCCCGCTCGCTCTGGGCCTCGCTGGCCATGTCTGCGCTGGTATCGTGCGGTGGAGGGTCAGGGGGTGATGCGCCGCCGCCGCCGCCTCCGCCTCCGCCCGCCACGCCCCTGGCGTTGCTGGCTGGCACTACCGAGGGGCCAGGAACACAGGACGGCCTGGGCACTGCGGCCAAGATCAGTACCGACAGCGGCGGCATGGCACTGGCACCCAACGGCGATGTACTCATTACCGACCCGGGAAACCAGACTATTCGCCGGCTAGCGCCCACCGGGCAGCTCAGCACCTGGGCGGGCGGTGGTCCCACCCGCAGCGACGCCAGCAGCGAAGGGCCGCGCTACCTGGATGCCGCGGGCACTGCAGCCCGCTTTAATGTCCCTCTGGCGGTGGCGGTGGATGCGGCCGGCAACGCCTACGTGGCAGACGCCGGCAACCACCTGGTGCGCAAGATCGATGCCGCGGGCAACGTCACCACGCTGGCCGGCAAGGTGGGCGTGTGCGGCAACGCCGATGGCACCGGTACGGCGGCCACGCTGTGTAGCCCGACCAGCATTGCGGTGGACCGGGAGGGCAATGTGTTTGTGTCCGAATGGGCTCCAACCTTGCAAGACATCTCCCAGACGCCGACAGGCAATCCCATTCGCAAAATCACGCCCGCAGGGGTGGTCACAACGGTCATCTTCAGGGCCAGCCAGTACGCAACTCCGGGCTTCGGGAGCTACAACCCAGACCGCCTGTACCCCGTCAACCTGGCGACCGACTCTGCAGGAACCCTGTACGCTGCAGACCCCAACGATCATGTGGTGCGCAAGTACGCGCCCAACGGACAGGCCACTGTGCTGTCGGGCACGGTGGCTCTCAATAACGCGGGCTACGTGGATGGAGCGGCTAGCGCGGCCAAATTTGGTGCATTGCAGGCCATCGCGATAGACCGCTCCAACCGAGTGTTCGTCCTGGACCGCTATGAGGGCACGCCCGTGCGCGAGATCGCGACCGATGGCTCCGTCACAACCGTGCGGCGCGCGGACAACTGCAGCTTTGGACCCAACATGCTGCCCCAACCCTTCTGTGCGGGCAAACATCTGGCGGTGGACGCCGAAGGCCGCTTCCTCGTCACGGAAAACGGTCCCTCCGACGCCTATCGAACGTATGCGGTTGTCTACCGCACTCCGCGCGCCGGCGCGCCCGACCTGCAGGTGGGCACCGCCTCGCTGGCAGGGCACACTGATGGCCGCGGCAGCGCCGCGCGCTTTGACAGCCCTGGCGCACTGGCGGTGGACAAGGCAGGCACGCTGTACGTGCGCGACCGCAACAACGCCGCGCTGCGCACCGTCACATCCGATGGCACGGTGGCCACCCTCGGCCGCGCCAAGAACCCGTGCGCACAGATGACAGGTCCGATCAACGACGTGGCCTTCTGCGGCTCGGCTCCGCTGTCCATCGATGGAGCGGGCAACATCTATTCTTTCGACTTCAAGCGCATCCTCAAGACAACCCCTGCAGGCAACGTTACTGTGCATGCCGACCTCTCCGCCCAGCTAGACGCGATACCGGGCTTTCTGCTGCAGGGACTGACTGGCATGGTCACCGACATTGGCGGCACCGTCTATGCGGTTTCCCTGCAGGGCGTGGTATTCAAGGTCACCCCGGCCGGCGCCGTCAGCGTGTTTGCGGGGAATCCCAACGCGCGCGGACACGCGGATGGTCCGGCAGCCTCGGCGCAGTTCTCGGCCTTGGGCCAGATGACCATCGATGCCGCGGGCAACGTCTATGTGGTGGACGGCCGCTATCACAACATCACGGGCATCGGCCCCACCGTCCGCAAGATTACGCCCGCCGGGGTGGTGAGCACGATTGCGGGGCGCCCGGACCTGCCGCCAGCGCTGGTGAACGGTCCGGTGGCCTCGGCGCAGTTGACCGTGGACACCGGCGCAGCCATCTCGGACTCCCACGCCTGGCTGGCCGCCGATGCCAGCGGCAACGTTTACGTGACCGATCCGCGCAACCGCGTGGTGCGCAAGATCGGCGCCGACGGCCAGGTGAGCACCCTAGTAGGCCAGCGCTGGAACAAGGGCTTCGCGGCCGGCCCGCTGCCGGGCTTCATCGACGAACCCACGGGCATCGCAGTGAATGGGTCTACGCTGTACCTCTCCACCTCAAACGCATTGGCGGCCGTGAAGCTGCCCTGACACGCTAGGCGCGGCCGCCAACGCCTTCTTCACTCGCGCTGAGCCCCCTGAACGAAGACTCCCATCGCGCCCCCACGGCCCTGCACACCTACGTCGACGTGGTGGCCACAGCCGGCCGCATCGCAGGGCACGCCCACCGCCCCATGCTCGCCTCGCGCAGCCTCGACGCGGAATGGGGTGCGCAGGTGCTCTCCAAGTGCGAGAACCATGCCGCGCATGGGCGCCTTCAAGTTCCGGGGGGCGTTCACCGTGCTCTATCACTTCGATGCAGCCCAGCGCAAGGCGAGTGTGGTGGCGCTTTCGTCCGACAACCGCGCCCAGCGCTTCGCTCTCGCAGCGCGAGAGCTGGGCATTCCGGCCACCATCGTCATGCCGCGGGAGGTGCCCGCCGCCGAGGTCGCCACCACTCAGGGGTATGGCGCCACGGTGGTGCTCTATGGCCGCTACATCGAGGACCGCGAACAGAGCACCCGCGCCATGGCGCCGCAGTACGGCCTCAAAGTGATTCCCCCGTTCGACCATGCCGACGTGCTGGCAGGCCAGGGCACGGCACGGCGGCGAAGGAGCTGTTCGAGGCAGTCGGCGCACTCGACGCGCTGTTCGTGTGCCTGGACAGCGGCGGGTTCCTGTCGGGCACGGCGCTGGCCACGCGGGCCCTGCCACCCCGCTGCAAGCTCTACGGCGTAGTGCCCGCTGCGGGCAACGACGGCCAACAGTCCTGGCGCACCGGGGCCATCGCGCACATCGATACGACCATGACGATTGCCGATGGCGCGCAGACGTAGCACCTGGGGCAAATCAGTTTTGCCATCATCCGGCGCGATACGGACGACATCCTCACGGTGACGGACGAGCAACTGGTGGACGGCATGTCCATTTTTTGCCGAGCGCATGCACCCGGTGGTGGAACCCAAGGGTGCCTGGGCTTTGCAGCGGCAAGCGCGATGCGCGTCGAGCTGCGCGGCCAGCGTGTGGGCGTGGTCATCAGCAGCGGCGGCGTGAACCTGGCACGCCTGGGCGCGTTGCTGGTCGGCTGAAGGCAACTCCATGCCTCACGCGCCATACTTTGGCAATTTTCAGCCTCCAGCGCTTGCTGGTATTGCGCAATAAGCTATCAAACAAATAGCATTGGTTCACACTGCGGCACCCTGGCCGCAGCCGTGGCCAATTTCAGGCTGCCAGCACCTGCTCCACCGCCAGCTTGGCTTCTTCAAGGCTGCCAAAAAAACGCGTGGGCTGCGGCGTCGCCCTGGGCAGGTGGGTGGGCGCGGGCCACAGACGGTCGTCCGTCCAGGCAGCCGTCCACCCGCCAATGTCCTTGCGTTTGACAGAGCACACGGCCTGGCCGTTGACCATGGCGTTCCAGGTGGTCGGGGGACTGTGGTCCCAGGTGATGTCGGCCATGGCGCCCTCCAATCAGTATGTAACCCATTGTAGGAAGGGGATGCCGCTGCGCAACAGGGACATCACCTGGCAGCAGCGCCAGCGCCACAACGTGGGCCTGCAAGGTGGCGCTGGCGCGGCGCGCGGGTGTCCCGTGCGGCCGTCAGCCCGCAGACAGTGTGCGTCGCGCTGCGTGCGCCACGGCCTGCGCATCCACGCCAAAGAACTGGCGCAGCGCCGCGCGGGTGTCGCTGCGGCCAAAACCATCGGTGCCGAGGGTGACGAACCGCCGCCCCTCCGGCACCAAGGCGCGCACGGTTTCCGGCACGGCGCGCACGTAGTCGGTGGCGGCGATCACTGGTCCACGGGTCGTGGCCAATTGTTGAGTCAGCCATGCGGGTGCAGGCTGGGCATCGCCCGCCAGCCAGCGCTGCTCGCAGGCCACACCGTCGCGGGCCAGTTCGCTCCAGCTGGTAACGCTGAGCACAGTCACATCCACGCCCTCGCTGACAAGTTGTTCTGCGGCTTTAACCACCTCGGTCAGGATGGCACCAGAGCCCATCAGGGTGACGCTTTGGGACGAAATCGCGCTGTCGCGCTGGTGCATATTGCCTGAATAGCTCCTGAAAACATAGCAACCACGCAGCACACCTTCTGCCGCACCGGCGGGCAGGTCGGGCTGTGCGTAGTTCTCGTTCATCAGCGTGACGTAGTAGAAGACGTCGCGCTGCTCGGTCACCATCTCGCGCATGCCGGCGTCGATGATGACGGCCATCTCGCCCGCATAGGCCGGGTCGTAGGCCTTGCAGTTGGGAATGGTGGCGGCCACCAGGTGGCTGCTGCCGTCCTGGTGCTGCAGGCCCTCGCCGCCCAGCGTGGTGCGGCCCGAGGTCGCGCCCAAGAGGAAGCCCCGCGCACGCTGGTCCGCAGCCGCCCAGATGGCGTCTCCCACGCGCTGAAAGCCGAACATCGAGTAGTAGATGTAGAACGGCAGCATGGCCAGGCCGTGCACGCTGTAGCTCGTTGCAGCAGCCGTCCAGCTGGCAATGGCGCCGGCCTCGCTGATGCCCTCTTCCAGGATCTGGCCGTCCAGCGCCTCGCGGTAGCTCAGTACCGAGCCGATGTCCTCGGGCGCGTAGCGCTGGCCCACGCTGCTGTAGATGCCGACCTGCTTGAACAGGTTGGCCATGCCGAAGGTGCGCGCCTCGTCGGCCACGATGGGCACGATGCGCGGGCCCAGCGTGGCGTCTTTGAGCAACGTGCCCAGCATGCGCACGAAGGCCATGGTGGTGCTCATCTCCTTGCCATCGGCCTGCAGCGCGAACTGCGCGTAGCTATCAATGGATGGGACGGGCAGCGCGTCGCACGCCGTCTCGCGGCGCGGCAGGTAGCCGCCCAGTGCGTCGCGGTGGCTGCGCAGGTAGCGCATCTCCGAGCTGTCTTCGGCGGGCTTGAAGAAGGCCAGGCTGGTGGCCTGCTCGTCGCTGAGCGGCAGGTTGAAGCGATTGCGAAACTCGATGAGGTCGGTCTCGTCCAGCTTCTTCTGGCTGTGCGTGGTCATCTTGCCCTGGCCGGCAGTGCCCATGCCGTAGCCCTTTTTGGTGTGGGCCAGGATCACGGTGGGCTGGCCCTGGTGGGCGGCAGCGGCGGCGTAGGCGGCGTGGATCTTCACCAGGTCATGCCCGCCGCGCTTCAAGCGGTCGATCTGCTCGTCGGTCATGCCCTGGGCCAGCGCGGCCAGCTCGGGGTTCTGGCCGAAGAAGTTGTCGCGGTTGAAACGACCGTCCTTGGCCGCGAAGGTCTGCATCTGGCCGTCCACCGTGCCTTCGAGCGTGCGCACCAGCGCGCCGGTCAGGTCGCGGGCGAAGAGGCCGTCCCAGTCGCTGCCCCAGACCAGCTTGACCACGTTCCAGCCCGCGCCGGCGAACAGGCGCTCCAGCTCGTCGATGATGCGGCCGTTGCCACGCACCGGGCCGTCCAGGCGCTGCAGGTTGCAGTTGACCACCCAGACCAGGTTGTCGAGGCCCTCGCGCGCGGCCAGGGTCAGCGCGCTCATGCTCTCGGGCTCGTCCATTTCGCCATCGCCGAACACACCCCACACCTTGCGGTGGGTGCAATCGAGCAGATTGCGGTGCGTGAGGTAGCGCATGAAGCGCGCGTGGTAGATGCTGCTGATAGGGCCGATGCCCATCGAGCCCGTGGGGAACTGCCAGAAGTCGGGCATCAGCCAGGGGTGCGGGTAGCTCGACAGGCCCTGCGCGCCTGCACCCGGCGCCGTCAGTTCCTGGCGGTAGTGCATCAGGTCCTGCTCGGACAGGCGCCCTTCCAGGAAGGCGCGGGCATACACGCCGGGCGCGCTGTGCGGCTGGAAAAACACCAGATCGCCCCGGTGCTGCCCTTCGCCCAGGCCTTCACGGGCACGAAAGAAATGGTTAAACCCGCTTTCGAAAAGATCCGCAGCACTGGCGTAGCTGGCAATGTGCCCACCCAGCTCGCCATACGCCTGGTTCGCGCGCACCACCATCGCCAGCGCGTTCCAGCGCACGATGGAAGCCACGCGCTCCTCGATGGCCAGGTCACCCGGGAACACAGGCTGGTCCTGCACCGCCACGGTGTTCACGTACGGCGTGTTCAGGTCGGGCTGCCAGCCAATGCGCTGCGCACGCGCCACCCGCACCAGCTCCTGCAGCATGTGCCGCGCTCGCTCGGGGCCTTCGGTGGCGACGAGTGCCAGGAAGGCATCGCGCCACTCGGCGGTTTCTTCGGGATCGGCGTCCAGGGGGGCGCCGGTGGCTTGTTGCAGCAGGGCGTGGGGGGTGAGGGCGTTCATGGAGGCCACTGTAGCGAGGCTGGCTCCAAATGAGTTGCCGTTTTGCCTTTCGCAACGCGCGTCTATAGCACTTTATGCCGCCAAAGTCATAAACTGCGGCATATGAAACTGGATACCCTCGATTTGCGCATTCTGGCCGAGCTGCAGGCCGATGGATCTTTGTCCAACGTGGAACTGGCGCGGCGCGTGCACCTGTCGCCCTCGCCCTGCCTGGCGCGGGTGAAGGCACTGGAGGCAGCAGGCGTCATCAGTCGCTATGTGGCGCTGGCCAATGCGGCGGCGCTGGGGCTGGGCCTGAATGTGTTCATCAGCATCAGCCTCAAGGCGCAAAGCAAGGAAGCCCTGGCCGACTTTGAACGCCGCATCGCCGAGCACGATGAGGTGATGGAGTGCTACCTGATGAGCGGCGACAGCGACTACCTGATCCGCGTAGCGCTTGCCGACATTGGGGCGTTGGAGCGTTTCATTCTGGAGCAGCTGTCGCCCATTCCGGGCGTGGAGAAGATCCGGTCGAGCTTCGCACTCAAGCAGGTGCGCTACAAGACGGCTCTGCCACTTCCCACCCCATGACAGGCTAGAGGGCCTTACTTGCGCGCCACGTCGCTCGTCGCCACGCGCTTGCGCAGCTCGCGGATCAGCGCCTTGGCACGCGCCTCGTTGGCGGGGCCCATGCGCAGCAGGATCTTCTGACCGCTGGGCAGCGCCTCCAGCGCGGGGTCCACAAACTCGTAGCGCACCCAGGGCCGCAGGTTGGGCACTTCGGTGTTCACGGGCGTGAGCTTGACCTGGAGCGGGCCCGCGGGCTCGGGCGCTTGCAGCAGCTGGTCCAGCACCGCCACCAGGCGGTCGTTGAAGTAGCGCCGGGGATAGCCCAGCTCTTCATACGCTTGCTGAAACAGCGGGTACAGCCGCGCGTACAGCGCAACGGCGGCCTCCATCGGTACCGCTTCGGCAAACGCCAAGAAGGTGCTGTAGCGCGCGGCATTGGCCGCCGCGATGGTGGTGGGCGCGTTGCCAGTGCGATCCACCACAAACCGCTGCGCCGTGGGCTGCACGGGCCACATTCGCGAGGGGGCATGGGCACGCCCCAGGTTGTCTACGGTGGCCACCACGCGGCGAACAAAACCATCGGTCTGCAGAAACACCGCCAGCTTGTCGCGGCCCAGCAGCTCGGCCAACAGCTCTGTCACCCTGGCGTCGGACTCGGCCAGCGCAGGCAAGGCAGCGTCAGGCGGTGCCAGCACATCCACCGGGTTCTGCGGCCCCGACGCCTCGGGAGCGGGCGTGGGCGCTGCCGGTGCTGGTGGAGCGGCCTCCACAGGGGGTGGCGCCAATGCGAGCTCCACCGGCCGCAGCCAGAACCACCATGCCGCGCCAGCCGCCACGGCGCACACCAGCGCGGCCAGCAAGACCCAGAGTGCGGCGGAGGTGCGCTCTGGCGCGGGGCGGAATTCTGCGGTGTCTTGATCGGGCATGGACTCTCCTTCAACACAGGAACAACCCTTGTCCGAGCCTATGCAGCGTCAGGCGTTCCCTGCCAGCCCCCCAAGGGCGGCTTGCACGATTGGATCGTCATGCGCCCAGGACCTGGTAACGCGATGTAGCCAGCATCGGGCTGGCCCGCCCACAAATCTGCCTAAAACGCCGTGGGCGTGGTGGACAGCGACTCCAGCCAGGCCACCGTGGCGGCCAGCTCGGAGGGGCGAATCTCGTGTGCGCTGGGGAACTCGCGGTACGTCACCGTCACCGGCAGTGGCGCCATGTGGTGGGCGATGGCCTGGGCGTTGGCCAGCGGGATCACGTTGTCGTGGGTACCGTGGCTCAGCCACAGTTGCTTGCCACGCAGCGCATCGGCAGGTGCGGTGAGCGGCACCACCTGCGGCAGCAGGCGGCTGTGCCACACCAGGCCTGCATGCATCAACGCGGGCCGGGTGAGCAACAGCGACAGCGCCATGATGCCGCCCTGGCTGAAGCCGCCCACCACCACCCGCTCGGGCGGAATGCCCAGCTGCTCGGCGGCAGACTCGACCGCCTGGGCCACCAGGGCGCGGCTTTGCGCCTCCTGCTCTTCGTTGATGGTGCGCTCGCCGCTGGGCTCGATGGAGAAATCAAACCACGCGTGTGAGCCCGGCCCCATGCGAAACGGCGCCCGCAGGCTCAGCACATGAAACCGGTCCGGGATCTGCGGGGCCAGGCTGAACAGGTCCTGCTCGTTGCTGCCCACGCCATGCATCAGCACCAGCAGCCAGGGCCGGGGTGCGGTGGAGGCAGCGGGACGCTGCAAAAATGTGAGCGGCAAGGTAAGCATATATGTGCGCCTCGAATGGTTTAGGGCCAAAAACGGGTGGAATGCGAGGAGCTCCGTGTCAGTGCGCCGGCTCCAGGGCAAAAGCGTCCATCGACAGCATGCTGTACATCACCTCGCGGCTCAAGTAGTTTGCGTGAAGGTCGTCGCCTGCTGCACCCAGTGCAAAGAAGATCGGCAAAAAGTGGTCTTCGGTCGGATGCGCACGGTGGGCGTGAGGCGCCTGGCTGCGGTAGTTGAGCAGTGCTGCCATGTCCCCACGGGCCAGAGCGTCCTCGATCCAGCGGCTGAACTCCAGCACATAGGGCGCGGGCGCGCGCTCGCCGCCAAAAAACTCGGCCAGGTTGTGCGTCATGCTGCCCGACCCCACCACCAGCACGCCCTGGCTGCGCAGGCTGCGCAAGGCGGCGCCCAGTGCATACACATCGGCCGGGCCCGCGCCCACGGGCAGCGCCACCTGCACCACAGGCAGGTCGGCCTGCGGGAACAAGTGCATCAGCGGCACCCAGGCGCCGTGGTCAAAGGGACGCGCGGCATCGCCCTGGGCCGCCACGCCAGCGGCCTGCAACAGACCCAGAACTTCTTGCGCCAAAGCGGGCGAGCCTGGAGCGGGGTACTGCAGCTGGTACAGCGCGGGAGGGAATCCGCCAAAGTCGTGCCATGTGGCAGGCTGCGGCCCGGTCATCACCTGCGCCGAGCGCGCCATCCAGTGTGGCGACATGACCACCACACCACGCAGGCCGGGGTACTGCGACTTCAGGCTCTCGCCCCATTGCGTGAGCGCCGGGCCGGTGGTGCCCGCATCCAGCGCAAACAAGGGCGCACCATGCGACACAAACAGCGCGGGGACTGCGGCAGAAACTGGAACCGGGGCTTGGGCAGAGGCAGACATGACAACTCCAACAAGGAACACCATGAATGTAGGACTGATAGCCCGTGATACCAAGCCCTGCAAGGCAGACAGATTGTTCTACGGATGATGCCAATCAAACATTGACAGCCCCTTGGCGCACAGCAAGCAACGCCCTCCAGCCCCTACGCAGGCCTGCTCTGGCCCGAAGGTCAGGAGCCGTCGCGCACCCTGCCCCGCAGCGCCTTGGTCTCGCCCCGCTGCGTTTTGCTTTGCAAGCGCCGCTGTTTCGACCCATAGGTGGGCTTGGTCGCCCGGCGCACGCGGGGCGGCACGGCCACGCTGTTGACCAGCGCATTGAGCCGCTCCAGGGCATCGGCACGGTTTTGCTCCTGGCTACGGTACTGCTGGGCCTTGATGACCAGCACACCGTCTTGCGTGATGCGGGTGTCGCGCAGGGCCAGCAGGCGCTCCTTCACGCCCTCGGGCAGCGACGACGCCACCACATCAAACCGCAGGTGGACGGCACTGGACACCTTGTTGACGTTTTGCCCGCCCGCGCCCTGCGCGCGCATGGCGGTGATTTCAACCTCGTCCTCAGAGACCTGCAGGGGCAGCGGGGCCATGGCCGTGGAATCCCCCGCGCCCAGCCATCAGGCCGCTGGTTGCTGGGCCAGCAACTGCGCCAGCCCGTCAATCGCCAGGCCATAGCCCAGCACGCCAAAGCCACACATCACCGCCTTGGCGGCGGCAGCCATGTACGAATGATGGCGGTAGGCCTCACGCGCATGCACATTGCTGATGTGCAGCTCGATCAGGGTGATGCCTGTGCCCTTGATGGCATCGTGCAGCGCAATGCTGGTGTGGGTGTAGGCCCCGGCGTTCATCACCACGCCCGCCAGTTCGCCCGCTGCGTGCAGGCGGCCCGCCTCGTGAATCCAGTCCACCAGCGCGCCTTCGTGGTTGCTTTGGTGAAAACGCAGCGCAAAACCGTGGCGGTTGCAGGCGTCGGTGCAGAGCTTTTCCACATCGGCCAGGGTGGCCGCGCCGTAAACGGCAGGCTCGCGCGTGCCCAGCAGGTTCAGATTGGGGCCATTGAGGACAAAAACGGTTTTATTGGCAGTCACAGACAAGTCTCCGGGGCAATGCGCCTGCCACGCTGGCAGGCCAGAGTGCGGGATTATGCGGCGCCCCAGCGCAGGGGCCGCCCCAATAAAAAAGCGGCCCCGAAGGACCGCTGTAAAAGGCAGCCTGTGCAACGCTGCCTGTGAGCGACTCGCGCCCAAGAGGTTGGTGACAGACCAGCCGCTGGGGGCTGATCAACGGTCCCAGTGGCGACCGTGGCCGTGCCCATGGTGGCGGTGGCCGTAACCATAACCGCCGTAGTACACCGCTGGGGGAGGCGTGTAGTACACCGGGGGAGCGTTGTAGTACACAGGGCGTGGAGGGGGAGCGTAGTACACCGGTGGGGGCGGTGCCACATACACCGGGGCGGGGGCGTAGTAGCCATTGCTGGCCCCCACCACCACGCCGGGCACGCCAATGCCCACAGACCAATTGACATCGCGGGCCTGGGCGGAGCCAGCACCGGCCAACAGGGCCAGCGCCACACCCGCCACAGCGGCCGCAGTAGAAACAGAACGGGTTTTCGTCATGGAAATCTCCTAGTGAATGAGGGCGGCCAGCCAAAAGGACACGCCTCACCGGTACACAACGCACCAAGTGCCTAAAAGGATGGCACAAAATCGTCTTTACGTTGTGTCTGAACGTACACCCGCTGGTTTTAATGCGTAAACCGTCACGAAACCGCCGCCTAAAATGGCTGGATGAGCACCCCCTCCCCCGCCAATACCGCCGCCACTGCCACCTCTGCGGCCCCTGAAACCGTCAAGCCCAGCAATTTTTTGCGCCAGATCATCGAACACGACCTGGACAAAGGCACCTACGCCACCCGCCGCTGGGCTGGCACCCCCGGCGACGCCGCCCACCACACGGCAGGCCAGCCCGACCCCGCCAAGATCCGCACCCGCTTCCCGCCCGAACCCAACGGCTACCTGCACGTGGGCCACGCCAAGAGCATCTGCATCAACTTTGGCCTGGCGCGCGACTACGGCGGCGTGTGCCACCTGCGCTTTGACGACACCAACCCCGAAAAAGAAGACACCGAATACGTCAACAGCATCATCGACGCCGTGAAATGGCTCGGTTTTGACTGGACACAGATCGGCCAGGCCCCCGGCAGCGCCGCCCCCTACCAGGCCAGCGACTACTTCGGCTTCATGTACCGCGCGGCCGAATACCTGATCGAAGCCGGCCACGCCTACGTGGACGAACAGACCGCCGAACAAATGCGCGTGAACCGGGGCGACTTCAGCAAGCCCGGCGTGGACAGCCCCTTCCGCAGCCGCACCCCTGCAGAGAACCTGCGCATCTTCCGCGAGATGAAGGACGGCCAGCACGAAGACGGATCGATGGTGCTGCGCGCCAAGATCGACATGGCCAGCCCCAACATCAACATGCGCGACCCGGCCATCTACCGCATCCGCCGTGCCACGCACCACAACACGGGCGACACCTGGTGCATCTACCCCATGTACACCTACGCGCACCCCATCGAGGACGCGCTGGAACAAATCACCCACAGCCTGTGCACGCTGGAGTTTGAAGACCAGCGCCCCTTCTACGACTGGCTGCTGGAGCGGCTGACCGAAGGCGGCCTGCTGGCCAGCCCCCCCCCCCGCCAGTACGAATTTGCGCGCCTGAACCTCACTTACGTCATCACCAGCAAACGCAAGCTCGCCCAGCTGGTGTACGACCACAAGGTCAGCGGCTGGGACGACCCCCGCATGCCCACCATCGTCGGCCTGCGCCGCCGTGGCTACACCCCCGCCGCCATCCAGACTTTTGCCGAACGCATTGGCGTGACCAAATCCGACAGCTGGATCGACTACAGCACCCTGGAAGGCTGCCTGCGCGAAGACCTGGAGCTGAAGGCCCACCGCGGCATGGCCGTGCTCAACCCCGTCAAGCTGGTGCTGACCAACTGGGACGACGTGATGGGCGCAGGCCACCTGGAACCCTGCAGCCTGCCCGCCCTGCCCCACCCACCTGAGGGCGTGGAAAGCCCCGTGCGCCACTTCACCATCGGCAAGGAAGTGTGGATCGAACGCGAAGACTTTGAAGAAGTGCCCCCCAAGGGCTACAAGCGCCTCTTCCCCGGCAACAAGGTGCGCCTGAAGGGCGGCTACGTCATTGAATGCACCGGCTGCACCAAGGATGCCAACGGCACCATCACCGAAGTGCTGGCCACCGTGGTGCCCGACACCAAGAGCGGCACCCCCGGCGCCGACTCCGTGAAGGTGAAAGCCGCCATCACCTGGGTGGGCGTGGCCGACGGCGTGAACGCCGAAGTGCGCATGTACGACCGCCTGTTCCTGGACGCCCAGCCCGATGCGGGCGGCAAGGACTTCATCGAAAGCCTGAACCCGAACAGCCTGAAGGTGGTGACGGCCATCGTGGAGCCGTCATTGGCCAACGCCCAACCGGACGACAAGTTCCAGTTTGAGCGGCACGGGTACTTTGTGGCGGACCGTATTGACCACAAGGCGGAGAAGCCGGTGTTTAACTTGGCGGTGGGGTTGAAGGATTCTTGGGGGAAGTAACTTCTCACTATATAAAAAAGGCCAGCGAACTGTGAGGTTTGCTGGCCTTTTTGCTTGCGATTGCTAGTTATGCCGCAATCATGAACAGCTGAATAAAAATTCTCTAAAACAGCCTTTGTGACACATAAATTAACAAAAAACGGATACGCGGCGTGAGTGTTTTTAATTTACATGCAGCCGAACATAATTTAAAGGCATATTAATTTTTCAGGAATTTTATTTCAAAAACAATCATGACGACTGTTTTCAAACACATGACACTAGAAAATGCACAGCGACTATCCAGAGGAGAAATACGCATTGGATCATTCTCATACTATCGCGACGCTGAGCACCATGCATCTATCCGAGATGAACATGAGGGAATAACCACAGGACTGACGCATGATGCCGTAATAACCTCAGCCACATACCAAGAAACCATTGTTGCAGGTCTAAAATTTGTTACCGACACGGGAGGAACAATTGACGTGTCAAATAGTTCATTCATCAGAGCACTACCCCCTGTATACATTTACTCCACAACCTTGATTAACGCCCCTGGACGCTTTCCTCAATATGACACCATAATTCGCATTGAAGACATTGAGTTGTTTGGCCGCATCATAGTGGATTGTCGAAGAGACCTTTTTAACGGCTACCACTCTGGCCTTGTTAATTACAAAGAGCAAGTGTACGCCGCAATGAACCACCCTGGCATAGAACCAGATCCATTTTTTAAGTCATCAAATTTTCAGGGTGACCAAGAGTTTCGCTTGGCATTTATTCCAGCCGGAGAAGTTGAATCACACGTAACCTTCTCTTTGAATGAAATTCGAAATGCTTTTCGTACAGGCTTATGCTCGATTGTCACCTAGCTTGACATCATGCGTGCGCCTCGCTGAAGTGCGTACATTGGAAGTCAGGTCTGGAATTTTGCGTATATCACCTCGGGCTTAATGGAACGGGAAGAGGCTCGAAATCCTTGCGTGTCCGCAAACAGCGACAGCAGCCACGAAAGCTTTTTTCGTCGATTAGCTACACTCTAGTAACTACTTGAGCGGCTGTACAAGCGCGCTATCAGCCAATCCGATAAGTAAGCACGCTGCGCAGCTAAACTCCAATTCATGCGCCCCTCCGAAGCCCTGTCCCTACACCGCTCGCAAATCCGCGAGATTGCACTGAGCCACCGCGTGAGCAGCGTGCGGCTGTTTGGCTCGGCGCTGCATGGGGACGACACAGCCGACAGCGACCTCGACCTGTTGGTAGAGCCCACCGCGCAAACCACACTGATGGACATTGGCGCGATCCGGTTTGAACTGAAGCAGTTACTGGGCGTGGAGGTGGATGTGCTCAGCCCCAACAGCCTGCCCGCCGCCATTCGGGACCACGTGCTGCGCGAGGCGATCGCTCTTTGAACCGGGCGCCAGGCTTTTTCACATTAGACCTGGGCATCGGCTGGCGAAACGAGCAGAACGACCTGCCTGCGCTGCGAGCGCAAGTAGAAGCAATCTCGCTTTAGTTTGCTTTCATTTCGATAGCTGGTAGCGCTTATCCATCAAGCGCTAGATTCCGATTTGGTCTGTGGCGGTGAATTGGCTGTGCATAGCGGTGCGCTCCGCGAGGAGTTCATCGGCCCGAGCGTCCACGCAAAGCAACTCTCCAAAACCGTTACGTAACCCGTTTGATCCGGATTTGCACATTCGACACGGTCACCCCGTCCGGCCTGACCATTGGTAGCTCTTTGACCTCCAGATAGGTCAGCGAACGTACTAACTCACTGAGTTTTTTGAAGCCGTAGTTGCGGGCGTCAAAAGCGGAGTTGATCTTGCTGATGTGGCTTCCTACGCCACCCAACGCGGCCCAGCCGTCTTCACGTGCGTTGGCATCGATGGCCGCAATGATCAAGGGCTGTAGGGTCCGCACATCTGCCACGGCAACAGCCTCTGCCTTGGGTGCATCCTTGGCTGGCGTGGGCTCTGTCCTGAGGATTTCGGTGTAAATGAATTTGTCGCACGCAGCCACAAACGCTTCAGGCGTCTTGCGCTCACCAAATCCGTAGACCACCTTGCCCTCCTCCCGGATGCGGGTAGCAAGGCGGGTGAAATCGCTATCGCTGCTGACCAAACAGAAACCATCAGCCGTGTTGTCATGCAGCACGTCCATCGCGTCGATGATGAGCGATGCATCCGTGGAGTTTTTACCGCTGGTGTAACTGAACTGCTGGATGGGCTGAATCGCCAACTTGTGGAGCACTTCTTTCCACCCCTTCAAGTTGGTCGTGGTCCAGTCGCCATAAGCCCGCTTGATGGTGGCCGTGCCATAACGAGACACTTCTGCCAGAAGCTCCTGGATGACGGACGCTTGCGCGTTGTCTGCATCAATGAGAACTGCGAGTTTTTGATTGTTGCCGTTAGCCAATGAACTGTCCCTCCTGGATCGCATGCTACAGCGCTATCCTCGCGGAATGCACCCTCAAAGCGTCCTCGATTTCTGGTTCACCGAACTCACTCCCCAGCAGCACTTCGCCAAAGACGCTGCCCTCGACGAATCCATCCGCACCCGCTTCGGCCCCACGCTGGAGGCAGCAGCCCGCTGTGAACTGTTCCCCTGGCGCGCTACCCCAGAAGGCCGGTTGGCAGAAATCCTGGTGCTGGACCAGTTCTCGCGCAATGTGCACCGCGACACCGCCCGCGCCTTTGCGCAAGACGCACTGGCCCTCGCCCTGGCGCAAGAGCTGGTGGCCAGCGGGCAGGACCGCAGCCTGCCTACGGCGCAGCGCGTGTTTGCCTACATGCCGTACATGCACAGCGAATCTGCCGTGATTCATGAGCAAGCCTTGGAGTTGTTCGCGCAGCCGGGCATGGAAAACAACCTGGACTTTGAGCGACGGCACAAGGCCATCATCGACCGCTTTGGGCGCTACCCGCATCGCAACGCGCTGCTGGGACGCACCTCCACGGCCGAAGAACTGGCGTTTCTGAACGAGCCGGGGTCGTCGTTCTGACTCGGGCGCTATCTCGGCCCAAAACGCTCTTCTATTGATAGCTGCAAGCGCATATCCTTCTATCGCTACAGGTCAATTTCATCCCAAAGTGCTCCCGCAGCAGCAAAGCCCATCCATGAAGCCTCCGTTCACCCCCACCTTCGCCCACATCCCGCCCGGCCCGCTGGCAGGGCCATTGCAGCTATTGCCCGTCAACGCCGCCGTGGTGTCCGTGCACACGGCCGATGGCGCGCATGTGGGCTCGCTCAAGCTGGTCGGCGGGGTGTGGAAGTTCAAGGCCATGGGCTACGACGCCGCAGGCCGCATGGAGCCGGGCCATGGGCCGCTGACGGAGCAGCACAACATGGCGTTCGCGGCCCTGGATGAGGCCGAGGTGAGCGCCCGGCTGCTGGGCGCTTTGGGAAGCGCTGGGTAACGAGCGCCAAGAAAGCACCAAAAAATACGAAGCCGCGCCGCACAGGGCCGCAACTCTCAGAGTTGCGCGTCGGCCAGCACAAACTCCACCGCCGCACACGCCGCCGCCACCTGCGCCTCAATGCACTGCTCGGGCGTGGCGCGGGGGCTGTCGGGGTAGACCTCCGTTGTGGTGGTGTAGCGCGCGCGGCTGATGCCCGCGCACAGGCCCCACTGCTTCATCGGGTAGTGGATGACGCCCGGCGCCACCACGGGCGTGCCGATGATTTCGTTCTTCTCGTCCGCTGGCGCAATGTGCGTGACGCGGCTGACGGCCTCGATGATGGCCTGCTGGAAGGCGGGCTGCGGGTTGTCGGCGTCGTCCACCAGGTAAAAGCCGTCGGGGATGCTGCCGGGCTCGAACACCTTGCCGTCGCGCGCGGCCACGGCGGGGCGGTATTCGGATTCGTCGGTGTCGGTGGTTTCGTGCAGGTCGATGTGGGCGGCAAACTGGCCGTGCAGTGGCGCCACCAGGCGCATGAGGGCCGCCGACTCCTGCGCAGGCGAGCCGTCGCGGAACGAGCGGTTGGGGTCGATGGCGTCAAAGTTCCAGCGCTGAAACCGCTCGTACGCCCAGGGGCTCACGCACGGCACCACCAGCAGGTTGGCGCGGCCGGCAAAGCGCTCGGCGTGCGTGTCCACAAACCGCAGTGCGCCGTGCACGCCACTGGTTTCGTAGCCGTGCACTCCCCCGGTCACCAGCACGGTGGGCAGGCCGGGCTGCCAATCGCGGCTGCGCAGGGCCCGCAGGGGAAAGCGCTCTGCCGGGTGCTGGGCGTCGCCATAAATCACGTCGCCATACATCTCCACGTCAAACCGGCCCCGCAGTGCCTCGATGGCCGTGAGCACGTCGTCGGCGTAGCTGCGCTGGCGCACCTGGCGTGCGCGCCACTGGTCGCGTTCTGCCGCGCCCCAGGGCTGGCCGGGTGTGCCGATGGGATAGGTGGAGGTGGGTTGCATGGGTGCTTGGGATGGAGTGGCAGGTGAATGGCAGGCCCGGCGGCAAACGGGGCCGACGGAACGTACAACGCCAATAAGAGCGGCTAACAAAACTCAGCGAAGCGGTTCTGGCTAGGCGCTGTGTCGCAGGCAGTACGAGCAGTACGACAAGACACAGCAACGACGCCAGAAGAGTTTTGTTAGCCGCTCTAAGGCTTGTCGCAGGGCGTTCATAGAATACCGCGATGCCCTTCCCTTCGATTCGGCCCTTGCGGCTGGCGACCTCGTCGCTGCTCTTGCTGCTGTGTGCGCTGGCGCACGCACAGCCCGCCCCCCAACCCGCAACTGCCAGCACCCCGGCTACGCGCCCGGCAGGCAGTGCCCCTGTGGATGGCACAACACCCACACCGGGGGGCGCTACAACCGCCGCGCCCACAGCGGCCGATGCGGCCCTGCTGTCGCGCGATGCGCGGCGCATTTACGAGCTGTCGCGCGACAAGCTGGTGCAGATCCGCACGCTGCTGCGCAACGCCAACACGCAAGCGTCGATTGGTTCGGGCTTTTTTGTGTCGGCCGATGGGCTGATCGTCACCAACTTTCACGTGGCCAGCCAGCTCGCGCTGGAGCCCGAGCGCTACCGGGGCGTGTACGTGACGATGGAGGGGCAGGAGGGCGAGGTGGAGCTGCTGGCGTTTGACGTGCAGCGCGACCTGGCCGTGCTGCGCGCCAAGGGGCGTACGGCAGCAGCGCCGGTGCTGGGCTTTCGGCCCACCACCGACCCACTGGCGCAGGGCGAGCGCATCTACTCGCTGGGCAACCCACTGGACATTGGCTTTGCCGTGACCGAGGGCACCTACAACGGGCTGGTCAAGCGCAGCTTTTACCCGCGCATCTTTTTTGGCGGCGCGCTCAACCCAGGCATGAGCGGTGGCCCCGCCGTGGACGACGCAGGTCGGGTGTTGGGCGTCAACGTCGCCAAGCGGCTGGATGGCGAGCAGGTGAGCTTCTTGATACCGGCCGAGTTTGCGCAGGCGCTGGTGCAGCGCGCAGCCAACGCCCAGCCCATCACGCAGGCCGCGCACGCCGAGATGACGCGGCAGCTGATGGAGCACCAGCAACTGCTGACGGACCGGTTCTTGAAAGCGCCGTTTCGCGAGCAGCGCCACGGCAACTACCGCCTGCCCGTGCCCGACGATGCGCTGGCGCGGTGCTGGGGATCGGGGCGTGACCCGGCCTTCCCGGGGCTGAACCTGGAGCGCACGCAGTGCCAGGCCGACAGCGATGTGGTGGCGGGCGACTTCAGTACCGGCGCGGTGCGCCTGTCTTATGAGGCCTACAACGCCCCCACGCTGGGCGCAGCCCGGTTTGCCCGCATGTACTCGCAAAGTTTTGCCAATGAGCGCCTGCCCACACGCGGCAACCGCCACCAGACGGCGGCCGAGTGCACCGAGCGGTTTGTGGACCCCGGCACCGTGCCGCTGCGGGCGGTGGTGTGCCTGTCCGCCTACCGCAAGCTGACCGGCCTGTACAACATGACGGTGCTGGCCACCTCGGTCAACCAGCCCACACGGGGCGTGCTGGGCCGCCTGGATGTGCAAGGCATTGCGTTTGACAACGGCATGAAGCTCGCCAGCCACTACCTCAAGGCCTTTCGCTGGGAGGCCGCACCATGAGCGCGATGCCAACCACCACCCTGGGGCTGATCGAGGCGTTTGACCGCCACGGCGCGCTGCTGGCGCGTGCGCCCATCACCCGCTGGCCCGTGACGGTGGGCCGCGCGCTGGACTGCGACCTGGTGCTGGACGACCCGTTTGTGGCGCCCCGGCACCTGCGCATTGACCGCGCGGTGGACGAGCCCCGCACCGTGCAGGTCGAGGTGCTGGAGACACGCAACGGCGCACGCCTGCAGCGCAAGCAGCATGCCCAGGGCGAACGCTTTGACTGGCCCGATGGCATGCCCATCGACCTGGGCCACACCCACATCCATCTGCGCCTGGCCGATGCGCCCATTGCCGAGGAGCAGGCGCTGCCGCAGTTTCCGTGGCGCACCGTGGGCACCACGGCCGCGCTGGCGGTGCTGGTGCTGCTGGCCGGGCTGGGAGAGTCGTGGCTGGAGGCCCGCGACGCCGCGCAATACCTGAAGTCGCTGCCCCTGTTGCTGCTGACCACGCTGGCCGTGGTGGGGGCCTGGGCGGGTCTGTGGTCCGTGGCCAACAAGCTGTTTGGCAGCCAGCTGCGGTTCTGGCGCCACGTGCGCATCGCGTGCGCCGCAGTGCTGGTGGCCGACGCGGTGCAGCTGCTGAGCTATCTGACGGCGTTCACGTTCTCGCTGGAATCGCTGTCGCGGTTTGCCCCGGTGCTGATGGTGCTGGTGCTGGCCGGCGCGCTGTACGCCCACCTGGCCACCGTGCTGCCCCGCCGCCGCGTGGGCCTGGCCTGGGCCATGGCGGCTGTGGTGCTGCTGGGCGTGCCGTCGTGGCTGGGCGCGCAGTGGCTCAACCGCATGCGGCTGGGCAACGAGCTGTACATGAGCAGCCTGTTCCCGCCCGCCCTGCGCGTGGCCCCTGCGGTGCCGGTGGACCAGTTCCTGCAAGACGCCGATGCGCTGCGCGGCAAGCTGGACCGGCGCCTGCGGGATGACGGGCTGGCGGATGAGGACGACGAGTAGGCCGCCAGACGGACTGCGCAAAGCTGCCCCACCCCACCATTACCCATGCGCCGCCGCAAGCCCCACCACCACGTCTACGTGGTCGAACTCTCCAAAGACGTGCTGCTGGAGCCGCGCTTTCGCAAGTGCAACCCCGGCTACATCGACGGCAAGCCCTGCGTGTACGTGGGCATGACGGGGCTGGACCCGGATGTGCGGTTTGACAAGCACAAGGCGGGCATCCAAGCCAACCGGTTTGTGACGCAGTACGGCCTGCGGCTGCTGCCGGACCTGTACGAGGGCTTCAACCCCATGACCTACGAGGAGGCGGTGGACCGGGAGATCGAGATTGGCATCGACCTGCGCTCGGCCGGGTTTGGGGTGTGGCAGGCGTGAGCGCCTGCTCAAGGGGAGGCGCCTGTTCAAAGTCAGGGCCCCACGCGCATCCTTTAAGATTCCGCCCCGCTGATTCACTCACTCACTTTTTTATAGCTGCTCGCGCATGATCTTCTAGCGCTTGCGGCTCATTTCACTTGAATTTGACTGCCATGAACTTCGCAGACCGCCTGAAGCAACTCCCCTCCGCCAGCCACCTCGCCGCCCTGCAACTGCTGGGCGCGGACGGCCAGGTGCAGGCCACCATCGAGAACAAGCACGGCCAGACCGGGTCGCTGGTGGTGTATGCCGCACTGGCGGCGCTGTATGGCGGGCAGATCACGCCTGCAGCCGCCAGCCTGGGGCTGGAGTGGTATGCGGAGCATGTGGCGGATGCGCGCGCCTTTCCGGGCAAGCACCCCAACATCGACCGGCTGCTGGCCTGGGCGCAGGGCAGTGAGCGCTTTGCGGTACGCACCGTCGCAGTCTGAGCCAGCGCCGCAAAAAAAGTGGTGATGCAAAGGGCCGGTTGTCGAAAACGCACCGGCCCGTTCGTCGTAGAGGTGTGAACGCGTTGACGCCCCAGGCCATTGACCGCCATGGCGTTGGGGCGCACGCTGTCATCCATCCACCCCGATTCCCGCAAGGAGACCCTGCATGACCACCCCTAACCCCTCCGCAGCCACCACCGGCACCGTCACCCTGCACCGTGTGCTGCGCGCACCGGCCGAGCGCATCTACCGTGCGTTTCTGGATGCCGACGCCATGTGCAAATGGCTGCCACCCCATGGCTTTACCGGCCGGGTGCTGAGCCTGGACGCACGCGTGGGCGGCAGCTACCGCATGCAGTTCACCAACCTGAGCAGCGGCGGCACGCACGCGTTTGGCGGCGAGTATGTGGAGCTGGTGCCGGGCGAGCGCATCGTGCACACCGACCGGTTTGACGACCCGAACCTGCCCGGCGAGATGCGCACCACCATCCAGCTCAAAAAAGTGATGATGGGCACCGAGGTGTCCATCGTGCAGGCAGGCATCCCGGCGGTGATCACCACCGAGATGTGCTACCTGGGCTGGCAGGAGTCGCTGCAGTTGCTGGCGCTGCTGGTGGAGCCGGAGATTCCGGGCGAGTAACCCACTGCCCCCGCGCCAAGCCCACGTTACTTCGAAGCCGTCACTTCAACCACTTGTCAGCGGCCTGCTTGATGGTGCCCCGGCTGTCCACCAGGCCCCACACAAAGCCCATCACGCGCACGTAGTCGGCGTCGTCGGTGGGCAGCATGAAGCCCAGGTAGTTCTTGGGCGTGAGCAGCGCGTCCACAAATGCGGCGTGCAGGCGCGGGTCGGCCTTGGCGTAGTGCAGGGCTTCGTACGTTTCGGTGATCATCACGTCGCCCTTGCCCTCGGCGATCAGCGCGGGGATCTCGGCGTTCTTGTCATGCGTGCTGACCTGGGCGGCCTTGAGGTTGGCCAGCACATAGGTTTCGTTGGTGCCGCCGGGGTTCTTGATGACGCGCACGGTGGGCTGGTTCATGGCGTCCACGCTGGTGTATTTGGCCTTGTCGGCCGCGCGCACCAGGGCCACTTTGCCGAACGGGGCGTAGCCGGGCAGCATGTCAAAAATGCGCATGCGGTTGACGTTGCGGGTGATGCCGCCCACGGCCACGTCAAACTTGTCGCCCTGCAGGTCCTTCACCAGGTTGGGCCAGGTGGTGGGCACGTATTCGATCTTCACGCCCAGCTCCTTGGCCATGGTTTCGATCACATCGATGTCGTGGCCGCTGTAGCCCGCGTCGGTCTTGATGGCAAACGGGCGGTAGTCGCCGGGCGTGCCCACGCGGATGACCTTGGCCTCCATGATCTTGTCGAGCCGGGGGCCTGCCTGCGCGGCCGGGCTGAAGGCGAGGCTGGCGACCACGGCGGCGGCTGCGGCAAGGGCCAGGGTTTTCTTGATGATCATGGGCAGGTTCTCCAGTGGGTCAGAAGATGGGACAAGAACAGGCATTTCCGCGGCCCGCAGCGAATGCGGACGCACAGGGGCTTGGGCCAGACACGTTACAACAAACGGCGCGCAGTACAAGGGCACATCGGCGGCCCACGGTCCGCATCGCGACACGTTGCGCCCTGCATGACGCAAAGCCCATGCCAGACGCGAGAGCACGGAGTTCGCCCGGCGCAGGCATGAGCGCCTGCAGTGGAGAATTCTTCGGATGCTCTAATTTTTATAGCGCATTAGGCATATCCGTTCGGCGCCAGACATCCATCTGGCACCAAACTGGGTTACCCTGACCGGTTCTGCAACAAGGATTCGCCATGAAAAAACTCAACGTCACCATCCAGCTCGAAATGACCGTGCCCGACAACTGGGAGCTGGTCGATACCTCTGAGGGCACGCCGGTCATCAAGCTGCCCGATGGCAAGTTCATGGACATCGCCATCGAACCCCTGTTTGCCACAGACCCCGAAGACCTGTGGGCCAGCACCGAAGACGAAGACGTGCTGGACGACATCCTCGACATGGTGGATAGCGAAGCCGTGACCTACGAGTTCGTGACGCACTGATCCATAAGCAAGGCGGAGATGCCCGCCAGGGCAAACACTGCCCCGGCGGCGCACCGCAACCGCCGCCGCGCATCCACTACCAGCAACTACACTTTTGATAGCGCCTGGCGCATTATTCACCAGCGCCAGCGGCTGATTTCATTCAAACATCGTCACAGCTGCGACCGCATCCAGCCGGTCAAGGTCTCGTGCACTTTCTCGCGCAGCGGGCGGTCCCGCCAGGCCTCGTAGGTCACGCGGCGTGACCGCCGGATGTCGTCTTCAAACACCTGAGTCTGGCGCTGTGCAAAGGCAGCGTCGTACACGTTCAGGTTGGCCTCGTCGTTCAGGCGGAACGAGCGGTTGTCAAAATTGGTGGAGCCCACCGACACCAGCAACTGGTCCACGATCATGACCTTGCAGTGGTACATGGTGGGCCCGTATTCATAAATCTCGGCCCCGGCCTGCAGCAGCTCGCCCCAGGTAGCACGGGATGCGGCCTTCACGGTCTCGGTGTCGGTGTGCTCGCCGGGGGTGACCAGGCGCACGCGCACGCCGCGTGCCAGCGCATCCATCAGCAGCTTGCGGGTCAGGTCGTCGGGCACAAAGTAGGCCACCGACAGGTCGATGCTGCGCTCGGCCGCCGTGATGGCCAGGTGGTACATCAGCTGCATGCTCTCGCTGCCGCTCGATGGCGAGCTGGAGAACATCTGCGCCTTCTGCGCACCCGCCGGTGCAATGGCCGGAAAGTACGCCTCGCCATGCAGCACCTTGCCGGTGACCTTGAGCCAGTTGTCCAGAAACGTGGCCTGCATCTGCGCCACCACGGGGCCACGCACCAGGTAATGCGAGTCGCGCCAATGCTCCGGGTCTTGCGCGTGGCCCGTCCACCCGGGCGCAATGCCCACGCCGCCGGTAAAGCCCACCTGCCCGTCCACCACCAGCAGCTTGCGGTGGGTGCGGTTGTTCAGCCGGGCCAGGTTGTACCAGTGGGGTTTGTGGAACTTTTCAATCTGAACCCCGGCCTCTTTCATCTCGGCCAGGTAGCTTTCTTCCATCTTGGCGCTGCCCACCCAGTCGAGCAGCACATGCACGGGCACACCGGCGCGGGCGCGCTCGCTCAGGGCGTCGGCAAACTGCTTGCCGATGTCGCCCGACCAATAGATGTAGGTTTCGAAGGTGACGCTTTTCTGAGCGGATGTGATCGCGGCCAGCATGGGCGGAAAGATCTGGTCGCCGTTGAGCAGCTCCGTCACCGCATTGCCGCCCACAATGCCCGGGCCCAGCAGGCTGCCCAGGGCGCGCTCGAACTGCGGGTGGGCGGCGCTGTACAGGCGCGGCAGCTGTTGCTGCACCTTTTTCTCGCCCGCAGTGAAGTTGAGCGCCAACAAGACAAGGGCCCCCGTGGCCAGGGCCGTGAGCAAGACAGTGAGCATGGTGGAGCGGCGGCGGTGGGCTGCGGGTGGCATGGCGCGATGGTAGGTGCCGACATGCAGGCGCGATGTAGGCGGACGCCGCCAACACCGGGGGCACAATCGCCCTTGTCGGCCGCGACAGCGGGGCGCTTTGCACCCGTACCAGCCCCCCCGCGCAGCCACTTTGTTTTTGTTCATGCCTTCCTCTGCCGTGTCTGAATCTGCCCGCCCCGCTCCCTTCCGCCCCGCCCTCTCCATCACCCGCCGCAGCGCCTTGATCGGCACGGCGGGCCTGCTCGTGCAGCCTGCCCTGGTGGCCCCTTTGCATGCCAAGCCTGTGCCACCCGCGCCCACGGTGTGGCCCCAGGCGCTGCAGGTGCCGGGCGGCGTGGCACGGCTGTCGCTGGGCCCGGCGGCCACGCGGCCGGTGGCGCAGGTGCGCCAGGGCGAGGTGGATGTGCCGCTGCGGGTGGTGGGCGATGCCATCGAGTGGACGGCCATCGTGGGCATACCGCTGGCGGCGGCGCCGGGCGATGCCTTCATCAGCGTGCTGCCCGAGGGCGGCGGCAGCCCGCGCCTGGTGCACTACAACGTGGCGCCCAAGCAATACAAGGAGCAGCACCTGAAGGTGTCGCCGCGCACGGTGGACCTCTCGCCCGAGGACCAGGCCCGCTACGAGCGCGAGCGCGACCACCAGGCCCAGGTGATGGCCACCTTCACCGAGCAGCCCGCAGGCGTGGCGCTGGCATCGCTGCGCATGCGCGTGCCCGTGCCGGGGCGGCGGTCCAGCTCGTTCGGGCTGCGCCGCGTGTTCAACGGCCAGCCGCGCAATCCGCACAGCGGCATGGACATTGCCGCCGCCACCGGCACGCCCATCGTGGCGCCGCTGCCGGGCCGGGTGATTGACGTGGGCGACTACTTCTTCAACGGCGGCACGGTGTGGCTGGACCACGGCCAGGGCCTGCTCACCATGTACTGCCACCTGAGCAGCATGGAGGTGCGCGTGGGCGATGTGCTGCAGGCAGGCGACGCGTTCTGCAAGGTGGGCGCCACCGGCCGCGTGACCGGCCCGCACCTGCACTGGGGCGTGATGCTGAACCGCACCATGGTGGACCCGGCGCTGTTCGTGCCGGCCTGATGGCGCAGAGCTTCATTACTATGCATTTGATAGCACCCAGCACATATTGCACTAGCGCATCCGGCCCTTTTTTCTTGAAACCAGCCCCATGACCTCGCGCCTGATCCGTTTCAACAAACCCTACGGCGTGCTGAGCCAGTTCACGCCCGAGGGCAAGTGGCAGGGCCTGAAGGACTACATTGACCTGCCCGGCGTGTACGTGGCTGGGCGGCTGGACGCCGACAGCGAAGGGCTGCTGCTGCTGACCAACGATGGCAAGCAACAGGCCCGCATTGCCGACCCGCGCTTCAAGATGGAGAAGACCTACTGGGTGCAGGTGGAGGGCATTCCCAATGAGGCCGCGCTGGCCGCGCTGCGCAGCGGCGTGGTGCTGAACGACGGTCCCACCCTGCCCGCCCGCGCACGGTTGCTGGAGCCCGCCCCTGCGGTGTGGGACCGCACCCCGCCCATCCGCGAGCGCAAGGCCATCCCCACCACCTGGATCGAACTCATCATCCGCGAAGGCCGCAACCGCCAGGTGCGCCGCATGACGGCCGCCGTGGGCCACCCCACGCTGCGGCTGATCCGCGCGGCCATCGGACCGTACACGCTGGACGGGCTGGCGCCGGGCACCTGGGCGGATTGAGCCGGCAGGCGTGCGGGGTCTAGCCGGCCATCGCCTGCATGCGCCGCGACAGGGCTGACCCACGCGCGCGCAAAAAAGCCCGCAAGCCCTCGGCATAGTCCACACCCACGGCCTGCAGCACCGAAGGGCGTGCCGCCAGCGCGGCGCGCCACCGCTGCACCAGCGGCAAACCTTGCCAGAGCCCCAGGTCATCCACGCCCGGCAAGGTGTCGATGATGTCGAAGTACCGGAACACCGGGCCGAACACCACATCCACCATGCCAAAGTCCGGCCCTGCAAAGTACGGCCCCGGCACGCTGCGCTGGCCCAGGGCCTCTTCGATCTGCTCAAAACGGCTGCGCAGGTCCTGCGCGCGGGCCTGCAGCGTGGCCTCGTCCGGCGCGGCGTAGAAGCCGCCGATGGTGTTCAGCACCGCAGAGCCAAACTCCATCCACGCGCGGTGGCGTGCGCGCTGCAGCGGATCTGGCGGGTGCAGCACGGGCATGGCCACCTCGTCCAGGTATTCGCAGATCACGGCCGACTCGAACAGGCTCTGGCCGCGCACCTGCAGGACCGGGGTCTTGCCCAGTGGCGAGAGGGCCAGGAACCAGTCGGGCTTGCGGGCCAGGTCGATGGTGCGGCGCTCAAACGCCAGGCCCTTTTCGTGCAGCACGATGGCCACGCGCTGCACATAGGGGCACAGCGCGTGCGAGACCAGAGTGAGCGCAGCGGGCGCCGTGGTCTGGGCCATCACGACAGCAACCCCTCAGCCCGCAGCGCAGCCTGCACCTGCGGGCGGGCCGCCACGCGTGCCATCCAGGCCTGCAGGTGCGGGTAGGCAGTGAGCGGGATGCCCAGCAGGTGCGACCAGTTGACGATGGTGAAGCCATACGCATCGGCCACGCTGTAGCCGCCTGCCAGAAAGTCGCTGCGCGACAGCACGGCCTCCATCTCGGCAAAACGCACGGCCAGCTTGGCCTTGACGGCCTGGCGCGTGGAGTCGGCCGTCTCCTTGTGCCACAGCCAGGGGCTGAAGCCCTTGTGCAGTTCGGTGCTGACGAAGGTGAGCCACTCCAGCACGGCCAGCCGCTCGCTGGAGCCGGGCTGGCCGATGAGTGCGCGCGCCGGGTCCAGGTCGGCCACGTACTGCAGCAGCGCCGCTGCTTCGGTGTGGCGCGACTGGTCGGCCAGCTCCAGCAGGGGCACATAGCCGCGCGGGGAGATGTCGAGATAGTTGGCGCCGGTCTCGGTGGTGTGGCGCACCAGGTCCACCTTGACCAGATCGAACGCAACGCCGACCTCGCGCAAGGCAATGTGGACGGCGAGCGAGCAGGCACCGGGGGCGTAGTAGAGCTTCATGGGAACGGGGCTTTCTGTAAAAACGGTTGGAATGTGTCGCCGTTGCTACCCACTAGCAGCCGCAGACACCCATCGGTACACGGCAAGGCCCGGCGACAGGCAGAATCTATGCTTGCAACAACGCAAACAAAATAAGCACCCATGAAATCAACCGTTGCATCAGCGCAATACCAACTGGGCGCGGCCGAGCTGGAAGTGCTGCTGGCCATGGTGCGCACCGGCACCCTGGCGGCCGCCGGTGAGCGGCTGGGAGTGGATGCGTCCACGGTGTTCCGCGCCATTCAGCGCATCGAACGGGGGCTGGGCCAGTCGCTGTTCGACCGGTCGCGCGCCGGCTACCGCCCCTCGGAACTGGCCCAGGCATTGGCCGAACAGGCCGAGCGGGTGGAAGCCGCCCTGGAGGCCGCGCGCTCTGCCGCACAGGCGCAGCCCGAGCAGGTGTCGGGCACGGTGCGCATCTCCACCACCGACACCATCCTGCACGGCCTCATCGCCCCAGCCCTGCAGATGCTGCAGCCCCGGCACCCGGCCCTGGTGTACGAGCTGCACGCCGGCAACGAGCTGGTGAGCCTGACGCGGCGCGACACCGACATCGCGGTGCGCGCGACCAAGCGCCCGCCACAGCACCTGGTGGGGCGGCAGCTGGGCATGATCCGCTCGGCCCTGTACGCAGGCACCGCCAGCACCCTGGCCCTGTCGGATGTGGAGGCGGGCCGCGCCGCCTGGATTGCGCCCGACGACGCGCTGCCCGACCACCCTTCGGTGCGCTGGCGCAAGAAGCAGTACCCCAGGGCACAGCCCACCTACCGCGTCAACAGCCTGCTCACGGTGATGGAACTGGTGGCCCTGGGCATGGGCGTGGGGGTGTTGCCCCTCTTTTTGGCCCAGGGCCGCAGCGACCTGCGCCCGCTCACGGGCGCGCTGGCCGACGGCGAGACCGAGCTGTGGCTGCTGACCCACCCGGAGTCGCGGCACCTGCGGCGCATTGCTGCGGTGTACGGGCATCTGGCGGAGACGGTGCAGCTGCCCTGAGCGCCCCTGGGCATCAGCCGGGCAAGGCGTCCCCGAACACCTCCAGCGCCGTGCCGTGCAACGCGCGCAGCATGTCCACCGGGTCTACCGCCTGCGCCACGGCCAGCGCGCCGCTGTGTGCGTACGCAGGCGCCAGCAGGCGCTGGGCCACCTCGACCACGATGGGCGCCGTCACGGCATAGATGTCCTGCCCGCGCACGCCGGCGGTGCGGGTCTGGCCACCTTGCACCAGCTGCACCATGAGCTCGAAGCGCTGCGCAGAGCGTCCGCTGTCGTCCGTGGCCGTGGGCGGCGGGGTGCCGCTGTCGCGGATGTCCTGCAGCGCCGAGCGGTTGAGCAGCGAGCGGATGTGGCCCACAGGCAGGTGGTGGGCGATGGTGATGACCTCGCTGAACGGGATCTCCACCATGGCCTGGCTGCCCAGGGGCGCGGCAAACGCCCAGTCCGGCACGTGCTCGGAAGGCACCAGCGGCACCAGGCGCCCGTGGGCCACCACCTGGCGCGGCACGGTGTTGCGCTCGCCTGTCTTGCGCGTGCCGGCGGTGGGCCACCAGCGGTCCAGCCCGATCGCCACAGTGATCTCGTCGATGGTGCCGGCCCTTGCCAGCGCGCTGGCCAGCAGGTCGGCCAGACCGCCATAGAAGGCGGCGGCCGGAATCACCACCTTGCCCGCAGCGCGGGCCGGCGCATCGAAATCGGCCAGGCTGGCCTGCGCACTCGCCTGCTCGGCCGTCACATCGATGTAGTGGCAGCCTGCCCGCAGCGCGGCCTGCGCCACCGGGGCAGCCGTGTCGAGAAAGGGGCCCGCGCAGTTGATGACCACGGCGCAGCCGGCAAACGCCTGTTCCAGGCTGGTGGGGTCGGCCAGATCGGCGATGCGCCGGGTCACGCCAGGGGCAAACACCTCGTCCAGCCGGGCGGCGCTGCGCCCCACGGCCACCACGGGCAGCCCGCGGCGCTGTGCTTCCTGCACAACAAATTGGCCGGTGTGGCCGGTGGCGCCGTAAACGGCGATGGGGCGGTGTTGTTGCGGGTTCATGATCATCCTTTGCGTTGGGTGGGTGGTTGAAATTAACGATACAGACCTGTCTGTTTTTTTAAGATTACAGACAGGTCTGTATCATGTCAAGCATGCGCACCACAAATTCCCGTTCCACCAGAGACCTCTCCCCCACCAGCGGCCCGGCGGCGGTGGCCGAGCCCGCCGCCGATGTCCGCAGCCGCATCCTCGACACCGCTTCCCGGCTGTTCTATGAACGCGGCGTGCGCGCCGTGGGCGTGGACTTGGTCGTGCTGGAAGCCGCCGTGGCCAAGACCAGCCTGTACCGCTACTTCCCCACCAAGGACGACCTCATCGTGGCCTTCCTGGAGCGGGAGGACGTCGAGTTCTGGGACCAATGGGACAGCGTGGCGGCACAGTTCGCCGACGACCCCGCCGGTGAACTGGAGGCCCACATGCGCTGGATTGGCGAGCGCCTGGCCCGCTCCAATTACCGGGGCTGCCCCCAGATCAACGTGGCCGCTGAATTTGCCGAGCAGGACCATCCCGCACGGCACGTGGCGCGGCGGCACATGCAGGCGCTGCGGGGGCGCCTGCACGAGGTCGCGGTGCGGTTGAAGGCCCCCCACCCGGAGCAACTGGCCGCCCAGCTTGCGGTGGTGGTGAACGGCGCATTCGTGAGCGCCGGACTGCTCAGCGCCGAAGAAGCCACCGGCGTGCTGGTAGCTGCTGTGCAGGCCCTGCAGGCCGGTGCCCGCAGCCCGGGCTAACCCCGGGGCTGACATCTGCTGCCAGGCCGTTGTCAGCAGCCCTTCTCTACAGTGACCGTGCCCCACCGTGCCCGCTGCACCTGCACCTGCACCTGCACCTGCACCTGCACCGGGCCCGCGCACCTACCCACCCTCAGAGAGGAGCCCCACCATGCCCCCACAAGGCAACCACCCCCGCCCCGGCAAAACCCAGTTCTATGGCGCATCCAGCCTCGATGGCTTCCTCGCCACGCCCGACCATGACCTCGGCTGGCTGCTGCAATTTGGCGAGATCGAGGGCTCCAGCTACCCCGCGTTCATCCGCGACGTGGGTGCGCTGGCGATGGGAGCGCACACCTACGAATGGATGCTGAAACATGCCGTCGATGCGGGCCAGCCCTGGCCTTACACGCCGCCGACCTGGGTGTTCAGTGCACGCACGCTGCGCGGCATTGCAGGCGCGGATGTGCGCTTTGTGCGTGGCGATGTGCGGCCCGTGCACCAGGCCATGGTGCAGGCTGCAGCGGGGCGCAATGTGTGGGTCGTGGGTGGGGGTGACCTGGTGGGGCAGTTTTACGACGCGGGCCTGCTGGACGAGCTGATCGTGCAGATGGCCCCCGTCACGCTGGGCGCAGGCACGCCGCTGTTGCCGCGCCAGATCATGCGGCCCCCGCTGCAGCTCAAGTCAGTGACCACGCTGGGCGGCATTTTTGCGGAGCTGCGGTACCTGGTCACCCGTTAAGCAGACTCGCCCGCGCGGGTCACCCGCAGGTTCTGCTGACCCGCCGCGTCATGCCAGCGGCACCATCTTGCTCACGGGGTGCGACAGCACCAAGGCGGTAGACACGCTGCCAAACGCCGCCAGGGCATCCACCACGCGCTCCAGGTCTGCCGGCTGTCCAAATGCGCAGCGCACCACAAAGCAGTCCTCTCCCGTCACGCGCACGGCGTCCAGCACCTCGGGCATGGTCTGAAACAGCTGCACGTAGCGCTGAATGTGTTCGTGCGTGGTGCGCACCCGCACCACGGCCTGCAAGCCCAGGCCAGCGGCAGCCAGGTCGATGCGGGCCTGGTAGCCCACGATCACACCTGCGTCTTCGAGTTTCTTGACGCGCTCGCTCATGGCAGGCTGCGACAGGCCGATCTGCTTGCCCAAGGCAGACAGGCTCTGGCGAGCGTCGGCCTGCAGGGCCATGAGGATCTGTCGGTCTTTTTTGTCCAGCTCCACGGTGCAATGCTCCCTTTGCGATGACTTCAAGGTTTGGAGGGCCACTTTCCGATGATGCCCCCTGCCCATCCACAGGCGCTGCACCTATCGTTGGCAGGCAGTGACACCACTGCCTTTTTGACCTGAAGGAATTTTGACGATGAGACCTGTTTTGCTTGTTCCCGGCATCTACAACTCCGGCCCCCGCCACTGGCAATCATTGTGGCAAACCCAGCACACGGGCGTGGTGCGGGTGGAGCAGGCCGATTGGGCGCACCCGCAATGCGACGCCTGGGTGCAGGCCATTGACGCGGCCATCACCGCAGCAGGCCAGCCCCCCATCGTGGTGGCCCACAGCCTGGGTTGCCTGGCACTGGCGCGGTGGGCTGCCAGCGCGTTGACCGCTGTGCATGCCCTGCTGCTGGTGGCCGTGCCAGACCCCGACGGGCCCGACTTTCCACCGGATGCCAAAGGCTTCACGCCCGTGCCTGCGGCGCTGACCGCCCCGGGTCAGCCCGCGCGGCAGACCATGCTGGTGAGCAGCAGCGACGATCCGTATTCCACTGCATCCTTCTCGGCCCATTGCGCAGCCGCATGGGGTGCCCAGCAGGTAGACCTGGGGGCCAAAGGGCATATCAATGCCGACAGCGGCCTGGGCGACTGGCCCGAAGGATGGGCCTGGGTACAACGCTGGCGCGCCGCCTGATAAAGCACCGGCGGGAAGTGGGCCGAGAGACGACCGAAAAAAAAGCCGGGCACGCCCCCGGCCGCTCAGTCCGCCAGCGCCTGGTCGATGACCAGGTAGCGTTTGACCAGATCAAAAAAGCTGTCGTAGAAGGTGTCCTTGGCAATGGTCTCGCTGCCCACCTTGACCAGGGACTCGCTGCTGGATGAGAACGGCAGCGACACCGAGCCGATGGCGCCCACACCCACGCTGGCCGAGTTGTTGGTCTTGCGCAATGCGTAGGTGTCCTGGGTGGCCGTCACAAAGCCCAGACTGACCTTGCCGTCGTTGGCCTCAGGCACACACACCACGCGCACCACCATCTGCAGGTGCGACTCGGGCTCGGGCTGGAAGCTCTTCTTGCCTTCCACCAGGTCGGCCGCGCTGGACGAGATGACGTAGCCCTGGCTGAGCAGCGCGCGGCGCGAGGCTTCACACGTCTGGGCCGGCGTGGCATCGAACAGGCGCGAGTACGTGGCGACCGAGCCAAAGTTCTCCTGCACGCCAAACGTCTTGGCCCCTGTGCCGGCACAGCCTGCCATGACCAAAGTCGCGCCACAGGCCAGGGCCACTGCAGCGGCGCGCAGGAGCGCTGGTTGGGGGGCATGGGATTCTGTGGACCAGGGGAAACGCAAAACCGGGACTCCTTGGGGGTGGGCGGCTATCGCCGACGATAACAAGCGCGAAGCAAACGCGACGCGAGCGCATTGGACAATGCACCCCATTGTCACAGCGCCTGGGGTGTCTGACGGCAGTAACCGCTCCCGGTTCCCCAGATTCTTCAAGCCATGCACACCACGGCGTGGTCTCACCTTGAAGCAAAGCAGACCTGTGGCCCGCCAGGTGCTACGCAGGGCGGCGGCAGGCGCATGCCCCTATAGCAGCCCTTGTTGTGTCATCGTGATCACGCAGCACACCGCTATACTATTAATAGCTACAAAAGCATACTGTTGTAGCGCACCCAGCCAAATCGCTCCATTTTTGCAAGAAACACTGGCGCCAGTGCCTGCAAACACACACCCAAGCTCCCTGTGCCCCTCGCTTCCCTGTTTTGCCTGGTCGTCGCCATCAGCGACGGCGACACCCTCACTGCCCGCTGCGGGCCACCCGGTGCCTACCAGCAGGTGAAGGTGCGCATCGCCGCCATCGATGCGCCCGAGTCGCGGCAGGCGTTTGGGCAGAAGTCGCGGCAGCACCTGGCACAGCTGTGCTTTCGACAACGGGCCACCCTGCAACCCGTGGATGAGGACAGCTACGGCCGCATGGTGGCGCAGGTGCGTTGTGGTGGCACCGATGTCGCCACGGCACAGGTGCGCGCAGGCATGGCCTGGGTGTACACGCCCTACGCCAGCCACTACCCGCACCTGGTGCCCTTGCAGCGCTCTGCACAGGCGCAGCATGCGGGCCTGTGGTCCCAGAAGCGGCCTTTGGCGCCCTGGGACTACCGGCACCGGCAGCGCCGTTGATTCGCCAGGGAAACGGCGCGCACCACCGCCTCGCTGACGATCCTGAGCGGAAGGCGATCAGCTGCGCAGCAAGGCCAGCACGCCCTGGGGCATCTGGTTGGCCTGCACAACCATGGCGTTTCCAGCCTGCTGCAGGATCTGCTGGCGCGCCAGCGAAGCGGTTTCCACTGCGAAGTCTGTGTCCACCACGCGCGCGCGGCTGGCCGACAGGTTTTCGCTGCTGACCTGCAGATTGCCGATGGTGGCCTCCAGGCGCGAGGCCTGGGCGCCCAGCACGGCGCGCTGACTGCTCACATAGTCCAGCGCGCGGTCCACCGCCACGATGGCCTGTGCGGGCGACACCGTGACGTCCAGCGTGTTGCGCAGGCCCAGCGCACCCAGGCTGATCACGCCCACCCGTGTCTCCAGCGTCTGGTTGGCATTGGCGCCGACCTGGAACACCTTGGTGCTCACGGCCCCGGCGTTCTTGGCAATCGTTTCGTACGACTCGGTGAACCCCTCCAGCACATCCTGGCCGGAGCGGCTGCCCATGTTGGGAATGGCGGCCTTGGCATTGCGCGCGGCGCCGCCGTCCACATCCAGCCCGCCGATCGCCCCCGTGTCGGCGTTGTTCAGGTCAAAGGTGCCGATGAACGCGGCGCCGTTGGTGGCGAACTGGCTTTTGACATCGGCCGCGTTGGTAAACACGCCGTGCGAGGCATTGGCGATGGCGGTGTCGAGGGTGGCGCCCGGGTTGGCGTTCATATAGGTCAGCACGTCCTTGACCCCTGTGCCCCCCGCCGCCTTGATGCGGTCATGCATGTAGCGCACCGCCGAATAGCTGGACGAGTAGAACTCACTGGTGTTGGCGGGGCCATTGATGGCGGCCACCACGCCTGCCGTGGTCACTGCAGCGATATCGTTCTTGACCCGCTCATCCGCCCCCTGGATGAACTCGGCCGTGCCTTCGATGAACCACAGGTTGCCGGCCTGCAGGTTCTGCCAGTTGGTGCTGCGGGCCATCACGGCGTGCACCATCTCGTGGCCGATGACGCGGTCGTTGTAGTACGGCGCGGTGCCGCCGTTGGGCAGGTTGGGGGGCACAAAGTCAGCCATGTCCACCTGCAACACCAGACTCAGTCCCCGGCCGTTGGCGTCATAGCCCGTGTTTTGCACATAGGCAGCCACCCCGCCGGCGCCGTCGGTGTAGCCGGTATAGCGGATGTCGAGCTTGGCACCATCGGCCTTGAGGCCGTAGTAAGTGCGGATGAGCTGTTCGCTGCTTTCCAGCCAGCTGCCCGCGCTGGTCAAGCCGTCGTACACGCCCAGCAGGTTTTCATCGCCCACCACGCTCGCGCTGGAGGTGTCGAACACGTTCATGCCATTGAACTGAGTGGTGCGGCCGGTGCGGTCAATCTCCTGCGCAAGGCGCGAGACCTCTGCCTGAATGGCCTCCCGGTCGGAGGCACTGTTGGTGTCATTGGCCGCCTGCACGGCCAGTTCGCGGATGCGCTGCAGGCTGGCAGCCACGCCCTGCAGGGCGCCCTCGGCCGTCTGCATCAGCGACAAGCCGTCGTTGGCGTTGCGCACCGCCTGGTTCATGCCCCGGACCTGGGAGGTAAAACGCTCCGAGATGGCCAGGCCCGCCGCGTCGTCCTTGGCAGTGTTGATGCGCAGGCCCGAAGACAGGCGCTGCACGGTGGTCGCCAGGTCGCCCAGTGCATTGCCGAGCCGGCGCTGCGCATTCAGCGACATCACATTGGTGTTGATCGTCAACGCCATGGCTCGACCATTGGTCTCCAGGGGGTGAATCGGCGCAGCGCACAGGCGCCACGGGCGGAGCGGGCCTGCTTTTCAGGGCCTCTGTCGTCTTTTCGGCAGGTCGGCTGAGAACCTGAGGCCCGGGCGCACCGCCTGGGCACCGGGCTTTACCCCGCCTTCACAGCGCGCCCGCGCCGAGGGCGCTAGCATCAGGGTTCTCCCCAGGTCCGCGCAGCCCTGGGCCGCCTCTCTGCTCCCACGCCTTGTCCATGCCCGTTCCCGAGCCCACTTCGCCTGTTCCCGCCGCCAGCGACGCCCAGAGCGTCTATCGCCACAACGGTTTTGTCTCCTTTCTGGTCGCCCGCGTGGTGGCCGTCATCGCCACCCAGGTACAGGCGGTGGTGGTGGCCTGGCAGGTGTACGACCTGACCCGGCAGCCGCTCGCGCTGGCCTATGTGGGGCTGGCGCAGTTTCTGCCCATGCTGGCTTTGTTGCTGCCCGCGGGCGACCTGATCGACCGCTTTGACCGCAAGCGCATCCTGGCGATTGCCTGGTCGGTGGGCGGCCTGTGCAGCGCCCTGCTCTGGTGGCTGTCTGGCCACGGAAGCAGCGGGGTGGCGGGCATTTATGCCGTGCTGGTGCTGTATGGCTGTGCCCGCGCGTTCTCGGGCCCGGCCATGCAGAGCCTGTTGCCACAGATCGTGCCCCGTGCACAACTGGCCCAGGCCATCGCCGCCAATAGCATGCTGATGCGTGTGGCCAGCATTGGCGGGCCGCTGCTGGGCGGGCTGCTGTATGCGCTGGGCGGCGGCGAGCTGACCTATGCCATCTGCTGCGCGTGTTTTGTGCTCGGGGTGGCCCTGCTGATGCGCGTGGTGGTGGCCCATGCCACGGCACCCGGCCCCGCGCAAGGCACGATGTTCGAGCGCTTTGGCGCGGGCATCACCTTCATCCGCACGCGGCCCATCATCCTGGGCACCATCTCGCTGGACCTGTTTGCCGTGCTGCTGGGCGGCGTGGTGGCGCTGCTGCCCATCTATGCGCAAGAGGTGCTGCATGTGGGCCCGGCGGGCCTGGGTGCGCTGCGCAGTGCCATGGCTGTGGGCGAAGTCAGCGCCGGGCTTTACCTGAGCATGCGGCCCTTCAACCGCCAAGTGGGCCGCACCATGTTCATCGCGGTGGCGGTGTTTGGCGTGGCCAACCTGGTGTTTGCGCTGTCTACACTGTTCTGGCTTTCGTTTGCGGCGCTGCTGGTGGCGGGCGCGGCCGATATGGTGAGCGTGTACATCCGGGGCGCTCTGGTGCAGTTCTCCACGCCCGACACCATGCGCGGGCGGGTGAACGCGGTGAACATGCTGTTCATCGGCTCGTCCAACGAACTGGGCGAATTCCGCGCGGGCACCAGCGCCGCATGGCTGGGCGTGGTGCCCGCCGCCATCGTGGGCGGCCTGTGCACGCTGGGTGTGGTGGGTGGCTGGATGATGGCGTTCCAGACCCTGCGCAAGGTAGACCGTTTTGAGGAGGCGGCGCAGGCCACGGGCGCAGCGCCATAGCACCGAGAACCTGTTAGAAGACGACCGTGTCTGGGGGTTTGGAGATACCCCTCGATACATCCTCCCTGCAGTTTGTGTCGCGCAGGTAAAACCCGCCGTGCGGGCTTGCATGCGGGTGGTGGCGGCGGCACCATGCGGACAGCCATTGACTGGCTGCCCGCGAGGCCCCATGACCCCCACTAACCCACTGCACCTCCACCGCCGCACCCTGCTGCTCGGCCTGGCGGGCTGCGCCGTCTTTGGCGCCCCCCTTGCCACACAAGCCGCGCCCCCCGCAGCCGCAGTGCCCCACACAACAGGCCCGGGCACCTGGAGCGCGGCCGACGAACCCACCCTGGCCCGCCTGCAGGACCGCGTGACCTGGGGCTGCACCGCCCAGGGCACGCAAGCGCTGGGCGGCTTGGGCATCAGTGCGTATCTGGCTGCGCAACTGCGCCCAGGTGGCCACACCGCACTGCCCCGCGAAGCCCAGGCGCAGATCGACGCCATGGCCATCTCGCGCACCCCCATCGAGGCGCTGGCGGCCAACATGGAAGCCCGCAACCGCGCCGCCAAGGCCCTGCCCACCGAGGACGAGCGCAAGGCCGCGCTCAAGGCCTGGCAGCAGGACATGCGCGCCCTGCAGCAAGAGGCTGCCGCCCGGTTTGTGCTGCGCGCGCTGTATTCGCCCAGCCAGTTGCGCGAGAAGATGACCTGGTTCTGGATGAACCACTTCAACGTGTTTGCAGGCAAAGGCAGCCTGCGGGCACTGGTGGGCGACTACGAAGAGCGTGCGGTGCGCCCCCACGCGCTGGGCCGCTTTCGCGACCTGCTGGGCGCCACCGTGCGCCACCCGGCCATGCTGCGCTACCTGGACAACGCGCAGAACGCTGCAGGCCGCATCAACGAAAACTACGCGCGCGAGCTGATGGAGCTGCACACGCTGGGCGTGGACGGTGGCTACAGCCAGCAGGACGTGCAGGAGCTGGCCCGCGTGCTGACCGGCGTGGGCATATCGCAGCGGCCGCCGGGCGACGAGCCCCCGCGCATGCGGCCCGCACTGCTTCGCCACTACGTGCGCGAGGGATTGTTTGAATTCAACCCGCAGCAGCATGACTGGGACCCCAAAACACTGCTCGGCCAGCCGCTCCGCGCCCAAGGCCTGGCCGAGGTGGACGAAGCGCTGGACCGCCTGGCCCGTGCGCCTGCCACCGCGCGCTTCATCACCCGCAAGATCGCGCTCTTTCTGGTGGGCGACAACCCGCCCCCTGCACTGCTGCAGACACTGGCCCGCAGCTTTGAGCGCACGGACGGCGACATTGCGGCAGTGCTGGAAACGCTGTTCCACACACCAGAGTTCCGTGCATCCCTGGGCCTGCGTTTTCGGGACCCGGTGCACTACGCACTGGCGGGCCTGCGCCTGGCCCACGGCGATGCCGTGCTGCCCAGCACCGACCCTGCGCTGGCGTGGCTACAACGGCTGGCCGAGCCTTTGTATGGCCGTGTCACGCCCGATGGCTACCCGCTGGACTCCGCGACATGGTCAGGCTCGGGGCAGATGAGCACGCGCTTTGAGATGGCGCGGGCCTTGGGTGCAGGCGCCATGGCCGCCCCACCAGCGAGCGATGATGCGGCACCCCGCGCCGCGCCGCGCATGCCCCCGGCCCTGGCGCAGACCGCCTACGTGCGTACGCTGGAGCCCACGTGGTCCCCGGCCACGCGCAGCGCCCTGGCGCAGGCCACCTCACCGCGCGAATGGAATCTGCTGTTCCTCGCATCCCCTGAGTTCATGCACGGATGAGGAGAGGAGATGGAGTACATCCCCCTGAGTCGCTTCGCGCCCTCCCCCTTCTCTCGAATGGCTTCGCCCCTCGGGAAGGGGGACGCAGCCCGTGCGGCGGGGCGGCCCTTGCACGGCTGCCACGGCTTTGACCGCGCACGCGCCTGCGCAGCAGCCGATGATGCGTTCGGGCGCCATTGAATAGGTTGAAAGGACAGCCCCATGCTTTGTAGACGACACCTTCTCCAGGCCCTGGGCGCCAGCGCACTCGGCACCGGCCTGGGCGTGCACAGCGCCAGCGTGCTCGCCGCACCCCGCGCGCAGGACGCGCGCTTTCTGCTTGTGTTCTTGCGCGGTGGCTACGACTGCGCCAGCCTGCTCGTGCCCACGGCCAGCAGCTACTACTACGAGACACGGCCCAACATCGCCATCGCCCGGCCGGGGCAGGAGGGCGGGGCCCTGCCGCTCACCCCCGACTGGGGCCTGCACCCGGCACTGGCTGAATCGATGCTGCCGCTGTACCAGCAGCGCCAGCTCGCCTTTGTTCCGTTTGCAGGCACGGACGATCTCTCGCGCAGCCACTTCGACACCCAGGACAGCATTGAGCTGGGCCAGCCCCTGGGCGGGCGGCGCGACTACCGATCGGGCTTTCTGAACCGGCTGGTGGCGGAGCTGAACCCGCGCGCCGACAGTGCCCCGGTGGCGCTGCAGCCGATGGCGTTCACCAGCACCCTGCCCCTGGTGATGCGCGGAGCGGTGGATGTGCCCAACACCGCCCTGAGCGCAGGCGCGGGGCGCGGTGGTGTGGATGCGCGGCAGGCCGAACTCATCGCCTCCATGTACCGGGGCACACCGCTGGCCACGCCCGTGAACGAAGGCTTTGCCACCCGCGATGAGGTCGCCCGCACCATGCAGGGCGAGATGGAAGCCGCCAGCCGCAATGCGCTGAGTACCAAGGGCTTTGAGGGCACAGCCCGGCGCATGGCGCGGCTCATGCAGTCGCGCTACCAGCTCGGCTTTGTGGACGTGGGCGGCTGGGACACCCATGTGGGCCAGGGCGCCGCCACCGGCACGCTGGCCAATCGCCTCGAGGAACTGGGCCGTGGCCTGGCAGGCTTTGCCGACGAGATGGGCCCCGCGTGGAAGTCCACCGTGGTGGTGGTCATCAGCGAGTTTGGCCGCACCTTCCGCGAGAACGGCAACCGGGGCACGGACCATGGCCACGGCACGGTATTCTGGGTGCTGGGCGGTGGGGTGAATGGCGGCCGCATTGCGGGCGAGCAGCAGGCGCTGACCGCCACCACGCTGTTCCAGAACCGCGACTACCCCGTGCTCAACGACTACCGCAGTGTGTTGGGGGGACTGTTCGCCCGCATGTACGGGCTGAACCCGGCGGCCGTGGCGCGGGTGTTTCCAGGGACCCAGGGGGCCGACCTGCGGCTGGTTTAGCCGCGCTGGCGCGCCACATCATTCACTATATTTTTGATAGCTACTCAGGGATATAGCTCTATCGCTACAGGCGATTGATCCTCAAAATCGCCCGGGCATCACGCGTTGAAGGTACCTGTCAGCAGCTCTGGCAGGCGCTCCACCTTCATCTTGAAGCCGCAGGCCTGCGCATGGCCACCGCCGCCCATGCTTTCGGCCAGCGCGATGCAGTCAAAGTTGCGCTGCGCACGCAGCCCCACCTTCACGCCCTTTTCGCCTGCACTCCACATCAGCGCAAAGGTGCCCGTTTTGGCCGAGAGGATGTCGCCCACCAGGCTGTGGAACATGCCGGGGGCATTGACCATCAGGCCCGTGATGCCGTTGAACACCAGCGGCTGCGCGCCTTCGGCGATGTCGGCACAGAGCTTGCGGTACTTCTGGTCCATGGCCTCGCCGCGCACCATGAACTGCTGGAGCTGTTCGGGCGTGAAGTCGGCAATCTCGCGCCAGCGCGCAAAGCCTTGCTCTTCCATGTCCAGGGCTGACAGGAAGGCAGCACTCTCGGCAAACTCCCACTTCCAGATGTCGCGGTCTTCCACGTACTTGAACAGCGCGGGCATGGGCTCGCGCGGGTGAAAAAACTCCCACGCCAGGCGCGCGCCCGACTTGTTCATGTCGAAGTGCACCACACCGCAGCGGCAGGCAAAGCCGGTGAGCTTTTCGGCCGCGCTCTTGTGGTGGTCCAGCATGACCAGCTTGGCGGCGCGCTCGTCGATGGCGGCCATCACCTCGTTGGCAAACGAGAAGTCCAGGATGTAGACCGCGCGGCCTTGCAGGGGCGGCAGGTCGTCCACGGTCTTGACATCGCCGTGGTCCAGCCCCACGTATTCAGCCTGGTCGCCGTAGTACAGCCATGCCGCCAGCGCCGCACCAAAGCCATCGGGGCAGTTGCGCCCGTGGTACAGGATCAGCGGTGCGGGGTCGTTCTTGTCGGGGGCAACCAGCAGTTGCAAGGGGAGTATGGTTTTCTTCGTCATGGCCCCCGATTGTCGCCGGGGCTTTGTGCCGCAGCGAGCGCAACGTGCGCAGCCAGCACATGTCAGCGGAACCAACCCCACCCCCCACGCCTCCACCCTACTGACGCAGCCAGCAAACCACACGATGTTCCAAGCCCTCAAAGACCTGCTTGAAAGCCTCACCCCGTTCAACCCCGTGCCATCTCCTGCAGAGCGTGCGCGGTCTGTGCAACTGGCAGCCGCCGTGTTGCTGGTGGAGGTGGTACGGACCCAGTCGGCGGTGGGCGATGCGGAGCGCAGCGTGATGCAGACTGCACTGCACCGGCAATTTGCACTAAGTGACGATAAACTGCAGCGCCTGCTGGAACAGGCCGCAGCCACCTCCAGAACCGCCTACGACTACCAGCGCTTCACCAGCCAGCTGAACGAGCATTTCACGCAGGACGAGAAAATCCAGCTCGTTGAAGCCATGTGGCAGGTCGCCTACGCGGACGCACGCCCGGACGAGAACGAGATGCACACCATCAGCAAGGTGGCCGGCCTGCTGCATGTGACGCACGGCGAGTACATCGGCGCCAAGCTCAGGGCGAAAGAAGCAGCACACGCAGGCCAGTCACCCCATTGAGACGGACTCGGCCCCGGTGAGCGCCACAGCGCACGGGTGGCGTCCCTTTGGGAAAAAGGACGCCAAGCAACCCAGGGGGTTAAAGGGGCAACCAGCGCCACCAGAACGGCTTGCGCTCTTCCTGGGCGCCCTGCGCCTGCAGCAAGGCGATGAACTCGGTGCGCCGGTAGCGGCGCGCGGCCTCCAGTGGGGTCATGTCGTCGAAGTCCGACCGCAGCCCCGGGTCAGCCCCATGCGCCAGCAGGTAGTGGGCGATCTCGTGGTGGCCGTGGATCAGGCTCGCCACCAACGGCGTGCAAAGGATCTCGGGATGCTGGTAGTTGGGGTTCACGCCCGCACTGATGTGGTGGCGCACCAGCGCCAGGTCGCCCGCCACGGCGGCGGCGTACATGTCTTTCCAGTCTCCAGCGGACATACCTGGGCATCCTTTGCAAAGGTTGAACGGGGCCAGTGTAGGCAGCGGCGCGTGCGGCACAATCCGCGCCTTCCCCTAGCCCGCGATGGCGCACACACATTCCTCCATGCCCCCTCCCCTGCACATCCTCTGGCGCGACGAGCACCTGGTGGCCGTTTACAAGCCCGCAGGCTGGCTGGTGCACCGCACGGGGCTGGACGCGGGCGAGACGCGGTTTGTGATGCAGACCCTGCGCGACCAGCTGGGCCAACATGTGTTCCCCGTGCACCGGCTCGACAAGGGCACCTGCGGCGTGCTGGTGATGGCGCTGCACAGCGATGCGGCGCGCGCGCTGTCACAAGCGTTTGAGCATGGCGCCACGCACAAGCGCTACCTGGCGATGGTGCGCGGCTGGGCGCCTGAGGCCATCGAGGTGGACCACGCCTTGAAGCCCGACGATGCGCCTGCGGACGCCGCCGTGCAGGACGCCCACACACGCTTTCGGCGCCTGGCGCAGCTCACGCTGCCGGAGGCCAGCGATGCGCGTTTTGCCACCACGCGCGCCTCGCTGGTCGAGGCCCTCCCGACCACGGGGCGGCGCCACCAGATCCGCCGCCACCTCAAGCACCTGGCGCACCCCATCATTGGCGATGCCACGCACGGCAAGGGCCCGCTCAACCGCTGGTGGGCCGAGCGGCTGGGCCAGCAGCGGCTGTGGCTGCATGCCTGGCAGCTCACGGTGCCCCACCCGGTGACGGGGGCGGCGATGACCTTCGACAGCGGGCTGCGCTGGCCGGGGCCCGCGGACTGGGACTGCGGGCACTCCCCCGCCGACGACTCCACCGTGCCATGCGCCGACTGGCAGCGCCTGTTTGCCAAGCTGCCCTGGCACGAGACCCCCGCCCCCGCCCCGGCCCCGTAACGCGGGCGACACGGCGACGGCATGCCCGTCGAAATAATGGGCGCTCTCAAAAAATCAGGAGACCTTGCCCATGACCGCACCCACCACCAACCGCGTCCTGGCCCACACGGGCGCGCGCTACCCCATCATCCAGGCGCCCATGGGCTGGATTGCGCGCACGCAGCTGGCCTCGGCGGTGTCACGCGCGGGGGGGCTGGGCATCATTGAGACGTCCTCCGGCGAGACGGCCAACTGCCAGGCCGAGATCACCAAGATGAGCGCGCTGGGCCTGCCGTTTGGCGTGAACCTGCCCATCCGCTTTTTGAAGGACGACGCCATGCTGCGCTTTGTGTGCGCGTCGGGCGTGAAGTTTGTGACCACCTCAGCGGGTAGCCCGGCCAAGTTCATCGCGCCGCTCAAGGACGCGGGCATCACCGTGTATCACGCGGTGCCCACGGTGGACGCAGCGCTGAAATGCGTGGACGCAGGCATTGACGGCCTGGTGGTCGAAGGCGGTGAAGGCGGCGGCTTCAAGAACCCCGAAGAGGTCTCCACCCTGGTGCTGCTGCAGGCCATCCGCGCACGGGTGGACGTGCCGCTGGTGGCGGCAGGTGGCATCTGTGACGGGCGCGGCATGGCCGCAGCCTTTGCGCTGGGGGCCGAGGCGGTGCAGATGGGCACACGGTTTGTCAGCTGCGCAGAGAGCCCCGTGCACGCCAACTACAAGAACGCCATCGTCGATGCGGGCGTCACCGGCACCTGGATGCTCAACACCAAGGCCAGCCCCTGCATCCGCGCGCTCAAGTCGCAGCGCACCCAGGCCATCCACGAGGCGGGACTGATGCCCGCCGACAGCTTTGCGGGCATCCAGCGCGTGTACTTTGACGGTGACATGGAGGCGGCCCCTGCGCTGGCGGGGCAGACCGCGGGATTGATTGACTCCGTCAAGACCGCGCAGCAGATCATTGAAGACACCGTGGCGGAATTTTTTGCCATCAGCCAGCGCATGGGTGCCATGGGCATGGCGCGCACGTTTGGCTGAAGAAGGCGGCGGTTCGGCCAGCCGCGCCTGTGGCCTACGCCGCCTTGGCCCCCAGCGCGCGCATGCGCGCCTTCCACTTGGCAACCCCACCCTCGCCCAGTTGATCCACGCTGCCCACCAGCGTCTCATGCACCGGCGCAACGCCCACAAAGCCCAGGATATTGCGCTCCAGCGACTTCACGCTGTGTGCACGGAAGTACCAGCGATAGACAAGCGCTGGCATGCCCATCGTGACCACCACCCGCGCACTGCGCCCGGTGAGCCCCTTGCGCCCGAAGGGGTTGCTGCCTTCGGGGTTGAAGGCAAAACCGGGCCTTGCCACCTGCTCCAGAAAACCCTTGAGCAAGGCTGGCATGTCGCCCAGCCACAGCGGAAAGAACAGCACGATGTGCTGCGCCCAGCCGATGTCAGCCTGCGCAGGCTTGAGAGACGCGGGCAGCAGGCCCAGCTCCCACTCGTGCTGGCTGCGCAGCAGGGCAAAATCAATGGCGGCCACATCCACCAGCCTCACCACGTGGCCCGCCGCCATGGCCCCTTCGGCGTAGGCCTGGGACAAGGCGTGGCACAAGTGGGGCGCCAGGGCGTCTGGGTGTCCCTGGATCAACAGAATGCGCATGGGGTCCATGTTCGTTCTCCTCATCCACATCGATGCGGAAAGCCAGCAAGCACTATCGTCTGACTCTACGCCTTCCCGCAACATTCCACGATCCTGGACCCGACCATGCGCACCATTCTCCGTTGCACCACGTTGTCCCCGCAGTTCCTGCAGTCCCGGCTGCGAATGGCTACTTCGGCAGTGGTCCTGATCGCCCTGGTGGCGTGCGGCACGGCTCCAGCCCCCATCGATCCCCCTGAGAAGGCACACCTGCCGTTGCTTCGTGGCTGGTTCGAGGGGCAAGAGGTCCTCTATGTGACCACCGATGCATCCGATGCCGACATGGCCCGCGCCAAGCATGCGAACTACGCGCCGCTGCTGGCCAACGCCCTGCCCGACCCACAGGCATCAACATCCTCTGGCATGCAGCGCATGCAGCGCCTGGGGGCGACCGATCGCGTCTACGGCACCACCAACTTCGAGCAGGCCAGCGTGTTTGCATCCGCTCCCCGCCCTGTGGGGCCTGCAAATGCTTACACGGCTTACAGCCCGTTGTGGCAACTGGTTCAGATCACCTGGGTCGATGCCACGCAGGCTCGCACCCTGCGGTCCGAGGAAGAAGTGCTGGACGCGCAGGACAAAGGCCAGATCACGCTGCAGATAACGCGGGTGGTGCTCAACTGCCCCATCATCCACCGTGGTCGGCTGGGGGCACTGCCGGGTGTTTCAGTTGATGGGCGCACACCCTGAAGCAGACCGCCACGCAATACAAGCGGGACTGCGTTCCGCGGCAACTCACTGCCATCCCCTGCGCTACACTTTTTGCCCCTGCTCTGCGCGGCGGCCGCCATGGCACCGACGCGCTCCCGCAATGCCTTCCCTATTCGGCAGCTGTGAGCCCCCTTCCGCACCCAACGCCGTGTCGGCCGTGGCGCACGCTCTGCAAAATCTAAAGCATCCCCATGGCTGAAAACGCCCCCTCCCAGTCCTCCGCATCGCCCGCCCCGCCCATACAGGCTGCACCGTCCAGCAACCTGCGCGGCATCATCGCCATGGTGGCTGCGGTGGGTTTCTTTTCGCTGATGGATGCGCTGCTCAAGACGCTGAGCGCCCACTATCCCGCCATGCAGGTCGCGGCGCTGCGGGGCTGGGCTGCGCTGCCGTTGGTGGCGCTCTATGCGCTGTGGCGTGGCGAGGTGCCACGGCTGCTGAAGGTGCGCTGGCCCCTGCACTTGCTGCGTGGCGGACTCAATGTGGCCATGCTGGCACTGTTTGCATTTGCCATCCGTGAACTGGCACTGGCCGAGGCCTACACACTGTTCTTCATTGCGCCGCTGCTCATCACTGCGCTGTCTACCGTGGTGCTGCGCGAGAAGGTGCGCGCTGCCCACTGGGTCGCCATTGCGCTGGGCATGGTGGGCGTGCTGGTGGCTCTGCGACCCAATCAGGAGGCGTTCTTTACCCTGGGCGCACTGGCCGTGCTGGCGGCAGCCACCTGCTATGCGGTGTCGGCCATCACGGGGCGCATGCTCACCCGCACCGACTCCAGTGCCAGCCTGGTGTTCTGGACCACCACGCTGCTGGCACTGGGTGCCGGCGCGCTGGCCTGGCCGCACTGGGTGAGCGTGGCGCAGGTGCATTGGCCACTGGTGGCAGGGCTCGCCATCACAGGGTTTGCAGGCCAGTTGGCGATCACCGAAGCCTTTCGCCACGGGCAGGCTTCCGTGGTGGCGCCATTTGAATACACGGCGCTGGCCTGGGGCATGGGGCTGGATTGGGTGCTGTGGCAGACAGTCCCGGGCTACAGCACGCTGCTGGGCGGCGCCATCATCATTGGCAGCGGCCTGTACCTGGTGCGCCAGGAGCGCACGCAGGCAGTGGTGCCACCCTGACCGGCGCGAACCGGTGCGAAACCGGCCACTTGCCGTCGCTCCGGCGCGGCATGCGCTGACACGGCAGTCAGGCAGTTCACCCTGTAATGAAGCGATGAACACAGCGGCACTGCCGCAAGGAAATCGCCATGACACAACACGCCACCGTCCACGGCCACGTGACCTACACACCGGGCGACGGCGCCCCGATCGCCATCCCCGAGGGCCCGATCGAGGTGACCACCAGCGCGGACAGCACCACGCTGAGCTGGTCGGTCGAAGAAGACATCGTCGGGTCTGCGGCGCTACCTCCCGACCAGTTCAACCAGTACGTCAAGGACGGCAAGATCCGTTTCAAGAAATAGCCCGGGCGCCCACGCCCCGGACCTCCCTGCCGCCCCAGCCGGATCAGATCGGCCGCGTGAGGTACACCGCCTCGCGGCCCACGATGGGCTCGCGGGTGGGCATGAGGATGGTGCAGTCGTCGCACAGCGCGCGGATCTCATACGGGCCATCGGTGGCGATGAGGTCACCCTTGGCAAACACCTCAAACCCTTGCACGGGCTTTGTGAAGCGGAAGTCCGACGTGCGCACCATACAGGTCTCCAGCAGCTCGTAGCGGCGCTGCTCGGCGGGCGCGGGCCGGTCGGCCACCGGTGCGATGAGGCCAAAGTGCGCCAGAAAGTCCAGCGCCACCGCCGTGGCCATGTCGGCCGCCGATTGGCGGAAGTGCTGGCCACATTCCACCACCAGCGCCACCCCATCTCCCTCGGCCTGCCCGTGGCGACCGTGCTGGATGAGCGGCGTGCCCGAACCCAGGCCACTGGGCATCACCAGGTGCACCGGCGGGCGGCCGATGGCCAGCGCCACCTCCGCATTGCGCGGGTAGGCTGGGTACACCCAGAACGGCTGCACGTCTTGGCTGGTGGAGTGGATGTCGAGGATGTGATCGGCCGCAGCCACCACGGGGCGCAGGATGCGGGCACGCTGCAGCTCGGGGCTGTCGGCCGTGCCGTCCAACTCGGCCGCCGACCAGATGCGGTTGAGGTTGTGCACCAGCTGGCGGCTCTCGAACGGGCGGCTCTGGTCAAACGATTCGTAGGCGGCCACATTCGCAAAGCTGACGGTCAGCGTGCCGATGAGGGGTCGCACACCCGTGTCCAGCAGGTGGGTGGCCGCCACCATGCCGCAGATCTCGTTGCCGTGCGTGAGTGCATTGATGAGCACATGCGGGCCAGGCTTGCCCGACTCGAAGCGGTGCACATAGTCGATGCCGACATTGCCTTGGCGGTAGGCAGAGAGGTCGCGGGGGAGGACTTCAAAAGCGGGGGGGTTCTGCGTCATGGCAATGAATTAATAAGATGACACATCATTGTCTGCGCAAAGCCGGATCATTGCTGGGCGCGGTGTACGATGCCCGCCGGTTGAGTCCCTCCTGTGTCCCTGCCCATGCCCATGCCCACTGCCCGACTTTGCCCACTGGCCGATCTGGCCCACCGCATTCCCCCCGACTGCTGGATGGCAGAGCGTCTGGCGGAGGACCCTGAGGCCCTGGCCGATGAAACCGCGCTATGGATCACAGGCGACGCGCACTGGCCTGCGCTGCACCTCGACGCCCCCCTGGCCCAGGGCAGCCCGCTGCGCCAATGGCTGCAAGAGCAACCCGACGGCCCCAATGAGGCCTCCGTACCCCGTGCGCCCTTTGTGATCGTGGTGGATGGAGACCTGCGCATCGACGGCGCCTTGACCAGCGCCGACACCGATGGCACGACGCACCTGGTCGTCAACGGCAACCTGCATGTGCAGAACGCCGTGATCGGCGGACAGCTGGTGTGTTTGCAAGGTGCGCTGCAGGTGCATGACCTGCTTTGGGGCCACTACAACCATGGCGAGCTGCGCGTGCGTGGTGGGCTGCAAGCCCGGGTGGCGCTGTTCACCGACGAGTACCACCTGCACATCGAAGGCCAAGAACAGGTGGAGTTTTTGCTGGACGAGGTGCGCGGTGTGCCCCACCGTGCGGAGTTCTCGGCCGAGATCGTGGGTGCCGTGTTCGCCCCCGAGTTCCACGAGGGCGTGGACGCCGGCGAAGACGGCCTGGCTGCCATGATCAGCCGCCGCCAGGTGCTGGCCGCCGTGCGGGCAGGCCAGAGCGCGGTGCGCAGCAGCGCAGACATCCACGCCGACCAGCCTGTGGCCGACGACCTGTGCGCAGACAACTCCATCAGCATCGAGAACATCCTGGCCGTGGTGCACACGCCAGTGATCGCGCACAAGGAACACAAAGCCTACGGCTGGTTCCAGCAGACTGATTTCTCACTGTGCCAACGGCATGTGGACGAAGAAGGCGACGCGCGCGACGACAACGTGTTCATCACGGTGTGGAAAACCTGGGACTTCTACCTGTCGGTGGAGCAGGTGCCCGCGCCGCGCAACTGGCTGGAGCGCCTGGCCACCAAGCTGTGGCGCCACGCGGCCCCCACGGTCGCCCAGCGCACGCTGCTCTATCGCCGCTACACGCAGGGGGAGCCCGGCGACTGGCAGGTGCTGGCGCCCCCCGCCGAGCCCAGCCACGACCCCGACGCCTGGAAGGCCTGCGAACACGCCTGGCGCGGAGTGCTGGACTACGTGCGCAAAGCCGTGGGCCAGCACCGTGCACGCTACCCGCTCTACCAGCGCCTGCAGGCCACATTGACGGCAGAGCACATCGAGGCCTTCACCAGCCTGCCCGTGTTCACCGAACAGTACAACGACTGGTGGGACAGCGACCGCAACGGCTACTGGGAGGGCGAGGTCTGGGTGGGGGCGCGCCAGCCCTGCATGCACGACGGCGAACCCTGGGGCCGCGCGCTCAAATACAGCTGGCGCAACGGTGATGACGCGCCGGGCGATGACGAAGACAACGCCCACAGCGCCTACCAGATCGATGTGGACGAGGCGCGCGAGGGGCCGGCCGCTGTCGAGTTCAGCTACGCCCAGCGCCAGAGCGACAGCCGCGCCCCCCTGCCCCGCTGCGCCGCCGACCACATTGCCCGCCTGCTGCGCTTTCATGGTCTGGTGCAGGCCCGCATCCGCGCACGGCACGAAGAGGCGCAGGCCCAGCAGGCCGAGGCCCGCCGCATCGAAGCCGCCGTGCAACTGCTGGCCACCCCACCCTTGCCGCCCGACCTGCCCGATGCGGCCGTGTTTCCCGTCGAACTCATGACGCTGTCGGAGCAATGGCAGGCCGATGGGCAAGCCTACGTGGCGGCCATCCGCGCGCACCAACTGGCCAACGATGCCCACCGCGCCGAGGCCTCGGCAACAGCCGGTGGCGGCGATGAGGAGAACGGCGCCGAAGAACGCGACAACGCCCTGCCCGAAGACCCGCGCAAGGCCGATGCGCCCACCGTGCTGCAACTGGCGCGGGTGGTGAGCCACTGGGCCGACGAAGAGCTTGCCACGCGGTTTCGCCAGCGCTTTGCCTTTGCCCCGGATGCCTATGTGGCGCGTGCCGCCCAGGCCGGCCAATTCATTGGCCCCGTGTTTGTGCTGGACGATGACCGTCTGGTCGCCCGCATCGGCGCGGCCCATGACGACGACGCCCGCTGGGTGTTGCTGCATGGCACAGAGCACGCGCCCCTGCCCGCCATCCAGGGCCTGGGCCGCTCGCCCGATCGCCAGTGCTTTGCCCAATGCGACGGCCTGCACATCACCACCCACCACGGATGGAATGGCCCCGTGATTGCGCAATTTGCCCTGCCGCGCGGCAACGAAGGCCTGCCCCCGCAGGTGCTGGTGTCCACAGGCCCGCTGGGGCAGCGCTGCGATGACATCATTCCCTTCAACGATGGCCTGCGCGTGCTGCTGCGCAACCCCACAGGGGTGTATCTTCTGCACCCCGCAGCCCAAGGTGCCGACAGCCCAGTGCAACGCCTGCACCCACAGACGTTTGAAGAAGATGGCCCCTACACCTGGCCCAAGAACCAGATGGATGAAAAGGTCGATGGTGAGACCGTCACCGTGCTGGCGCTGGACATGCTGCACATGGCCCTGTCGCCTGATGAGCGTCACATCGCAGTAGGCGACCAGGACAGCTGCCACATCGTGCTGGACGCGCACGGCGCTGTGGTGACCGAACACGAGCCCCTATCGTCTTACCCCCACCACGCGATGTTCTCGCACGACGGCACACGCCTGTTTGCCAACTCATGCCATCTGTATTGGGGCAATACCTGCTCGATCCCCATCGGGGCGGCACCGCAAAAAGCGACCGATGAGGACACCCTACCACTGGACGAACGCTGCCGCGTGTACGCATCTGTCACCTTGCCGGGCCTGGTGATCCTGGGCGATGCTGACGGCTACCTGCATGCCATCAGCGACGAGGGACAAGCCCTGTGGCACCACCACATCGGCAGCACGACCAGCGCTGTCGATGCATCCCCCGATGGAGAAACCCTGTGGGCAGCCAGCTATGGCGGCTACCTGGTGCGGCTGCAGCGCAGCGAGGCGGGCATGGACCCTTACTCCATCAGCACGTCACTGTATATGGAGACGCGGCGGTGGATATTTTGGCGGGATGAGGTGGGGCCGGTGCGGTGGTAGGCGATATGCCACGGCTCCTTACGAGGCGACAGGTTCCATGGATACCAAATACCGAGCCAACGAGAGCCAGCAAACCATGGCGTCGAATTTGTCGGCGGGTGGCCCATTGCAGCCGTCGGTGCTCCGCTTGAGCGAGGACTCAAGCGCCACCCAGCCTGCGCAGCCCTGACGGCGTTTGTATCTCTGCCACCAAGGCACATGCCGCTCCTTGAGCGACTGTGACGCGTGGTGTTGAAGCGAGGCCAATGGCGGCAAAGAGTGCGAGCACTTCTTCGGGCGCAGGATGCACTATGTGAAGTGATCTGAAATGAAGGGGATTCGTGGGCAGCGCTGCAACAGGATTGGCGTCAGCGGCCCTTTGAATCAATAGCGGCACAGCCCCATCCAGCGCGAGTGCACCGTCTGGACGGAACGCCATCCGCCAAGTATGGGAGTCACGGTGCATCGTCTCAACCTGACCAATGGCAGGTACTGCCGCGGCAGCGATGTCATTTGTACTCGCTACCCAGGCAGCCAAACGAGGTGTAGCGCCGTCCGGTATGTCGTCGATGCCAAACCAGCGAGCCCGCGAAACAGGCGCTGCGTCACGGTTGGCTGCGATCACCTCCAAATAAACCGAAGGCCCAAGGGCCAGCAGCAGGTTATGCGTCGCCATGCTGGGATGCTCTCTTCCCGGCCCCGGAGCTACGCCAAGAGCAGTCTCAACATAGGCTGATCCAGCGTCGAGGCTGGGTGCGACGATGGTGATGTGGTCGAGACGCGACGCCATCCGCTCTGTGAAGCCAAACGTCATTTGGACAGCAAAACATGCAGGATCGACTGGCCCATACTGGTTCTTTTTGACACTGATTTCTCCCGAAGATGGAGTGCGGTCTTGGTTTGAAGGGGACCACTGTCTGACAGGTCAAGCATAAATTCCGCGGAGCTTCACGACAAGCTCTTGGAAATCGAGGCGACGGCAGCCGTGCATGGCATGCGCGTTGCATGCGTTCCCTGCACGCACTTGCACCCTCCATGACTTCATCCCACCGCCCAGCCCGCTCCCGCGCACCCGCTCATCCAGATGCGCCGCCACCCAGCGCCTCCGGCCTGAGCACGCCTGTGCTCTTGCTCATGGCCGTGGCCTGCGGCCTGTGTGCGGGCAGCAACTACTTCAACCAGCCGCTGCTGCACTCCATTGCCACGCAGCTGCAAGTGCGGGACTCGTCGGCGGCGCTCATCGTGACGCTGGCGCAGGTGGCGTACGCGGCAGGGCTGCTGCTGTTGGTGCCGCTGGGCGACCTGCTGGAGCGGCGGCGGCTTATCACCACACTGATGCTGCTGGCCGCTCTGGGACTGTTTACCAGCGGGTTTGCGCACAACTACGCCATGCTGGCGCTGGGCACGCTGCTCACCGGCCTGTTTTCGGTGGCGGCGCAGGTGCTGGTGCCGCTGGCAGCCACCCTGGCTGCGCCGGGCCGCAGCGGCCGGGCCGTGGGGCTGGTGATGAGCGGGCTGCTGACCGGGATTCTGGCGGCGCGCAGTGTGGCAGGGCTGCTGTCGGAGGTGGGCGGCTGGACGCTGGTGTACCGGGTGGCGGGCGTCGCCATGGTGGCCGTGGCGTTGGCGCTGTGGTGGGTGATGCCGATGTCACGCAATACGACCTCAGCACCGACACAGGGGTATGGACAGGTCTTGCGGTCGCTGGGCACGCTGGCCTTGCACCACCCCCGGTTGCGCAGCCGGGCCTTGCTGGGAGGGTTGTCGTTTGCCTCCGTCAGTGTGTTGTTCTCCACCATGGCGCTGCTGCTGGCGGGGCCTGCACACCGACTGGGCGACGCCGGCATTGGGCTGGTGGGGCTGGCGGGCGTGGCCGGTGCACTCATGGCCAATGTGGCAGGCCGCATGGCTGACCGTGGGCGGGCGCAGGTGGCCACCGCCGCATCGGTAGGTTTGCTACTGCTGGGCTGGGGCGCGCTGTGGCTGGGCGCCAGCAGCCTGGTGTGGTTTGTGGTGGGCATGCTGGTGGCCGACCTGGCGCTGCAGGGCGTACACATCAGCAACCAGAACGTGATCTACCGGCTGGACCCCACCGCCCGCGCGCGGCTGAACGCGGTGTACATGACCAGCTATTTTGTGGGTGCAGCCACGGGCTCGGCGATGGGGTCGGTGGCCTGGCTGTGGGGCGGATGGGGCGCCACCTGCGCGCTGGGCATGGGCCTTGCCGTGCTGAACGCGCTGGCACTGGCTTACGACCAGCGGCTGGCCGTGCGGGCGCTGGGTGATGGTGTGCGACAGTCTACAGAAGGCGCAGGCGCGTAGCCCCCCCCCCGCAGCCGCCGGCACAGCGTAATTTGTGACGTACCATCCTCGCACGGTCCCATCCCGAGACCTTTCAAGGAGGCCCCATGGCCAAAGGCGAACAGCGCAGCAACAAGATGGCGAAGAAACCCAAAAAGGACACCTCGCCGCCCAAGGAACACAGCGCATCGGACCGGCCCATGCCGCCGATGACCACCGTCATGCCCAAGGGCAAAGACAAAAACAAATAGGTCACACCAGCACTCCGCCTGCCCCGGCGAATGCGCTACAAAAACAATAGCTGCAGGCGCATACCGCATAAGCGCCTGCAGCTATTTTTGTTTGAAATTCCGCATCAGGCAGCCCTTCATTCGGCGCTCGCCGCCGAAGGGCTCAGGCAGGCAGGGCCCACTGCGCCAGCCACTGTGTATCGGGCTCTGGCCGGCCAAACAGGTAGCCCTGGTACACGATGTCCGGGGCGCGCTGGCGCAGGAAGTCGGCCTGGGCCTGGGTCTCCACCCCCTCGGCCACCACGCGCAGTCCGAAGTGCCGTGCCACCGACAAGATGCCTTCGACCAGCACGCCATCGTCGGCATTGGTGGGGGCCTCGTGCACAAACGACCGGTCGATCTTGATCTCCTGGATGGGCAGGCGCTTGAGGTAGGCCAGCGATGAGTAGCCGGTGCCAAAGTCGTCCAGCGACATGTCCACGCCCAGCGCGGCCAGGGCGCGCATCTTGGCCACCGCATCCTCAAAGTCGTCGATCACCAGGCCTTCGGTCACCTCCAGCGTCAGCAGCCGCGGGTCGGCCCCCGTGGCAGCCAGCACTGCCCGCAGTTGCCCCACAAAACCCGCCTGCCGGAACTGCCGCGCGCTGAGGTTGACCGAGAGCCGCAACCGCCGCTCGCGGAACACCGGCTGCGCCAGCAGCGCGCAGGCATGGGCCAGCACCCACTCGCCCAGGCTGACGATGAGGTCGGACTCCTCGGCCACCGGAATGAACACGCCCGGCGCCACCAGGCCGTCACGCGGATGCTGCCAGCGCACCAGCACCTCGGCACCCGTGACCTGGCCCGACACATCCACCTGCGACTGCAGGTGCAGCCGCAGCTCGCCTGCGCCAATGGCATGGCGCAGTTCGCGCTCCACCCGAAAGCGCTGCTCGGCGGCCTCGCCCATGCCCTGCTCAAAAAACGCAGCCCGTCCGCCCCCGGCCTGCTTGGCGCGGTGCAGGGCGGTGCCCGCGCGCCGCAGCGCATCGTGAGCACCGTCGTCCGACGTTTGGGGGTACAGGGTGATACCCACGCTGGCGCCCAGTTGGGCATCCTGCGCATCGCCCTCCAGACGCAAGGGGCGCAGCAAGGCGGCCTGCAGTTTTTCGGCAAAGGCCAGCGCATGCCGGCCCGCCAGCGAGGCATCCACCCCCAGGCCATGCAGCACCACGGCAAACTCATCGCCCGCCACCCGCACCAGCAGGTCTTGGGACGGTAGGATCTCGGACAGGCGCAGCGCCACGGCACAGAGCAGTCGGTCCCCCATCTCGCTGCCGCGCGCATCGTTGAAAGTGGTGAACCGGTCCAGGTCCAGCAGCAGCAAGGCATGCTGGGTGGAAGGCGGGCGACCTGCACGCCCGCGCAACACGTGCAGCCGCTCCATCAGGGTGGACCGGTTGGGAAGGCTGGTGAGGCCGTCGAAATGCGCGAGGCGGTGAATTTCATCGGCAGCGCGCTTGCGTTCGGTGATGTCCTGCTTGAGCTCCACATAGTGGCTCACGCGGCCGTCGGTCTGGCGGATGGGGGCCACCACTACAGACTCGATCAATTCCTGCCCGTCCTTGCGGTAGTTGACCTGTTCGCCTGCCCAGCTGTCACCGCGCGCCAGTGTGGTGCGCAGGCCCTCGCGCTGCGCGGGCGCTAGGCCATTACTGGAGTAGTCTGCCGAGGCGCGGCCCACCACCTCGTCGCGCGCGTAGCCCGTGCGGCGCACAAAGGCCTCGTTGACGTACTCGATGTCCTCGCGCAGATCGGTGATGACGATGGCCTCTGGACTTTGCTCCACTGCCCGCAACAGCTTGCGCAGCGACGCCTCGCTGGCCGCGAGGTTGGCCGCAGTCTGCTGGGCCTCACGCACCCGGCTCATGTAGTTGCGGCGCGACAGCAGCGTGGCTGCAGCGGTCAGCACCAGAATGCCTGCAAGGTACACAGCACCCGCCACGCGGTTGGCCACCTGAACGGGCTTGAGCAACCCCTGAACGTCCGCCCAGATGAAACCCAGGAACAGCAGGGCCGTGAGCCCTACAAGCGTTAGCGTGGCACGCGCTCCCAGCAGCCATCCGGCCAGCACAATGATCACGGGGTAGTTCAGCAGGTTGGGGCCGTTCACGCCGCCATTGCGAGCCGCCACCAGCGACACCGATACCCACACGCCCCACACCAGCAGATAGGTGGCCAGCGTCCACCGCCGCCAGCGGGCCAGCAGAAGCGCCGTGCCGCCAATGCAGCCAGCGACAAAGTTGAGCGCCACGCGCACCGGCTGCACGGGCTGGTCCCACAGCAGCAGCAAGCCGATGACAAAACCCAGCAACATCACGGACCAACCCGCTACGCGCACCAGGTGGCGCGTTGTAGCGTCTTCGTGGTCTGGCAGCGGAACAACGGGGGCTTCGGCCATGGCGACGGGAATTACGGGGGAGGAAACCATCGTAACCGCAGGCATAGAAAACGCCTATGAACAAAACGCCGCTGGCGTGGCTGCGGCGCCCATCCATCGGCATCTGCATCGGTGTCACCAAGAACCGTCGCCAGCTTCGGCCCAAAATGGCCGCCGCAGCCTACAGGCCCGCAGGCGCAGGCCTGATCAATCAGTCCGCGTCGCTGTCCGGCGCAGGCTCGCGCACGCCAGAGCCCTTGCCCTTGGCCTTGGCACGCGCGTCTTTCTTGGCTTGGCGCTTGGCGTCTTCGGCGAGGCCTGCAGCACGCCAGGCTTCAAACTCGGCAGGCGTTTCCAGCGTGATGCGGCCCAGGATGGCGGTGCGAAAGTCCGTCATCACAATCTCGGCCGTCTTTTGCAGGTTGACCTTGCCGCCACCCAGCATGGCGCCGCGCTTCTTGCCGATGGCTGCGAGCAGTTCCTCGTCGTGCATCGTGGCCACGGCCCCCGCAGGCAGGCCCAGCTTGTAGCGGGACTCCAGCAAGGGGGCGTAGTGTTTTTGCAGGCGGCGCAGCAGCTCCAGCGCCACCAGTTCCTCGTCGTAGGCATTGCGGCCCACGGCGCCGCTGGCGGCCAGGTTGTAGCCACTTTCGGGCACCACAATGCGCGGCCACAGCATGCCCGGCGTGTCCCACAGGTAGAAGTCGTCGGCCAGGGTGATGCGCTGCTCCAGCTTGGTGATGCCCGCCTCGTCGCCCGTCTTGGCATGGCGCTTGTTGGTCAAGGTGTTGATCAGCGTGGACTTGCCCACGTTGGGCACGCCGCAGATGAGCACCCGCATGGGCTTGGCCATGCCCCCGCGGTTGGGCGACAGCAGATGGCAGGCGTCGATGAGCTTGCGCGCAGGGGCGGGGTCGGACGCATCCAGCGGCATGGCGCGCGTGTCGCTCTGGGCGTTGTACCAGTCCACCCACAGCGCAGTGCGCTCGGGGTCGGCCACGTCCTGCTTGTTGAGCACCTTGAGCGTGGGCTTGTGGCCCGTGATCTCGGCCAGCAGCGGGTTGGCGCTGGAGCCGGGCAGGCGCGCGTCCAGCACCTCGATCACCACGTCAATGTCCTTGATGCGTTCGGTGATGGCTTTGCGGGTCAGGTGCATGTGACCGGGGAACCACTGGATGGCCATGCGGGGGTACTTTCTTCTTGATTCAACAGGTTCTGAGGGTGGCAAGGATAATCGCGGTCCCACTTGCACCACGCCACCGCGCTATTTGACCTCCATGCCAGCCCCTCTCGACACCTCGCGCAAAGCCAATGCCACCAAGGCCGACAAGGAGCTGCTGTTCAAGGGCGTGACCCTGGCCCTTATCGGCCTGGTCATCTTGCTGGCGCCCTATGTCGCCCGCTCCAGCAGCGTGCGCGACCTCATGACCCAGGTGGCGCTGGTGGGCTGGTTTGCGCTGGTGCTGGGCATAGCATTCGGCGTGCAGTACGGCCTGCGCCGCGCCAAGGCGGGGCGCCGCCAGCCGTGACCTTGCCGGAGTGGACGGTCCCGGCACCGGCTGCGGACGGCGCCACGGCGCAAGCCATGTTCGCGGCGCTGCAGCAACGCGCGGCCACTGCGGGCATCACGCTGCGCAACCCGCCGCCCGAGCCCACCACCTGCTGTGGGCGCGGCTGCAATGGCTGCGTGTGGGAAGGATTCCTGGACGCCGCCGAATACTGGCGGCAAGAGGCTCTGCTGCAGCTGCAAGACTGATTTTGAAGCCGTTTGGGCTGGTAGCGCTAGTGCGATATGCCCAGGCAGCTACCAAATTAATAGCAAGCCCATGCCACTCGGCACGGTCGCACCCTCAGCCCAGCTGCTCCACCGCCATGTACTGCTCGCGCCATTCTTCAAACGGGAGCGTGTCTGCAGCTTCGATGGCCTTTTGCGCGGCAATCGACTCATCGGCCATCGCCAGGTAACGCGCCTGCTGCTCGGCCGTCCAGGGCAGGGCCAGCAGTGCGTCGCGGGCGGCGATGGACTGCTGCCGTGCAAAGGCTTCAAAGTGGTGCTGGTGCTCGCGCGCCATGCTGTCCAGCACGCGGGCCGATGGTGTGCGCTCGGGCGCAGCCATCAGTGCGCGGGCATCGCGCAGTGCAGCGCTGTAGTCGTTGGTGCCATGGGTGGCATCCAGCGCGGCGGCCAAGGGCTCGCAAGCGGCCAGCACTTCAGTGCCCCACTCGGTCAGCGGCACGCTCTGGCCGTTGCGCGACAGGCGCAGGCCGGGCTCGCGGCCCCGCTCTGCGGTGAGGTGCTGGTTCTGCTTGAGTTCGGCAATTTCTGCGGGCGTGTCGGGCGGGCTGTCGGACAGCAGGCAGTGCAGCAAAAACACGTCGAGCAAGCGCATGGTGGGTGCGGTGATGCCCACAGGCACGAACGGGTCCAGGTCCATCAGGCGCACTTCGACGTATTCGACCCCGCGCTCGCGCAGGGCATGCAGCGGGCGCTCGCCCGTGCGCACCGTGCGCTTGGGGCGGATGGTGCCGTAGAACTCGTTTTCGATCTGCAGCAGGCTGGTGCCGAGCTGGTTGTAGTCACCGCCGGGGTTGCGCACGCCCACGGTTTCGTAGGCGGGGTATGGCTTGGTCAGTGCCTCGTGCAGCGAGTTGGCGTAGCCCGTGAGGCCGTTGTAGCTGACGGCCAGCGTGGCTTGCGCGTCGCTCTGGTAGCCCAGGCGGCCCATGCGCAGCGATGTGGCGTGGGGCAGGTACAGCGCGCTGCCGCCCTCCATGCGCTCCAGGCGGTGCTCGCGCCCCTCCACAAAACAGGGGCACAAGGCGGGTGAGGCGCCAAACAGGTACAGCAGCACAAACGCGTGGCGCCGGAAGTTGCGAATCAGCGCGAAATACTGCTCGCTGTCCACGCCCGGCAGCGACCAGTTGTAGTGAATGCCCGAAATGGTCTGCATGCGCCGGCCATAGCGGTGGCCCAGGCCCATGCGGTATACGCTCTTGGCGCGGCCCACGTTGGAGCTGCCGTAGCGGCCGATGGGAATGGTCTCGTCCGTGGGCAGGCCGCAGGGCATGCTGGAGGCCCACAGCAGCTCGCCGCCGCTGTCTTTCAGGGTGTGGTGCACGAACTGGTGCACCTCGGTCAGCTCATCCAGGCACTGCTGCACGCCCTTGTGGGCGCCAGTGATCAGCTCCAGCTGCGACTCGCTGTAGTCCGTGGTGATCAGGGGATGTGTGAGGGCCGAGCCCAGCGCCAGCGGGTGGGGGGTGAGGGCCAGGCCGCCGGTGGGCAGCACGCGCAGCCCTTCCTTTTCGATGCCACGGCGAATCCCCCCCAGGGCGTCCGCCGGGTAGGCGGCCAGTCTCTCGTGCAGTTTGCTCATATGTTTATACCGATCCAACTTCTGTCGGCCCGGAACTTAGCACGTTGAGCGCTGGCCCGCCCAGAGGGGTGTCAAGCCCTTGCGGCCAAAGCGCGTCCAACCTCGTTGGTTCCCTGCGCTGCGCCACTTTGTGGTACTTGCTCGCCCGCCCGCTCCGTCACCTCGGCCAGGCGGGCGGCCAGTTGCTCGGGCACATCGGCGCCAATGCCCAGATGGATACCCGGCGTGAGGGTGATGTGAGCAGCTTCAAACGTGCCCGCACCGGCACACAGGATGGTGCGCGTGGGCGCGCTTTCGTGCGCCAGCACCAGCATGGCGGGCACCACGGCCTCGGGCTTCAAGGCGTCCAGCACTTCCTGGGGCATCAGGCCCTCGGTCATGCGCGTGGCGGCCGTGGGGGCCAGGGCGTTCACATGGATGTTGTACTTGGCGCCCTCGATGGCCAGGGTCTGCATCAGCCCCACCTGGGCCAGCTTGGCTGCGCCATAGTTGGCCTGGCCAAAGTTGCCGTACAGGCCGGTGGACGAAGTGGTCATCACGATGCGGCCATATTGCTGGGCCACCATGTGCGGCCACGCGGCCTTGCAGCAGTTGGCGGCGCCCATCAGGTGCACATCCACCACCAGGCGGAAGTCATCCATGCTCATCTTGGCGAACGACTTGTCGCGCAGGATACCGGCGTTGTTGACCAGGATGTCCACCCGGCCCCAGGCGTCGATGGCCTGCTGCACCATGGCCTCGACCGCCGCAAAGTCGGTGACCGACGCGCCATTGGCCAGCGCCTCGCCGCCCGCAGCGCGGATCTCATCGACCACGGCCTGCGCCGCACCCACGGTGCCGCCGCTGCCGTCCACCGCGCCGCCCAGGTCGTTGACCAGCACCTTGGCGCCGCGCTTGGCCAGCGCCAGAGCATGCTGGCGGCCCAGGCCGCCGCCCGCGCCCGTCACGATGGCCACGCGGCCTTGGAAATCAATACCCATGGTGAAGGTTCTCCTGTTGTCTTGGTCAATCGGTCAGTGGAATAAAAACCTCTGGCACCTGCCCGAATGGGCTGGCGCCGCGCGCTGCACTGTAAGCCACAGCGCGGCCCGTGCAGGTTGCACAGGCGACTGGCTCCTCCGCCACCTCCCCCACGCTGGCCGAGCACCGCACACGCCCACGCGGCACATTGGGAATAATGGGTGCCTGCGCCAGCCCCGGGGTAGCGGCCGGCGCAGCCCTCTCGCACTCATTTTTTGATAGCTATTGGCGCATGTAACACCTGCGCTATCGGCCATTTTTACCCAAGGATCTCCCATGAAAGCAATCTGGAACGGCGTGGTGGTTGCCGAGAGCGACGACACCGTGGTGGTGGAAGGCAATCACTACTTTCCCGAAAGCGCGCTGCACCGCGACTACTTCACGTTCAGCAACCACAAGACCACCTGTGCCTGGAAGGGCCAGGCCAGCTACCTGTCGCTGCTGGTCAACGGCGAGATGAACGCCGACGCTGCGTGGTTCTATGCCGACCCCAAGCCCGAGGCCGCTGAGATCAAGGGCCGCGTCGCGTTCTGGAAGGGTGTGAAGGTCACGGCCTGAAACGGCCTGACAGCACCCTGCGCAGGTTATCCCTGCGCGCACTGGACAATCGTGTGGATAAGTTTTGGCAAGTCCTGTATGACAACGCCAAGTGCTTGATTTGCAAGGAAATGCACTGCATTGCCTTATTTTTAGGCAACCCGGTACAACATGGCATGGGTTATCCCGGCGCACACTGGACAATGGTGTGGATAACCTTGGATAAGCCTTGTATGGCACGCTTAAGTGGTTGATTTGCAAGGAATAACCTTGCATCGCTCAAAAAACAGGCAATTGCAGAACGTCCTTTGCCACGTGCGGCCGATACCCCTTCACAGGCATCCAAACCCCCGGTTATCCCTGCCCGCACTGGACAATCTTGTGGATAACTGTGAACAAGCCTTGTATGACAGTCTTAAGTCATTGATTTACAAGGCAACTTCTTGTGCCGCTGAAAAAACAGGCAGCACAGATGGGTAAATCGTCTGCGGTACAGTGCACGTCGGCCCTTGGTTGGCCGCTCTTTATTTCATAGCTGCCAGCGCATGATCCACTAGCGCTAGCGGCCAAAAACACTCCATCCACCAGTGTCCACCACGTACCTTCAGCACAGTCCCGCCGCAGAGCGCAACCAGGGGCCCATCCTGGCGCAGCTGCTGGCGTTGCTGCCCAACACCGGCGCCGCGCTGGAGATTGCCAGTGGCACCGGGCAGCACGCCGCGCACTTTGCAGCCGCCCTGCCCGGCTGGACCTGGCAGCCCACCGACCTGCAGGACACCCATTTCGCCTCCATCACCGGCTGGGCCGCGCAGGCCGGTGCCCGCAACGTGCAGGCGCCCCGGCGGCTGGACGTGCTGCACGACCAGTGGCCCAGCGACGGCCCGGCATTCGGCGCCGCGTCGTTCGACCTGATCTACTGCGCCAACATGCTGCACATCGCCCCCTGGGCCTGCTGCACCGGGCTGATGCAGGGCGCCGCCCGCCACCTGGCGCCAGACGGCCACCTGGTCATCTACGGCCCCTACCTGGAAGACGGCGTGCCCACCGCCCCCGGCAACCTGGCCTTTGACGCCAGCCTGCGCGCGCAAGACGCCGCCTGGGGCATCCGCCGCATCGAAGACGTGATGGCGGTAGCCGCCCAGGCCGGCCTGCAACTGGCCGCGCGGCACGCGATGCCCGCCAACAACCTGCTGCTGGTGTGGACCCACGCCGCCCACCAACCCTGAAGAGACACGTCCATGACGACACCCACCACCGCCCCCTTCTTCATCGCCAAGGTCGAGCCCGATGGCACCCAGTGCGACGCCTGGCCCGAGCAGCCGCTGCTGCTGTCCATGGAGCAAGGCGGCATCGATTGGCCCAGCTCCTGCCGCAACGGCACCTGCCGCACCTGCCTGGGCCAGCTGGTCGAAGGCACGGTGCGCTACGCCATCGAATGGCCAGGCCTCACGGCCGAAGAAAAGGAAGAAGGTTGCGTGTTGCCCTGCGTGGCCTACCCCACGTCGGACGTGGTGCTGCAGGGCAGCGCCATCTGATCTGCGTCAGGCACCGCGCCTTTCAAACACCAAGCAGGCCCTGGTGCACTAAAATCCAGGGCTTTGGGGGCACGATGCCCCTTTGACGTGCGGCAGCGCCGCATCGCATGTTCTTTGGGGCGGTTTCTTGGAGGCACCACAGTTGCCTTCGGCCACGGGGACCTGTGCTGCAGCACACCGCCAGCTGGCAACCGCCAGAGGCTCCACAGAAAGCCCCGACCTTCCATGAACACCCCCCTCACCCCCGTGCCGATCTCGCCCGTCGAGGACATCGTGGCCGAGATGCGCGCCGGGCGCATCGTCATCCTGGTGGATGAAGAAGACCGCGAAAACGAAGGCGACCTCGTCCTGGCCGCCGACCATGTGACGCCCGAGGCCATCAACTTCATGGCCCGCTTCGGCCGGGGCCTGATCTGCCTGACATTGAGCCGCGAGCGCTGCGAGTACCTCAAGCTGCCGCCCATGGCAGCGCGCAACGGCACGGTGTACAGCACGGCCTTCACGGTCTCCATCGAGGCAGCCGAGGGCGTGACCACCGGCATCTCGGCCGCCGACCGCGCCCGCACCGTGCAGGTGGCGGTGGACCGCAACAGCCAGCCCAGCGACCTGGTGCAGCCCGGCCACATCTTCCCGCTGCAGGCGGTGGACGGCGGCGTGCTGATGCGCGCCGGCCATACCGAAGCCGGTTGCGACCTCGCCGCCATGGCGGGCTGCAGCCCCGCATCGGTGATCTGCGAGATCATGAAGGACGACGGCACCATGGCCCGCCTGCCCGATCTGCAGCTGTTCGCGGCCGAGCATGGCCTCAAGATCGGCACCATCGCCGACCTCATCGAATACCGCAGCCGCAACGAGTCGCTGGTCGAAAAGGTCGGCACGCGCACACTACAGACGGCGTATGGCGAGTTCACCGCCCACGCCTTCCGCGACAAGCCCAGCCAGGCCGTGCATCTGGCACTGGTCAAGAGCCAATGGAGCGCCGACGACGTGGTGCCCGTGCGTGTGCACGAGCCGCTGTCGGTGTTCGATGCGCTCGAAGTCAACCGCTCCATGCATTCCTGGGGCCTGGACACCAGCCTGCAATACCTGGCCAAACAAGGCAAGGGCGTGGCCGTGCTGCTCAATTGTGGCGAAAGCGCCTCCCAGCTGCTGGCCCAGTTTGAAGGCACCGCCCGCTCCGCCCAGGCGCCCGAGCGCGGCCGCATGGACCTGCGTACCTACGGCGTGGGCGCGCAGATCCTGCGCGAATGCGGCGTGCACAAGATGGCCCTGATGGGCCAGCCGCGCCGCATGCCCAGCATGACAGGCTACGGCCTCGAAATCACCGGCTTCATCCCCAAAGAATAAAGACAGGAACAGGATCACTATGTTTGGCGCAGACAAAGGCACCGCAGACAAACTGGACGGCAAGAAGCTGCACATCGGCATCGTGCAGGCCCGTTTCAACGAGAGCATCACCAACACCCTGGCTGCTGCCTGCCGCGCAGAGCTGCTGGCCCTCGGCGTGCAGGAAAAGCACATCAAGCATGTGTTGGTGCCCGGCGCGCTCGAAGTGCCCGTGGCCCTGCAGGCCATGGCCGAGAGCGACGAGTACGACGCGCTGATCGCGCTGGGCTGCATCATCCGCGGCGAGACCTACCACTTCGAGCTGGTAGCCAACGAATCCGGCGCGGGCGTCACGCGCCTGTCGCTGGACTACCAGATCCCGATTGCCAACGCCATCATCACCACCGAGAACATGGAACAGGCCATCGCCCGCCAGACCGAAAAGGGCGTGGACGCAGCCCGCGTGGCGGTGGAAATGGCCAACCTGCTGGACGAACTGTCATGAGCGAAAACACCCCTACGCCATCGTCGGCACGTCCGCCCAAGCAAACCCGCACCGGCCTCAAAAGCACGGGCACCCGCAAGGCCGCCTCCAAGTCCAACCGTAGCCGTGCACGCGAATTCGCACTGCAGGCGCTGTACCAGCACCTGGTGGGCGGCAACGACGCTACTGCCATCGATGCGTTCACGCGCGACCTGGCGGGCTTCCACAAGGCTGACTCGGCGCACTACGACGCGCTGCTGCATGGCTGCATCGAGCATGCCGCCAGCATGGACGCATTGATCACCCCGTTGCTGGACCGCAAGATGGCCGAGATCTCGCCCATCGAACACGCCACCATGTGGATCGGCGTGTACGAGTTCCAGAACTGCCTGGATGTGCCCTGGCGCGTGGTGCTCAACGAATGCATCGAACTCGCCAAGGAATTTGGCGGCACGGACGGCCACAAGTACGTGAACGCCGTGCTCAACGGCCTGGCCCCCCAACTGCGCGCCGTGGAAGTGGCGGCCGACAAGGCCGCAGGCGCGGGCGCTGCCTGACCTGCCACCGCCCCGCTGCCGCCCTGTCCGTTGAACCGGGGCGGCTTGGTTTCTTTTCTTTCTACGCCCTCACGCCACCACGTCCACAAGGGGCCCGGTCGGGGCAGGATGCCATTCCATGAAGTTTTCCACGCGCGCCGAGCGCATTGAACCGTTCTATGTGATGGAGGTCGCCAAGGCCGCGCAGGCCCTGGCCCGCGAGGTGGCGGGCACGCGCGAACCGATGATCTTCTTGAACATCGGCGAGCCCGACTTCACAGCCCCGCCCCTGGTGCAGGAAGCCGCAGCCCGCGCCGTGCACAACGGCGCCACGCAGTACACCAACGCGCTGGGGCTGGATGCGTTGCGCGAGCGCATCAGCGGCTGGTACCAGAGCCGCTTTGGCGTCAACGTGCCTGCACGCCGCATCGTGGTCACAGCCGGTGCATCGGCCGCCTTGCAGCTGGCGTGCCTGGCGCTCATCGAGTCGGGCGACGAAATTTTGATGCCCGACCCGAGCTACCCCTGCAACCGCCACTTTGTGAGCGCAGCAGAAGGCAAGGCCGTGCTGCTGCCCACCACGGCGGCGGAGCGCTACCAGCTGAGCGCCGACAAGGTGCGTGCGGCATGGAATGAAAAAACGCGGGGCGTGCTGCTGGCCTCGCCGTCCAACCCCACGGGCACCTCGATAGCGCCCGACGAGCTGCGCCGCATCCACGACGTGGTGCGGTCGCACGACGGCATCACGATGATCGACGAGATCTACCTGGGCCTGTCGTACGAGGAAGAGTTTGGCCACACCGCGCTCGCCATCGACGACAACATCATCAGCATCAACAGCTTCAGCAAATACTTCAACATGACCGGCTGGCGCCTGGGCTGGATGGTGGTGCCCGAGGCCATGGTGCCCGTGGTGGAACGCCTGGCGCAAAACCTGTTCATCTGCGCCAGCACCGTGTCGCAGCATGCAGCGCTGGCCTGCTTCGAGGCCGAGAGCATTGCCGAATACGAACGCCGCCGTGCCGAGTTCAAGGCGCGGCGCGACTTCTTCATCCCCGCGCTGCAGTCGCTGGGTCTGAATGTGCCCGTGATGCCTGATGGCGCCTTCTATGCCTGGGCCGACTGCACGCAGGCCGCGCGGCACCTGGGCGTGACCGGTAGCTGGGACTTTGCGTTTGAGCTGATGCGCCGCGCGCACATCGCCGTGACACCGGGGCGCGACTTTGGAACGGCCGAGCCCGAGCGGTTTATCCGCTTCTCGACCGCCAACTCCATGGCGCAATTGCAGGAGTCCGTGGAGCGGCTGCGCAAGCTGCTCGGATGACCAAGGCGAGCGACCCCACGATGGCGTTTGAATTTCCGATCCGGATCTACTGGGAAGACACCGATGCCGGTGGCATCGTGTTCTACGCCAACTACCTCAAGTTCTTCGAGCGCGCGCGCACCGAGTGGCTGCGCTCGTTGGGTGTGGGCCAACAGCAGTTGCGGGAACAAACCGGCGGCATGTTTGTCGTAACCGACGCGCAGCTGCGCTACCACCGCCCTGCGCGGCTGGACGATGAACTGATTGTTACCGCCGCCCTGCAAAGCAGTGGCCGCGCATCGTTGACAATAGTGCAGCAGGCGCTCCTGAAACCAGAGCAGATGACCGACCAGCCCCCGACCTTGCTGACCGAAGGCACCATCCGCATCGGATGGGTGGATGCCGCCACCCTGCGCCCCGCCAGAATTCCAAGCACCCTCCTGGAACAACTCACACCATGAATTCCCAAAACATGTCCATCATCTCCCTGGTGCTGCACGCCAGCTGGGTGGTGCAACTCGTGATGCTGCTGCTGCTGGGCGTGTCGGTGGCCAGCTGGGCCGCCATCTTCCGCAAGCTGTTTGCCTTAAAGCGCGTGAAGACACTGAACGAGGATTTCGAGCGCGAGTTCTGGTCGGGCACCAGCCTGAACGACCTGTACGCAGCGGCCGCCCAGAACGCCAAGCAGGCCGGCCCCATGGAACGCATTTTTGCCAGCGGGATGCGCGAATACCAAAAGCTCCGTGAACGCCGCATCACCGACCCAGGCACCTTGCTGGACGGCGCCCGCCGCGCGATGCGTGCGAGCTTCCAGCGTGAGATGGATGTGGTCGAGTCGAGCCTTTCCTTCCTGGCATCGGTCGGCTCCGTATCGCCGTATGTGGGCCTGTTCGGCACCGTGTGGGGCATCATGCACGCCTTCACCGGCTTTGCAGGCATGGAACAGGTCACGCTCGCTACCGTGGCCCCGGGCATCGCCGAGGCGCTGGTCGCCACCGCCATCGGCCTGTTCTCGGCCATCCCGGCCGTGATCGCCTACAACCGCTTTGCACGCGACATTGACCGCGTGGCCACGCACCAGGAGACCTTCATCGAAGAGTTCTCCAACATCCTGCAGCGCAACCTGGGCGCCCAGCCCGCGTCCACAGGCCACACGGCCTCGGGCCACTGATCCGGGAGGCGCCCCATGCCCGCCATGGCATCCCGCGGCCGAGGCCGCCGCACCATCAACGAGATCAACATGGTCCCGTTCATTGACGTCATGCTGGTGCTGCTCATCATCTTCATGGTGACGGCGCCCATGCTCACACCCGGCGTGGTCGACGTGCCCAGCGTGGGCAAGAGCAAGAACATGCCCAAGGTAGTGGCCCAGGTCATCGTCAACAAGGACGGCACGCTGCAGTTCAAGACCCCCGAAGCCACGCGCAGCCTGAACCAGCGGGAGATTGGCGATGCCGCCAGCCGCTGGCAAAAGGGCCAGGGGCCCGAGAGCGCCGTGGTCATCAGCGCCGACAAGGGCGTGCAGTACGAAACCGTGGTGAAGGCGATGGACGCCCTGCAAAAGGCAGGCGTCCAACGCGTAGGCCTGTCGGTCAAGCAAGGCGGTTGAACCGAACCCGCCCGGCACCGCTCAGACGCCCATGCACGCCCACACCGACCGCGACCAGTTTGCCCCGCCCCGTCCACCGGCGCGCCTGCGCGCCATCACGCTGGCGGTGCTGGTGCATGCAGTGCTGATCGGCGCATTGACCTGGGGTGTGAACTGGAAGAACACGGCCGACCAGCCCGCCGTAGAAGCTGAGTTGTGGGCCGCCGTGCCCACCCAGGCTGCGCCTCGCGCCGTGGAGCCCCCACCGCCCCCGCCACCACCGCCTGTGCAGCAGGTCACCCCTCCCCCGCCCCCTGCCCCCCCCGTGCGTGCGGCCGAGCCGCCCGATACGCGCGAGGCGGACATCGCCATCGAGCGCGAGAAAAAGCGCCTGGAGCAGGAAAAGAAAGCCCGCGAGCAACAGCAGCTGCGTGAAAAGCGCGAGCGTGAGCGCAAGGAAGAAGAACGCCGCGACCGCCTGGAGCAGGAGAAAAAAGAGCGCCTGCAAAAAGAACGCGACAAAGAAAAGGAACAGCGCGAAAAGCAGCTGGCCGAACAGAAAAAGGCCGAGCAGGACAAGCAGAAGAAGCTGGCGGAAGACAAACGCAAGGCCGACGAGGCCGCCAAGCGCAAGGCAGAAACCGAGGCCAAGCAACTGGCCGAACAGCGCGAAGCCAACCTGCGCCGCATTCAGGGCATGGCAGGAGCCACAGGGGGCGAGAACGCCACGGGCAAAGACAAGGAGAGTCGCAGCCCCTCGGGCAGCTACGGAGGCAAGGTCGCGGCCAAGGTCAAGCCCAACATCGTGTATCCAGACGCCATCTCGGGCAACCCGCGCGCCGAGGTGGAAGTGCGGCTGTCACCCGACGGCACCATTGTGGGCAAGCGGCTGGTGCAGTCCAGCGGCAACAAGGCCTGGGACGACGCGGTGCTGCGGGCCCTGGACAAGACCGAGACACTGCCGCGCGATGTGGACGGGCGCGTGCCGCCCTCCCTCACCATCGGCTTCAGGCCCCAGGACTGAGCGGGCCCCGAGCCCCGCCCTCACGGGGCTTGCACTTCTGCCGTGGTCCCTCGCCTCGTTGCTGAGGCGCTGCTGGAGCCCACGCCGCAGCAACGCTGACCGCCTGCGTCTGAGCCCTTGTGGCAGTGTGCCCCGGTACGATGGACTGAGCCGTGGATTGCAAGCCCCCCAAAGCAAAGCGCCCGGTAGAACCGGGCGCTTTTTGAGCCTTTTATGCTGGTAGCGCTAGTGGAATATGCGCTACAAGCTATACATTCGATAGCAATTCGCCAGCATGCATCAGCGGTCACGCCGCTCCATGCGGCGGTTCAGGTTCAGCGCGCCCAGCGTGCAGGCCACACCCGACAGCAGATACACCGTCACTGCCAGCAGACCGAACTGCGATGACAGATACAGGGCCACCAGCGGTGCGAAGGCTGCACCAATGATCCAGGCCAGGTCGGCCGACAGGGCGGCGCCGGTGTAGCGATACTGCGGCGAGAAGTTGGCCGTGACCGTGCCCGATGCCTGGCCGTACGACAGGCCCAGCAACACAAAGCCCAGCAACAGGAACATGGTGCTACCCACCTCGCCGGTGTTGAGCAACACCGGCGCCATGAAGCTGAACACGCCAATCAGCACGGCCATGCCGCCCAGCAGCTTGCGGCGGCCCAGGTGGTCCGACAGCCAGCCCGACACCATGATGGCGCCCGCCGCGAGGAACGCGCCGACGATCTGCACGCCCAGGATCTGGGCGACAGGCTGGTCGGAGTACAGCGTGATCCATGACAGCGGGAAAACCGTGACCAGGTGGAACAGTGCAAAGCTGGCCAGCGCCGCAAAGGCGCCCAGCAACACGTTGCTGCCTTCATCACGCATGACGCGGCTCACAGGCACGGGCTGCAACTCGCGGTCCTTGAGCAGTTCGGAGTACGACTGCCCCACCACCAGACGCAGGCGGGCAAACAGGGCCACCACGTTCACGGCAAAGGCCACAAAAAACGGATAACGCCAGCCCCAGGCCAGAAACTCTTGCACCGTGAGGCTGCTGTACAGGTAGGCAAACAGGCCCGCAGCCAGCACAAAGCCCAGAGGCGCGCCCAGCTGGCCGATCATGGCGTACCAGCCCCGGCGCTCTTTGGGTGCCGACATGGCCAGCAGCGACGGCAAGCCGTCCCACGAACCACCCAGCGCCAGGCCCTGGCCCACACGCAGGATCAGCAACGCCACGATGGCTGTAGTGCCCACATCCTTGTAGCCCGGCAAAAAGGCCATGCCCACCGTGCAGACGCCCAGCACGAACAGCGCAATGGTCAGCTTGGTGCCCCGCCCCCAGCGCCGCTGGATGGCCATGGAGATGGCGGTACCCACCGGGCGGACCACGAAGGCAACGGCCAGCAGCGCAAAGGCCATCAGCGTGCCGTCCAGGCGCGACAGGAAGGGAAACAGGAAGGACGGGAAGACAAGAACGCAGGCGATCCCGAAAACGAAGAAGTCGAAATACTCGGACGAGCGTCCGATGATCACGCCCACAGCGATTTCGCTGGGGGTGACGTCTTCATGCGTATCAGCCCGCGAGAGAGAGGCGGCGCTTTCGTGAAAACCGGCCGCGGGGTAAGTGGCAGTGGCGGGGCTGCTCATGAACATGGCTCCTTGACGTTGTGTAGCTAACTCAGACCGTTCCGTTCTACACGCAACTTCTGTGGGCCACAAGTGCGGTTTCACTATGCCGGTTGCAGGAAATGTCCTTCAAAGCCCTCGATTGCACCAAATTGGTGCAAAAACAGCCTGCGCTTTTGACCTTGGACAAAATGTCCAATCGACAAAAAAGCTAGCGCTAGTACATTCGCACACATCCCGTTATCCGCGTTTACCCTGAAACGCATTGATCGCGCTCTACACATGCTCAAACTTCCCCAACTTCGTGGGCCCACCTGGCTGCTCGCCTTGACAGCGCTGGGTAGCCTGGCAGGCTGCAGCAAGGCTGTCGTGCTCAACCCTGCCGGTGACGTCGCTGCCCAGCAAGGCCAGATGGTCATCACCGCCACGCTGCTGATGCTGATCATCATCGTGCCCGTGATCGCGCTCACCCTGCTGTTTGCCTGGAAATACCGCCAGGGCAACACCGAGGCCGAGTACGACCCGGAATGGCACCACTCCACCACGCTGGAGCTGGTGATCTGGACCGTGCCGCTGCTGATCATCATTGCGCTGGGCGCCATCACCTGGATCGGCACCCACAAGCTGGACCCCTACCGACCTCTCGACCGCATCGACGCGCAGCGCGCCGTCCCCGCCGATGTGAAGCCGCTTGAAGTGCAGGTAGTGGCCATGGACTGGAAGTGGCTGTTCTTCTACCCCGAGCAAGGCATCGCCACCGTGAATGAAGTGGCGGCCCCGGTGGACCGCCCGATCCTGTTCAAGCTGACGGCCACATCCACCATGAACGCGTTCTACGTGCCAGACCTTGCCGGCATGATTTACGCCATGCCCGGCATGCAGACCGAGCTGAACGCGGTGATCAACAAGCCTGGCGTGTTCAAGGGCATGTCGTCGCACTACAGCGGCGCGGGTTTCTCGGGCATGACGTTCAAGTTCCATGGCCTGAGCAACGAGGACTTTGCCCAGTGGGTGCAAAAGGCCAAGACCGAAGGCAAGCCCCTGGACAAGGGCACCTACCTGAACCTGGTCAAGCCCAGCGAACGTGATCCGGTGCAGCGCTTTGCCTCGGTGGAAGAAGGCCTGTACGACAAGGTGCTCAACCGCTGCGTCGAAGACGGAAAGATGTGCATGCACCACATGATGGCCATCGATGCTCTGGGTGGCGACGCTTACATGCGCGCTGCAGGGCTGAACCTGCCCCAGGACGTCTGCACCGTGCAAAACGCCGCCCAGGTGGTGGCCGCACTCGAAACCCGCAACGTACCGGCACCAACGACTGGCGCCAGCATCCGTCAATGAGCACTCCTATGTCCTCCGAAACCCTTTCTCCATCCCACTGGGCGCTGGGCCGCCTGAGCTGGGACGCCGTACCGATGGCGCATGAGCCCATCGTGCTGGCCACCTTCATTGCCGTGGTGTTGGGCGGCCTGGTCGTTCTGGCCGGTATCACCAAGCTCCGCCTATGGGGCCCCCTGTGGCGCGACTGGATCTGCAGCATTGACCACAAACGCATCGGCATCATGTACATGATCCTGGGCCTGGTGATGCTGCTGCGCGGCTTTGCCGACGCCGTGATGATGCGCCTGCAGCAGGCCATGGCCTTTGGCGACAACATGGGTTACCTGCCTCCGCACCACTACGACCAGATCTTCACCGCCCACGGCGTGATCATGATCTTCTTCGTGGCGATGCCGCTGGTCACCGGCCTGATGAACTACCTGGTGCCGCTGCAGATCGGCGCGCGCGACGTGTCGTTCCCGTTCCTGAACAACTTCAGCTTCTGGATGACCACTGCCGGCGCCGTGCTGGTGATGGTGTCGCTGTTCCTGGGCGAGTTCTCCACCTCCGGCTGGCTGGCACTATCCAACCTGGGGGCGCAGAGCCCCAGCACCGGCCTGGATTACTACATCTGGGCGCTGCAGATAGCGGGGGTGGGCACGACGCTCTCGGGCATCAACCTGATCGTGACCATCATCAAGATGCGCGCGCCGGGCATGAGCCTGATGAAGATGCCCGTGTTCACCTGGACCGCCCTGTGCACCAACGCACTGATCGTGGCGTCGTTCCCCGTGCTCACGGCCGCGCTGGTGCTAATGTCGCTGGACCGCTATGTCGGCACCAACTTCTTCACCAACGAGCTGGGCGGCAACCCCATGCTCTACGTGAACCTGATCTGGATCTGGGGCCACCCTGAGGTGTACATCCTGGTGCTGCCCGCGTTCGGTGTGTTCTCCGAAGTGGTCGCCACGTTCAGCAAAAAGCGCCTGTTCGGCTACACGTCCATGGTGTATGCCACGGTGTGTATCACCATCCTGTCGTACCTGGTGTGGCTGCACCACTTCTTCACCATGGGTTCGGGTGCCAGCGTGAACACCTTCTTCGGTATCACGACGATGATCATCTCGATCCCCACGGGCGCGAAGATCTTCAACTGGCTGTTCACCATGTACAAGGGCCGCATCCGCTTTGAGCTGCCCATGATGTGGACCGTGGCATTCATGGTGACGTTTGCCATCGGCGGCATGACCGGCGTGCTGCTGGCCGTGCCCCCGGCCGACTTCGTGCTGCACAACAGCCTGTTCCTGATCGCCCACTTCCACAACGTGATCATCGGCGGCGTGGTGTTTGCCATGTTTGCCGGCATCAACTACTGGTACCCCAAGGCGTTTGGCTACAAGCTGGACCGCACCTGGGGCGTGCGCTCCTTCTGGCTGTGGCTGGTGGGCTTCTGGGTGGCGTTCACGCCGCTGTATGTGCTGGGCCTGATGGGTGTCACCCGTCGTGCCAACCACTTCGAAGACCAGTCGCTGCAGATCTGGTTCGTCATCGCTGCCATCGGCGCTGCCATGATTGCCGCCGGCATTGGCTGTTTCCTGATCCAGCTGGTGGTCAGCTTCCTCAAGCGCGAACAACTGCGCGACTGGACGGGCGACCCCTGGGACGGCCGCACGCTGGAATGGGCCACCTCTTCGCCTCCACCCAACTACAACTTCGCCTTCACCCCTGTGGTGCACGAGATCGACGCGTGGTGGGACATGAAGAAGCACGGATACAAGCGTCCTCTGGCGGGCTTCCAGCCCATCCACATGCCTGCCAACACCGGCGCTGGCGTGGTGATCTCGGGGCTGTCGCTGGTGTTCGGCTTTGCACTGATCTGGCACATGTGGCTGCTGGCGGGCGTCTCGTTTGCGGCCGTCGTTCTGGCCGCCATCATCCACACGTTCAACTACAAGCGTGACTTCTACATCCCGGCATCCGAAGTGATCTCCACCGAAGAAGCCCGCACACTCCAACTGGCCCGCCATGTCTGATATCCGCATCCACGCTGGCGCCGCAGCAGGCGCCCTGGCCCCGCGCGAGTACCACCTCGCGCACGAGCCCCATCCTGAAAACGGCACGGCCCTGGGTTTCTGGCTGTACCTGATGAGCGACTGTCTCATCTTTGCAGCACTGTTCGCCACTTACGGCGTGCTGGGCCGCAGCTATGCCGCAGGCCCCACCGGCGCGCAGCTGTTCGACCTGACCCTAGTGGCCATCAACACCGCCTTCCTGCTGCTGTCGTCCATCACCTTCGGTTTTGCCATGCTGCGCAAGCAGCTGGGCGACGTGAAGGGCACGCTGCTGTGGCTGGCGGTCACGGGCGTGTTTGGCCTGTGCTTCCTGGGCCTGGAGCTGTATGAGTTCTCCCACCTGCTGCACGAGGGCGCAGGCCCGCAGCGCAGTGCCTTCCTGTCGGCGTTCTTCACGCTGGTGGGCACCCACGGCCTGCACGTCACCTTCGGCCTGATCTGGCTGGTGGTGCTGATGGTCCAGATTGGCAAGCATGGCCTGATCCCCGAGAACAACCGCCGCCTGATGTGTCTGTCCATGTTCTGGCACTTCTTGGACGTGGTCTGGATCGGCGTTTTCACCTTTGTGTACCTGATGGGGGTGCTGTAAATGAGCGCACAACACGCAACACACGCGCACGATGCGCATGGGCATGGGCATGACGATCACCACCACGACGCAGGCCCCCACAGCACCTTTTCGGGCTATGTGATGGGGTTTGTGCTGTCCGTCATCCTCACGGCCATTCCCTTCTGGCTGGTGATGGCCAAGGTGATTGCGGACCGCAACACGGCTGTGCTGGTGCTGGGCGGCTTCGCCGTGATCCAGATCCTGGTGCACATGGTGTTCTTCCTGCACATGAACGGCAAGATCGAAGGCGGCTGGACGCTGCTGTCCACCATCTTCACCGTGGTGTTCGTGGCCATCGCCATCGCGGGGACCTTGTGGGTGATGTTCCACATGAACGCCAACATGATGCCCGAGCACCCCACGCCCACGCCGCCCACGCACGAGGCGCCTGGACACTCCACGCCCTGATGCCTGCAGCCCCCACCATCATGGCACTGCCGCGCCGGGGGTTGCGCCGCGCAGTCCTGCTGGTGCTGGGCATGGCCCTGTTCCTGGGCTTTGTGTCGCTGGGCACCTGGCAGGTCCAGCGCCGTGCCTGGAAGCTGGACCTCATCGAAAGAGTAGACCAACGGGTGCACGCCGCACCAGCCGCACTGCCCCCTGTGGAGCAATGGTCTGACATCCGTGCCGCACAGCATGAGTACCTGCCGGTGGTCTTTCAGGGCCACTGGCTGCCCGGCAAAACGGTGCTGACGCAGGCGGTCACCGAGCTGGGCGCGGGGTTCTGGGTGATGACGGCCCTGCAACGGGATGACGGTACCCAGGTGCTGGTGAACCGGGGCTTTGTGCCCCAGGAGCAACGCGCCCAATGGCTGGAGGCCCAGCCACCCGCCGATGGTACGGCCACCGTCCAGGGGCTGTTGCGCATGCCAGAGCCGGGCGGCGGCTTTCTGCGCACCAACGACCCGGCGCAACAGCGCTGGTACTCGCGCGACGTGGCGGCCATCAGCAGCGCGCTGGGTCTGACCCGGGCGGCTCCATTTTTTGTGGACGCCGGACTTCCGGGTACCGCAGCGGCGTCTTCAGCCGCCTCCGGCTGGCCCCGCGCTGGCCTGACCGTCATCCGGTTCCACAACAGCCACCTGGTGTACGCCCTGACCTGGTATGGTCTTGCGCTCATGGTTGTCGTTGCCGGCTGGTATGTGGCACGCTATGAGCGCCGCCTGGGCGCACGGGCCGCCAGCCGCCTCCCGACCAACGATGAACACCCTCCCACAACGCCCTGACCCTGCGCTGGCCACTGCGCCGCGCAATGCACGTTCCGCCGACGCCGCCGCCGGGATCAAGAACCTCCAGCAACTGATAGAGCTGCGCTGGATTGCAGTGGTGGGCCAGGTGTTCACCATCGAGATGGCGCACTACAGCCTGGGCTTGAAGCTGCCGCTGCAGGAGATGCTGCTCGTGGTCGGCTGCCTGGCGGTCTTCAACGTGGTGAGCCTGCTGCGCCTGCGCACGGGCCGCGCGGTGCGCAATGTGGAGCTCTTTCTGGCGCTGCTGATTGACGTGGCGGTGCTCACGGTGCAGCTGTACCTGAGCGGGGGCACCAGCAACCCCTTCGTGTTCTTGTACCTGTTGCAGATCACGCTCGGCGCCGTGCTGCTGCGCGGTGCCTACATCTGGTCCATCGTGATCATCACCGTCCTGTGCTTTGCGGCGCTGGCAGATCACCACCTGCCACTGGCCCTGCCCCAGGATCTGCACCAGGGCCTGTCGAGCCTGTATGTGCTTGGGCTGCTGGTGTGTTTTGTGCTCAACGCCACGCTGGTGATGGTGTTCATCACCCGCATCAACCGCAACCTGCGCGAGCGCGATGCCCGCCTGGCGGCCGCACGCCGGCGCCGCGTGGAAGAAGAACACATCGTGCGCATGGGCCTGTTGGCGTCCGGCGCTGCGCACGAACTGGGCACCCCGCTGTCCACCCTTGCGGTGATCCTGGGCGACTGGCAACACGACAAGCGACTGGCCAGCAACGCCGCTCTCAAGGAAGACATTGCCGAGATGCAGACCCAGGTGCAACGGTGCAAGAGCATCGTGAGCGGCATCCTGCTCTCGGCGGGTGAAACGCGCGGCGAGGCGTCGGTGCAGACCACTGTGCGCAAGTTTGTCGATGCGCTGGCACAGGAGTGGCGCAGCACCCGCACGATCCCCCAGTTTGACTACGACAACGACTTCGGCACCGACACCCCCATGGTGTCGGACACCACCCTCAAGCAAATGGTTTTCAATGTGCTGGACAATGCTCGCGACGCCTCGCCAGGCTGGGTGAGATTGGCGGTTACGCGCAATGCAGACGCCTTGTGCATGACCGTGACCGATGCTGGCCCCGGCTTTGCGCCCGACATGCTGTCCAAACTGGGTACGCCCTACCAGTCCTCCAAAAACCGCCCTGGCGGAGGGTTGGGGCTGTATCTGGTGCTGAACGTGGCCCGAACCCTGGGTGGCAGCGTGGAGGCGCGCAACCGTCCCGAAGGGGGCGCACAGGTGACCATCGAATTGCCCCTGGCCTCGATTGCGCTCCCCCCGAAGGTATGAATGAACGAAAGAACCCACCGTGGACACTGAAGAAGCGCAACGACAGCTGCTGATCGTCGAGGACGACGAAGCCTTTGCGCGCACGCTGGCCCGCTCGTTTGAACGGCGCGGCTATAGCGTGTTGCAGGCAGCGAGCCTGGCCGACGTAGAGGTGTTGCTGGAGCAGCACCAGCCCGGGTATGCGGTGGTGGACCTCAAGCTCAAGGGAGAGGCCTCAGGCCTGGCCTGCGTGCAGACACTGCACGCCGCTGACGACGAGATGCTGATCGTGGTGCTCACGGGTTTTGCAAGCATTGCCACCGCCGTGGAAGCCGTGAAACTGGGCGCGTGCCACTATCTCGCCAAGCCCTCCAACACCGACGACATTGAAGCTGCGTTTGGGCTCAAAGAAGGCAATGCCGAGGTGGAACTGACCAACCGTTCCAGTTCCATCAAGACGCTGGAATGGGAACGCATCAACGAGGTGCTGGCTGAAACAGGCTTCAACCTGTCAGAGGCCGCGCGGCGCCTGGGTATGCACCGCCGCACCCTCACACGCAAGCTCGAAAAGAAACAGGTGCGTTAGCCGCAACGGCTTTGGACCCGCCCTCCCCTGTTTCGGTGCCGATCCATCTCGCGGTGCGCAATCTGCACGGCCGGTCACGCGCTCCTGCGGCTCCCAAACAGCACTCAGGCAGCCTCAGGCACCGCCTTCAGCATCTGCTGCTCGAAAGCGCGTAAACGCTTGTAGATCGATATCTGTTCCACCACCGTGCTCCAGTTCAGCACCAGAAACTGGAACGACTCCAGCACCTTGTCAAAGGCCCGGGCAATCTGCTGCATCACCCCCAGGGTGATCACCCCCGCGATCAGCGTGGGGCCCAAAGCCACCAGGGGCACCAGCACACTCACCTGCAGGTAAGACCACTTCACCACATCGAAGTACAGGTAGTGGAAAAACAGCCGGAAGTAATTGCGGCGCACACCCGCGAACAGCTCAGCCGCCGTGGGCGGAGAAGCCCGGTTCGGGTCGTCCTCGCCCAGCACCAGCTCCTTGCGGTACGCCGCCTCCACCCGCTGGTTGTGAAACTCCAGCCCCGGTAGCTTCACACCCACGCAGGCCAGCAGCAGCGTGCCCCCCAGTGACCAGGCCAGTGCGACCCAGACCAGGGAATGCGGAACGGCGCCGATCAAGGGCAGCGCAGTGACTTTGTCGGACAGCGTCCAGAGCACCGGCAGAAAGGCCCCGAGCGTCATGAGGCTGCGCATGAAACTCAGGCCCAGATCTTCCATCGTGCGGGCGAAACGCATGGTGTCCTCCTGCACACGCTGTGCCGCACCCTCGATGTGCCGCAGGCGTGGCCAGGCCGCCATGTAATGCTCATTCATCGCCTGCCGCCAACGAAAGATGTAGTGTTTGCTGAAAAAATCCGCCAGCACCGCCGTCGTCACATAGATCATGGCAATGCGCGCGAAGGTTGAAAGCTGTCCCCAGAACTGCTCTGCGGTGATGCTGCCAGGCTTACCCAGAGCCTCCTGTATGAGATCGTAAAAGCTGCCGAACCAGTCGTTGATCTGCACGTCCAGCTGCACACGGTAAGCCGTGGCCAGAAGAATGACGAGAGAACCCAAGATGGACCAGGCCCACCAGCGGCGGGCGAAAAAGAAGGACTTGAACATCGTAGTGCCGTGTTGGAATGGTTCTGCGGACTCTGAGTGCAACACAGAATGAACGTTCCGCGAGAAGTGCCGTGGCCTCCTCCCCGTTCTCCTCAAGGCACGCACGAACCGATCGAAGTGCAACACCACGGACCGTGGGGCGCACCAAAAAAAAGCGGCCCCGAGGGGCCGCTTTGCGCGGGAGCATCGTCGCGAGGATGCGATCAGGCGGCCACGCCCTTGGCCACGTCCGCGTACTCTTCGATCTGGTCGAAGTTCAGGTACTTGTAGATCGAAGCGCCATCCTTGTTCACGATGCCCATGGCTTCGTGGTACTCGGTCACCGTCGGGATCTTGCCCAGCTTGGACGCAATGGCGGCCAGCTCGGCAGAGGCCAGGAACACGTTGGTGTTCTTGCCCAGGCGGTTGGGGAAGTTGCGGGTGGAGGTGGACACCACGGTAGCGCCTTCGCGCACCTGGGCCTGGTTACCCATGCACAGCGAGCAGCCGGGCATTTCGGTGCGTGCACCAGCAGCACCAAAGTTGGCGTAGTGGCCTTCCTTGATCAGCTCGCTCTCGTCCATCTTGGTGGGCGGTGCCACCCACAACTTGACGGGGATGTCACGGCTGCCGCCCAGCAGCTTGGCAGCTGCGCGAAAGTGGCCGATGTTGGTCATGCAAGAACCAATGAAGGCTTCATCGATCTTGGTGCCAGCCACTTCCGACAGGGTCTTGGCGTCGTCGGGGTCGTTGGGGCAGCACAGGATGGGTTCCTTGATGTCGGCCAGATCGATCTCGATGACTGCGGCGTATTCCGCATCCTTGTCGGCTTCGAGCAGGTTGGGGTTGGCCAGCCAGGCTTCGACCTTCTCGATGCGGCGTTGCAGCGTGCGGGCGTCGGCATAGCCGTCAGCGATCATGTTCTTCATCAGCACCACGTTGCTGGTCAGGTATTCCTTGACCGGCTCGGGGTTGAGCTTGATGGTGCAACCAGCGGCGGAACGCTCTGCCGAAGCGTCCGACAGCTCAAACGCTTGCTCGACCTTCAGGTTGGGCAGGCCTTCGATTTCGAGGATGCGGCCCGAGAAGATGTTCTTCTTGCCCGCCTTGGCCACCGTGAGCAGACCAGCCTTGATCGCGTACAGCGGAATCGCGTGCACCAGGTCGCGCAGCGTCACGCCCGGCTGCATTTCGCCCTTGAAGCGCACCAGCACCGACTCGGGCATGTCCAGAGGCATCACACCCGTCGCAGCGCCGAAAGCCACCAGGCCAGAGCCTGCCGGGAACGAAATACCGATGGGGAAACGCGTGTGTGAATCGCCACCCGTACCCACGGTGTCAGGCAGCAGCAGGCGGTTGAGCCAGCTGTGGATCACGCCGTCGCCGGGGCGCAGGGCCACGCCGCCGCGGTTGCTGATGAACGCGGGCAGTTCGCGGTGGGTCTTCACGTCCACAGGCTTGGGGTAGGCAGCCGTGTGGCAGAACGACTGCATGACCAGATCGGCCGAGAAGCCCAGGCAGGCCAGATCCTTCAGCTCGTCGCGGGTCATGGGACCCGTGGTGTCTTGCGAGCCCACGGTGGTCATCTTGGGCTCGCAGTAGGTACCGGGGCGCACGCCCTGGCCTTCTGGCAGACCGACAGCACGTCCGACCATCTTCTGGGCCAGAGTGAAGCCTGCGTTCGACGCAGCAGGCGCCTGGGGCAGACGGAACAGCGTGGATGCTGACAGGCCCAGGAACTCGCGGGCCTTGGCCGTCAGCGAACGACCGATGATGAGGTTGATACGGCCACCGGCACGCACTTCGTCAAACAGCACATCGCTCTTGAGCTTGAACTCGGCCACGGTGGCGCCGTTCTTCACAATCTTGCCGTCGTAGGGCAGGATGTCGACCACGTCGCCCATTTCGAGCTTGGATACATCGACTTCGATCGGCAGCGAGCCCGAATCTTCTTGCGTGTTGAAGAAGATGGGAGCGATCTTGCCGCCCAGCGTGACACCACCAAAACGCTTGTTCGGCACAAACGGGATGTCCTGGCCCGTGGCCCAGATCACACTGTTGGTGGCCGACTTGCGGCTGGAACCGGTGCCCACCACGTCGCCCACGTAGGCCACGAGGTTGCCCTTCTTCTTGAGGTCTTCGATGAACTGCATCGGACCACGCTTGCCGTCTTCTTCGGGCTTGAACGCCGCATCAGGGCGGGTGTTCTTCAGCATGGCCAGGTAGTGCAGCGGGATGTCTGGGCGGCTCCAGGCATCCGGTGCGGGCGACAGGTCGTCGGTGTTGGTCTCACCGGGCACCTTGAACACCGTGACGGTAATCTTCTTCTCGACCTCAGGACGGGTGGTGAACCACTCGGCATCGGCCCAGCTCTTGATGACTTCCTGCGCCTTGGCGTTGCCTGCCTTGGCTTTCACAGCGACGTCATTGAAGAAGTCGAACATAAGCAGCGTCTTCTTCAGACCCTCTGCGGCCACACCAGCCACTTCGGCATCGTCCAGCAACTCGATCAGCGGGTGCACGTTGTAGCCACCCACCATGGTGCCCAGCAGTTCCGTGGCCTTGGCCTTGGAGATCAGACCCACGGTGATGTCGCCGTGCGCCACGGCAGCCAGGAAGCTGGCCTTGACCTTGGCAGCGTCGTCCACGCCAGGCGGCACGCGATGGGTGAGCAGGTCCAGCAAAAAGGCCTCTTCACCAGCGGGTGGGTTCTTGATCAATTCGATCAGCTCAGCCACCAGCTTGGCGTCCAGGGGCAGAGGGGGGATACCCAGTGCGGCGCGTTCGGCAGCATGGTCTCGGTAGGCTTTCAACATTGTTTTCTCCAGTTGCGTTCTAAAGTGGGGCGTAGCGTGTAGCGGTGGGCTCGGCACACACCAGTCGTTGATGGGTGCGCGCAGTTTTTATTTGGTGGCGGGCAGCGGGTCCAGCACGCTCACAGGCGGGTTCTTCTTGATGGCTTCTGCTACCACCACCTGTTCAGGGCTCATGCACTCGTCAGCCAGACGCTGACCAGCGCGCTGGTTCATCAGCATGGATTTGTTGGCGATCTGCAGCCACACGGCACCACCCTTGGCGTCCTCCAGGCGCACCGTGCCCGTGGTCGTCGCCACCGGCGACATGTAGTACTTGAAACCCTTGCCTTCCACATGGAAGTGGCCTGGGGTGGCGGGATCGGCTGTCACAGTGACAAAAGCCCCGAGCTCGCAGGGCATGCGCCCCACGTGCACGCGCTCCGCAATCGCCAGTTCGGCAGGCGACAGAGCCGCTTCAGCGGCGATGATGCCAGCCGCCACCTGGTTGGTGGCGCTCTTGAGCTGGGTACGGCTGCTGGTGGGTTCGGCCTTGGCAGTGGCATGGCTCTTGGCGGGAGCCTTGGCTGCGGTCTTGCCCTCTGCTGGCTTGGCGGCCGTCTTGGCGGTTGGCTTGGCGGTTGGCTTGGCAGCGGGTTTGGCTGCAGCCTTGGTGTCGGACTTGGCCGCTGGCTGGGCTGTTGTTTGTGCCAAAGCAAAGGCCGGAGCCAGCAACATGAGAGCGGAGGCAATGACGAATTTCATGGGAAGTCCTGCGTGGAAATATCCAGGGGTGTTCACGATGGAACGAGAGTCGATGCGTCAAACCAGTGACGCACCGCCAAGGGTAGTGCGCGCCCAGTGCTGTGGGCGCGCTCCAGAATCTGCCAATAAAAGCGGTAGCTGGCACGGTCATGCAATACCCCATCCACACTGATGGGTGCCCAGTCCTCCAAGGCTGCCGCCGAAATGATCCGGGCTGCGGTGTCGATATCGTCCTGCAGGGGCGCAAAGGCCTGCAGGATGGTGCGGATCTGCGCCGGATGGATGCTCCACATCCGTGTGTAGCCCAGCTCGCGCGATGCGCGGCCGGCAGCACCTTGCAGGGCTGCCATGTCCGAAAACTCAGTCACCACGCAATGGGACGGCACCTTGCCATGCGCGTGGCAGGCCGAGGCGATTTCGAGCTTGGCTCGCACCACCAACGGGTGCGTGAACTGCCCGGCAGAGGTCATGGCCTGCGCGGGAATGGCGCCTCCATGGGCGGACACAAAATCCATGAGGCCAAAACTCAGGCTCTGGACGCGGGGATGGGAAGCGATTTCAAACGCGCGCTGCACGGCAGCGGGGGACTCGATCAACACATGCAGAGGCACATGAGCCGCCGACGCGCGCTCCAACGCACGTTCAGCCATCAGCACATCATCCACCGACTCGACCTTGGGCACCATGAGATGGCACAGCCTGTGTCCTGCCTCGCCCGCAATGGTGGCGACATCATTGGCAAAAGCGGGGTGATCCACCGCATGAACACGAGCCGCTACCCGAGCCTCTGGAGCCGCAGCGGCTGCCAAGCGTGCCACCAGCGACGCATGCTGGGACTCCAGCCCGACGGGCGCGCCATCTTCACAATCGAGAGTGACATCAAAGACGCAGGTGCCAAATTCCTGCGTCATCTCTGCCTGCAATTGCAGGCTTTTACGCATGCGCACTTCCACGCCGCTGTAGTGGTCGCAGACTGGCAGAAAACCAGTCTGCGCCTGGGCGCCGAGCAACACATCGCGCGGATGGACGGACGCAACGCCCGGCCCCGGTACAGAGGCTTGGACGGCCCGAAGGCCCGATGCCAAAGGCGTCGGCTGCATCGCGTCGTTTACCAGCTTGATTACAGCAGGTGCTTGACGCCGTCTTGCTCGCCTTGCAGTTCGGCCAGCGTGATGTTGATACGCTCTTGCGAGAACGCGTCGATGTCCAGACCTTCAACAATCTTGTACTCGCCGTTTTCGCAGGTCACGGGGAAACCAAACATCGTGTCCTTGGGAATGCCGTATTCGCCGTTGGATGGAACACCCATGGTGACCCACTTGCCGTTGGTGCCCAGGGCCCAGTCGCGCATGTGGTCGATGGCTGCATTGGCTGCAGAGGCTGCCGACGACAGGCCACGGGCTTCAATGATGGCGGCGCCGCGCTTGCCAACGGTGGGCAGGAATGTGTTGGCGTTCCACTCCTGGTCGTTGATCATCTTGGCCACGCTTTCGCCCTTGATGGTGGCAAAACGGTAGTCAGCGTACATCGTGGGCGAGTGGTTGCCCCACACGGTCAGCTTTTCGATGTCGGCCACAGCCTTGCCGGTTTTGGCGGCGATCTGGCTGGCAGCGCGGTTGTGGTCCAGGCGCAGCATGGCCGTGAAGTTCTTGCGTGGCAGGTCAGGGGCCGACTTCATGGCGATGTAGGCATTGGTGTTGGCAGGGTTGCCCACCACCAGCACCTTCACGTCACGCGAAGCCACGGCATTCAGGGCCTTGCCTTGCGCCGTGAAGATGGCGCCGTTGACGGCCAGCAGTTCGGCACGCTCCATGCCAGGGCCACGTGGGCGCGAGCCGACCAGCAGTGCATAGTCGGCATCCTTGAAGGCCGTCATGGGATCGCTGTGGGCGGTCATTTCGACGAGCAGGGGGAAGGCACAGTCGTCCAGCTCCATCATCACGCCCTTGAGCGCCTTTTGAGGGCCTTCGACAGGGACTTCGAGCAATTGCAGAATGACCGGCTGGTCCTTGCCCAGCATTTCGCCGGAGGCGATACGGAACAGCAGTGCGTAACCGATTTGACCGGCGGCGCCGGTGACAGCAACGCGAACGGGCTTCTTGCTCATGGTGAAAACTCCAGGAAGTGAGGAAAACAGGTGTGAGTGCAACGCAAGCACCAGCGCCTGTCACCAGTAGCCCGTGCCCCGCAAAACAGCATTGGAGTTTACCCCTGATTGGACACCCCGGTCAATTTGTCTTATGTCTTATATAAGATATGATTGCACCCCGTTTGTCGTTCGATTGTCATGTGGCAACCGCACTGCCGCACCACAACACACGCACAACTTCCAGATCCCACACCATGTCATCGCTTCCGTTCGCAGCAGACAACCCCGCGCCCCCCCAGAGCGCAGCGGGAGCCGCCACGCCAGCGTTCAGCCCGCTGTACCAACAGATCAAGGGGCTGATCCTGCAAAGCCTGCAGCAGGGCGAATGGAAGCCTGGCGAGGCCATCCCAAGCGAAATGGAGCTGGCTGCACGTTTTCGCGTCAGCCAGGGCACCGTACGCAAGGCGATTGACGAACTGGCCGCAGAGAACCTGGTGATGCGCCGGCAGGGCAAAGGCACTTTTGTCGCCACCCACGCCGAGCAGCATGTGCAGTACCGATTTCTGAAGCTGTTGCCCGACACCGGAGACGCCCGCGTGGAAGGCCCTGCGCAGCGCCGCGTGATCGATTGCCGCCGCGTGCGGGCCAACGCCGATGTGGCCCGCGCACTAGCGCTGCGCAGCGGCGATGCCGTCATGCAGGCACGGCGCATCCTGTCGTTTGCAGGAGTGCCCACCATTTTGGAAGACATCTGGCTGCCCGGACAAGCCTTCAAAGGCCTGACGGCCGAGCAGCTCGCCAACTACCAGGGACCGACCTACGCCATGTTCGAACTCGACTTTGGCGTGCGCATGGTGCGGGCCGAAGAAAAAATCCGCGCCGTGCTGCCCGACGAGGAACAAGCCCAGCTGCTGCAAATCACACCTGTCACACCGCTGCTGAGCGTCGAGCGCATCGCTTACACCTACAACGATGTTCCCATGGAGTTACGCCGCGGGCTGTATCGCACCGATACCCACCACTACCGTAATGAATTGAGCTGACAGCAGGCTGGCACCCGAGCATTAACGTCGAAAATTTCAAGCCCGGCTAAACCCTTGTGTTGCGTTGCAATAGAATTTTGCGTTCTTTGCATCTTCAAATTACAAAGCAGTTACATCCACGAAAGCACCAGAAATGACAGAACTAGCCAAAAAACGGCCTGAATTCCGCAACATCAATGCCTTCAAGGACTTGACGACCTACCGCATGACACCTGCCGCGTGGGTTTCGATCTTGCACCGCGCCAGCGGACTGATCATGTTCCTGCTGCTGCCTTTCATCATCTGGATGTTCGACACCTCGGTGTCTTCCGAAATCTCGTTCGCCAAATTCTCGGCGGCCTTCAATATCGGCATCGGTTTTGTGCCCGGCTGGTTCATCAAGCTGGTCGCTTTGGCCCTGATCTGGGCCTACCTGCACCACTTCACTGCCGGCCTGCGCCACCTGTGGATGGACGTGAGCCACAGCGCCGTGAACAAGCAATTTGGCAAGAGCTCTGCCCTGACCGTTCTGGTCATCAGCATTGGGCTGGCCCTGGTGCTGGGCGCCAAGCTTTTCGGTCTGTACTGATTAACCCACAAAAACGGCGGTCGCTGCCAGCCAGCGCCTGTTGAAGAACGAGAGGAAATTTCCATGTCCGTCAATTACGGTTCCAAGCGCGTCGTCGTCGGCGCCCACTATGGCCTGCGCGACTGGCTCAGCCAGCGTGTCACGGCAGTCCTGATGGCACTGTTCACCCTGGCCCTGCTGGCCCAGGTCATCTTCTCCAAAGGCCCCATCGGCTACGACAAATGGGCGGGCATTTTCTCGGCCCAATGGATGAAGGTGCTGACCTTCTCCGTGATCGTCGCGATTGCCTGGCATGCATGGGTCGGCCTGCGCGAAGTCCTGATGGACTACATCAAGCCCGTGGGCCTGCGTCTGGCACTGCAAGTGTTCAGCATTGTCTGGCTGGTCAGCTGCGCCGGCTGGGGCATCCAGGTTCTGTGGCGTCTCTGATTCCCGCGATTGAAGGTACACAATGAGCTACACACAAGCCAACATCACCAAGCGCAAGTTCGACGTCATCATCATCGGAGCCGGCGGCTCCGGCATGCGGGCATCCCTGCAACTGGCCCGCGCGGGCCTGAACGTTGCGGTTCTCTCCAAGGTATTCCCCACCCGCTCGCACACCGTCGCTGCCCAGGGCGGCATCGGCGCGTCGCTGGGCAACATGTCCGAGGACAACTGGCACTACCACTTCTACGACACCATCAAGGGCTCGGACTGGCTCGGCGACCAGGATGCGATCGAGTTCATGTGCCGCGAAGCCCCCAAGGTCGTGTACGACCTGGAACACATGGGCATGCCCTTTGACCGCAACACCGACGGCACGATCTACCAGCGCCCCTTCGGCGGCCACACCGCCAACTATGGCGAAAAGCCCGTGCAACGCGCTTGCGCTGCAGCCGACCGCACCGGTCACGCCATGCTGCACACGCTGTATCAGCAAAACGTTAAGGCCCGCACCAACTTCTTCGTGGAGTGGATGGCCCTGGACCTGATCCGCGACGCCGACGGCGACGTGGTGGGCGTGACCGCGCTGGAGATGGAAACCGGCGATCTGCACATTCTTGAAGCCAAGACCACGCTGCTGGCCACCGGTGGCGCAGGCCGCATTTTTGCTGCCTCGACCAACGCCTTCATCAACACCGGTGACGGCCTGGGCATGGCTGCACGCGCCGGCATTCCGCTGGAAGACATGGAGTTCTGGCAGTTCCACCCCACCGGCGTGGCCGGCGCGGGCGTGCTGCTGACCGAAGGCTGCCGCGGTGAAGGCGCCATCCTGCTCAACAGCAACGGTGAGCGCTTCATGGAGCGCTATGCGCCTACCTTGAAGGACCTGGCACCGCGCGACTTCGTGTCCCGCTCGATGGACCAGGAAATCAAGGAAGGCCGTGGCTGTGGTCCCAACAAGGACTACGTGCTGCTCAAGCTGGACCACCTGGGCGCAGAAACCATCCACAAGCGCCTGCCCTCGGTGTACGAAATCGGCGTCAACTTCGCCAACGTGGACATCACCAAGGAACCGATCCCTGTGGTGCCCACCATCCACTACCAGATGGGCGGCATCCCCACCAACATCAATGGTCAGGTGGTGGTGCAGCAAGGCGGCAATGACAACCTCGTGGTCAACGGCCTGTACGCGGTGGGCGAATGCTCTTGCGTATCGGTGCACGGCGCCAACCGCTTGGGCACCAACTCGCTGCTGGACTTGCTGGTGTTCGGCCGCGCAGCCGGCAACCACATCGCTGAGTTCAACGACAAGAACAAGAACCACAAGCCCCTGCCCAAGGATGCGGCCGACCGCACCCTGGAGCGCCTCAACCGCCTGCAAGGCGCCAGCAGCGGCGAATATGCCCAGGACGTGGCCAACGACATCCGCGCCAGCATGCAACTGCACGCCGGTGTGTTCCGCACGCAAGCGAGCATGGACGAAGGCGTCAAGAAGATCGCCGAGCTGCGCAACCGTGTGAATAGCGTGGGCCTGAAGGACCACTCCAAGGTGTTCAACACCGCGCGCATCGAAGCGCTGGAAGTCGAGAACCTGATCGAAGCTGCGCAAGCCACGATGGTGTCTGCTGCTGCCCGCAAGGAATGCCGTGGTGCCCACACCGTGAGCGACTACGAGCGCCCCGCAGACGACCCAGTGGCACCACTGGGCCGCGACGATGCCAACTGGATGAAGCACACCCTGTGGCACAGCGAGAGCAACAGCCTGACCTACAAGCCCGTCAAACTCAAACCCCTGACCGTGGACTCAGTTCCGCCCAAGGTTCGCACGTTCTAAACGGATACAGGAGCACCCACCATGGCAAAACGCACCTTCCAAATCTACCGCTACGATCCTGACAAGGACGCCAAGCCCTACATGCAGACCGTCGAAGTCGAACTCGACGGCAGCGAACGCATGCTGCTGGACGCCCTGATGAAGCTCAAGGCGCAAGACCCCACCCTGTCGTTCCGTCGCTCCTGCCGCGAAGGTGTTTGTGGCTCGGACGCCATGAACATCAACGGCAAGAACGGCCTGGCCTGCCTGACCAACATGAACACGCTGCCCGGCACCGTGGTACTGAAGCCCCTGCCCGGCCTGCCAGTCATCCGCGACCTGATCGTGGACATGACGCAGTTCTTCAAGCAGTACAACTCCATCAAGCCGTACCTCGTCAACGACAACGTGCCGCCCGAAACCGAGCGCCTGCAGTCGCCTGAAGAGCGCGAAGAGCTGAACGGCCTGTACGAGTGCATTCTGTGCGCCAGCTGCTCCACCAGCTGCCCCAGTTTCTGGTGGAACCCCGACAAGTTCGTGGGCCCCGCCGGTCTGCTGCAGGCCTACCGCTTCATCGCCGACAGCCGCGACGAAGCCACCACGGAGCGCCTGGACAACCTGGAAGACCCGTACCGCCTGTTCCGCTGCCACACCATCATGAACTGCGTGGACGTGTGCCCCAAGGGTCTGAACCCCACCCGGGCCATCGGCAAGATCAAGGAATTGATGGTGCGCCGCGCCATCTGAGCGTGGTCCTGTCACATACTGGTCCATGCAAACGCTGTCCACCCCATCCATCGCGCCAGAGGCGGCCTCGCCGCTGCTGGACGAACGCGAGCTGAGCAAGCTGCACTGGCGCTGCCGGCGCGGCCTGCTGGAGAACGACTTGTTCATCGAGAAGTTCTTCCACCGCTTCGAATCGACGCTGACGCAGCGCCATGCGCAAGGCCTCAACGCGTTGATGGATCTGGCGGACAACGACCTGCTGGACCTGCTGCTGCGGCGGCGAGAGCCCTCGGGCGACCAAGACACACAAGAAGCGCGTGAAGTGCTCGGCATGCTGAGACAAAGCGGTGGCGCCACGGCAGTGCATGCCTGACACCCAGCCCTCGCACCAAGACCGGATTCGTATCGGCAACCTACCCAAGGAAAGTAACAATGAAGCTAGCTGACAACAAAGCCACCCTGTCGTTCAGTAACGGCAGCCCCAGCGTGGACCTGCCGGTCTATCAGGGCAGTATCGGCCCGGACGTCATCGACATCCGCAAGCTGTATGCGCAGACGGGCATGTTCACCTATGACCCGGGCTTCCTGTCCACAGCAGCCACCCAGTCGGCCATCACCTACATCGATGGCGACAAGGGCGAGTTGCTGTACCGCGGCTACCCCATTGAGCAGTTGGCTGAGAACTGCGACTTCCTGGAAACCTGCCACCTGCTGCTGTACGGCGATCTGCCCAACGCAGCACAAAAGACCGACTTCACCAGCCGCGTGACCAACCACACCATGGTCAACGAGCAGATGCAGTTCTTCCTGCGTGGCTTCCGCCGCGACGCGCACCCCATGGCTGTGCTGACCGGTCTGGTGGGTGCCCTGTCGGCCTTCTACCACGACAGCACGGACATCAACAATCCGCAGCACCGCGAGATCGCCGCGATCCGCCTGATCGCCAAGATGCCCACGCTGGTCGCAATGGCCTACAAGTACGGCATGGGCCAGCCCTACATGTACCCGCAGAACCACCTGAGCTACGCAGGCAACTTCCTGCGCATGATGTTCGGCACCCCCTGCGAAGAGTACAAGGTCAACCCCGTGCTGGAACGCGCGCTGGACCGCATCTTCATCCTGCACGCTGACCACGAGCAGAACGCCTCGACCTCCACCGTGCGCCTGTGCGGCTCGTCGGGCACCAACCCGTTCGCCGCCATCGCCGCGGGCGTGGCCTGCCTCTGGGGCCCTGCCCACGGCGGCGCCAACGAAGCTGCACTGAACATGCTGTACGACATCCAGGCCCAAGGCGGCGTGGAAAAGATCGGCGACTTCATCAAGCAGGTCAAGGACAAGAACTCCGGCGTCAAGCTGATGGGCTTTGGCCACCGCGTGTACAAGAACTACGACCCCCGCGCCAAGCTCATGCAAGAGACTTGCAATGAAGTGCTGGCCGAGCTGGGCCTGGAAAACGACCCGCTGTTCAAGCTGGCCAAGGAACTGGAAAAGATCGCCCTGGAAGACGACTACTTCGTGCAGCGCAAGCTCTACCCGAACGTGGACTTCTACTCCGGCATCGTGCAGCGCGCCATCGGCATCCCAGTGAACCTGTTCACCGGCATCTTCAGCCTGGCCCGCACCGTGGGCTGGATTGCCCAGCTGAACGAAATGATCGGCGACCCCGAGTACAAGATCGGCCGCCCCCGCCAGCTGTTCACAGGCTCCGTGCGCCGCGACGTGCCTCCCCTGGCCAGCCGCTGATCGGTGCGGCGCACTGCGCCGCTCCCGCACCCCACAAAGCCCGCAGGCAGTGCCTGCGGGCTTTTTTCATGGCTCATCGAGAGGGGTTCACTGCCAATTTTCGAATACTCCCCCTGAGTAATAGCCCTTTTAATGCCTGTAGCGCAATCAGCATATGTGCTTGTCTTTTATACTGCCACCCAGTACACCATAGTGAACGACCAGCCAGCCGCCTGCCCATGCCCCACACTGCCGAAGACAAACAACGCGCCATCACCCGGCTGCGCCGCATCAAGGGCCAGGCCGAGGCGCTGGAGCGCGCGGTGGAGGCAGGCAGTGACTGCGCCCCCATCCTGCAGCAGCTGGCGGCCATGCGTGGCGCCGTGCACGGACTGATGGCCGACCTGCTCGACAGCCACGTGCGCGAGACGCTGGCGGAAAAACCGGCCCCGTCCCAGCAAGCCATTGACGAAACGCTGGCGCTGCTTCGCTCCTACCTCAAATAGACCGCCCACCCGCATTCCCTACCCGATTGACCGAAAGGACCACCCCATGAAATCCCGTGCCGCCGTAGCCTTCAAAGCTGGAGAACCCCTGCAGATCGTCGAGATCGACGTCGCCCCGCCCAAAAAGGGCGAAGTGCTCATCAAGATCACCGACACCGGCGTGTGCCACACCGACGCCTTCACCCTGAGCGGTGACGACCCCGAAGGCTTGTTCCCCGTGGTGCTGGGCCATGAAGGCGCGGGCATCGTGGTGGAAGTGGGCGAAGGCGTGACCAGCGTGAAGCCGGGCGACCATGTGATCCCGCTGTACACCGCTGAATGTGGCGAGTGCCTGTTCTGCAAGAGCGGCAAGACCAACCTGTGCGTGAGCGTGCGCGCCACGCAGGGCAAGGGTGTGATGCCCGATGGCACCACGCGCTTCAGCTACAACGGCCAGCCCATCTACCACTACATGGGCTGCAGCACGTTCAGCGAATACACCGTGGTGGCCGAGGTCTCGCTCGCCAAGGTCAATCCCAACGCCAACCCCGAGCAGGTCTGCCTGCTGGGCTGCGGCGTGACCACGGGCCTGGGCGCCGTCAAGAACACCGCCAAGGTGCAAGAGGGCGACACGGTGGCCGTGTTTGGCCTGGGCGGCATTGGCCTGGCCGTGATCCAGGGCGCCAAGCTGGCCAAGGCCGGGCGCATCATCGCCATCGACACCAATCCCTCCAAGTTCGACCTGGCCCGCACCTTTGGCGCCACCGACTGCGTGAATCCCAAGGACTTCGACAAGCCGATCCAGCAGGTCATCGTGGAGATGACGACCTGGGGCGTGGACCACAGCTTTGAGTGCATTGGCAACGTGAACGTGATGCGCGCGGCACTGGAATGCGCGCACCGGGGCTGGGGCCAGTCGGTCATCATCGGCGTGGCAGGCGCGGGGCAAGAGATCAGCGCCCGCCCCTTCCAGCTCGTCACCGGCCGCAAGTGGCTGGGCACGGCGTTTGGCGGCGTCAAGGGCCGCAGCGAGCTGCCCGGCATGGTCGAAGACGCAATGGCCGGCAAGATCCAGCTCGCGCCCTTTGTGACCCACACCATGGGCCTCAAGGACATCAACGAGGCGTTTGACCTGATGCACGAAGGCAAGTCCATCCGCTCGGTCGTCAAGTACGCTGCTTAACCCTGCACAGCGCCAGCGCCCACAGCCCCTGAGACCACAGGGCACTCTGGGTGCTGGCCCTGGCGGGCCATGACAAACGGCCTGGAGCCGGTTTTTAGGCTCCCTACCCGCGAAAACTGCCTCAAGCGCTACGAAATATTGCCTGAGCAGCTATCAATTCAAGAGCAAACACCATGACCACTCCCCTGGACCTGCTCAGCCAGCACGCCTGCTTTGGCGGCGAGCAGCGTTTTTACCAGCACACCTCCACCACCATCGGCCTGCCGATGAAGTTCTCGGTGTACCTGCCCCCCCAGGCACAACAGGGCCCTGTGCCCGCCGTGTTGTACCTGGCCGGGCTGACCTGCACCGAGGAGACCTTTGCCATCAAGGCCGGAGCCCAGCGCCTGGCCGCCGAACTGGGCCTGGCCCTGATCGCGCCCGACACCAGCCCGCGCGGCGAGGCCGTGTTGGCCCTGCCCGGCGCCACGGCCAGCTGGGACTTTGGCGTGGGCGCGGGCTTCTACCTCGACGCTACGCAGAGCCCCTGGAACACGCACTGGCGCATGGAGAGCTACCTGCTGCAAGAGCTGCTGCCCCTGGTGGGCCAGCACCTGCCCATCGACGGGCAGCGCCTGGGCATCTTCGGCCACAGCATGGGCGGCCATGGCGCTCTCACGCTGGCCCTGCGCCACCCCGGCCGCTTCAAGACGGTGTCGGCCTTTGCGCCCATCTGCGCGCCCACCCAGTGCCCCTGGGGCGAAAAGGCCTTCACCGGTTACCTGGGCCCCGACCGCACCACCTGGCTGGAGCACGATGCCACGGTGCTGATGCAGCACCAGCCCATCGCGCCCTACCCGGCAGGTATCCTCATCGACCAGGGGTTGGACGACAAATTCCTGGCCGACCAGTTGCACCCCCACCTGTTCGAGGCCGCGTGCCAGGCCATCGGCCAGCCGCTCACGCTGCGCCGGCACACGGGTTACGACCACGGCTACTACTTTGTGCAGAGCTTTGTGGGCGACCATTTGGCCCACCATGCGCGGGGTCTTGGCGCCGGACATTAATGCGCGCTTAAGCAACTGGCAGCACACTAGCGGGCTATGCTTTTGTCCCTGCGGCGCCTGCTGCCCTTTGCCTCGGCTTCACGCTCGGAGCCTCCCTCCGCCTCCCCTGCACCCCGCCCCCTGCACCCCGCATGGGTGGTGGTGCTGGTCAGCACCTGGCTGGCCACGGCCTGCAACGTTCCGCTGTGGCAAGAGGTGGCCCAGCTGCCCGGCCAGGGCAGCCTGCGTGGCTGGGGCTTTGCGCTGGCATTTGCGCTCATCGTCGCAGCGGGCAACGCCGCGCTGCTGAGCCTGCTGGCCTGGCGCTGGACGCTCAAGCCCGCCGTGCTGGTGCTGGTGCTGATGGCCGCGTTTGGCGCGTACTTCATGCTGGCCTACGGCATCGCCATCGACGCCAGCATGCTGGTCAACGTGATGCAGACAGACGTGAAGGAAGCAGGCGACCTGCTCAACCTGCGCATGCTGGGCACCGTGCTCATCCTGGCCGTGCCGCCCCTGTTGTGGCTGTACCGCCGCCCCGTGCAGCGCCTGACCGCGTTGCGCCATGTGGCGCACAACGGCCTGCTGCTGGCAGGCTCCATCGCCGTCATCGTGGTGTGCCTGCTGCTGGTGTTCCAGGACTTTGCATCGACCATGCGCAACCACACCAAGCTGCGCTACCTGATCAACCCGCTCAACAGCGTGTACGCGCTGGGCAACATTGCCACCAAGCCCCTGCGCATGGACACCAGCAAGATCCTGCCCCTGGGCCGTGACGCCCAGCTGGGCGCCAGCTACGCCAGCCAGGCCAAGCCCCCGCTGCTGGTGCTGGTGCTGGGCGAGACGGGCCGCAGCGGCAACTTTGGCCTGAACGGCTATGAGCGCGACACCACCCCCCGCCTGTCGGCCCGCAAGGACCTGGTGAGTGCTCGCAACGCCTGGTCCTGCGGCACCAGCACCGCCGCGTCGGTGCCCTGCATGTATTCGCACCTGGGCCGCACAGGCTACGAAGGCCGCTCGGCCAACTACGAAAGCCTGATCGACGTGCTGCACCACGCCGGCCTGGCGGTGCTGTGGGTGGACAACCAGTCGGGCTGCAAGGGCGTGTGCGACCGCGTGGGCGAGACCATCACCAGCACCCAGAAAGACCCCGCGCTGTGCGCTGGCGGCGAGTGCCTGGACCGCGTGATGCTCAAGGACCTGGACGCCCAGATCGCCGCCCTGCCCGCCGAGCAGCGCCAGCGTGGCACCGTGGTGGTGATGCACCAGATGGGCAGCCACGGCCCCGCGTACTACAAGCGTTCCGCGCCCGAGAACAAGAAGTTTGGCCCCGAATGCACCTCCACTGCCTTGCAGGAATGCCAGCGCGAGCAGGTGGTCAACGCCTACGACAACAGCATCGTCGAGACCGACCATTTCCTCGATTCAGTGCTCCAGTGGCTGGGAGCGCAGGAAAAACATGCCCAGACAGCTATGATTTACGTAGCAGACCATGGCGAGTCGCTGGGCGAGAACAACATCTACCTGCACGGCCTGCCCTACTCCATTGCCCCCGACGTGCAAAAACACGTGCCCTGGATCACCTGGCTGTCACCCACCATGCAGGCGCGCACCCACCTCGCCACGGGCTGCCTGCAGCAAGACCTGGGCGAGCGACGCATCACGCACGACCACTACTTCCACTCGGTACTGGGCCTGATGGATGTGAAGACCGAGGCGTACAACACCGAGCTGGACATGTTCGCCGCGTGCCGCAAGCCCGCCGCGGCGGGCTGAGGCGGACCGAAGCGGGGCCAGGCGGACGGCCCCGGCAGCCCTGTGCCACAAAGGTGTGGCGCAGGGCGCAGCCAGCTCAGCTCCCTTGGGGCAACAACAGAATCTTGCCGATGCTGGCGCCAGACTCCATGCGCCGATGGGCCTGTGCAGCATCGGCCAGTGCAAATGTGCTGTCGATCACCGGCCGGATCACTCCAGCGGCCAAGGCTGGCAGCCACTGCTGGGCAAACCGCTGCACCATGGCCTGCTTGACCTCGGGCGGGCGGGACTTCATCACGGTGCCAAAAATCTGCAGGTGGCGGTACAGCAGCACATCCATGGGCAGCTCCGCACCCTGCGCACCGCCCAGCAGCCCCACCGACACCAGGCGTCCGCCGTCGGCCAGCGACCGCACGTTGCGCTGCAGGTATGGAGCCCCGACGAAGTCGATCACCACATCCACGCCCCGGCCCTGGGTGGCCTGTTCCACCACTGTCTGAAAGTCTTCGCTGCGGTAGTCGATGAACACATCGGCCCCGCAGCCCAGCACGGCGCCGCGCTTGTCGCCCCCCGCCGTGGCAAACACGCGCGCACCCGCCGCATGGGCCAGCTGCACGGCGGCTGACCCCACGCCGCCCGCCGCCGCATGGATCAGCACCGACTCGCCCGCGTGCAAGCGCGCCAGGTGGAACAGCGCCTCGTGCGCGGTCACGAACACCTCGGCCACGGCGCCAGCGGCTACCAAGTCCATGCCCGCAGGCACCGGCATGGCCATGCGGTGGTCGATGCGCGACAGCTCGGCGTAGGCCCCGCCGCCCACGATGCCCATCACGCGGTCGCCCACGGCAAAGCCTTGCACCTCGGGCCCCATGGCGACCACCGTGCCCGCAATCTCCAGCCCCATGGTGTCGGCATCGCCAAAGTAGGCGCGGCCATAGGCCCCTTTGCGGTGCAGCAGGTCGGCCCGGTTGACGCCTATGGCGGCGTTGCGCACCAGCAGGTCGTGCGGGCGCACCTCGGGGACAGGGATCTCGCGCGCCACCAGCACTTCCGGGCCGCCGAAGTCATCGAACACGACGGCTCGCATGGTGCGTTGGGGGTTTGCAGGTTGTTCGGCCGCTGGTGTGGACATGGGTGTTGCTCCTCAAGCAATGGTTTCAGTGCCTTGAAGGATAGGGCGCCACGCAGTGATTTAAACGCAGCAATTTCGCTCTACAGCGATGCAAATTTGCATCACACTCACCCATCATCCGCAACCTCCATACGGCCATGAACTGGGACGACACCCGCATCTTTCTTGCCCTCACCCGCGCGCCCTCCTTGCGCGCCGCCGCGCGCAGCCTGGGCGTGGACCAGGCCACCGTCGGGCGGCGGCTGAACGCGCTGGAGGCCGAACTGGGCGCCAAGCTCTTCCTGCGTGCCAAGGACGGCTACCTGCTCACCGCTGCAGGCGAGACAGCGCTTGCCGCGGCCCGCCGCATGGAAAGCGCGGCCCTGGACCTGCGCACCCGCATCGAGGGCCAGGACACCAGCCCTGGCGGCCTGGTGCGTGTGACCAGCACTGACTCGATCGCCATCGACCTGCTGATGCCCGCCATTGAGCGCCTGCAGCAGCACTGGCCCCACATCCGCGTGGACCTGGAGGTGTCCACCCAGTTGCTCAGCCTCAGCCGCCGCCAGGTGGACATCGCTTTCCGCAACGTCCGGCCCGAGGCGCCCGACCTCGTGGTGCGCCGCGTGGTGTCGTGGCCTGTGGGCCTGTTCGCCAGTGCGGGCTACGTTGAGCGTTTTGGCATGCCGGTGCCAGAGGACGAACTGCGCGGCCACCACCTGGTGGCCTACGCGCCTTACCTGGAGCAAAGCCCGTTTCTGACCATGGCGGGCGTGCCTGCGCGCCAGGCCCGGATTGCGCTGGCCGTGCGCTCCAGCCTGTTGGTGCGCAAGGGCGTGGCGGCGGGCATTGGCCTGGGTGAAATGCCGGTGTGGATGGGGGCGCGCGAAGGCCTGGTGCGCATCTGGCCCGAGCGCCGCCGGGCGACCGACTACGAGGTCTGGCAAGTCATGCACCCCGACCTGCAACGCACGGCCCGGGTGCGCGCCACCGCAGAGTTTCTGTCCGAGGCATTCCAAGTCCAGTAGGCGCCGCAAGCCGATGGAGCCCGCCCCGCCGGGCCGGGCCCCCACTGCAGCACAGGATGCACCATACTCTGACGCAGACCCATACCCCTTGCGCCCCAACATGCCACACACCATTCACCACCAGGAACAGGACGCCAAAGGTGCGTTCTACATCGAGCGCAATGGCCAGCGCCTGGCCGAGATGACCTACAGCCGCACCAACGCCACGATGATCATCGTGGACCACACCGAGGTGGACCCATCGCTCGGCGGCCAGGGTGTGGGGCGCGCGCTGCTCGACGCACTGGTTCAATGGGCCAGGGCCACAGGCACCAAGGTGGTCCCGCTGTGCCCGTTTGCCAAGGCGCAGTTCGACAAGGACGTGTCTTTGCGGGACGTGCTGGTGTAAACAGGCCCGCTGACAGCGGTACCCGCCCGAGGCGGTCCATTGCTGGTCACTGCGGGTCATGGCAAAGAAAGCCCTTGCCCGTGGATGGGCGGCGCAACCCGCGCGCATCGGTGGTGGAGTGACTCCAGCCCTGTCGGCCCGCAGCCGCTGAAGACGCCAGGCGCCTTCAGGTAGAAGATTCCGCCATGAATCAAAGCGTCATTTACGCCCTGGGCGCCGCGGTGCTCTTTGGCGCCAGCACCCCTTTTGCCAAGCTGCTGACGGGCGACCTGCCACCGGTGCTGCTGGCAGGCCTTCTGTATCTGGGCAGCGGCCTGGGACTGGCCCTGGTGCGTGTGGTCCGCGATGGCGGGCTCAAGCCCTCTGGCATTCCCTTGAATGAATGGCCCTGGCTCCTGGGCGCCGTGCTGTTTGGAGGCGTGATGGGGCCGGTGGCGCTGATGCTGGGACTGCACTCCACCAGCGGCGCCACGGCTTCGCTCTTGTTGAATCTGGAAGCGGTGCTGACCGCAGTCATTGCCTGGTGGGTGTTCAAAGAAAACGCCGACCGGCGCATCGTGGGGGGCATGCTTGCCATCGTGGCGGGAGGCATTGCCCTGGGCTGGCAGACCGGCTCTCCGTGGCAACCTGGCGGCACGGGCTCCTGGCTGGTGGGCCTGGCCTGCTTGTGCTGGGCCATCGACAACAACCTCACACGCAAGGTTTCTGCCTCCGACGCGCTCTTTGTTGCCAGCATCAAGGGCCTGATCGCGGGGTCGGTCAACACCATGCTGGCCATCAGCATGGGCGCCGCCTGGCCTTCATGGGCCACACTGTCTGCAACGATGGCTGTCGGCCTTTTGGGATACGGACTGAGCCTTGTGCTGTTTGTACTGGCATTGCGCGGACTCGGCACAGCCCGCACGGGAGCCTACTTCTCCACCGCGCCCTTCATGGGGGTGGTTGTGTCCTTGTCGGTGTTCTCGGAACCAACGTCATGGGTGTTCTGGATGGCCGCTGCGCTGATGGGCCTGGGGGTGTGGTTGCACCTCACGGAACACCACAGCCATGAGCACCAACACGAAGCGCTGGAACACGAGCACGAACACGAACATGACGAGCACCACCAGCACGCGCATGGCGTAGAGCATCGCGGCAGCGGCAAACACAGCCACCGACACACGCACCTGCCACTGAAGCACACGCATCCGCACTACCCGGACATCCACCATCGGCATGTCCATTGAGACCGAACACCCGCTTGTGGCGGCGCCGTCCCTTTGCAGGCAGCACGGCATTCGGCGTTAAGCGCCCTCCCCTACAGTCATCACCAAGGCCGCCGCAGTCGGCGAGCCCGCAGGGTGCGCAATCACCGCAGCGCCATCCAGCCCTCCACCTCCCCCACCAAATGCGCCCGGAACACCTCGGCAATCGGTGACAGCTGCTTGCCCTTGGGCCAGACCAGGTGCCACTGCGACTGGATGGGAAAGCCCTGCACGTTGAGCACGGCAAGCCCCTCGTGGTGCGGGCCCAGGGCGTGGTGAGAGACGATGGAAACGCCCAGCTGGCCCTCCACCGACTCCTTGATGGCCTCGTTGCTGCCCAGCTCCAGCAATGCGCTGGGCGCAAAACCCAGTTGGCGCAGGTGGGCGTCAGTGGCCATGCGGGTGCCGGAGCCTTTTTCGCGCAGGATGAAACGCTCCGTCTGCAATTGCGCGAGCTTGATGCGCTTTCTGGCGGCCAAGGGGTGGCCTGCGGGGGCGATGACAACCAGCGGATTCGGCATGAGGATCTGGTCCTCCAGCGGCAAATCCGCAGGCGGCATGGACATGACGTAGAGGTCGTCCAGATTGCTGCGCAGGCGGGTGATGACGTGGTCGCGGTTGAGTACCTCCAGCGAGATATCGATCTGCGGGTGCAGCTTGCAGAAGCTGCCCAGCAGGCGGGGCACAAAGTATTTGGCGGTGCTGACCACGGCGACCTTGAGGCGCCCGCTGGTGAGGCCCTTGGCGCCCGACACACGCTGCTCGAACGCATCCCACTCGCCCGCAATGGCACGCGCAGTGCGGGCCAGGGCCTGTCCCGCCTCGGTCAGGTGTACACGGCGTGAGACCACCTCGTACAGCGGCAGGCCCACGGCCTGGGTCACCTCACGCAACTGCATGGAGGCCGTGGGCTGCGTGACATGCATGACCTTGGCGGCGGCGCTGACGCTGCCCGTCTCGGCCAGTGCCAGGAACAGCCGCAGCTGGCGAAAGGTAATGTTCATAGATTTTTATCTATAGATAACCGCGTTCGAATCGATTTTACTTTGCAGCCACACATCCCTAGCATCGGCCCCCAACAAGGAGTTGAATGATGCAAAGCTTGCTGGACCCCGCGATTTTGTTTTTTGCCCTGGGAGTGTTTGCGGGCCTGGTCCGATCCAACCTGGAGATGCCGGCGGCGATCTCGAAGTTCTTGTCCATCTACCTGCTGATGGCGCTGGGCCTCAAGGGCGGGTTTGCCTTGGCGGCTTCAGGCCTGACACCCAGTGTGGCCAGCAGTCTGGGGCTGGCGGTGCTGCTGGCCGTGGTGGTGCCGCTGGTGGGCTATGCGCTGCTGCGGCGGGTGCTGTCGGGCTTCAACGCGGCGGCGGTCGCAGCCACCTACGGATCGGTCAGCGCCGTGACCTTTGTGACGGCCACGCAGTACCTGGAGTCACAGCACATTGCCTACGGCGGCTACATGGCGGCAGCCATGGCGCTGATGGAGTCGCCCGCCATCATCCTGGCGGTGATGCTGGCCAATGCGATGCGGCAGCGGCAGTCGGTGGCAGTCACCGCCCCAAGCCCCCTCCTGCGCGTGCCACCGGTGGTCGCCATGGCGTCGGCAGGGGGCCCCGCACTGGGTGGCGCAAGCGCAGGCGGCGCACCAGGCAAGCCGGGGCCTCACCTGTCGGTGGGCAAGATCCTGCACGAGTCGTTCACCGACGGCACCCAGTTGCTGCTGCTGGGCGCCATGGTGATCGGCATGGTGACTGGCGATGCCGGCAAGGCGGCCATGCAGCCGTTCTCGGGCGATCTGTTCAAGGGCATGCTGTGCCTGTTCTTGCTGGACATGGGCCTGTCCACGGCTCGCAACCTGCCTGCGGTGCGCAAGCAGTCGCCATGGCTGCTGGCTTACGCGGTGCTGGGGCCGCTGACGCACGCCAGCCTGGCCCTGGCGCTGGCCTGGCTGCTGCAGGTGCCCACGGGGGACGCCGTGCTGCTCATGGTGCTGGCCGCCAGCGCGTCCTACATCGCGGTGCCTGCCGTGGTGCGCTATGCCATCCCCGAAGCCGACCCGTCGCTGTACGTGAGCCTCTCGCTGGGGGTGACGTTTCCGCTGAACATCCTGGTGGGTATTCCGCTGTACACCCAGATAGTGCAGCGGGTGTGGGGGGGCTGACGAGGCAACGCATTGCGGCCTGCGGCGCGCAGTGCAAAGTGCACGGAGGCGGGCACGGGATCTAGAAGAGGCTCCCCTGCCCTTTCAGCAGTCCCGGCCTGAACTGGCCCAGGTCCAGACCCTCGCGCTCGCGGTTGAGCCCCAGGCGGCGGCAGGTGTTGGCAAATCGCTGGCGCAGCAGGTCGGCCCAGAGCCCGCTGCCCTTCATGCGGGTAGCAAAGTCGCTGTCATAGGTCTTGCCAGCCGCGCGCTGGGCCCCGGTCAGGGGGTGCAGGTCTTGCACCCGGGCCATGACGCGCGCTGCGCGCTGCGGGTAGTGCACGGCGAGCCACTCTCGAAACAACGCATCCAGCTCCCACGGTAGCCGCAGCACCGTGTAGAACGCGGTGCGCGCACCGGCGTCGCGTGCGGCCTCCAGTACCTGCTCCATGTCTTCGGTGATGAACGGGATCTGGGGCGCCACGCTCACGCCCACGGGCACACCCGCCTCGGCCAATGCACGGATGGTGCGCAGCCGCCGGTGGGGCGCGGCGGCGCGGGGTTCCATGCGGCGAGCCAGCGCAGCGTCGAGTGTGGTGATGGTGATGTACACCGCCGCCAAGCGCTGCGCTGCCAGCGGGGCGAGCAGGTCCAGGTCGCGCTCCACGCCGCTGGATTTGGTGATCAGCGAAAACGGGTGGCGCGCCTCGCGCATCACTTCGATCACGCTGCGCGTGAGCTTCAGGTCGCGCTCCACGGGCTGGTAGCAGTCGGTGGCGGAGCCGATGTTGAGCAAACGCGGCACGTATCGCGGCTGTGCAAGCTCTTGACGCAACACCTGCGCCACGTTGTGCTTGGCCACGATCTGCGTCTCAAAGTCGAGCCCGGGCGAAAAATTGAGGTAGCTGTGCGTGGGCCGTGCGTAGCAGTAGATGCAGCCGTGCTCGCAGCCCCGGTAGGGGTTGACCGAGAGTTCAAAAAAGATGTCGGGCGAGTCGTTGGCACACAGGGCGCTGCGTGCCGTCTCGAAATGCACGCGGGTGGCGGGTGAGGGGCTGGCGCAGGCGCCCTCGTCGCCCCCGCCCCATGCATCACCCTCTTCGGCCCCCCCGCCGTTCGGGCTGCCATCCTGAGCCGTACCCGTGCCACCCTGCTCCACGCCCTCGACCCTGTCAAGGGCGCGCGGATGGTTCCACCCATCATCCGCACGTTCGCGCTGGTCTTTGGCAAAGCGGTGGGCCATGGCCGTGGCGGCACCGCGCCCGCGGATGGCCTGCAGCGGAATCCGGATGTCCTGCGGCTGTGCAGGCAGGTCGTCGTCGGGAGGGTCAAGTGAGCTCATGGCGATCGAGTGGTGGAGCAGCATGCACGATAAAACTGTTTATTTATACAGTATTTATCCACCACCTACAAACCTACCCCTCCGGCAAAGCCCCAATTCGGTGCAAAGCCTTGCACCAACTCCTGGCGCACTTCTTGCTTCAACTTGGTGCAAATCTGTGGCGTCGGATGAAAACGCACCAGAGTCGATCAATCACTATCGCGAGGACGTTATGGAAGCACTCAAACAGGGCACAGATGCCTTGTTCATCTTGCTCGGGGCGATCATGGTATTGGCCATGCACGCCGGGTTTGCTTTTCTGGAGCTGGGCACAGTCCGCAAAAAGAACCAGGTGAATGCGCTGGTCAAGATCCTGGTGGACTTTTCGGTGTCGACGGTGGTCTATTTTGTGGTCGGCTACACAGTGGCCTACGGCACGCATTTCTTCATCGGCGCCGAATCGCTGGTGCAGCAAAGCGGCTATGCGCTGGTCAAGTTCTTCTTCTTGCTCACGTTTGCGGCAGCCATTCCAGCCATTGTGTCGGGCGGCATCGCGGAGCGCGCCAAGTTTTGGCCGCAACTGCTGGCAACAGCAGTCATCGTCGGCTTTGTGTACCCGTTTTTTGAGGGTATTGCCTGGAACCAGCATTTTGGTGTGCAGGGCTGGATCAAGGCGCTGACGGGCGAAGAGTTCCACGACTTTGCGGGCTCGGTGGTGGTGCACGCCATGGGCGGCTGGATTGCGTTGCCGGCGGTGATCCTGCTGGGCTCTCGCGCCAACCGCTACCGCAAGGACGGTGCGATATCGGCCCACCCGCCGTCCAACATCCCGTTCCTGGCGCTGGGCGCCTGGGTGCTGGTGGTGGGCTGGTTCGGCTTCAATGTGATGAGCGCGCAGACCGTGGACAAGCTTTCGGGCCTCGTCGCCGTGAACTCGCTGATGGCCATGGTGGGCGGCACGCTGGCCGCCCTGGTGCTGGGTAAGAACGACCCCGGCTTTGTGCACAACGGCCCGCTGGCGGGTCTGGTGGCCGTGTGTGCGGGCTCGGACCTCATGCACCCGCTGGGTGCGCTGGTGGTGGGCGCGGTGGCCGGGGCCATTTTTGTGCTGATGTTCACCCTGACGCAAAACAAATGGAAGATCGACGACGTGCTGGGCGTATGGCCGCTGCACGGGCTGTGCGGCACCTGGGGCGGACTGGCTGCGGGTATCTTTGGCAGCAAGGCGTTGGGCGGGCTGGGCGGGGTCAGCCTGTCGGCCCAGCTCATCGGTACCGGCCTGGGCGTGCTCTGGGCCCTGGTTGGCGGCGTGGTGGTGTACGGCATCCTCAAGCAGACGGTGGGCATCCGCCTGACACAGGAAGAAGAGTTTGATGGCGCCGACCTGAGCATCCACAAGATCAGCGCCACGCCCGACCGCGAAGTGAGCTGGTAGCCAGCCCAACCGGCGGCGGCCCGGGCCCGGCACCACGCCTGGTGCAGGGCCCAGCCGTCGCCTTGGCGCCCCGTCTGACATCGCCTGGGCCGGCGCACGGCTATACCTGAGCCCTGCGCCCCAGCGGCTCCACGGTCACAATCGCGCCATGTTGTCTTTGCCCTCCTTGTCCTTGACCCTGCCCCTGCGGGCCCGCCCCGGCTGGCTGGGCATGGCGCTGGTGGTGGTTGCCGTGGCCCTCGCCGGTTGCGCGGGTCTGCCCAAGGATGTGGACCGCCCGGTGTCGGCAGCCTGGGCGGCCCCTGGCGATACCCCCCTGGGCCAGCTGGTAGCAGCACGCAGGGTCGCCGAAGGGGCGCGGCACGCTTCGGGGTTTGCGCTGCTCAGCGGCCCGCAAGCCGCCTATAGCAGCCGCCTGGCTCTGGTGGACGCCGCACAGAAAACCCTGGACCTGCAGTACTACGCGATCCACGCAGACGCCAGCAGCGAACGCCTGCTGCTCAGCGTGATGGCAGCAGCCCAGCGCGGCGTGCGAGTGCGCGTGCTGCTGGACGACTTCCACAGCACCGGGCGTGATGCGCAGGTGATGCGGCTGGCGTTTGTGCCCAACATCGAGATGCGCATGTTCAACCCCCTCACGGGCGCAAGGGGGTCTCCCATTGGTCGCATGCTGGGCCTGCTGGGCGACTTCTCGCGCGTGCAGCAGCGCATGCACAACAAGCTGTTCATTGCCGACAACGCCATGGCTGTGACCGGGGGCCGCAACCTGGGTGACGCCTATTTCGGCAATGCCGACTCGGGTAACTTTGTGGACCTGGACGTGCTGGCTGCAGGCCCCATCGTGCGGGACCTGTCGCGCAGCTTTGACAGCTACTGGAACAACGAGCGCGCCTACCCGGTGCAGTCGCTCATCACACAGGGCGAGCTTGACCACCTGCGCGACAGCATCCGTGTGGCCGACGAAGGGCGCAGACGCCGTGTCGCAGGCCAGGGTGGCACCACCGCCCCAGACCGCCTGCCGCCCGACATGGGGCCAGGCACCACCGCTGCGCAGCGGGCACGCATCTGGAACTACGAGCCCATGGACCTGGAGCGCACGCCCTTCGTCTGGGCTGCGGCGGCCGTGCTGGTGGACCAGCCTGCCAAGATCCCGGCCGACAGCGCAGGGATGGGCAATGGGGCTGCTCTGGCCTTGGCAGCACCGCCGCCGGGCCCAGGCGCCAGCGCCGCCGCAGGGGCGACCCACAGCCCCAAGGCCGCTGCTGCCGCCTTGGTCTCGGGCTCCCGCACGATACCGGCGGCCGACAGCGCGGCAGCCCCCCCACCCCGCGTGCTGCCGACGGCCGATAGCGCCACCGCATCTTCCAACGGCGCGCCACCCGACAGCCCCCGCGCAAGCCCCGAAGCCACCGAGGCCCAAACCGACACCGTGGTGGACGGGCTGTTGCAGCTCATGGGCCAAGCGCGGCGCGACCTGCTCATCATCTCGCCCTACTTTGTGCCGGGGCCGGACATGGAGGCCGCCTTTGCGGCGGCGAGGGCGCGCGGCGTGCGGGTGCGGGTGCTGACCAATTCGCTGGCCTCCAACGACGCGCCCATTGCGCATGCCGGCTATGCCCGCCACCGGCCGCAGCTGCTTGCCATGGGGGTGGAGCTGTACGAGATGCACAGCGAACTGCCAGGGGTGCTGCGGGGAGCGCTGGGCGTATCGGGCAGCATGGGCGGCGGCGCGGGTGCCGTGGGTTCGCAAGGCAGCTCGCGCGCCATGCTGCACTCCAAGCTGATGATCGTGGACGGCCGACTGCTGGCAGTGGGGTCGATGAACCTGGACATGCGCTCGCAGCGGCAGAACACCGAGGTGGCGCTGCTGATCCGCAGCACGGAGCTGTCTCGCCGCGCCCTCACTCAGATCGACACGGCGCTGAAAGAATCCGCGTGGCAGGTGCAGGCCACCGACCAGGGCCTGCGCTGGCGCGCCCCCGAGGGCAGCGGGCTGCCAGACGCCACGACCGAGCCCGACGCCAGTGCCCCGCTGCGGCTGATGCTGCAGCTGCTGGGCCCCCTGGCGCCCGACCACCTGCTGTAGCAGCGGCCTGAGACCCTGTCCTAAGCGCCGCGGGCGCTCTGGGCTTGCGCCTGCAAGTCCGCCACCCACACGGTGATCGCCCGCTGGTCCGTCATGGTGCGCACATGCTGGTACGCCACCTCGGCCTCGGCAAACCGGCGGCGCAACAGGTTAAGCCATTGCTTGAGGCGCCCCGCGCGCTGGCGCGGCTCCAGGTCGTCGCACACCAGCTGCCAGAAGGCGGCCAGGTGTGGCACCAGATCGGCCCACACCACGGTGTCCGTGTCCGGACGTCCTGCATCGGCAGCGCGAATGGCGCGTGCCAGGCCGGGGTCCGCCACGATGCCGCGCCCCAGCATTAGCGCGTCGCAGCCCGACACTTCACGGCAGCGCTGCGCGTCGGCCACCGTCCAGATCTCGCCATTGGCCACCACCGGGATGGAGACCGCCGCGCGGATGGTGGGGATGTGCTCCCAGTAGGCCGGTGGGCGGTAGCCGTCGGCCTTGGTGCGCGCGTGCACCACCAGCTCGGCAGCGCCCCCTGCCTGCATGGCCTGGGCGCATTCGCGCATCAGGTGGGTGTCGTTGAACCCCAGGCGCATCTTGGCCGACACCGGCAGGTGCGCCGGCACGGCGCGGCGTACCGCAGCCACTACGGCCGCAATGCGCTCAGGCTCCTGCAGCAGTGCCGCGCCACCGCCGTGGCGGTTGACCACCTTGGCGGGGCAGCCGAAGTTCAGGTCGATCCCCTCGGGGCCCAGCGCCGCCAGGCGCGCCGCGTTCTCGGCCATGCTGACCGGGTCGGAGCCCAGCAACTGGGCCCGCACGGGCACCCCGGCCAAGGTACGGCTGCCGTTGCGCAGCTCGGGCACGTAGCGCAGGAACACCTTGTCGGGCAGCAGGGTGCCGGTGATGCGGATGAACTCCGACACGCAGCGGTCCACGCCGCCCACGCGGGTCAGCACGTCGCGCAGCACAAAATCCAGAAGCCCCTCCATCGGGGCGAGCAGCAAGGTCATCTCAGGGGGACTGCTGGCTCGATGAGCCCTCTCCGAAAAAAGGGCCTCCACAGGCACTCAGCAGCAAAAATCAAACAAAAACAGCACCAAGCGCTAGTGCAATATGCCCAAGCAGCTATCAAATAAGGAGCAATTGCGCAGGCATGCGGAGCTTGAGGCAGCGCCAGCCAGCCCACGATTGTGATGCAGGACATCCCAAGGGGTCATCACGGCGTCACGCCCGGCTGGTGGAATCCTCGCTCCAGAGACCGACCGCCACGGAGACACCCCATGCTGCTGCAAAAAACCGACAAAGCCCGCCTGGAACTCTCGCCTGGTGTGCGCACCCTGAGCCTGCGCGAACGCTCCCTGCTTCTGCTGGCCGACGGCAAACCGCTGTCAGACCTGCAAGCCATGTACAACGGCATTGGCGCGCAGATTGTCGAGAACCTGATGCGCCAGGGCTACCTGACCGGTCCGGCAGACCTGCCACCCACGCCGGAGCCCACCGCCCCCTCCATCGAGCGCCCGACACCGGGTGAGTCCCTGCGGTCGCTGGCCGGTGCGCGCATGTACCTGTTTGACACCTGCGAGCGCCTGTTTGCGCGCCGCGACCCTGTGCTGGCACAGCATTTCCGCGAGGCGCTGCGCGCCGCCAAGGACCGCACCAGCATGCTGGACGTGGGCGAAGCCATGTTTGAAGAAGTGGCACTCGCTGCAGGCGCCGAGCGTGCCGCCAGCCTGCGCGAGCGGCTGGAACAGTTGCTGCCAGCCAGCCCGGTGGCTGAAAACTTTGCCACTACGCAGCCCGCGCTGCTGGATTAAGCCGGTCTGTGCGGGTTCAGGCCGCAGCAAGCCGCCACAGAGACGTGACCTCGGCCGCACGCGCAGCGTGCAGCGCATCCTGCGCGTCGGCAGCCTTGGCATGCACCGGCTTGACGTCGTGGCGGCCACGCACCACCAGGCCCGCCTCGGCAATCCAGGCCAGCAGATGTTCGCGCGGGCGCAGGCCCAGGTGCTCGGCCAGGTCCGACAGGATCAGCCAGCCCTCGCCGCCGGGCTCCAGGTGTGCCGACAAACCCGCCAGAAAGCCCTTGAGCATGCGGCTGCCTTCGTCGTACACGGCGTGTTCGATGGGCGAGTTGGCGCGCGCCGGCACCCAAGGGGGATTGCACACCACCAGCGGCGCCCGGCCCGGTGGAAACAGGTCCGCTTGCTGCAACTCGACACGGTCGAGCAGCTGCAGGCGCTGCAGGTTCTCGCGCGCACAGGCCAGTGCCCGGGGATCCTGGTCGGTGGCCACCACGCGCTGCACGCCACGGCGCGCCAGCACAGCCGACAACACCCCCGTGCCCACGCCAATATCAAACGCCAGGGCCTTGCTGGGCAAAGGTGCTGCTGCCACCAACCCCACGTATTCGCCACGCACCGGCGAGAACACACCATAGTGCGGGTGAATGCGGTTGAGCGGCGGGGCACCCAGCGCAGGGATTTCGACCCCTTTCTTGCGCCATTCATGCGCGCCCACCAGTCCCAGCAGCTCGCGCAGCGTGGCCACCGAGCGCTCGCCGGTCGCAGGCCCCCAGGCCTCTGTGCAGGCCTGGCGCCAGTCGGGCGCGCGACGCAGCGCAATGCTGTAGTCCCCCTCCAGCGGAATCAGCACCGACGCCAGCACCCGCGCGCGCTGCGCTTGTGCCTGGCGGTGCAGGTGAAACGCTTCGGCCGCCGTGGCCGCCGCCAGTTTCTGGGACGCCTTTGCAGCCGCCTTGCGGGGCTTCTTGTCGGCCCGGCGCATCAGCGCTTGCAGCAGGTGCCGCGCGTTCTGGAAATCACCCTGCCACAGCAACCCCGTCCCCTCACAGGCCATGCGGTAAGCCGTGTCGGCGGCCAGCGTGTCGTCAGCCCCCTCTACCCGGCGCGGCGTTGAGGCGCCACTCTCGGAGCGCCACAGGGCTTGCTGAGGCTGACCCTGGTGGGTCCAGTGGATGGTGGAAGGATTTGTTGGCATCAGAGTCTGACAGTGCCGCGCACAGTCCGTAGTATGGGAAACAGGCGCGCGGCAGGCCGGGGATGCCGAGCAAGGGCCGCCCTGCAGCGAAGGCATCGTCCCCCTGTCCGCGCAGCGCAGCGAAGCCAGAGCGGAGGGAACGAGCGCAGCGACGCAGGGGGGTGTCGTCGCACTTTAAGCGTTGATCGGGCGCTTCAGGCGCACTTCTTCGATCTTCACGCCGCCGATCACGGCGGTCTTGGCAGTGGACAGCTCGCGCTTGAAGCCGGCCAGCTCATGAAAGCGCAGCGCGCGCTCATTGCGCAGCGGCACCCAGGCGGTGACGTTGGTGCAGCCTTCTTCTTGCAGGCCGTCACGGGCGGCGTCCCACAGGGCCAGGCCTACGCCCTGGTTCCAATGGGTGGGGGCCGCGTAGATGGCCCAGATTTCACCAGTGGTGGGGCGGGACTTTTCATCGCGCGAGCGGTCGTAGCCGACAAAACCGACGATCTTCTCGCCATCGACCGCCACCTGGACCTGGGGCTCGCAATATTCAATGGCCTCGCGCCAGTAGGCCTGGCGCTTTTCGACCGACATGGATTTCAACTGCTCGTCTGGCACCAGTCCTTTGTAAGCCTCTTGGGCAGAGACAGTGTGGATCTGGGCGATGGCTTTGGCATCGCGAAGCGTAGCGGGACGAACCTGGATACTTGACATGAAAAAACCGAACGAAAACGGGGAATGAAAAAACAAAAGGACCGGCATTGTCGCCGCAAACGGTTTTTCCACCCTGACAGGCGGGTAGCGCAGCCCTGTCGGTCACGCCTCCCTGCCTCGCTTTTTGCCCCCCACGCCCCGCATTCGCAGGGGCCCGCAGCCGACCCTCAGGCCATGACCATGGCGCCCGACAAGGCGCTGCCCGCAGCCGCAGTGGCCGCTGCTGCTGCGCGCTGCACCATCGCGCGCTTGTTGCGGGGGCGGGGCACATGCACTGCCGGTGGGGCGCCGTTGATGGCCGCGAGGCTGAGCACCAGGGTGACGGTGCGCGAACCGCCATCGCGGTCTTCGCTGGCATACGCACGGTAGCTGCCGTTGCCCTGGCCATGGCTGCGCTGCACCGTATGGAACGCCACCCGCGCCCCCGTCACCCGGTGGCCGCCAAAGGGCAGCACCCGCAGGCGCGCGTCGCGGTCCAGCGCCAGGCCAAGGTTGCCCGGCCGGTTGATCAGGTCGGTGCGGATGCCACGCCAGGTCTGCCCAGCGTCGGCAGAGAACTGCCAGGTGCCAGCCTGGGCGTCCAGGTGCTCGATCACCACGCCGGCTGCCGCCAGCATGTCGGGGCAGTGCTCCTGCACGATGAGCGCCACGCTGTTGCCCCCCAGGCCGGTGCCCGCATGGGCTGCGCCGGGGCTGGCCGCGGGTCGTCGTTCGCTGTGGTGCAGGCCTGCTTCGGAGGTGCTGGCGCCATGGGTGTGTGCATTGATCGTCATGGGAACCCTTTGAAAACGGAGTGTGGTTACGAAGGTTTGCGCATTGGTGCGCACCCAAAGTGCTTTTCAATGCTTGACGGAAAGTCTAGAAAGTGCACATCCGTGCGTCCATCGCACAAATGGACTAGCCCGCAACACCCGGTTGTGCGCAATACTTGCCTGTATGACTGCCTGTCTTTTGCTTGTGGATGACCACACCCTGTTCCGCACGGGGCTACGCCTGATCGTGCAGGACCACCCCAGCGTGGGCAGCATTGCCGAGGCCGGATCGATCGCCGATGCCTGCGCACTGCAGCAGGCGGAGATCGACCTGGTCCTGCTGGACATCCAGTTGCCCGGCATGAGCGGGCTGGACGGCCTGCGGCTGCTGCGACAGGCATGCCCCCGGGCGCGCATCGTTCTGGTGTCGGCCAGCGTGGCACCCGATGCCATCCACGAAGCGCGCGCGCGCGGGGCCGATGGCTTTTTGCCCAAGTCCGCCAGCGCCGAGGACATCCTGGAGGCCATCAGTTGCGCGCTGTCAGGCCAGCCGTGTTTTCCGATCAACAGCGGCAACAGCGCCACGGTGCGGGGGCCCGACACGCCATCCCTCACGGCACGGCAGCTGGATGTGCTGTCGCTGCTGTGCACAGGCAGGCCCAACAAGGTGATCGCCCGCGACCTGGGGCTGAGCGAGAACACGGTGCGTGTGCATGTGGCGGCCATCTTTGCGCAGCTGGGCGTCAACAGCCGCAGCGCTGCGCTGCTGGCGGCCCAGCGCCTGGGCCTGTCCACCCCGCAGCTTCATGACCCCCTCTGAAACCAGCCCGCTGCCCCTCGAGCCGGTGATTCCACCCACGCGCTGGGGCTGGCCGGTGTGGGAGCGCGACGAGGTCCTGCGCGAACAGGTGGCCCTGCTGCGACAGAACTTTCCGATGACGCTGCTGGCATCGCTGGCCACGGCCCTGGGCACGCTCTGGGTCATGGCCCGCGTGGCAGACACGCAGGCCATTACGGTATGGCTGGTCTCGCACACGCTGGTGGTGGCCGGGGTGTACCTCGCGCTGCGCAGCATTGCACCGTTTGTGGATCCTGCGCCGCAGGCCGCACGCAAGCTCATCGCCTGCATGGCGGCCATGGGCCTGAGCTGGGGCAGCCTGGGCTATGTGGTGCTGTACTGGGGCAACTCCGACAGCGTCATCTACGCCATCGGCATCATCAGCACCGTCTCGTCGGGAGCGCTCGGGCTCGGCGCGCCGCTGTACCGGGCCTACGTCACCTACCTCACCAGCGCCATCGGCGGCGTGATGCTGTCAGTGGCGTTGGCGGGTGGGCCCGTGATGTGGCCTGCGCTGTTCCTGACCGGGGTGTATTACGCGCTGACCTGCCTGCAGGCACTCACGGCCGACCGTGCCACAAGGCGCAGCATTGCGCTCAAGCTGGAAAACGAACGCCTGGTCAGCCAGCTGCGGGCCGAGTCGCAGCGGGCCCTGGCGGCGCAAGAGGCCGCCGAGCAGGCCGACCGGGACAAATCCCGCTTTCTCGCGGCTGCCAGCCATGACCTGCGCCAGCCCTTGCATGCCATGGGTCTGTTCCTGGAATCGCTGCACCGCAGCCCGCTCAATGACCACCAGCGCACCGTGCTGAAACATGCGCATGCCGCATCAGGCGCTGCGGCCGAGATGCTCTCCACCCTGCTCGACTACTCCCGGCTGGAGGCCGGCGTGGTCAAGGTGCGGCCAGCCGCGTTTGCGGTGCAACCCTTGCTCACCGCGCTGGAGCAGGAGTTTGGCGTGCAGGCCGACACGGCCGGCCTGGTGTACCGCACCCGCGAGACCTCTGCCGCCGCGTTTGCTGACCGCTCCCTGGTCGGCCTGGTGATGCACAACTTCATCTCCAACGCCCTGCGCTACACCGCCCAGGGCGGTGTACTGATTGCCTGCCGCACGCGTGGAAAACGGCTGGCGCTGGAGGTGTGGGACACCGGGGCGGGTATCCCCGAGCACCAGTGGGAACACATCTTCAAGGAGTTCCACCAGCTGGGCAACCCGGAGCGCGACCGCCGCAAAGGCCTGGGCCTGGGCCTGGCCATCGTGCAGCGCCTGGCGCGTGAAATGCGGACCTCCGTGGAGTTGCGCTCTCAGCCTGGCAAGGGGTCTGTCTTCAGGCTGTGGCTTGACCGCTGGCAGGGAGCGCTGGAGGACGATGCCACCGCACCCCAGGACGGCCGCAGCTTGGTAGGCCTGAAGGTGCTGGCCATCGACGATGACGAGGCCGTGCGCCTGGGCATGCAGTCATTGCTGCAAAGCTGGGGCTGCCAGTGCATGACGGCAGAATCCAGCGCAGCCGCCCTGGAAGTCCTGGAGGACGTGACGCCCGACATCATCATCACCGACTTCCGTCTGCGCCATGAAGAAACCGGCAAACAGGTACTGCATGCGCTGCGAGCCTACCTGGGAACCAACGTGCCCGCGATCATCATGACGGGTGACACCTCGCCCCAGCGCCTGCGCGACGCGCAGTCCACCTCCGCGTTGCTGCTGCACAAGCCGGTGTCCACCGGCCAGCTACGCGATGCGATGGTGCAGCTCATCACCCAGCCGCCGCTGCCTGCTGCCATGGTGGACGACGAACCGGAAGGCGGTCAGACAGCACCCGGGCAATTCACACAAAGCACTACAACCAACGGCGCAGCAGCCCCATGACCTGGTCGAACTTGGCCCCATAGGGCGGATAGAACAGCGAGCCCATGGCCCAGCGCGACTGCACCAGCACCGACTTCTGGTGGCAGAAGCGCAGAAACCCCTGCTCGCCGTGGTAAGCGCCCCAGCCACTGTCGCCCACGCCGCCAAACGGCAGGTTGTCGTGCGCAATGTGCATCAGCGTGTCGTTCACCGTCACCCCGCCGCTGACGGTGCGGCGCAACACGTCGTCGCGCACGGCCTCGCTCTGGCCAAACCAATAAAGCGCCAACGGGCGGGGCCCGCTGTTGATGTGGGCAATGGCATCGTCCAGCCGCTCGTACGAGATCACGGGCAGGATGGGACCAAAAATTTCCTCCTGCATGAGCTGCATTTGCGACGTGGCACCAAACACCAGCGTGGGCAGCATCTGGCGGCTTGCACCGTCGCCCAGCGTTCCCACGGTGGGCACCATAGGTTTGCCGTCGGTAGGGTCGATCGTGTGTACCTCTGCCCCTTGTGTTTGCGCCTGCTGCAGCATCGTGCGCAAGCGGGCATGGTGGCGGGGCGTGATGATGGAAGCGTAGTCGGCGTTGCCCTCGATGGTGGGGAACAGGCGCGCCACTGCGGCCCGGTAAGCCTGCGCAAATTCGCCCTCACGGCCGCGCGGCAGCAGCACGTAGTCGGGGGCAATACAGGTTTGCCCCGCATTGAGCAGTTTGCCGTGCGCAATCTTGACGGCCGCGTCCGCCATATCGCAATGGCCGTCGATGATGCAGGGCGACTTGCCGCCCAGCTCCAGCGTGGTCGGTGTCAGGTTCTGCGCTGCCGCCTGCGCCACCTTGCGGCCCACCGCCGTGGAGCCTGTGAACACCAGATGATCGAAAGGCAACGAGGCAAACAAGGCGGACAGGTTGGCGTCTCCCTGCACCACACAGAATTCGTCGGGGGCAAAGAACTGCGCCACCAGTAGCGCCAATTGGGCCGAGGTATGGGGCGTCAACTCGCTGGGCTTGAGCATGACGCGGTTGCCCGCAGCCAGCGCGGTGATGGCAGGTGCCAGGGCCAGTTGCACCGGGTAATTCCACGGTGCAATCACCCCCACCACCCCCATGGGCTGGCGCAGGATGAAGGCGTGGGCCGGCTGGAGGTGAATCGGCGTATGCACCTTTCGGGGCTTGACCCACTTTGCCAAGTGGCGCAGCGTGTGCGACAACAGGGTACGCAGCACCAAGAAGTCTGCCACCTCCGTGAGGCGGGGTGACCGCATGCCAAAGTCGGCCTGCACGGCCGCCGCGAGCACAGGCCCATTCTCATCGAGCAACTTGCGCAAGCGCAGCAAACGCTCTCGCCGCACGAGCAGCGGCACGTCCACGTGCGCACGGCTGGCCTGGAACTGAAGATCGAAATGTGCGCGGATATCGGCTGGTGTCATGGATGGATGATAGGAGACACCCCGATGGGCGCGTCACAAAAAGGCAGACGCCCTAGGGTTGATGCCCGTTGGCTTACGCTCGTGCCACGGGGCTCTCATGAGATGGGGTTGGTTGCAGCCAAAGTGCAGCGGCCGCCACTGCCACATCAACGGACTTCGCGTGCGTCTACGTCAGTGACCTGTGCCGCCCCCGGCAGGATGCCGCCACGGCGCGATGCGGCGGCGTCTTCACTGGCGGCTTCAGGCGCACTATTGCCTCGGCGGCCAGCAGACCACCGCTGCGTAGACCGAAAGACCGTAGTGAAGCCTGTGCGTGGGTCCACACGCATCACCCACGGTGTCACCGGTTGTCCTGTCAGGCGCGCCCAGCCTGCACGCAGCACCCACACCAGCGCAAGCAACATGGCCGCGACCAAAAGGCTGGCAAACAGGACCAACCCCATGGCAATGACGACCAGACGCAACAGAAAGCTCACGACACCCGCAACAAAATCATTCAAACGACACCTCTCCTTCACAACTTGGGATGCAGATTGCGGTGCTGAATCACACCGCAACCGCCTCCCGAGCCCACATTACTCTTGCGGGGCAACTCCGAACTGGAACACACCAGGCTCCAGGACAGGGTTGACGGTGACCGGAATCACACTCTTGGGCGGGAATCGCCCTTCCAGCAACAGCTTGGACAACGGGTTCTCTATGCGCTGCTGGATCGCCCGCTTGAGCGGCCGCGCACCAAACACGGGGTCGAACCCCACCTTGGCCAATTCTGCCAAGGCAGCGTCGGACACCTGCAACTCCAAATCCATCTTCGCCAACCGGGATTGCAACAGCTGCAACTGGATCTTGGCAATCGAGGCAATGTGCTGGGCATCCAGCGCATGGAACACCACGGTCTCATCGATGCGATTCAGGAACTCAGGCCGGAAGTGGTTCTTGAGTTCACCCCAGACGGCTTCCTTGATGTCTTCCGAATCCTGCCCCACCATGGCCTGGATCAGATGCGAGCCGATGTTGCTCGTCATCACGATCACCGTGTTCTTGAAGTCCACGGTGCGGCCCTGGCCGTCGGTCAGGCGGCCGTCGTCCAGCACCTGCAGCAACACGTTGAAGACGTCCGGGTGGGCCTTCTCCACCTCGTCTAGCAGCAGCACGCTGTAGGGCTTGCGGCGCACGGCCTCGGTCAGGTAGCCGCCCTCCTCGTAGCCCACGTAGCCGGGCGGCGCACCGATCAGACGGGCCACCGAGTGTTTCTCCATGAACTCGCTCATATCGACGCGGATCAGGTGGTCTTCGCTGTCAAACAGGAAGCCCGCGAGCGCCTTGCACAGCTCGGTCTTGCCCACGCCCGTGGGGCCGAGGAACAGGAACGATCCAGTGGGCCGATTGGGGTCACTCAGCCCCGAGCGCGAACGGCGAATCGCATTGGCCACTGCGGCAATCGCCTCTTGCTGGCCCACCACACGCTCGTGCAGCTTGGACTCCATCTGCAGGAGCTTGTCTTTTTCGCCCTGCATCATCTTGGCCACGGGAATGCCCGTAGCGCGACTCACCACTTCAGCGATTTCCTCGGCGCCCACCTGCGTGCGCAGCAGGCGGAGCGTGGCGGGCGCGCCGTCCTTGCCGGCCTCTTGCGCTTGGGCTTCCTTCAACTGCTTTTCCAGCTCAGGCAGCTTGCCGTATTGCAGCTCGGCCACCTTGTTGAAGTCGCCTTTGCGAGTGAATTCCTCGATCTGAAACTTGAGCTTGTCGATGGCCTCGCGCACATGAGCGCTACCTTGCGCCTGGGCCTTTTCAGACTGCCAGATCTCGTCGTAGTCGGCGATTTCCTTTTGCAGCTTGGTGATCTCTTCCTCGATGAGCGCAAAGCGCTTTTGTGAGGACTCGTCCTTCTCGCGGCGCACCGCTTCGCGCTCAATCTGCAGCTGAATCAGGCGGCGGTCGAGCTTATCCATCACCTCCGGCTTGGAGTCCATCTCGATCTTGATCTTGGACGCGGCCTCATCGATCAAGTCGATCGCCTTGTCCGGCAGGAAGCGATCCGTGATGTAGCGATTGCTCAGCTCGGCCGCAGCGACGATCGCCGGGTCGGTAATGTCCACGCCGTGGTGGACCTCGTATTTTTCCTGCAGGCCGCGGAGGATAGCAATGGTCGCCTCCACGGTGGGCTCGCCGACCAGGATCTTCTGGAAGCGCCGCTCCAGTGCCGCATCCTTTTCGATGTACTTGCGGTATTCGTCGAGTGTGGTGGCCCCCACGCAGTGCAGCTCGCCACGCGCCAGCGCGGGCTTGAGCATGTTTCCCGCGTCCATCGCGCCCTCGCCCTTGCCCGCGCCCACCATGGTATGCAGCTCGTCGATAAAGACGATGGTCTGACCTTCGTCCTTGGCCAGTTCGTTGAGCACGCTTTTCAGGCGCTCTTCAAACTCGCCCCGGAACTTGGCACCCGCAAGCAGCGCGGCCATGTCGAGGCTGAGCACGCGCTTGCCCTTGAGGCTCTCGGGTACTTCGCCCGCCACAATGCGCTGGGCCAGGCCTTCTACGATGGCGGTCTTGCCCACGCCGGGTTCGCCGATCAGCACGGGGTTGTTCTTGGTGCGGCGCTGCAGCACCTGGATGGCACGGCGGATTTCGTCGTCGCGGCCAATCACGGGGTCCAGCTTGCCAAGGCGAGCGCGCTCGGTGAGATCCAGGCAGTACTTGGCCAAAGCACCGCGCTGGCCTTCGGCCTCTGCGCTGTCCATCTTCTGACCGCCGCGCACGGCGTCGATGGCGGCCTCCAGGCTCTTGCGCGTGAGGCCGTTGTCCTTGGCGATCTTGGCGGCTTCGCCCTTGCTGTCGATCACGGCGAGCAGAAACAGCTCGCTGGCGATGAACTGGTCACCGCGCTTGATGGCCTCTTTCTCGGTGGCCTGGAGCACACGCCCCAGCTCAGGGCCGCCTTGTACCTGGTCGTTGCCTTGCACCTGGGGCAGGCGCTTAACCGCCGCCTCGGCCCCCGCCAGCAGGCCGGGCACATTGGCGCCCGCACGCTGCAGCAGCGCCTTCGGGCCATCGTCCTGTTGCAGCATGGCCTGCAGCACATGTACCGGCTCGATGTAGGCGTGGTCATTGCCTAGTGCAATGCTCTGTGCATCGCTCAGGGCTTCCTGGAATTTGGTGGTGAATTTGTCGAGACGCATGGTCTATGTCCTCCGAATTACACTGAACTTGAGGCGGCGAGTGACCGTTTTCAAGACAGTGCTTGCGACGGTTCGTTGACTTTCATCAGGAGTTAGCTGCGAATTGCGGTTAACGACTACGGCCTGAAACGCCTTCCTCAAATCGATGGCGGATCTAGCTTGGCGCCACTCGGCCCCACAATGCACCACCTCGTAAACAGGAGGCATTCAAAGTCCAGTCGCGCGGGAATGCGCGATGCAATTGCTTCCTCGGGGGGCTCTACATTCGCCTTGGCGCGAATGCCTACTTTTACTTTGATAGTCTCGTGCGGCTAGACCAAGCAAGGCGCCCAACGCAGGGGCCTTGCCAAGCGCACTATGCTTGCAGCACCCTGAGACAAGACTCCGACATGCGTGCTGTAGTTTGCATAGAGCCACCCTCTTGGCAGCTTGCATCCCCGAAGGCTTGTGTCCCCAGCCCAGGCTCTGGGGCAATTTGCAGCCCACACTCGGCTAGTACAACGCACTGTACGTACCAAGCCCGCATCCAAGTCCACTATGGCATGCGCCTTTGTATTGAAGCGCCATCGGTTACCCTGCTTGTTTTGGCCATCGCGGAATCACGCTCACTGCTTTTTGGTCTATGCGTGGCATCCGCAACTCCGCCTGCCCTGGGCAGCATCCTTTTGGCCAGCAGCAAAGCAGTGGGGCGTAATGCGGCTCTGATGGGCCCACTTGGACACGTCAGACAGCGACAACGCACAGGATGCATCACTCGCAGGGGATCCCCTCATCCCGGTACATCAGCCCGACAAAGTAGCGAAAGGCCGGCATCTCGCGCAATGCGCCTTCTAGGACTTTGGCGCTCAGTTTGGCCCGTTCAAGCCAAAACAGATGCCAGCAGAGTGGCCACTTCTAAAGACCTCCCATTTCGAGGCCTAGATTCGAGGGCTTGTGGCTGTCTAGCGAGATATCCTCCAGAACTTCCGGCTCTACTGGGTGACGAGATCCGTGTTAAGTGGGGGCTTGACTTTATCGCTCAGGAAACTATTTACGCCACTCGGGTGCCGCTTGGGCCTAGACCTGTGCAATCGGACTACTCAAGGAACGTGAAGACGATTCCAAGGGCTACAGTAATTCAACGCGGCCCTCAGTGGGCATAGCGCCGGTCCCACACCAACAAATCGATCGGCGGCGCATTTTAGCTAACCGGCCATACAACCCTTCGCGGGAAAGCAATACTCTCTACTGGGTTGCGGAACTAGTGCAGCTTGAATCGGTGCTCGGCTTACATGTTCTCACGCGCCCGGTCCGGGCCACCACCACGCGCCTGGTTTCCTCCAAAGCACTTGAGGACGACGCATCTGTCCGGGCAATGGTCAAACTCAACGCAACCGGCGAGGCGCTATTATCGATTGAATATCCAGAATTATCAAACTTAATATAAGGCGTGGAGCCCGCTGCAATGCTATTGCCTGTTATGTTGAAATAACTCTTCAGAGCATCCTGCGTTTGGACGGCAATGTCAGTGCCGTCTGTAAATGAATTATCGCGATTCACATCCACATACACCAGCCACCCACTATTCCAACCAGAGCCCCTCGGTACAACAAAAGCATTTCTGCCGGTTTTCATGGCTTCACCTTTCGCTGCATTGACGGCGGCCAAAAGTGAGTTGGTCAACGATGAAAGCTCTGAATTCCGCTGATATTGAATAAAACTAGGCACGGCAAGACTGGCCAACACAGCCGCAATAGCTATGGTGACAATCAGTTCAATAAGCGTGAAACCAGAACTACGAAATTTCATCATCATGGCCAACAGAGTTTAGGGTCAGTTGATGCGGATGTGCCTGTGCATGACTTTGTCCCAGTGGTAGTCATCTGCAACGAGCCAACTTTAGGATCAGCTTTGACGGGCGTTGCAATAACTCTGACGCAATCTCCAATTGAGAGAGTGCCAGCCCCGGCTGGGCAAGCATCCGCGCTCAATAGGTAATGCGAATTACTCAAAGTATCACCCGAAAAGGTCTTGAAAGGCACGGACGCCGCCGTAACTCCACCGCACGCTGCGCCAGGAGACGTAGCAGTCGCAACGCCTGCCGAGTTTGTGGTGAACCCGAGGTAGCAATTCTGCTGCGTAATATAGCGCTCCTGTTGCTGCAGCAATTGTGCTACCGCAGCCCTGCCCTGTGCTCTGCGCCCCTTCAGAACCGAGTCAGTGTAGGCAGGGTACGCAACAGCAGCCAAAATACCAACAATTGCCACAACAATCATGAGTTCAATCAGCGTGAACCCCGCAGCATATTTTTTAATTTTATTCATGGCGCATTCTTCATATCTTGGTAGTTAAAAATTTGTCGCCAGTTCAAACGCCCAATGGTTTCTTTCGTTGTGACAGGAGGGGCACTGGTATCGATACCACTCTGGGCCTGAGTGAAGCGACGAAGTGTCGTAGTGCGAACGCGCCTCCCAGTGCTGTCCGAAGGGGTGACAACTGTTTCCGAATCATTTGACAGCAATACCGGAGGGCCAAGCAACCCAAGGCTGGACGGTACGTACGATCCGGAGCCGGTATTAATGCTCAGAAAATACTGATTACCGCTACCAAGCGTGTTAGAGCATGAGCCAGCGCCAGCTGAGGTAGAGCCTGGAATTTTGGAATTGATTGCAGCATATAACGTACCCAAATCCAGCGCTGCTTGATCTATTCTTTCCCCAGAAACGGGCAAATCAAAATACCAGCCCGCACGGCTCGTCATGTCCGCGTTGGTTGTCGGCCGCCCCCACTTAAAGGCACTTACAGTAATGGTCTTTGCTGTTGTATTCACCGTTCCGGCCTGCAAGCGCCCCCGCCCCGTAATTACACTAGCGCTGGCAGGTGAATTATCTGCCGTTGTACCCCCATTATCATACACAGCATAAACCGACTGGGTGGTCGTAGAAATATTATCACTGGATTCAAGATATTTCCCCGTTCCAAAGACAATATAGAAAGATTCCAAACCACTCACAATGGGACCCGCAAAAGGGGTGGGCGCCGCAAAAATAGGCTGGACCTTAGGGGTTGCATCACCCGTTCGAGCAATATATAAAGGATAAGGAACTGGACTACCGGCACTGCCTTTATCAAAATACGACAATTTGTCCATATTCCAATCAGTAGGTAATTTTCCGGCAAACTTAAGACGCCACAGTGCACCATGGAGATCACCCATATAGATATCTGTCATCTCGCCTTGCGTGCCATACAGGGCGCTAAAGTTGGTGACACCAGTGGCATTAGTTGAAGCAAGAGATGAATCGGTGGGCACCGAAATCTTGTAATAATTGTTACCCAGCGACCAAGCAGCTCCAGAAGGTTTGTCGAGGGCTAGCAGAAATAGCGCAGGCTTGCCGGTGGAGCTGAACCTGTTGTCAGGATCAGGAACATAGTTATTCACCCCGCTTCCGACAACAGCAAACCATCGATAGGTAACCGTTGAGCTTGTTCCACTCGTTTTGACCTTTAATATTTTTGGCTCACCAACAACCTGGCCCATATCCTCATCATCAGCGCGAGTGAACTCCCACATAACATTGGATGCACTGAAATTAGCAGGGTTAGACACATCAAGCGCAAACACACCAGACCCACCGCCACCAGTGCCTGACACCAAAACTGTTTTCCAATCCGTGCTTGCGCCAGTGTTGGCTACTTGTGCCTCAGAGACTACAGAAGGAGCATCTACATAATTTTGATGATTGTTGGCAAAAGTAGGGTCTGTCAGTGCCGACAAATTACGACCCAGCCAACTTGGAATATATGCAAACAGTTCATCGCCCGTAGTAGCGTTGAATGCATGCAACATTCCATCATTAGCTCCAGCAAAGACGGCGGCGGTGCGTGAATCATAGTCAGCACGGAACGCGGTATATCCCGTGCCAGTGAATGACTTGGAAGGAGCACCTGAGTACGTAATATTAGAGTTAACAATATCGCCCAACAAAGAACTTCTCACCCGGAATGGCGCCCCCTCTTTGGTCCGGTCCCCGCGAAGATAAGCAACGCGGTCAGCCGCTAAACCATCTGCGGCGGCAGACGGGCTCGCTTTGTCAAGCTGCGCCTTCAACGTTGCATCAATTGCCCCAAACGTGAATGCTGTAGCAGTTGTACTTGATGTTGCCCCCACACGACCCACAAAAATTTTGCGATTGGCGGCAGGCGAAATCATGTTGTCTAGCCGCTGAGCAGCACTCCACAGCTGCGTACCGATAACCAGATTATTACTGGCATCTTGGGAGATAGGCTCAGCAACCACATCACCACTCCAATTACTGGTGTCGAATTTTGCGGAGTAAGAAACTGAATTACTAGTTACTTTGCTACCAGTACTTAGACCGCCACCCGCGACACTGCGGGCACTGGTAGAAGCTCTACTGAAAATCTCATCAAAAGCAGTAAGCACCTCGCGCGCCGGAGAAGTCTTCGATGTGTTGTAAACGTAATAAGTACTTGCCTCCCCGGGCTCAGCAGCTTTTTGCCAAACATTATTATTATTTACATTATTTTGGTCTTCAAAAGGATTACCCTTGACATTATAAGGCTTTTGCCCCGGATTAGTTGGATCCGTCTCAAAGCCACCGTACTTGGCGGCCATGAAGAACTGATTGGCCGTTCTACGTGTAGTGTCGTTATTCTGATCGCCATACTCATTCACGTCAAAAACAAACGTCTTAACCCTGAGCCCAGGCCGCTGCTTGGCTGTATCAGCAGTCCACCCCGTGCCCCGGATATCGTGCGTTCGAGCCCAATAAGCAGAACCCATGATTTGACTTCTATCCGTGGCCGACGGCACGCTATTGTTTGCGGTATTCGGATTTGCAATACTCTGTGTATTTCCTTGCCCATCCACATAGGTTCCAGCGGTATTTTTCTCAAATTTTTGAACAATTCCTCGCCAGTAATTGATATCAGGAACATTCCCAGAAGCACTAGCAGTCGGCAGTCGGTTGCCATCATGGGTGTTAATATCACCAACCACGACTATATTACTCTTAACACACGAGTAATCACTAGCATTACTACGACCACCTCCATACGGATCAGTCCAACTTGTAAAATATGGAAATCCATCCGCCATCGTAGCCGTAATAGTTCCACTAATCGCATCCGCACTTGGTTGAAGCCCTTGCAGATAACGAAGCGCCTCGTAGTGCAATTCACCCACCGGATCATATTTCTTGTATACGCCAGGCGTAGGCCCGGTACGGCCAAATTTATTCAGGTAATTTATAACCCCACTTATCGCAGGAGAAGCATTGGCATCCGGATTGTCATAAAAAACCCCGGTATTCGCATTCCATTCAGCCTTTGCATTCCCCCCTGAAGGCGTATTATCCTGACCGGTAATGCTATAAGTTTTGGACCCCACATACTTCATGGGAGCACGCAAAACACCACCGTAGCGCCCAGCACTGTAGCTTGCCGTTTGATCGAGAAGATAGCCAAACGCAGCAAGTCGCATTTGATCGCTATACTTCTGAATAACGCCCGTAGGTTTATAATTTCCGCTTGGATATTGCTTGCAAAAGTTGTAATTGCGAGAATCCTGCAACACACCTGCCGAAGCGTTACACACTTGCACTCGGGCGTAGAAAAACCCGTCGGAATTCAAGGCTGCACTAGACGTTGGAGGGGTCCACGATCCAGTGTAATCAGCAATATAGCAACTCTTGGTCTGACCAGACCACGGATCTCCAAAAACAGCATTTGTGCAAGAAACCCCGTTATATGCAGGTGCAACTTTCCATTTATTGGTTCCTCCAGATTTGGCTCCGTACCACACCTCTTTAACCCCCGTGAAACTACAGGTTCCATTTTCGGCGGCACACAATGTTGAACTACCGGGCCGGTTGACGGTTTGATCCGCAATTGGCCCAATTGCTGTAGAAGCAGAGCTAGCTCCCAGAGTGTAAGCTGCAGTATTGCCACACCCCCCGGTTTGTGAAGTACCAAAGTAGATACGGTTCAGGGTATTGGCAACAAAAATATCGTTCCCATTGGCGGCAGTGATCATGGCGGCGGGCACTGCCCCCCAATATGTCCCCGCTCCCCCCCCATCCTTCAGCAAGCGCTTTGCAGGGAAATTCGTACTATTCCACATGCAAGTCGGATCGCCATTCGGAATCACGGCTCGCTGCAAGATCGTCAAAGATGCAGTGTCAATATAGCGATCGCCACCAGACAATGCCAAACGGAGCATGTCAATAGCTGAGCTAGATGTCCAGTTCAGAAAATTCCCACTGAATGCATTTGCGCATTTACGAGCGGTGGCGGCCCCCACCCGGTCGAATCTTTTAAAATCTGCAACTGTTTGCGTACCAGAGGGTATTTCTGTCGGGGCATCATTGTACGCATAACAACTCTCGGCATCATAGTACCCGAGATACTCCTTCGCAACGTCATAGGTGTTATCCGAACTTCCTCCGGGCGTATATTGCGCACCCACAGTAGGAAACTCTACCGAAAGAGCAAGGGCCAATGCCGGTTTATCAACCACTACAGCCGCGTAAAGAGGCTCAGTGGCCAGCGCAATTGCGGGTATGGAGGGCGGGGTTCCGCTCCCAATTGCAACGAAAGAAACTGCAATGGCGAGTGGAGCCAAACCCCATGCAAGATATGCAGAGCGAGAGCCAGACACCATGCCTCGAATCTTACTCAACATTTTTTCGCCGGCAGTGCTCAGATTTTTAGGAAATTTCATCATAATAATTTCACCGCTTAATTTCTATAAATCATCTGCAACACCCCCTGCGTTTCGCCATTGGGGCCAAAACCCATGGATGTGACCCTATACACATAAGACGGACCAGAACCAGCTGCGGGATCCGTAGTCCTATAAGACTTAACCCCATATCGATCCAGGATAGGCTCGACGATGTACCGAGGTGGTTTGGCCGGCTGCGTCCCCTTCACACCGGACGGAAAGTCTCGCCCGGTGTATGTACCCAATTCCACCGCCTTCGCACCCGTACCGGTTGCCGTGAAATCAACTGTCAGCCAAGCCGGTTTTCCAGTTTCCTTCAGCGCACATAGGCCAATGCTCTGTCCCGAATCACCGCAGTTATCAATGAACTTGGCCAGGTCCACATCGCCGCGCTTGAACACCACATTTCTCTTGTTTGTTGACGCAGCAGGAAGCCCTTCAATATCAAACTCGGCATCTATCAATCCAGCCTCGGCCCCTTGCCAGGCGATCTGCATATCTCTGTCATTACGGGTTCCCCGTTCACCCATCATGGAGATCTGTATACCGCCGACTCCCAAAATTGAAACCACAATGAGTATCAACATCACGATAATCAACGAAAGCCCCTGCTCACTCATTGATGCCGAACGTTTCTGATGTAAGGGTATTTTCGTCATTTCAGTACTCACCCTGAAAATTTCGCAAATGCACAGTAAATGTGACCACTTGCCTTAAGCGACTATCGACTGTGGGCGTGTAAGCAGTGCCGGGATCTGTTGAATTGTTGGCAAAACCCGACCCTGGTGTACCGCTTCCCGAGGCTTTGGAAACCCCCAGGGGGTAAAACGTCTGACTTGCATTATCGATAGCTGACCCAGGTGGCCCGCGTAGCACAACACCAATTCGAATGCTGCGAACGCGCTGCCAGTTGGCATAGGTGGCAGCGTCGTTGCCTGCAACCGTCAGTTGGTCTGCCCGCAAATATCGCTCGGGAATCGAGTCCGCCGAAGCAGATGGAATAGGAACCGTAGTATTTCCGGGTCCAATACCATCCACTCCGTAAAGCACTTGGAAATTCTCAACACCAGAAATAATCGGCTGTACGTCATAGGGCGCCGCCCCAGTATCCGACCGCGAACACAGAAGTGCCGGCTCGCCGTCTGATCCCACACCCACGTGGAGAATACTGACCAGTTTGTCATCCAGCCCCGTGGGGACAGCGGTTGACGCCACGCCGGCACAGTCAATCATGGTTCCATCAGAGCTTGTCGCATCTGGAGTCGATGAGCTAGTCTGATGCCGCAGCACTAGGATATCGCTGCCATAACCAACTTGCCCCGAAGTACGCACGGTGCCTGCATCCCAGGTCGCAGTGGACGTTCGGGACGCATTATTCAATCCAAAAATATTTGGGGGAGGAGCAGTCGCCCCGTAAGCTTGGTTGGCCTTGGCAGTCGTATCCGTTGCAAATTTGACATCTCTGTAACCCGCCTGCACGCCAAGGCGCTGGGTAAGGCTTTGCAGATATCGCCCGTTGTCACGCAACTGCGAAGCTGCATCCACTGCGGCGAACCCTTGGCGAGAAACCAGCAGGGCAGCAGCAGCAGCAAGCGCAATCAAGAGCCCCAACGCCATTGCCACCATCAACTCAACAAGCGTTACGCCCTTTTGGCGACTATCTTGACGTTGCGCGCCACCAGAGGCGAGAAAAGTTGACCATTTCATCATGTTGCGTTCCCACTAGTCACAGGAACTACGACATAAGGGCGGCTGCCACTGTCGTTAGCTCTTTCGAGAGCAGCGCTACCGGTTTGACTCTTGTCAGTCACAGTCCGTGTCCAGCCAATTTTGATGAACACAATTTCGTCAGCACCCGTCGCATTGCAGTTCCACTGAGGCAGTCCATTGGCGTCATAGGGCGCTCCATCGAAACAAACCGTGACACGCGCATCCGGTAGCTCAGCCGCCACGCGGGCCAACCAATCCGTCATTTCTGCGCTGGCTACATCCAACGTGGATGTACACCCAGTAGAGGCATTGGCGACTCTCATGCAGTAGCTTGGCGACGCCATCGTCATTGATGTCACCAAATACGGGTTGGCGGCAGCAGTAGTCTTGACCGCAATTTCCTTATTCCCGCGCATCATTTCCGCCAACTCACGCGCAAAGACCACCGCCTGAGCCTGGAGGCGTGCGTCGCGGTTTGCCTGGAGTGCAAATGCCTGCATGCCTACGGTTCCCAACATGCCGAAAGCCAGAATTACGATGGCGACCAAGACCTCCACCAAAGTGAAGCCCCGCTCTTCGCGCGACAAATCCACACATTGAGCGGATACTGGTTCGCGTATGTAGCCGAATGAAGATCGATATTTCATAGGCTTATCTTACGGAGCATGCCCTCTTAAGGGTAGGTGGCAGCGAGCCGTTTGTGCGTTTGGATTGACCGCCGGGCGCCAAAAAGAAGAACGGCGCTGCTCAATGAGTGAGTCTCCGCAAACGTCTACACTCCCGCGCTTTTTAATCAACTACCGACGTAACGCGATGGTGAACGTATCTGGATCATTCTGCAGTCCTCGGATCTGGACCACGGAGCGTGCGTTCTGGTTGCGGTCCCGTCGGGGGGCTTCCAGACAAGACGGATCTGACCCCAGAACATGATCGCGCAGGTAGGGTGATGTCAAGCAAGGGATCAGCCACCAAGGGCATTGACCATGACGGCCACCGCAGGGCTTTCCTCGCGGGGTAGATTGGCAAGAATCCTTGACGAATCTTCCTCTGCCTCTGCGCGCCGGATAGCCCCGCCGACAGCCTCTCCAACCCTTATCTCGCAAGCGCTTTATTGGTCTGTGCGTCACAGCGCTGGCCCGGGGCTTATCGGGAAATCACGGCGCGCGCCAGTCATACTTGTATATATCCGCAGGAAAACTTAGACAACTCCTATTGCCGCGTGTAGACCGGGATAAATCAGCCTTGTTTCTGCTCAAAGCCTGTTTGGTGTTGTCCGCATCTGCAAGGACAATGTTGTTCACCATGACCTTTCCGCAAAGCCCAGAAAATCCGCCCCCTGCCGACGCATTTGACCCGGATTCAACCCTGGCATTCCAGCGCCGCATGGAGCGAGCGCCGGAGTGGTTTTGTTCTTTTCTCGCGGGCAACAGCAGAGAAAAGAGCCGCTTGCGCCGCGAGATGGCCACCATGAAAGGCTCGGTGGTCTGGCTGGTGCAGCAGCGCCGCCAGGGCACCTGGAGTGCCGAGGAACGTGCCCACCTGCGGGATGTGATGCGGTCTGCGTCTTCGGTCAGCCCTTATCTTTTTATCTGGGTGATCCCCGGCTCGATGCTGCTGCTGCCCTTCATGGCGTGGTTTCTGGACAAGCAACGCAAACGGCGGGAACGCAAGCTTTTGCGGTAGCACTGCACTAGGCTGAAGGATATAGCGCGCTCAAAAAGACAGCCCAGTCGGCCTGCCCCTGCGGTCTCAGCCTAGGGGCTACGCCCAGTTGCTGGTAATGACCACCAGCATGCCAGCCCCCACCAATCCCAGTTGCCAGCGCAGGGCCGTAGACCACGATGGCACATGACGCTCCACTCGCAGATACAACAGACGCCCAGCTGCCAGCGACAGCACAAACGCCAGGAGCATGCCCACGGCGTTCAGCGCTGGTGATGTAGGCCAGAGGTGGCTGACCACCGCGTTCACGAGCAAGCACACGGCAAAGTGCACCAGAAACACCGAGTACGACATCTGGCCGAGCTTTACGAGCGGCGACACACCGGAAAAGCTGCGCATGCGCGCAGAGCGCATCGCCACCACCAGGCACAAGGCCGTGACCGCAGCTACGGCAATGCGTGCCCGGAAATCCACCGCCAGCGCTGCCCCCACCAGCAGCGCCATAAGGCAGACCCATGCCTGCGCCTGCGGCGCCCGCACCGCCCAGTAAGCCAGCATGCCCAGGCCGTAGGCACCAAAAAAGTACAGCGCCCACATGTCCAACCCCGCGATGCGGTTGAAAACCCATAGCGAGGCAGCAGCCACCAACAGCACCAGCCCCTGCGACAAGGCCGCTGCATGGTGCTGTACCCAGCGCACAGGCAGCGCGCGTACACCGGCCAGCATCAGCACAGTCAGCGCAAAGAGTTGAAAGTCGATGGCCACGTACCACACGCCAGCCGACAAAGCACCTTCACCCACGATGTCCTGCAGCAGCAAAGCGTTCGCCAACAGTTGTGACAAGGTGGGTTGGTCGGGCACAGAGTGGTGCTCCATCCAAGGCCGCACGAGGGCGGCGACCACCACCGCCAGCATCAATGCCACGGCGTAAGGCACCACCAGCCGCACGAAGCGTTTGGCAATGGCGGTGCCCGCATGATCGAAACGAGCGAAGCCCTGGGGCGCAAGGCTCGCAGCAGCCAGGTACCCACCCAACACCAGAAACACCTGCACCGCCATGCGCCCATAGTCATATAGCCACGCTATGAGTGCTGGAGCCAAGGGATGGGCGATGTCGGACATCGGGCCATAGAAGGCCAAGTGGTGCCACACGATGGTGGCGCAAGCCATGCCCTTGATCATGTCGATCAAGGGTGTGCGGGATGTGGACGAAGACATAGGGTGAGATGTTGAATCCCTGCGGACAGTGCACCGCTGGATATCAGGATTCCCTCCGCGCTGATTCGCCTGCTGCGCAAAGCAGCAAGACGAACTGAACCGAAGAAGGAACAACAAAACCCGCTATTGTCCTCCGTTAGAGGATTTTTTGCACAGCTGCACTGTCCCCCGCTGGTCTGCCATCACCTGCAGCGGGCTCGATGAACAAGAGTCCGTCCACCGCGCGAAGCGTGGAGACCCTCAGTAACGCAGACTGCCTTCCGCGTCCACGATAGCCAGCTCCACATAGGTCGATCCATTGTGGTTGCGCGGCGAATACTTCACGCTGAAACGACCGAAAGCAATTTCACCCGCGTCTTCCATCGTTTTGGAGAACGACTCGGTAGTCAGGTTGCGCCCCGTGCGGCGTAGCCCTTCCACCAGCAAGCGTGCGTGGACAAAACCTTCGAACTGCGAAGCCGAGGGTTGAGCGCCGGGCGACTTGGCGCGCAGCAGGCTCAGATATTCGGCCACCACTGGGATAGTGGTGTTGCGCAGCGAAGGCATGATCTGCGCCAGGATGATGCCCCGCGCCTTGTCCCTGAGTTCGCGCTGGATCACGTCCATGCTGGCCACCGAGAACCCGTAGTAGGCAGGACGCGCCGCCGTGGCCTGTACCGCCTTGATGTAGCTCGTGAAAGTGGTGCCGCCGGTCGCCACGATCACAGCCTGGGGCTGGGCTTTTTCAGTCGCCTGTGCGGCGGCGGCAAAGTCGGGCTGCTTGGGGTCCACCTTGATCTCGGCCACAAAGGGCAGCTTCTCCTCGTCCGAAGCCTTCTTGAGCTCACCTGCCAGTGTCTTGCCCAGGCCGTCGTCCTGAAAGAACACCGCCACACGGGTGATGCCTTGCTGGCGCAGCTGCGACACGATCTTGCTGGCCTCATTCGCATAACCCGCACGCACATGGAACACATACGGATTGAACGCCTCCCGGAACACCGAGGCACCTGTGACGGGGCCAAACAGCACAGTGCGCTGCTCCTTGATCAGCGGCAGGATGGCCGCTGTCTGCGCCGTACCGGTGCTATGGAAAATCATGAACACCTTGTCGTTCTCCAGCAGCTGGCGCGTGTTTTCCACGGCCTTTTGCGGGTCGAAAGCATCATCGAGTGTGATGTACCGGATCATGCGGCCATGTACCCCGCCCTGCGCGTTCACCGCGTCGAACAGCAGTCGCGAGCCCTCACCGTACTGTGCCGTCTGCGGCCCCAGCGGCCCCGACAGGACCACCGATGCACCCAGCCGGATCTCATCGGCCGTCACGCCTTCATTGCGGGCATGAACCAAGGTGGTGGCGCATACAGCCAGCAGGCACACTAAAGCACGGAACATCAGGCATCTCCCTCGCAACATGGTGACAAGGCCGGTGAACACTGCCCCAGCCTTGATTGATTATTTTTCATCACCATTATCAGTAGAGACCTGATCCTTCCCACTCGGGTTTCCCCTTGGGTACATCGATGCGGAAACAGGGGCAGAAGTCCCCCCCCACAAAGACAATCGCCCGCCACGTGTCGGCACACATGGCGGGCGAAACGGGCGTCAGAGTGAGGTACGGAGATGACCGCAGGGCGCCGGAGGCAAGAAGCCACCACGCCCCTCACGCACAGCGTAGCGTCAGAGCTTGAGGCGGGCGCGGGCTGCCTCGTATTCGCTGCGCAGCTTGGCGACCAGCTCAGCAGTACTGGTCACGGCATTGATGGCACCGATGCCCTGGCCGCAGCCCCAGATGTCCTTCCAGGCCTTCTTGGCGTCGCCGCCAAAGTTCATCTTGCTGGGGTCGGACTCGGGGAGGTTGTCCGGGTCCATGCCTGCGGCACGGATCGAGGGTGCCAGGTAGTTGCCGTGCACACCCGTGAACAAGTTGCTGTAGACGATGTCGTCCGAGTTGCCGTCCACGATGGCCTGCTTGTAGGCCTCGCTGGCGCGCGCCTCATGCGTGGCAATGAAGGCCGAACCGATGTAGCCAAAGTCCGCCCCCATGGCCTGTGCAGCCAGCACCGCGCCGCCACTGGCGATAGAGCCGCTGAGCGCCAGCGGGCCGTCGAACCACTGGCGGATTTCCTGGATCAGCGCAAACGGGCTCTTGGTGCCAGCGTGGCCACCGGCACCGGCCGCCACGGCGATCAGGCCGTCAGCGCCCTTCTCAATCGCCTTGTGCGCGAACTTGTTGTTGATGATGTCGTGCAGCACCACGCCGCCCCAGGCATGCACGGCCTGGTTCACGTCCTCGCGCGCACCCAGGCTGGTGATGATGATCGGCACCTTGTACTTGGCGCACACCTGCATGTCGTGCTCCAGCCGGTCGTTGCTCTTGTGCACGATCTGGTTGATGGCAAACGGCGCAGCAGGCTTGTCGGGGTTCGCCTTGTTGTAGGCCGCCAAGGTCTCGGTGATCTCGGCCAGCCACTCGTCCAGCAGTTCGGCAGGGCGGGCATTGAGCGCGGGCATGGAGCCCACCACACCGGCCTTGCACTGCTCGATCACGAGCTTGGGGTTGCTGATGATGAACAGCGGCGAACCGATGACGGGCAGCGACAGGTTTTGCAACACGGGAGGCAGTTTGGACATGGCAACAACTTCCAGAACAAGAATAGGGATGGAATAGGCCGGATGCGCTAGTGAATCATGCGTCCGTAGCTATCATTTTTATATCAAGGCCCCTGCCCCGCAGGTGGCCTGTCTCCTCACGGCACGCCAGTCCTTCAGAAGGCTTCCAGCGCCAGCTCGGTCACGCTGGCCGCGCCTTCCACAATGCTGTCGCGCAGGCCGGGGGCCTTCACCAGAATGTGGTCGGCGTAGAACTGGGCCGTGGTTATTTTTGCGCGCATGAAGGCTTCGTCCTGTCCCTTGTGCAACAGGTCTTGCGCCACCAGCAGGCTGCGCGCCAGTTGCCAGCCCGCCACCACATTGCCCGCCAGCATCAGGTAGGGCACGCTGCCCGCAAACACGGCGTTGGGCTGGGCCTTGGTGCCACCGGCTACAAAGTCGATCACGTCGAGCAGCGCCTTGCGCGCGGCCGTCAGGCGCTTGGCCACCGCCAGTGCAGCGGGCGTGCCGCTGGCCAGCAGGTCGGCCTCGGTCTTCTCGATCTGCGCGGCGATGCCCTTGGCCACCTGCCCGCCATCGCGTGCCGTCTTGCGGCCCACGAGGTCGTTGGCCTGGATGGCGGTGGTGCCTTCGTAGATGGTCAGGATCTTGGCGTCGCGGTAGTACTGCGCGGCGCCGGTTTCTTCAATGAAGCCCATGCCACCGTGCACCTGCACGCCCAGGCTGGTCACTTCCAGGCTGGTCTCGGTGCTATAGCCCTTGACCAGCGGCACCATGAATTCATAGAACGCCTGGTTCTGCTTGCGCGTGTCGGCATCGGGATGGTGGTGTGCGGCATCAAACGCCGCAGCCGCCACCGTGGCCATGGCGCGGCAACCCTCGACGGTGGCGCGCATGGTCATGAGCATGCGCTTGACGTCAGGGTGGTGAATGATGGCGGCGCTGGCGTTGATGCTGCCGTCCACGGGGCGGCTCTGCACGCGGTCTTTCGCGTACTGCACAGCCTTTTGGTAGGCGCGCTCGGAGATCGCGATGCCCTGCATGCCCACTGCGTAGCGGGCCGCATTCATCATGATGAACATGTACTCCAGGCCCCGGTTCTCCTGGCCCACCAGGTAGCCCACCGCGCCGCCGTGGTCGCCAAACTGCAGCACGGCCGTGGGCGATGCCTTGATGCCCAGCTTGTGCTCGATGCTCACGCAATGCGCGTCATTCCGCGCGCCCAGGCTTCCATCCTTGTTGACCATGAACTTGGGCACCACGAACAGGCTGATGCCCTTGACGCCCTCGGGTGCGCCCTGCACACGGGCCAGCACCAGGTGGACGATGTTCTCGGCCATGTCGTGCTCACCGTAGGTGATGAAGATCTTGGTGCCGAAAATCTTGTACGTCCCGTCAGGCTGGGGTTCGGCGCGCGTGCGCACCAGGGCCAGGTCCGAACCAGCCTGGGGTTCGGTCAGGTTCATGGTGCCGGTCCATTCGCCGGTCACCAGCTTTTCAAGGTACGTGGCCTTGAGCTCGTCACTGCCTGCGGTGAGCAGCGCCTCAATGGCACCATCGGTCAGCAGCGGGCACAGCGCGAAGCTCATGTTGGCGCTGTTGGTCATCTCGATGCAGGCCGCGCCAATGGTCTTGGGCAGGCCCTGGCCGCCAAAGTCGGCCGGGTGCTGCAGGCCTTGCCAGCCGCCTTCGGCGTATTGGCGGAAGGCTTCCTTGAAACCGGGGGTGGTGGTGACCACGCCGGATTGAAAGCTCGATGGATTCTTGTCGCCTTCCCAGTTGAGCGGCGACAGCACCCCTTCATTGAACTTGGCGCACTCTTCCAGCACGGCAGCCGCCGTGTCCAGGCCGGCGTCTTCAAAGCCGGGAATCTGCGCAATCTGTTCAATGTTGGCCAGGTGCTCGATGGCGAACAGCATGTCCTTGACGGGGGCGGTGTAGCTCATGGGTGTCTCCGGGAAAGCGAAATTTCGTCAAAAAAAAGGCATCGCGAGCGATGCCTTTGTGCGCACAGTGGCGTTCTTACAGGGCCTTGACCAGTTCTGGCACGGCCGTGAACAGATCCGCTTCCAGCCCATAGTCAGCCACGCTGAAGATCGGTGCCTCAGGGTCCTTGTTGATCGCCACGATCACCTTGGAGTCCTTCATGCCCGCCAAGTGCTGGATAGCACCCGAGATACNTAGTCAGCCACGCTGAAGATCGGTGCCTCAGGGTCCTTGTTGATCGCCACGATCACCTTGGAGTCCTTCATGCCCGCCAAGTGCTGGATAGCACCCGAGATACCGGCGGCCACATACAGCTGCGGTGCCACGATCTTGCCCGTCTGGCCCACTTGCCAGTCGTTCGGTGCGTAGCCTGCGTCCACCGCCGCGCGGCTGGCACCCAGGGCGGCGCCCAGCTTGTCGGCCAGGGGCGTCATGACTTCGTCGAACTTTTCCTTGCTGCCCAGCGCACGACCACCGGAGACGATGATCTTGGCNGCTGGCACCCAGGGCGGCGCCCAGCTTGTCGGCCAGGGGCGTCATGACTTCGTCGAACTTTTCCTTGCTGCCCAGCGCACGACCACCGGAGACGATGATCTTGGCAGCGGTCAGCTCGGGGCGGTCGCTCTTGGCGATTTCGCTGCCCACGAAGCTGCTCTTGCCTGCGTCGGCCGTGGCTGCTGCTGCTTCGACGGCGGCGGAACCACCGGTGGCGGCTGCGGCGTCAAAGCCGGTGGTGCGCACGGTGATGATCTTGACGGCATCTTGGCTTTGCACGGTGGCAATGGCGTTGCCGGCGTAGATGGGGCGCTCAAACGTATCGGCTGCGATCACTTTGGTGATGTCGCTGATTTGGGCCACGTCGAGCTTGGCCGCCACGCGGGGGGCCACGTTCTTGCCGCTGGCAGTCGCCGGGAACAGGATGTGG
>NZ_LMGP01000016.1:0-359011 GCF_001427445.1 Acidovorax sp. Root568 | reverse complement strand
GGCAACTACGGCGTGCTCGCCGGCATCGAAGTGGTGCGCACGCTCAACGACCACGGCATCGAAACCGAGGCCCCCATCGAAGTGGCCTTCTGGACCAACGAAGAAGGCTCGCGCTTTGTGCCCGTGATGATGGGCTCCGGCGTGTTCGCCAAAGCCTTCACGCTGGAGCACGCCTACGCCGCCACCGACACCGAAGGCAAAACGGTGAAGGGTGAGCTGGAGCGCATCGGCTACATCGGAGACCAGGAGCCCGGCGACCACCCCATCGGCGCCTACTTCGAAACCCACATCGAACAAGGCCCCGTGCTGGAAGACAACAACAAGACCATCGGCGTGGTCAGCGGCGTGCTGGGCATCCGCTGGTTTGACTGCACCGTCACCGGCATGGAAGCCCACGCAGGCCCCACCCCCATGGCCCTGCGCAAGGACGCGATGCTGGCCGCCACACGCATCATGCAAGACGTAGTCGCCGCCGCCCACCGCCACCCGCCGCACGGGCGCGGCACCGTGGGCATGGTGCAAGTCTTCCCCAACAGCCGCAACGTCATCCCCGGCCGGGTCAAGTTCAGCATCGACCTGCGCAACAGCACCGACGCGCTGGTGGACGCCATGGCCGCCGAGGTCAAGGCCTTTGCCGACCAGGTGGCCCAAGAACACGGTGTGCAGGTCCACATTGAAATGGTGTCCAGCTACCCCGCACAGCTCTTCCAGCCCGAATGCGTGCAGGCCGTGGGCCGCGCCGCCGCCAAGCTGGGCTACAGCCACATGCCTGCCGTCTCCGGCGCGGGGCACGATGCCGTGTACATGGCCAAGCTCGCACCCAGCGGCATGATCTTCATCCCCTGCAAGGACGGCATCAGCCACAACGAGATCGAGGATGCGAAACCCGAGCACATCGAGGCCGGGTGCAACGTGCTGCTGCACGCCATGCTGGAGCGGGCTGGYACCTAGGGATCCTCTGCACGAATCACCGCGCCGTGTGCATCTGCGGCCTCGGGCAGTCTGCCGCGTTGCAAGTACTCGCCATAGCTGCGGCTATTGCTGCGTCTTGCGCCTTACAGCCCATCCCGATCCGCAGCGCCCACGGACCGCTCGATTCGTGCAGAGAATCCCTGGTGCTATAYAAAATATAGCKGCAGAKRCATGATTCCGTAGCGYTTGMRCCCGTTTGGATGCRAAAAGCGGGTGGAACGGATCAGTCCAGCTTCGTCAGCCCCAGAAAGTGGTCCAGCATGTGGAAGTGGTCTTCGAAGAATTCCTCTTCCAGGCCTGCCAGCTGGTCGATGCGGCTCCACTAGTCCAGCTTCGTCAGCCCCAGAAAGTGGTCCAGCATGTGGAAGTGGTCTTCGAAGAATTCCTCTTCCAGGCCTGCCAGCTGGTCGATGCGGCTCCACWGCACCAGCGCTGCATCGTCATCGGCCTGCACCACCGGGAAGGGCGCATCGCCCAGGTCAAAGTAGTGTGCATGCGTGATGGTGCGRCCGCGCTGGCTGCGGTCGGGGTGGTCGAACACGGCCACTGACTGCAGTGCGGCGCGCATGCGGGCCTCGGGCAGGTCGCATGTACGGGCAAGAGGCTCCGCGAGCTGGCCGCTATTGCGGCGCCAGCTTCGCGACCACGTGGCGAGAAAAGTTGTCCAGGATAGCCTGCCAGCCGGCTCGCTGCTGCTCTTCGGGGTGCGTTTGCTCCCCGTCGAATGTGACCGTAACTTTGACTCCGTCCGTGCCCTCGTTGAACTCAACGAGTCCTGCTCGATCTCCGAAGGCATATTCGATGAGCTGGCACGGCACAACCTTGGTGTATTCACCTGCAAAGTCAAACCCGAATGAGCCGTCCTTCGCCTCCATGCGAGAGGAGAACTTGCCACCTGGCCGCAGATCCACCGACGAGGTGGTCGTGTGCCAGTCTGGGGACGCTGTATTCCATTGTTTGATGTCTTCGGGTGTTGTGTATGCCCGCCAGACTTCTTTCAACGGTGCGGCAACCACAGTGGAGACGGTGATCTTCATGAGCGACCTCCATTCGGGTGACCCGGCACATATTCAAAGATTGGGTGCCGAGTCCAGCCCTATCGGCACTGGCCGCTAAAACCCGGCCTTATTAGCGACTTCTGTCTCAGACTTGTTGGCTGCGCGCGGCGATCCACCGGATCTCCTCGACCAGCTCGTGCAATCCTGTTTGGATGATATCCAGAGTAGGCTTGTCCACTAAGTGACCGTCTTGTATGCGCGCGGCGACTCCAGCAATGGCGATGTGCTGCCGCACCAAGGGGCGTGCCAGTGTGGCTGCCAAAGCATCACGAATTTGGGCCTGTGCTCGCACTCCCCCTGCCGTGCCTGGCGACGCCGTCATGATGAGCGCGGGCTTGCCCTTGAGAGGAGATGCAAATCCCGGCCGTGAAGCCCAGTCAATCGCGTTCTTGAGTACCCCGGGTATGCCGTAGTTGTACTCAGGAGAACACAGTACCAGGCCATCCGCATGTTCAATGGCGTTCTTGAGCTGGACGACTGGAGGCGGTGGTTGCTCCCCATCCAGATCTGCGTTGTACATGGGGATCTCGTCGAGAGGGAACAACTCCAGTGTGGTTCCAGAAGGTAGCAGCGGCTGGAGGCTTCGCAGCACGGCAGTGCTGTGCGACGCGCGGCGGAGGCTTCCGGAGATGGCGAGGAGGCGGATAGGACGTGTCATCTGGTTGGTGTTCATTGAGATTCTTTCGTTCTTTCAATGCCTGAAGTTTATGCATAAAATTCAAAACATGTACAAAACAGACACATCCCCTCGCACCCCGCCCCTGGTGGATCAGGCCTTCGCGCAATTGCGCAGGGATGTGTTGAATGGCACCTACGGTCCAGGCGCCAAGCTCAAGCTCGATGAACTGCAAGCTGCCTACGGCTTTTCCAGCAGTCCGTTGCGGGAGGCGCTGAGTCGTCTGGCCCAGGAGGGGTTGATCCGGGCAGATGAACGGCGAGGGTTTCGTGTAACGGCGATTTCTGCAGAGGACTTGGGCGACATCACGCGCATGCGTGTGATGCTTGATGTGCAGGCGCTGCGCGAATCGATTGCCCACGGTGACGACGTTTGGGAGGCGCAAGTAGTGGGGGCATTTCACCGCTTGGAGAAGGTAGAAGGCCGACTTAGCGATGGTCCGGTCGTTTTGGACCAAGGGTGGACGGACGTGCACACTGCCTTTCACATGGCACTGATTTCAGCCAGTCCATCAGAGCGCATGCGGACTTGGAGTGCAAGCCTCTTCGACCAGGCGGAGCGTTACCGGCGGTTTTCAGCGCGCTTTCGCAAGACCTTTAAGCACAAATCCAGTGAGCACCGTAAGCTCATGGACGCTACGCTGCGGCGCGATGCAGACACCGCCTGTGCACTCTTGCAAGAGCACATCTTGAGTACCGAGCGCAATGTGCTCTCGGTGCTGAGCAAGCTGGAGCACAGCCAGGGAGGCTGACCCTCCACTGCCATTGCGAGCCCGGGCATGGTCTAGGTACAGGCATTTCACCGGTTCCTGGGCAGCCCTGCCCCTCCTCATTCCTGGTTGCACCCGACTCGCGTGGTGCAGAGCCCGCATGCATCGCGCATGTGGGCTTTTTCGCTTCTGAGTTCCCCATTTCCGTTGTCTGCAAGTGCCTCTTCTTGCGCAAGTGGCCAAGCAAGTTCCCTCAAATCGCTCGGTGTAAATCACTACGCATAATTTGTATTTTGTGCATAAAAATACATTCATGCACTATATTCGAAGGTTCAGAAGTTCAAGTTCTGATCGTTGTGCCTTCTCAGATTCCTCTTTCATCCCTTTTCTAGGAAACCCATGAAACTGATGTCCTACTCAATCGCCGGCCGTGAAACCTGGGGTGCCGTCCTCGATGACGGTGTTGCCGAACTGGCGATCCGAACCGGCCATGCCACGCTGGCTGGCTTTATCGCAAGCCCGGACTTCGCGCGCCGGGATGCGTTGGTGGCAGATCTCAAGGCCGACGCAAAGTTGGCCGAAGTGACGTTCCTGCCGGTGATTCCTCGCCCCGAAAAAATTGTCTGCGCGGTGCGCAACTACATGGATCACCACCAGGAGGTGCTCGCTGCTGGCATGCAACGCGAGCTGTCCGAGCAGCCGCCGATCTTTTTGCGCGTGTGGCGTTCACAGACGCCACATCAAGGTCCGATCGTCCGTCCCCATGTTTCGGAGTCGCTGGATTGGGAAGGCGAGCTGGCCGTAGTGATTGGCAAGGAGGGTCGTGACATCAGCGAGGCGGACGCCTGGGCGCACATTGCAGGCTATAGCTGCTACAACGATGCCAGCGTGCGTGAGTGGCAGTTCCATGCCAAGCAGATCGCCTCCGGCAAAAACTTCGAATCCACGGGTGCTTTCGGTCCCTGGATGGTGACTGCAGACGAGATCGCGCCTGGCCGCGAACTCAAGCTGGAGACGCGTCTGAACGGCGTTGTGGTGCAGTCCAGCCATACAGGGCACATGATTTTTTCGATCCCCCGCCTGATTGCGTATGCCTCAACCATTTTTACGTTGGTCCCCGGTGACGTGATCATCACTGGCACTCCTGCCGGCGTGGGCTGGAGCAAGAAGCCGCCGCAGTTCATGAAACCTGGCGACGTCGTGGAAGTGGAGATTGAAGCCATCGGCGTGCTGCGCAATCCAGTGGTTGCGCAGGGCTGACCATCGTCTGGTGTCATTTACCCGTTCGATCTTCCATCCAGACCCTGCAAGGGTAGAGCAAGGCCCCACGCGGCCGCCGCCCACGGAGACAAACACCATGCAAAGAAGACACGTCCTGGCCGCCTGCAGCGCGGCCGCTCTTGGGTGGCCAGCGCTGCCGGCCCTGGCCCAAGCCTATCCCGAGCGAGCGATCAAGCTCTATCAGGGGTTCGCTCCTGGTGGAAATGCGGACGCCATCGCCCGCGCTGTGGGCGCAGAGATGGCCAAAGCCTTGGGCCAGGCTGTGGTGGTGGAGGCACAGTCTGGAGCTGGCGGCACCATCGCCGCCACCACGGTAGCGCGGGCAAAGCCCGACGGATACACGTTGCTGCTCGCCACCGGGGGGCATGCGGTGGCGGGCGCTCTCTACAACACGCTCCCCTACAAGTCTGTTGCGGACTTCGAGATGGTTTCCACGATCACCTTCTTTCCGTTCCTGGTGGTTGTCAACGCCAATTCGAAAGTCCAGAGCCTGCGTGAAGTCATCGCAAACGCACAGGCCACACCGGGATCGGTCGGCTACGGGACTGCGGGCGTGGGCTCAACCCACCATCTGGCGGGCGAGCTGCTGGCCAAGATGGCTCGAGTCAATCTTTTGCACGTTCCTTATCGGGGCGATGCTGCATCGATCACGGCGCTGCTGGCAGGCGATGTGCCATTCATCATCGCTCCGCCGACCGCGGTATTGACCAACATCCAGGCGGGGAAGCTGCGCGCCATCGCAACCACCGGCCCCCAACGGTGGGTAGGCCTGCCCAATGTTCCCACCGTCGTGGAGCAAGGTGTGACGGGCTATGACGTGCGCTCGTGGGCCGGCCTTCTGGCGCCCGCAGGAACACCCCGACCGATCGTTGATCGCCTCAATGCGGAGGTGCTTCGTGCGCTACAGGCGCCTGCAGTACGGCAGCGTTTGGAGGACATGGGCGGCGAAGCGCGCGGTAGCACGCCCGAGGAAATGAAGGTCATGGTGAGCCACGAGATCGAAAAATGGCAGCAGGTAGTGGCTGATGCCAAGATTCCCAAACAATGACTCCAATCACCTTGTCGAAGGACTTTTGAATGAACTTGATCGCTATCCGCAAACGCAGCCTGACAATTGAAACGGTGTACCACGAGGGCGGACCACCGGTAGACAAGCCGCTGCGCATCGCCTCTGCTTGCGCTGTGATTCGCAATCCTTACGCTGGCCGCTATGAGCCAGATCTGCTGCCTTTCATGGCCGAGCTGCGCACCCTCGGTACGATGCTCGCTGAAGAGCTGGTGGCTACGCTGGGCAAGGAAAAAGTACAGGCCTATAGCAAGGCAGCCATCGTCGGCGTGAATGGCGAGTTGGAGCATGGCGCCGTCTGGCATGAAGCGGGGGGCTGGGCTATGCGACAAGTGTTGGGTGAACCCAAAGCCATCGTGCCGTCGGCGAAGGCCGTGGCCGCTACGGGCTACCGCTTGATGGTGCCACTGCATTACATCCATGCGGCCTATGTCCGCAGCCATTTCAACAGTGCCGAGGTGGGGATCCAGGACGCGCCCCGCCCCGACGAAATCCTTTTCGCACTGGTGATGGCCGATGGCGGACGCGTCCACTCGCGCCTGGGCGGCCTGACGCGCGAGCAGGTGTCTGTACACGACGGCCAGCGCTGAGGTTAGACATGGCGACTTCTTCCACTGGCACGATGAAGGCCGTGCAGCTCCAGGTCACGGGTGGTCCGGAGGTTCTGTCTTTGGTGGACATCCCTGTACCTCATCCCGGACCGGGCCAAGTACGCGTCCGGGCTCATGCCATAGGCGCAGGTGGGCCGGACGTTCTGATTCGCAACGGTACTTACAAATGGATGCCCCCACTGCCCGCGGTGCCCGGCAATGAGCTGTCCGGGGTCGTCGATGCCATCGGTGAGGGCGTCACCCGCCTGTCTGTGGGTGACCGCGTGCTGGTCAGTGCACGAGAGTTGCCACAGCGCGGGGGCTGCTACGTGCAGGCGATCTGCGTGTCCGAAGTTGTGCCATTTGTGCTGCCTGAGAGCATTGCGTTCGAGGACGCGGTGAGTCTCGGTAACTTCCAGCTCGCACTGGCGCTGCTGGCCAGCAACGGCAACCTACCCGCTAAAGCGATCCTGATCCCCGGTGCAGCAGGTGGGGTTGCCACCGCGCTGGCCCAGGTGGCGCGCTCGCGAGGCCTGCGCGTCATCGGTACTGCATCAACCCCAGAAAAACGCCAGTTCGCCTTGGAAAACGGAGTTAGCGAACTTGTTGATGGCGATGTGCAGGCCCTGCCGCAACGCGTCATGGAGCTCACTGGGGGGCGTGGCGTCGATCTCGCTTTTGATCATGTGGGGGCGGCGCTGTTTATCGCCTGTCTGCGGTCGCTGGCCCCCTCAGGCATGGCGGTGTCGTACAACATCCTTGCAGGCCCACCATCGAGTGATGTGTTCGATGAGCTTCGCAAACTGCTCGCCAAGAGTCTGGCGATACGCACCTTCTCCATTCATGCGGTGGATGCCGATGTGGCTCAGCGCCGCGGCTTGATGGAGCAAGCCATTGCGCTCATGGCGAGTGGCCAGGTGCGTGCACCGCGTGCCATGCGCATGCCACTGGCAGAGGTTCGTCAGGCCCACGAGCTGTTGGACACCGGCGGCACGCTGGGCAAGCTGGTCCTCATTCCCTGAACCCATGGAGTCTCGCAACGTGAACCCACCCTATACCGCCAATCTCGCTCACTGTGGCATTTTTTGCCGTGACCTGGAGGTGATGAAGGCTTTCTATACCGGAGTGTTCGACATGCAGGAGACTGATCGTGGCGAAGGCGTGACCTTTCGCTTCGAGATCGTGTTTCTGAGCGGGCGTGGTGATCAGCACCACCAGTTGGTGCTGGCTGGAGGGCGGGGTGAAGATGCCCCGAGCACCGTGATGCAGCTGTCCTTCAAGGTCCAGACCATTGATCATCTGCGCGAGGCGCGTCGCCGCGCCTTGGCACTGGGCGCGTCGAAGATGCGCGGGCTTAACCACGGCAATGCGATATCCATTTACTGCATGGACCCGGAAGACAACACGGTGGAGGTTTATCTGGACACTCCTTGGTACGTGAGTCAGCCCCACGGTGATCCTTTGGACCTGGATCAGGATGACGAAGCCATCTGGGCACAGACGGAGCGTGTGGTGCGTTCGGACCCCAGCTTTATGCCGGTATCCGAGTGGGCTGCGCAGTTTGCTGAACGACGCGCGGCATTGAAGGCCGGGAGCGCGTAGCGAACGCTCGTTTTTCGCGATGACGCAGAGGCTTTCGGCTTGGAGATGCAACAGGCGTTCGACGTTTTGCTTGTGTTCGCACGCAACAAAAAGGGCTCCCAATGGGAGCCCCGTTTGCTTGATCAGTGCGGGAGTGAGTGCTTGTCTAAAACACTCCCCATGGCAGCAGCACCCGCACCGTGCGAAGTGCCACCGCCATGGGAAGTCCCGCAACTGCTTCAATCCAACCCAAGCAGTTGGTCTGCCAAATTACATGGCGCTGAATTCGCCCGAAGGGATCTGGCCGGTGCGCACGGCTTCGNCCATGGGAAGTCCCGCAACTGCTTCAATCCAACCCAAGCAGTTGGTCTGCCAAATTACATGGCGCTGAATTCGCCCGAAGGGATCTGGCCGGTGCGCACGGCTTCGGCAGCCTGTGCACGCACGGCAGCGCGGTCAGCGGTGGATTGGTAGGTCACCACACGCGAGCCTGCGGGTTCCATGTTGTGGGTCTTGGCTTCCACTACAGCTTCGGCTTGCACTTCAGCGCGGGTGCGGTTGGTGTCGAACTTCAGGGCAAATTGCGAGCCATCGGCTTCGTCGGCATGGGCGCCAAAAGCGGCGAAAGCGGCAACAGCGGCGACGGAGAGGAAACGGGCGGTCTTGTTCATGATGAAAATCCTTAAAAGCTAAAAAAGCGTCTCAAAAAAGCCGGGTCAAAAACCATTCCTGAACCGGGTTCGGTGAGTCGCCTTGCGGGTTCGGCTCATCGATGGGATGAACTGTACGCCGATGGTGTTCAGAGAAAAACCATCCAGTCGCAAACCAACCGTTCCAGTTTTGAAAACAATGGCTGGGCCACGTACTGTGACGTTTCGCGTCAGCGGTTGGAGGCGCCGAAGCGTCAGTTTCCATCGCGCCGGGTGTTGGGCCGGGGACTACACAGCCGTGGTTTGTGCCCTGGCTGCAGGCATGCGGATCTATCGGTCTATGGCTTGTTGCGTGTCTTGCGCACCGAACGCGGAGCGGGGCTTGTGGCTCGATTGCTTGCCTGATCCAGCCACAGTAAGGTGTCCATTTGCGCCATGAAATGGCGCAGATAGTCGGGGGACAGGGAGCGCATCAGGTTCAGTGAGCGCAGCATCAGCTTGTGGGCGTTGAGTGGCCCGGCGTTCTCAGGCCCCCTGTGCAGGGCCTGCACCACCTGCTGCTCGGCGGCGATGTGCGACCAGACCTCGCTGAAATGGCGCACGCTTTTGAGCGCGGGCAATGGAGCGCTGTCCATCGCAAAGGGGTCGTCCCTGGCGATGCTGCGCCGAGGGGTTCCCAGGGTTTGGTTCAGTTGTGCCAGCGCAGATGCTGCAGGGGCGGGGCGTTGGTTGCCCTGTGATGGAGGTGTGTGGGGCGGGTTTTCGGGGTAGCCCGCCAGCGCCGTATCGAGCTTGTGCGCCAACAGCCGCTGCACGGCCGCTGATTGGCCAGGCAGGCGGCGCGCCAGGATCTCCAGGTAGTGAAAACGCGCGGGGTCGTTGTGGTGCGCGCCCACTGCACGCAATGCCTCCAGACGGGGATCTGTCATGGTGCGCGGGGAGACTCGGTGGACCGGGGGTTGGCGGCCTTGGGGACTGGGGCCATCTCCACCCGGCGGTTTTGTGCACGGCCTTTTTCGTCGCTGTTGTCAGCCACGGGTTGTTCGGCGCCAAAGGCTGCGGCGAACACCTGGGACGATGGCATGCCCTCGTCAATCAGAGCCCGGGTCACGGTGAGTGCACGCTGGGCTGACAGCTCCAGGTTGTCCGCAAAACGCTTCTGGCTGCCGCGCAGCAGCGCGGTGTTGTCGGTGAAGCCGCTGACCATCAGCATTTCGTCGCGCTCCCGCAAGTAAACCCCCAACGGCTGAACCAGACTCTTGAGCAGTTGCCGTCCCTCGGCACGCAGTTCGTCCGAACCTGTGGCAAACAGCACGCTGCCGCTGATACCAATGCGCCCGTTGTTCACCGTCACGCGCCCGCTGGCCAGCGGAATGGCCAGGGCCTTCTCAAGCGCCATGCGCCGCTGCTCTTCCATCTGGCGCTTTTGCACTTCCTGCTGCAGGCTGGCCACCAGGTCGATCTGCACCACCAGCACGCCCACGAGGATCAGTACAAACGCACCCAGCAGCCCCGCCATCAGATCGCCGAAGACGGCCCACACCGGTGCCGTCTGGTCGGTAGCATCATCCAGGGTGTCGTCCACGCCGGTCACGCGGGCACCCCTTGTTCTGCCGTGGCCTTGCCATGCAGTCGACGCAGGTCTTCCACGATGCCTTGTTGTGCGCTGATGCTCAGGTCAATCACCTCGCGGGCCTGTGCCACGTAGTACGCCAGCTGTTCGTCGCTGCGGCCCATGGACTCGCGAAGGGCGTCCTCCATGCCTTGCAGGCTCTCCACGAGCTTCTCGTTGCTGGCGCTGAACAGGCCGACGCCGTGCTGGAAGGATTCCCCCAGGCTGGACAACTCGATGGCGCTGGCCGCAACCTGCGCTGCCACTTCGTCCACCTTGCCCGCCTGTGCGCCCAGGGCCTGTGCAAACTGCTGGCCCGCCTGTTCGAGCACCTCGGCGGCGGAACCCACCAGTGCGTCAATGGCCGCGCGCTGCTGCACAGCGGCTTCGTTCACGGATTGCAGCAGGCTGCCCAGCTGCTGTGTCATGGCCGTGCGCTCGGCCAGTGCGAGGTTGTCGCGTTCGCCCAGGCGTGTCATTTCCTGCCGCAACTGGGTAATGACTTCGGCCGCCGCTTGCGGCACGTCGGAGGCGGTCTGCAGCAGGCGCGTGAGGGGGGCTTCCAGCGCAGCGCCCAGGGTGGCCAGGTGCTTTGCCACGGCGGCTTGCAGAGTATCCAGGCGGTCCACTGCCGCCTGTCCGCGCGCGGCTTCCGCATCGCGCAGGGTGGTCAGTTCCTCGCGCCACACCAGGGTCAGCGCATCCATGCGCTGACCCTGGGCTTGCACCCATTGCGCTTCGTTGTCGATGCGTGTGCGCAGCAGGGCGTCGGATTGCTCCATCAGCGCGGTGGCGCTGCCCAATGTACGGTCCACCTGGGCGTTCAGTCGCAGACTCACTTGCGTGGCGGTGTCTTCCAGGGTCTGCATCAGGGCGCGCTGTTGTTCCACGGTCTGTGTGGCTGCGCGCTGCCATTCAGCGCTGAGCGTGTGGGCCAGTCTCTCCAGGGACTGGCTCCAGTCTGCCAGCCGTTGCGCATCGGCGTCGCGCTGCGCCTGCTGAGCATCGGTGACGGTGCTTTGCAATGCAGCCAGCAAGGCCTCGGAGCGTTCTTCAAATGCGTTGTTGGCTGACTGCAGGCGGTGCTCCAGCTGCTGGGCTGCTTTGGCGAGTGCCGCGCCGGTTGTCTGGTGCTGTTCGGCAGTTTGTGCCCCCGCGCTTTGCCATTCGCCGCTGAGTTTCTGGGCCATCTGGTGCATAGACTGCGTCCAGTCGGCGAGCCGCTGCGTATCCGCAGCGCGCTGCGCACCGTGGGCTTCGGCTACCGTCGCCTGCAGTGTGGTGACCAGGGCTTCGGCCTGTTGTGTAAATGCCTGGGTGGTGGCTTGCAATTGCCGGTCCATCTGCTGTGCGGTGCGCTCCAAGGCCTGGCCCACCTCCTGCTGCTGGGCCAGCGTCTGGTTGCCCGCTTGATGCCATTCGCTGGCCAGGTTGCGAGCCATGTCCTGCATGGAGTGCTCCCAGCCTTGCAGTCGCCGCTGGTCGGACTCCGCCTGGGCAGCCTGTTGCTGTGCAGCCGATACGTGCAGGGAGTCCAGCAGTGTTTTCGATCGTTCGTCGAAAGTCTGCGTGAGCTTTTGCACTGCAACCTCAAACTGGGTGATCAGCGTGCCCTGTGTGTTCGACTGCTGGTCGAGCGCCTGGGCCCAGGTGTCGGCCACCTTGCGTGCTGTGCCCTCCCATTGCGCACTGAGGCTTTGCAGCTGCTGGCCTGTGTGCTCTCGCAGCCGCTCGTGGGTGCGCTGGGACTCTTGTGCCAGCGTTGCCATGGCCTGTTCCACCACCGGGCGCATGGCGGCGGTGGCCTGCTGGGCACTGTTGCTCAGGCTGTCTTGCAGCGATGTACCCACGGCCTGCGCCAATTGGGTGTAGGCGGCAGAGGCCTCTTGATGAAACCCCTGCTGTTGCGCCAGCAGCTGGTCGTTGAGCTGGCTGTGGCGGCGCTCCAGTCCTTCCATCACGGCTTGCAGACGATCGGCAATCAGTGGCAGGGCCTGGGCCTGCGCTTGCAGGGCCAGCAAGGTGTCCTCGCGCCGTTGGGCGGACGAGAAGGCACGGAATAGCGTGGGGATGCGCGCATCCAGCTGGCGCACCGCCTGCAGCCTCTCTCGGCGGCTCAGGGCGGACAACAAGCCCAGTGCGGCCGATGTGGCGACCCCCGCGACGGACGTGCCGAACGACAGACCCAGCCCCTTGATGGGCGCAGCCAGTGCATTGCGGATGGATTCCAGGTTGCCTGAGGCCTCCAGGGCAAACACGGCGCCGTGGAATGTCACCACCATGCCCACGAAGGTGCCCAGCATGCCCAGCATGACCAGCAGCCCCACCAGGTAAGGCGTGAGTGCAGGGCCAGGCAGGGCTACACGCTCTCCTTCGATACGCTGGCGAACCGGGTGGCGCAGTGCGGGGTCCAGGCTTTCCAGCCAGGCATCCAGGGCAGGGGGCTCTTGATGGGCCTCTAGCGAACGCGTCAGCGAGGCGGTGGCCGCGCGATAGCGCATCAGCTCCCAGGCTCCCAGCAGGTAGGTGGCGGCGATCATCACCGTCATTGCCAGTGCCAGCGGGCTGTGGCCCACAAAACCCCAGCCCACCCAGCCAGCGGCTGCAAGGCCCGCAGCGAAGATGGCTGTCATCACACTCTTGTTCATTCCTGTTGTCCTGTTGTGTCGTTCTGGGCTGCTTCCAGCAGTCCCGTGATCGGTTCCATGCGCGTTTGCAGCTCTGCGGCAAGTAGGGCCTGCATGTCGCGCTCGAAGGCCCACAGCCAGCCTCCAGCCTGCCGCCATCGCGCAGGCTCATCGGTCAACCCTTGGGTGGTCAGCCTGTGCTGGTGTTGCCGGTGGCGGTGCGCCATACGGCGCTCCAGGTGCGCGGGTAGCAAGGCCCACAGCCGTTGTTCACGCGGTGCCAGCATGCGCTCCATCACGGCGTCCAGCGCCGCCACCTGGCGCAATCTGGGGGCGCCTTGTGCGATCGCCTGGCGCAACTGTGCCCGCAGGGGCTGCAGCCGCAGCTCCATCTGCTTTTGCAGGTCCAGATAGCGTGGCGCGTGGGTGGCGAAATCCGTGTCCACCCTGGGGTCGGGCAGTTCCACGGGGGTGTTGTCCGCCCGGGCCCGCAGTGGCTTGGGTGCAGTGGGCCTCGTGGCCAGCTGCACTTCGAGGTCGGCCCGAACCTTCGCTACCAGGCCGGCGAGTACCGTCATGTTCAGCGCCATTGCCGGGTGCTGTGCAGTCGCCGCCTGCGATGGCAAGTTCTCGATCGCGTGCAGCGCCCGGCTGAGCTGGACGGCGTCCACGGTTCCCAGCCATAGGCTCAGCTGCTCTGCCACATCGGGGGGCTTGGCTGCTGGTAGCGGAGGCGCGGCCCGCTCGCTGGCTTCCCGCGTCCATTGCTGGAGCAGGACCACGAGGCGTGAGCTGTTGAGTCGGTGGTGTTGGGTCATCCCGTGAAGGCTGTGCACTGGGTGGGCACGGCCGAGCGGGAGGGTCCGGCGGCGCGTGCATCGGGGGAAGGAGTCCTCCCGAAGGCAAAGCCCGCTATTTTCGCAGGAACGACAGACCAGTCTGCCAGTCAGCCTCCGGCGTTGCAGCTGTTACACAAGGGAAAGGGCTCCATGCAGCGCCCCGAGGCCCGGCCAATGGGCCTTTTTTTTGGGGGGCGCAATGGCTTGAGTTTGGCTCAGGCCGATGCCATGCCCGCCTCAGTACGTCTCCAGATGCAGTCGCCCTTCGCGCTGAAGCGTCCCACCCAGGGCGTCCCAGCTCAGCCCCGCCTCCTGGGCGATGTCACGCAGCGCCATTACCACGCCTTCTTCCATGCCCTTGAGGCCGCAGACGTAGAAGTGGCTGTTGTCATCGCGCAGCAGGGCCAGCAGGTCGGCGGCGCGCTCGCGCATCAGGTCTTGGACATAGCGCTTGGGCTGCCCGGGCGTGCGGGAGAAAGCCAGGTTGATGTCGATGAAATCCTTGGGCAGGCTTTGCAGGGGGCCGAAGTAGGGCAGTTCCTGCTGCGTGCGTGCGCCGAAGAACAGCAAGAGCTTGCCGCCCTCAAACTTGCCGCTGTTGCGTAGCCTGCGCCGCCACTCGGTCATGGCGCGCATGGGAGCGCTGCCAGTGCCGGTGCAGATCATCACGATGTGCGATCGCGGGTGGTTGGGCATGAGGAAGCTGCTGCCGAACGGCCCCACTACCTGCACCTTGTCGCCCACCTTCAGATCACAAACATAGTTGGAGGCAACGCCTCGCACAGGGTTGCCATCGTGGTCCACGGTCACGCGCTTCACGGTCAGCGCCAGGTTGTTGTAGCCGGGGCGCTCACCGTTGCGCGGACTGGCCACCGAGTATTGGCGCGCGTGGTGCGGTTTGCCCAGCGCATCGGCGCCCGGCGGGATGATGCCAATCGATTGCCCTTCCAGCACGGGGAACGGCATGCTGCCGAAGTCGAGCACCACATGGTGGGTCTCGCTCTCAAAACCCGCCTCGGTGCAATTGAAGTTCCCGACCACGGTGGCCGTGGTCGGGTTTTTGGGCGGAAAAAGATTGGTGTAGGGATGGGCTGCAGACCAGGGCGGTACCGTGGCTCCGTACTGGGCGGAGCGAAACACCTGCGTGCCCGGCTCAGCAGGCGCTTCGGGGGCTTGCTGCAGCGCCGTTACCTCTGTGGCTGGCTCTCCGTCTGCTGCGACCAGTTCATGGGGGGCAAGCTCGCCCGGCAGTTCTTCCCAGCTGAACTGTTCCTCAACGGTGTAGGCACGGGCCACTGGCACCGCACGCCAGTTGTCGATGGAACCCGTGGGGCAGGGCGAGATGCAGGCCATGCAGCCGTTGCACACATCGGCTCGCACCACGTAGTTGTTGTCGTCGTGCGTGATCGCGTTGACCGGACAGGTGGCCTCGCAGGTGTTGCAGCGAATGCAGATCTCTGGGTCGATCAGATGCTGCTTCAGGATGCCGTTGTCGATCAGCGTGTGGGTGTCCATATTCATTCTTCGAGCAATATCCGGCTACCAGTGCTGGGACCTTGCATACAGTGGAGGCATTCGGTGTGCCACAACGCAGAGCCCGCTTCGCCGGGCCGCTCGTGCCATCTTGCCAGGGGCGAATGCGGCACGGGCAACTCAGCGGCGATCAATTAAAACGCACGTACTCAAAATCCACCGGCTGGCGGTTGATGCCCATGACGGGGGGCGCGATCCAGCCGGCGAACTTGCCCGGCTCGACCACACGGCCCATCAACGACGCCACAAACGCGAAGTCTTCGGGCGTGGGCAGCCATTCGGCCTTGCGTGCGGTCCATTCTGCCTCGCTCACCACGCGGCCGTCGGGCGACATCTTGATGCCCGCCAGCGCGCCGATCTGGCGATTGAAGGCCTTGTGGGGGACCACCAGGCGGGTGGGGACGCCCGCCTTCTCCAGCACCTTGTTCCAACGGCCCACGCCCGCCATGGAGTCCTTGATGAAGTCGTCGCGCAGCACTTCGTTCAGCGCGTTGAGCATGGGCACTTCTTTTTCCAGCAGCTGTCCGTCCTTGACCTCCAGCACCTTGTACGTCTGGCCCTTGAGCACATGATCGTCCGTGCGTTTTCCTTCTTCGTAGCGACCCTTGAGGCCCGAGCTGTAGAACGTGGCGGCGTTGCTCGACTGGTCGGCGCCGAACAGGTCGATGGTCACGCTGTAGTGGAAGTTGAGGTAGCGCTGGACGGTGGGCAGGTCGATGGCGCCAGCAGCACGCACCTTGGCAGGGTCGTCGGTCTTGAGGTCGTTCATCACCTGTGCGGTGCGCGACAGCACACGCGAGATGCCGCTTTCGCCCACAAACATGTGGTGGGCCTCTTCGGTCAGCATGAACTTGGTGGTGCGCGCCAGCGGGTCAAAAGCGCTCTCTGCCAGGGCCGAGAGCTGGAACTTGCCGTCACGGTCAGTGAAGTAGGTGAACATGAAAAACGCCAGCCAATCCGGCGTCTTTTCATTGAACGCGCCCAGGATGCGCGGGTTGTTCTCGTCGCCGGACTGGCGCTGCAGCAGCGCTTCGGCCTCCTCGCGGCCGTCGCGGCCGAAGTGCTTGTGCAGCAGGTACACCATGGCCCACAGGTGGCGGCCCTCTTCCACATTGATCTGGAACAGGTTGCGCAGGTCGTACATGCTGGGCGCTGTCAGGCCCAGGTGGCGCTGCTGCTCGACCGAGGCAGGCTCCGTGTCGCCCTGGGTCACGATGATGCGGCGCAGATTGGCGCGGTGCTCGCCGGGCACGTCCTGCCAGGCTTTTTCGCCCTTGTGGTCGCCAAAGTGGATCTCGCGGTTGCTGTCGCCTGGGTTCAAAAAGATGCCCCAGCGGTAGTCGCGCATCTTCACGTGGCCGAACTGGGCCCAGCCGTTCGGGTCCACGCTCACGGCGGTACGCAGATAGACCTCATGGTTGGTGGAGCCCTCGGGACCCACGTCGTCCCACCAGTTGATGAAGTTGGGCTGCCAGCCTTCTAGCGCGCGCTGCAACGTGCGGTCTTCGCCCAGGTTCACGTTGTTGGGAATCTTCTCGCTGTAGTTGATGCTGCTCATGGGGTGCTCCTCTGGATGGAAATCGAATGCAGGGCAGGGGGTCAGACGCGCGTCTGGTCAAACCCGGCCTTCTGGCCGGTGCCGTAAACCTTGAGCGCACCCTTCTCGCCCACGGCGTTGGGGCGGTTGAAGATCCAGTTCTGCCACGCGGTCAGGCGCCCGAAGATGCGGGTGTTCATGTTCTCCCTGCTGGCAAAGCGCAGGTTGGCCTCCAGGCCGGTCAGCGCATCGGGCGACATGGCGGCGCGTTCTTCAATGGCGATACGGATTTCGTCGGCCCAGTCGATGTCGTCGGGGGCTGCCGTGACCAAGCCCAACGCCAGTGCGCTGTCTGCGTCCAGCGGCCGGCCCGCGGCAGCGCGGACCGCTTCCAGCGGGGCCGCCTCTTCATAGAAGCGGCGCTGCAAGCGGCTTTGGTCATTCACCATGGGCAGCAGGCCAAAGTTGAATGCGTTCAGGGTGAGCGTTGGGGCCTGCTCTGGCGCGTCGGGCAGCGCCAGCATGTAGGTGCGGTCTGCCGCTAAGGCCAGTTCTGCGAGGGTGCCGGCAAAAGCCGATCCCGTCTCGATCAGCGCGAAGAGGCTGCGTGAGGACACATCCAGACGGGCAAACGTGCGTCGCAGCGCACCGATGGTCTCGCGCACCAGCCAGTGGTCCTGATGCGCGAGCAAGATGGCATCGCTGGCCAGCACCGCCCGCGCATCCCCTTCGGTCTTCAGCAGCCAGGTGCCAATGTCCAGTTCGTTGGTGCGCAGGTTCAGGATGGCGTCGTCCAGCTCGCGGGCCAGTGCCAGTGGCCACCAGGCGGCGCCCGCTGCTTCAATGGCTGCCGTGTCTGCGGGCTGCGCTCCCTCGGGGGCACGGATACACAGCGTGGCCGTGCGCCGTGCGCGGTCGATGTCCACCGTCACGTGCTGGTAGCGCATGCCGTCGGCATGGTCCTGCCGTTCCACGCGTGGCAGGGCAATGCCTTGTGCTCCGCTGGGGCGGGTGCTGGTCTGTGCATGGGCGGCGGCGCGCTCTTGCACCGTGGCGGCAAATTGTGCGGGCTTGGCGATACGGTCCACCAGCCGCCAGTCCACCGCGCGCTGGCCACGCACACCCTCCACGCTGGTGCAGAAGATGTCGGCCAGATCGTGCCGCACGTGGCGCTTGTCCGTGACACGTGTCAGCCCACCGGTGCCGGGCAACACGCCCAGCAAAGGCACTTCGGGCAGCGACACGGCAGACGACCGGTCATCGACCAGGATGATTTCATCGCACGCCAGTGCCAGCTCATAGCCGCCGCCTGCGCAGGCGCCATTCACTGCCGCAATGAACTTGAGGCCCGAGTGTTTGGAGGAGTCTTCAATGCCGTTGCGCGTCTCGTTGGTGAACTTGCAGAAGTTGACCTTCCAGGCATGGCTGGACACACCCAGCATGAAGATGTTGGCGCCCGAGCAAAAGATACGGTCCTTGCCACTGGTGACGATGACGCTGCGCACGTTGGGGTGCTCGAAGCGGATGCGGTTGAGCGCGTCATGCAGCTCAATGTCCACCCCCAGGTCGTAGCTGTTGAGCTTGAGCTTGTAGCCAGGACGGATCCCGCCGTCCTCCGCAATGTCAAGGGACAGCCGCGCAATGGCACCCTCGACCGACAAGGTCCAGTGGCGGTACTGCGTGGGATCAGTGCGGTAGTCAACGCGTTCGGGAACGTGGGTGAGGTCTGCCATGAGGTCTCCGTGGAGAATTAATGCAATATAGTGCTTGTGCGCAGTTGTTGATGTGCATCATCATGCATGTTTCTTGGTATGTCAATGCATTTTTTTGCCGATGGCATTCGGGTAGACGGGCAGCGCTGCTGAGGGCTGCGCAGGGGGCGATTGGGAGGGGCGAGCTGCACAGGCCGCGGTGGTGGCGGGCGCTGTGCTGTGCCGGGATGGGCGTGGGTGCTGCGGCGCCGATGTCCGGGCTGCAGCCATCCAGACCGGGTGCAGGTTTTTACGCCACGCGGGCCATGGCCTTGCGCACGCTGGCACTCAAGGTCTGCAGGCTCTGCTCGGGGGTCTGGCCGGAGGTATCCACCGTGATTTCGGCCTTGGAATAGAAAGCAGCGCGCCCGTCCAGGATGCGCTTGAGGTCGTCCATGGCCTCCTTGCTGGCGGCCATCGGGCGCATGTCGCCCTGTGCCACCACACGCCCCATGTGTTCCTCGGGCGCGGCCCGTAACCACACCGTGGTGCAGTGGGCCAGCAGTTCGTTGAAAGTGGCGGGGTCCGACACAATGCCACCCGGCGTGGCAATGACCACCTCGCTGTGGATTTGGATGGTCTCTTCCAGCGCCCTGCGCTCGTAGCGGCGGTAGGCGGTGGTGCCGTACAGGTCGTGGATTTCGCGCACGCTGCACCCGGCGAGGGCCTCGATGGCGCGGCTCAGTTCAATGAAGGGAACATCCAGCTCGCGCGCCAGCAGCGGCCCCAGGGTGGATTTGCCCGCCCCCCGCAGACCCACCAGCGCAATGCGGCGGTGCCTTGCTGCGTCGTTGTGCCCCCCACTCAGCAGCTCGTGCAACGCCAGGCGGGCACGCCGCAGTTCGGGCTCGCTGCGGTGTTCCAGCAGTTCGCGGATCAGCAGCCATTCGGGCGATTGCGTTGTGAAATCGCCCACGAGCTCCGCCAGCGAGCAGTGTAGCGCATGGGCCACCTGCTGCAGCACCAGGATGGAGGCGTTGCCCGTGCCGTACTCCAGGTTGGCCAGGTGGCGCTCCGATACGTCGGCGGCCACCGCTACCGCCTTGCGGGTCAGGCCCCGCTGTGCACGCAGATTGCGAACGCGCTCGCCCAGCGACACCAGAAGAGGGTTCTTGGGCTCCTCGGCCGATGACTGCGCACCCTCCTGCGCTGAGGCGGGTGCGAGCAGCCCCGCCGTTTCTGTTTCATTCATACCCATCCTTTTCATGGAGCGCCCTGATCTTCTCAGGGAAAACGCCATTCATGCACTATAGTGCTTGACATGGATCTTTGAGGTAACTATGGTTCATCAATTGGCAAAATACTGCATGTTTTGGATGCGCGCAAGGCGGTGGATCAAAAACGGTGCAGATTGGGCCCCGACTCTAGCTGCACCCACTGCCCATGTCCGACAAAACTGCGTTTCACGAAGCCTTGGTTGATCTGACCGCCCAGCTCGCTGGCAAACCCCTGGATGCCGCTCTGGCGCAATGGCTGAACACCGCGCACGGCCCCACCAGTGCGACCTACCAGCGCTTGCGGGAGGCGTGCATTCAGGGCGCACGTGAAGGCTGGCTGTGTGAACGCGAAGGCGGCGGCATCCGCTATGGCCGTGTGTTCAAGCCCGAAGATGCCTTGCACCGGTTTTCTGTGGACGTGGTGGACATGCAAAACATTGCTGGCCCCCACCACACCCACCCGCAGGGCGAAATCGATTTGATCATGCCACTGGAGGGGGAGGCGTTGTTTGACGGCCACCCTGCCGGCTGGTGCGTCTACCCGCCCGGCAGTGCCCACCATCCTACGGTGGCGCGCGGCAGGGCGCTGGTTTTGTACCTGTTGCCCGAGGGGCAGATCCAGTTCACCCGCTAGGGCTGGCGCCAGCGCTGCTCCCTATTGACTTTCTTGCTCTGAAAGATTGACTGCATGACTGAATTGCTCGCCAACCACGTTGCCGGCCGCTGGCAACACGGAACAGGGCCCGGCACTGAGCTGCGCGATCCTGTGCTGGGCACCGCCCTGGTGCGGGTGGACGCCAAGGGGTTGAATCTGCCCGAGGCCTTTGCGTTTGCCCGCGAACAGGGGGGAGCTGCGCTACGCGCTGCCACCTATCGCGAGCGGGCCGCCATGCTCGGCGCGGTCGCCAAGGTGCTGCAGGCGCACCGCGACAGCTACTACGACATCGCCACCGCCAATTCCGGCACCGTCAAGACGGACTCTGCGGTGGACATCGACGGCGGCATCTTCACGCTCGGCCAATATGCCAAATGGGGTGATGCGCTGGGCGATGTGCGCGTGCTGCGTGACGGGGACGCGGTCAGGCTGGGCAAGGAACCGGTCTTTCAGTCGCAGCACCTGCAGGTGCCGAGGCCAGGGGTGGCGCTGTGCATCAACGCGTTCAACTTTCCCGCCTGGGGGCTGTGGGAAAAAGCTGCGCCCGCCTTGCTGTCGGGCATGCCGGTCATCGTCAAGCCCGGCACATCCACGGCGTGGCTGGCCCAGCGCATGGTGCAGGACGTGGTGAACGCAGGGGTGTTGCCCGCCGGTGCACTGTCGATCATCGCGGGAAGCTCGGCGGGTTTGATGGACGCGCTGCAACCCTTTGATGTGGTGTCGTTCACCGGCTCTGCCGAGACGGCGGGCGTTGTCCGCGCGCATCCAGCGGTGGCGCAGCGTTCGGTGCGCGCCAACATCGAGGCGGACAGCCTCAATGCCGCGCTGTTGATGCCCGACGCGGCGCCGGGCAGTTCGGCCTTTGACCTGCTGGTGCGCGAAGTCGTCCGTGAGATGACCGTCAAGTCAGGCCAGAAGTGCACCGCGATCCGCCGCATCCTGGTCCCCGCTGCGTCGTACGCTGCGGTGGCAGAGGCGGTCAGCGCCCAGCTGGCCCGCGTGGTGGTGGGCAACCCCCGCAACCCGGAAGTGCGCATGGGTTCGCTGGTCAGCCGCGCGCAGTTCGATGGGGTGCAGACAGGCATTGCCGCCCTGGGGGGCCATACCGACGTTGTGTATGACGGCCGAACGCGGCCGCTGGTCGATGCCGACCCTGCAGTGGCCGCCTGCGTCGGCCCGGTGCTGCTGGGCGCGCGCGATGCCGACAAGGCCTCCATCGTTCATGACGTGGAGGTGTTTGGACCGGTGGCCACCTTGCTGCCCTACAACGACCTGCCCCATGCGCTGGCCCTTGCGCAGCGTGGCCAGGGCTCGCTGGTGACCTCGCTCTATGGCTCCGACGACAAGGCCCTGGCCCAGGCCGCCATTGCGCTGGCTGCGAGCAATGGCCGTGTGCATGTGGTGACGCCGGCAGTGGCCACTGCGCACACGGGCCACGGCAATGTCATGCCTATGTCGCTGCATGGCGGGCCCGGCCGGGCTGGTGGTGGTGCCGAGCTGGGCGGCTTGCGGGCGCTGGACTTCTACCACCAGCGCAGTGCGGTGCAGGCCAGCCCAGAAGTGCTCGCGGCGCTGGGCTGCTGACCCCTCAGCCCCACCCCCAAACGACAACACCATCGCGACGGAGACACCCCATGAACAGCCTTCCGGAACAGTTCAATTTTGCAGAGCATCTGTTTGCTCTCAACCGCACGCGGGGTGACCGCATCGCCTACATCGATGACCGGGGGACCCTGAGCTACAGCGCGCTGGAAGACCGCGCTCGGCGGCTGGCGGCGGTGCTGGCCAACACTGGCGTGCGGCGCGAGGAGCGCGTGCTGCTGCTGATGCTGGACACCAGCGATTGGCCGGTGGCGTTTCTGGGGTGCCTGTACGCGGGCGTGGTGCCGGTGGCGGTCAATACCCTGCTCAAGCCCGACGACTACGCCTACATGCTGACGCACTGCCGGGCGCAGGCGGCACTGGTCTCCGGCGCATTGCTGCCGGTGCTGAACGAGGCGCTGGCCCTGGCACCCCACCATGAGGTGCGTGCTTGCGCGGTGTCGCAGCCGCAGGGCACTTTGGCTGCAGGGGCGGTGGACATGCAGGCCGCCATCGCCAGCACCTCCGCGCTGACTGCGCCCGCCCGCACCGGCCCGGACGAGCCTGGGTTCTGGCTTTATTCCTCGGGCTCCACGGGCAAGCCCAAGGGCACGGTGCACACGCAGGGCAGCCTGTGGTGGACGGCCGAGCTGTATGGCAAGGCGGTGCTGGGCCTGACCGACAAGGATGTGTGCTTTTCGGCTGCCAAGCTCTACTTTGCGTATGGGCTGGGCAACAGCCTGACCTTCCCTTTGTCAGTGGGCGCCACAGTGGTGCTGATGGCCGAGCGACCCACGCCAGACGCCACGTTCGAGCGCTGGACGCGCCACCAGCCCACGGTGTTCTTTGGGGCGCCCACCGGTTTTGCCGGCATGCTGGCCTCGCCTCGCCTGCCTTCCCAGAGTGCGGTGGCGCTGCGCATGTGCTCGTCTGCTGGCGAGGCGCTGCCGGCCGAGATCGCACAGCGCTTCAAGGACCATTTCGGTTGCGACATCATCGATGGCATTGGCTCGACAGAGATGCTGCACATCTTCCTGTCCAACCGCCCTGGCGATGTGCGCTACGGCACCACGGGCAAACCGGTGCCGGGCTACGAGATATCCCTGCGCGGCGAAGACGGCAGCGAGGTGGCGCAGGGCGAGATTGGCGACCTCTACATCCAGGGCCCCAGTGCAGCGCTGATGTACTGGAACAACCGCGCCAAGACCCGCGAGACCTTCCAGGGCGCGTGGACCAAAAGCGGCGACAAATATGTGCGCGATGCCGAGGGTTACTACACCTACGCCGGGCGCAGCGACGACATGCTCAAGGTCAGCGGCATTTACGTGTCCCCCTTCGAGGTGGAGGCCACGCTGATGCAGCACACCTCCGTGCTGGAGGCGGCCGTGGTCGGCACGCAGGACGCCGACGGCCTGACCAAGACCAAGGCGTTTGTGGTGCTCAAAGATGGGCAGGCGGTCACACCCGATGAACTCAAGGCCTTTGTGAAGGAACGCCTGGCGCCCTACAAGTACCCGCGTCTGATCGAATTCTTGCCCGAGCTGCCCAAGACGGCCACCGGCAAGATCCAGCGCTTTCGGCTGCGTGAACGGGAGCAGCGGGCGTGAGTGCCAACGGCGTTGCTCCCAGCCCCGGGGGGCGCACTGAGCATGTGCCAGTGCGCTGGCGCAACCGCACGGTTCATATCGAGTACCAGTGGATAGCCCCCGAGCGCAGCACTGCCCCCTTGGTGGTGTTCCTGCATGAGGGCCTCGGCTCCGTGGCGATGTGGAAGGACTTCCCGCGCCAGCTGTGCGATGCGGGTGGGTTTCGGGGGCTGGTGTTCTCTCGTCCTGCTTATGGCCGGTCCACACCCCGGCGCGCGGACGAGTTGTGGGGCGTGGACTTCATGCACCAGCAGGCACACGAGGTGGTGCCCGCATTCCTCGATGCACTGGGAGTGCAGGAAGCCGCCTGGCTCTTCGGCCACAGCGATGGCGCATCGATTGCCCTGTTGCTGGCTGCACGCTGGCCGATGCGTGTGCAAGGGCTGGTGGTGATGGCGCCGCACCTCTTTGTGGAAGACGTGACAGTGCAAAACATCGAACGCGCGCGGGACGCTTACGAACAGACTGATCTGCGCCACAAGCTGGCGCGTTACCACGATGATGGGGATTCGGCCTTCTGGGGCTGGAACCGCGTCTGGCTGGACCCGGCGTTCCGTGAGTGGAACATCGAGCCGGAGGTCGCCCTGATCCGCGCCCCCGTGCTGGCCATCCAGGGCTGTGATGACGAGTACGGCACCCTGGCCCAGATCCGGGGCATTGCCCAGCGGGTGCCAGGCACCCGGCTGCTGGAATTGCCGGACTGCGCGCACTCTCCGCACCGTGACCAGCCTGGTGCGGTGACGGCCGCTGCGGTTGCCTTCATCCAAGCGCACCACTCGCCCACATAGCGGCAGATGGTGCAGTAGCGGGCGGTAGCCCATGCACCCAGCGACGCCCAAAAAAAGGGGCTATTCCACCTGGCGCCGCAGGCCTTCCAGGTCGGTCACGGTGATGCCGCCGTATTCGATCTCCAGCAGGCCAGCGGCCTGCAGCCGCTTCAACGCCGCGTTGCAGCGCTGGCGTGATACGCCCGAGAGATTGGCAATTTCTTCCTGCGACACCTGCAGGTGCGTGTCGCTGCCCGGGTGCAGCCAGGGGTGGAACAGGCCTGCCAGCGCGCGGGCCACCTGGCTGTCGGTATCGAGCAAATGGTGGGCCGTAAAGTTGCCCAGAAACCAGTGCATGCGTTCGTTGATCTGGCGCAGCAGAAAGTGGTCAAAGCTGCGCTGTGTGGCGTGCAGCCATTCAAAAGTCTCCATCGGCACCAGCGCAACGCGGCTGGGGCGCAGTGCGATCACGTCGGCCGTGCGGGGCGTGCCGCGCAGCAAGGTGCCCTCGCCAAACCAGCTTCCCGCCGACAGTCCGCCGAGCGTGACCGAGCGGCCATCCCCCGAGGTCACGGTCCACTTCAGCAGCCCCTCGATGGCGCCGTACCAGTGCACCGGGGTATGGCCGCGCCGGCACAGCTCGCCGCCCTGGGGCACTTCGACCTCGCGCACATCGTCCATCACCCGCTGCTGGGCGGCGCTGTCCAGGGCCGGGAACCAGGCAGAGTGCAGCAGCAGATCGGTGAGGGTAGGGGGCGCCAGTTTGACCAACATGGTGAGAGTGTCTCCTGCGCCACTGTGTGATGTACAGGCGCGTGCGCGTATTCCCTGAGTCCAAATGTCATCGCGATGACTGAATGTGCAAGGGCGTCAAAAAATAATGACGGCTCCATCCACAGGAGACACATGATGATGCACACCCGCCGCCAGTTCATGCACCACGTCGGTTGCGCCTCTGCGCTGGGGGCCTTGTCGCCGCTGGCCGCCTGGGCGCAGACCATCGACCAGATCAAGATCTTTTACGGCTTTCCCGCAGGCAGCGCGGGCGACAGCGTGGCGCGCAGGGTGGGCGAGAAGCTGGCGGGATCGCCCTACACCCGCAACCCCGCGGTGGTGGAAAACAAGCCCGGCGCGGGCGGCCGCATCGCGCTGGAGTCGCTCAAGGGTGCGCCCGCCGATGGCAGCGTGCTCACGCTGTCGCCGTTTTCGTGCACGTCCATCTACCCGCACATTTACAGCCGCCTGAGCTACGACCCGGCCAAGGACTTTGTGCCAGTGTCCATCGGTGCCGTCATGCACCATGGTCTGGCTGTGGGGCCGCTGGTGCCTGCCTCCGTCAAGACGGTGAAGGACTTTCTGGCCTGGGCCAAGGCCAACCCCGGGCAGGCGAACTACGGCTCACCCGCAGCGGGCTCCACGCCACACTTCATCGGTGCGCTGCTGGGCTTGAACAACGGCGTGGACCTCAAGCATGTGCCGTACCGCGGTTCCATCCCGGGCGTCACCGATGTGGTGGGCGGGCAGATCGCGTCGATGGTCACGCCCAGCGGAGACTTCATTCCCAACCACAAGGCGGGCAAGCTGCGGCTGATCGCCACCTCGGGTCAGGCGCGGTCGCCGTTTTCGCCCGAGGTCGCCACGTTTGCAGAGCAGGGCTTTCCAGAACTCACGACCGAGGAATGGTTTGGCTTTTACGCCCCGGCCCGCACGCCAGCAGCCGTGGTGTCTGCCGCCAATGCCGCCATCAACGCAGCGATCAAGGACAAGGCCGTCATGGACAGCCTGGCCGTGGTGGGGCTCATCGCGAAGGGCTCTACGCCTGCGGAGATGCTGGCCTCGCAACAGGCCGAATATGAGCGCTGGGGCCCGCTGGTGAAGAAGGTCGGCTTCACGGCAGAGTCCTGAAAGGTTCCCCATGGCACACACCGTGAAGCGCGTGGCTGTGGTGGCCACCGGCACCATTGGCGCGAGCTGGGCCGCGTACTTTCTGGCACGGGGTTTGGACGTGCATGCCACCGACCCGTCGCCAGGGGCCGAGCAGCGACTGCGGGACGCCGTCGCCGCGCATTGGGTGGCGCTGGCGCAGCAGGGGCTGGCCTCGGGGGCAAGCCAGGAGCGACTGCACTTTCATGTGCGGCTGGAAGATGCTCTGGCGCAGGCCGATTTTGTGCAAGAGAACGGACCCGAGCGGCTCGACTTCAAGGTGGACCTGTTCCGCCGCATGGATGCAGCGACCCCGGCGCATGTGGTGCTGGCCTCCAGTTCTTCGGGGCTGGCGGTGACGGACATGCAGAAGGATTGCGCACATCCCGGGCGCGTGGTGCTGGGCCACCCGTTCAATCCGCCGCACATGATCCCGCTGGTCGAAGTGGGCGGCGGCGAGCGCACCACGCCCCAGGCGGTGGCCGATGCCATGGCGTTCTACACCCGCATTGGCAAGCGTCCCATCCACGTGCGGCGTGAGATCAAGGGGCACATTGCCAACCGCCTGCAGGCGGCGCTCTGGCGCGAGGCCTTTCATCTGGTGGACCAGGGCGTAGCCACTGTGGAAGACATCGACACAGCCATCTCCCAGGGTCCCGGCTTGCGGTGGGCGCTGATGGGGCCGTTCATGAACCTGCACCTGTCGGGTGGCGAAGGTGGCATAGCCCACCTGCTGGCCCACCTGGGCGGTCCCATCGAAAGCTGGTGGCAGGACCTGGGCACGCCGTCCATGACCGAAGCCTTGCAGCGCCGGGTGGCCGAAGGTGTGGCGCAGGCGATGGGTGACAGGCAGGCCAGCGATCTGGCCCGTGCGCGGGATGCCTTGCTCATCGAGCTGTTGCGCGCCAAGCAGGCGTCTGGGCTGCTCGGCCAACCTGATCCCGATCTCGATGCCTGAGGCATCGCGCCTCAGTGTTTGAACCTCCATCGCTCCCGAGAACCCACCATGTACCCAGACTTTCTTGATGACGAGCGCCAGATTGCCCCGGCGCGCGCTGTGCGCACCCAATTTGACGATGGTTCTTTCACGCTGCGCTCTCCCATGGCGCTGCAACCCTATGCCCGCTGTGTGGGGGAATGGCTGGAACGCTGGGCTAAAGAGACGCCTGATGCCCTGGCACTGGCCGAGCGGAGCGACAGCGCAGAGGGCTGGCGCAGCCTGACCTATGCCCAACTGCGCCGCCAGGTGGGCGCCGTGGCCCAGTCGCTGCTGGACCTGCGGTTACCCGCCGGGCGGCCGATTGCCATCCTGTCCGACAACGCGGTGGACCATGCGGTCCTCATGCTCGCGGCCATGCATGTGGGCATCACCCCCTGTTCGCTGTCGAGCGCGTATGCGCGCTCCCAGGACCCCAGCCGCCTGCACGGCATGCTGTCGGTGCTGGAGCCCAGCCTGGTCTATGCGTCCGATGCCAGCGTCTATGCGGCAGCCCTGCAAGGCTGGGACTGCGATGCCGTGCGGGTGTACAGCCGCAACGCCTCCGCGTGTCCGGGGGCGCTGCCTTGGGAGCATCTGCTTGCCGGGCAGGAAACGCCCCAGGTGCAGCAGGCCATGCAGGCGCTGCTGCCCGATGACCATGCCAAATACCTGCTCACCTCCGGCTCCACCGGTCGGCCCAAGGTGGTCATCAACACCCACCGCATGCTCTGCGCCAACCAGCAGATGATGGCCCAGGCGTGGCGCTTTCTGGAGCACGAAAAGCCAGTGCTGGTGGACTGGTTGCCCTGGAGCCATACCTTTGGCGGCAACCACAACCTCAACATGGTGCTGTGCCACGGCGGCACGCTCTACATCGACGAGGGGCGGCCGGTGCCGGGGCTCATCGACAAGACGGTGCGCAACCTGCGCGAGGTGCAGCCCACCATGCTGTTCAATGTGCCCCGGGGCTTTGACATGCTGCTGCCGTTTCTGGAAGCCGACGACGGCCTGGCCGCCGACGTGCTGGCGCGCATGCGGCTGGCCTTCTATGCGGCGGCGGCGCTGGCTCCATCGACCTGGCAGCGCCTGCAGGCCGTTGCGCGGCGCGTGCGCCCCGCCCAGCCGCTGTGGCTCACGACGTCGTGGGGATCCACAGAGACAGCGCCGGCCGTCACCACCGCGCACTGGCACCTTGAAGGCGCGGGCTGTATTGGTGCACCCTTGCCAGGGCTGGAGCTGAAGCTGGTGCCCAACGGCAGCAAGCTGGAGATGCGGGTTCGTGGCGTGTCGGTGTTTGCAGGCTACCGCAATGCGCCGCGCGAAACGGCGGCCGCGTTCGATCACGAGGGGTTCTACCGCATCGGCGACGCGGGCTATCTGGTGGACGCGGAGCAGCCAGACAAAGGCGTGGTCTTCAACGGGCGCGTGGCGGAGGATTTCAAGCTGTCCAGCGGCAGCTGGGTGTCGGTGGGCACGTTGCGGGTGGAGCTGGTGTCGCAACTGGCGCCGCTGGTCCAGGACATCGTGCTCACCGGGCATGACCGCGATGAGGTGGGCATGCTGGTGTTTCCGTCTGCGGCCGGTGCGGCCGACGCTGAGCGGCTGGAGCAGGCATTGCAGGCCGTGATGCGCGCGCGCCGGGATGCGGGCGCTGGGTCTTCGCAATGCCCCACACGGGCCATGGTGATGGACATGGCGCCTGATGCAGACGCCGGGGAGATCACTGACAAGGGCTACATCAACCAGGGGGCGGTGCTGTCACGCCGCGCGGCGGCGGTGCAGGCGTTGTACGCCCACCCTGCAGCGCCATGGGTCATCAGGGCCTGATTGCGCGGGGCCCAGGGCGTGTAGGGGAGGCGTCGTCGCGCACCCTTGCGGGTTCCGCCAAAAGAAAAAGGGGCCTCGCGGCCCCTGGTGCTGAAGCAGGCGCCTTGCGGCGCTGGGTGCATCAGGCGGTTGCGTCCTTGAGCTTCTTCAGGGCGCGGGTCTTGATCTTGACCGAAGCAGGCTTGGCGGGGAACCAGCGCTCTTCACCCGTGAACGGGTCCTTGCCAAAACGCTTTTTCTTGGCAGGCACTTGCTGCAGGCCGATCTTGAGCACGCCAGGCAGCGTGAACTCGCCAGAGCCCTTCTTGTGCACCGAGCCCAGGATGGCGGCTTCCAGCGCAGCCAGCACGGCCTTGGCGGCCTTGGGCTCCACACCCGACTGTTCGGCCAGATGGGCGACCAGTGTGGTCTTGTTGAACGCAGCCTTGATGGGCTTCAGGGCGGCAGCAGCGGCCACGGGCTTGGCGGCGGGAGCGGCTGCTTTCTTGGCGGCTGGAGCCGCCTTTTTGGCTGCAGGTGCTGCCTTCTTGGCGGCGGGTGCTGCGGCCTTGACGGCCACCTTCTTTGCGGGAGCGGGAGTTTTCTTTGCAGTTGCCATGATGTTTTTTCGTTGATTGGAATGACGATGGGCCCTGCCTCTGCGGGCGAGGACCTGCGTGATTTTAGGTGCGATAACGCCAGACGCGATAGGGCCTGCGTGCCGCAGGTGTTTGCAGCCGTCGCATGGGTGCTGTGCCAACTGTTTGCGCAGGGCCCGCGAGGTCGTTGCACGAGCGCGCTTTGCGCCCCGTTGTTGCCTGCGTGGCTAAGCTGCAGTCTGCAGGCCCAGCACCGCGATCACGTGACAGCCCGTGCCTGCGATGACACAGCCATGCCACACGGCGTGGGCGTAGCGCACCACGGCGTCCATCACAAAAAACACCACACCGGCCGTGTACGCGGCACCGCCGATGACCAGCCAGGCCGCACTCACGGCGGGCACATGGGCCATCAGGGGCAAGGCCGCCAGCAGCGCCACCCAGCCCATCGCCACATACAAGGCCGTGGACAGCCAGGGCGCCGTGCGCCTTGTGCGCAGCTGCAGCCAGCAGCCCGCCAGGGCCGCGAGCCAGACGAGGGCCAGGGCGGTGACATGGTGCGTGTGGCCCGGCGCACTCAACGCAAACGGGGTGAAGCTGCCCGCAATGAACAGGTGGATCGCCGCATGGTCCAGCCGCAGCGCCCATTGCTTGGCCCGCCCCGGCGGCAGCGCGTGGTACAGGGTGGACGCGCCATACAGCAGCGCCATGGTGGCCACAAACACCAGCACACCCCCTATGACTGCGGGATGCGCGGCGGGCGCTGATTGCAGCAGTTGTGGCACGGCAAGGCAGGCGCCCACCAGCGCAGCACCGTGCAGCGCACTGTTGGCCACCTCTTCGTGCAGGTCCTGCGGCCGGTCGCTCATGGCGATCTTGCTAGTGGTGGGCAGGCGTGTGCAGCCGCTCGCGCCACAGCTGCCAGCGCGCGCGCTGCAGGGCCAGAAACTCCACCACGCCCCAGGCCAGTGCACAGGCCAGCATCGCCCAGCCCATGGCCCAGCGGTAGGCCTCAGTCTTGCGCGATGGCGGGTACATCATCGTGGTCCCAGCCGGTGGTGCGGGGCAGGTCCAGGCTCAGCCACCCGCGTTCATCGAACAGCTCATCGAGCAGCCGCTGCAGTCCGAACAGTTTCCAGAGCATGTTGCGCCTCTTCCAAAGGGTGGTGACTGCAGGCAAGGTAGCGCCCTTGTGTGACGGTTTCGCGTCGGTTCGCGCAAACCCCACAGGTTGGCCGCAGCGCTGTTCGTGCTGGGCCCCGGGCGCTATCCTCACTGCCTGGCACGCGCTCTGGCGTGCTCCACACACCGACTTACCCCCACCCATTGAACATGCTGCCCGAGCTTGCGGCGCTGGAAAAAATCCTGGACCTGGGGGCGCCCCATCTGCAGGTGCAGGTCGTCCAGCAGGTGTCTGTGGCATCGGGCACGCAATTTCCCATCTATGCCATTGGGTTGGGCAACCCGGCGCTGGACGTGCCCGCCGTCGGATTCTTTGGCGGCGTGCATGGGCTGGAGCGCATTGGTGCCGAGGTGGTCATTGCCTACCTGCAAAACGTGGTCATGCGGCTGCAGTGGGACACCACCTTGCACCAGCAGCTGGAGCGTGTGCGCCTGGTCTTCATGCCCATCGTCAACCCCGGCGGCATGTGGTCTGCCACGCGCGCCAATCCGCGCGGGGTGGACCTGATGCGCAATGCGCCCGTCGACGCGGTGGACCCGGTGCCCTGGGGCATTGGCGGGCAGCGCGTGAGCGCGGGCCTGCCCTGGTACCGGGGCAGGCTGGGCGAGCCCATGGAGGCCGAGAGCCAGGCGCTGTGCGACGTGGTGGCGCAGCAGCTGCTGGCGCGGCCCTTCAGCATTGCGCTGGACTGCCACTCGGGCTTTGGGGTGAAGGACCGGCTGTGGTTCCCGTTTGCCCACACCCGCCGGCCCATTCCGCACCTGGCCGAGCTGCATGCGCTGCAAGACATCTTTCTGCAGGCGCACAGCAACCACCAGTACATCATCGAGCCGCAGAGCGCGCAGTACCTCGCCCACGGCGATCTGTGGGACCACCTGTACCTGCAGGCCTGCCGCGATGTGCCCGCACACACCTTCCTGCCGCTCACGCTGGAGATGGGCTCTTGGCTGTGGATCAAGAAGAACCCGCGCCAGCTGTTCTCGCGCAACGGCATCTTCAATCCGCTCATCAACCACCGGCAGCAGCGGGTGCTGCGGCGGCACCTGTCGCTGCTGGACTTTCTGTCGCGAGCGGCCTGCAGCCACGCACGCTGGGTGCCGGCGACCGATCAGCGTGCGCAGCGCCGGGCCGATGCTCTGGCTGCGTGGTACTGAGATGCCAGTGCGCCCACCACGCCAATGGATCTTGCTGCGCGGTCTGACGCGCGAGGCCGCGCACTGGGGCGCCTTTGGCGAGCACTTTGCGCAAGCGGTGCCGGGCGACCAGGTGCTGGAGCTCGACCTGCCAGGCAATGGCGAGTTCCATGGCCTGGTGTCTCCCGTGTCGGTGCAGGGCATGGTGCAAGCCTGCCGTGCAGAGCTGGCGCAGCGTGCCGTGGCGCCGCCCTACCACCTGCTGGCCATGTCGCTGGGGGCGATGGTGGCCACCGAATGGGCGCGCGTGGCGCCCCACGAGGTGGCGGGCTGCGTGCTCATCAACACCAGCCTGCGCCCGTTCAGCCCGTTCTGGCACCGCCTGCAACTGCACAACGTCGCACCGCTGCTGCGGCTGGCGTGGCGGTGGCGATCTGCGCAGGCCGCCGAGCAGGTGGTGTGGCAAATCACCAGCCGCAGCGCGCCATCCGCTGCTGCCGGCGTGTTGGCGCAGTGGACTGCTGTGCGCAGGCAACGGCCGGTGTCGGCCCACAATGCCCTGCGCCAGCTGGTGGCGGCCGCGCGGTACCGCGCGCCGGCAGCCGCACCCGTGGATCGTGTGCTGCTGCTGGGCAGCGAGAAGGACCACCTGGTGTCCCGCCAATGCTCGCAGGCCATTGCGCAGGCCTGGGGGCTGCCGCTGCGGTCGCATCCGTGGGCGGGGCACGACCTGCCCCTGGATGACCCGCAGTGGGTCATCGATGCCGTGCTGCAGTGGCTGTCCCGTAGCGAGTCAACGGACGGGTAACGGGGGCTACGGCGTGAGGCTGTTCAGCGCACCCTGAGCCACCAGCTCGCGGTACCACTCCGCATAGCCCGCGCTGCTGGGGTGCAGGCCGTCAGCGGCGTTCAGTTCCTGGCTGCGGGTCACGAACGGGTCCTGGTCGCGCGGCTTGAGCAAGCGCACGTAGTGCACCTGCTGCGCGCTGGCTGCCTCCCGCGCCAGCGCATGCAGTGCCTCGGACCGGCGCGACATGGCCCATGACAGGGGCGGCACAAAAAAGGGCGCGTGGCCCACGTTGCCACAAGGCATCAGCACCACCTGCTGCCCCTTGCGGCGCGCGAGCGCCACGGCCTGCTGTACGTGGTCGCGCAGCGTGTCTTCAGACGTGAAGCGGATCACATCGTTGCCTCCTGCCAGCACCAGCACCAGGTCGTAGCCGCCGCCAGCGCGCTCCAGTTGCTGCACCACATCGCCAAATTTGGCGCCGTTGGCCGCCAGGTTGTCGATGCGCCATTGGGGATGGTCCTGGCCGATGCGCCCCGGCAGGCTGTCTGCTGCGGTGCTGGCACCAGTGCCCACGGCGGTGCTGTCTCCCACCACCAGCACACGCCGCGTTGGCTGCGGGGGCTGAGCGGTGTAGGGGCGTGCATCGCGGGCCAGGTCGGCGGCCGTCCACATGCGCCAAGGGGCACAGCCCGTCAGCAGCAGTGTGCCCGCAGCCACCGCGGCCAGGGTGGCCCACCGGCGGGTGGCGTTGTAGTGCGGGGAGGTCTTTCGCGTCATGGTGCATACGCCCAAAGTTGCTCTGGGCTCAGCGTACCTGCAGACTCGGCGACCCTGCGTCGGCGTCGGGCATTCACGTGCGTAGGACAGTGCTACGCCCCGCGTCCAGGGGGTGCTACTGCTTGAAGACGACGGCGTCCAGCGCCATCGCGCGGATCGCCTCGGCCGCGGCATCGGCCTGGGCGCGGGTGGCGTAAGGCCCCACCCGCACGCGGATGCGGCGTCCCTTGGAATTGTTCAACTCCTGGCGAAACGCGGGCAGACCTTCGTTGAGCAAGCGCGCCTGCGTCTTGCGGGCGTTGGCTTCTTCGGCGAACAGGCCCACGTTGATGTAGTAGCCCGAGGCAGTGCCCACCGTGGGCAGCGCGGTGTCGGCGGTGGAGGACGCTGCTGCCACCGGTGTCTTGGGCTTGGTGGGGGTTGCTGCGCGGCTGGCGGCATCACGGCGTGCAGGGGCGGTAGCGGTGGCGCTGGCCGCCGGCGTCGGTGCGCGGGTCGATGCGGCTGGCGTGGCTGGCTTGGGTGTGGACGCTTTGGCGGCTGGGGGGGCGGCCGTGGCCGATGCGGACAGTGCTGGACCTGGGGGCTCGGCCGATTTTTGAACGGCAGTGGCGGCAGTGGCGGACGCGACAGCCGCAGGTGCCGATGCCACAGACGCAGGCTTGGGGGCTGCTGCTGCAGGAGCCTGGGGCGCTGGCGGTGGTTCTGTTGCCACTTCAGGGGCTGGCGTTGGCGGCGTGGGTGCCCCTTCGGCCTCTGGCACCGGCAAGGCACCCACGGGCTTGGTGGCAGATGCCGCCTGGGCCGCTGCCGTGGCCTGCGCCACCGTGACGGCGGGTTCCAGCGCCAGGGGCTTCACGTCCGACGGCGACAGCGCCAGGTAGGCGATCAGTGCGGCCAGGCCCAGCACCACGTTTGCGAGCACCAGCACCTGCAGCCGCTTGCGCGAGCTGGCCTGCTTTTCGAGCAGCGCGCAGGCCTCCGGCACGGTGCGCGACGCGGCCAGCGCGCGCGCAATGCGCTTGCGGATGTCGGCGTACAGGATGGCGTTGCCGTACAGCCCCGGCACGGCAAAGGCCAGCACCGCAAAGGCGCCCAGCACCCCGAGTTCGATGCCCACGGGCCAGTGCAAAAACGAACGGCCCACGCCAAACACGATCAGTGCCAGCCCCTCGGCTGCCGCCACATAGACCAGCGCGGCGCCCCACAGCTGGCGAAACAGCATCCAGTTCAGGGTGCACAGGCAGGCGGCCCAGTTCCATGTGGTGGTCGTGCGGCCCGTGTCGTCAAAGCGCTCGAACACCTTCAGGTAGTAGTCCGTGTTCACGGGCCCCAGGGCCAGCCGCGACATGGCCGCCATGGCGTTGTCGGACGGCGAATCGAGCGACATGGCCGGGATGATGGAGGCGACAGGATCCGTGTGGTCGAGCATGGTCGGATTCTGTCATGCACCGGGCGGTGTATTACCTGCCGAATCGCAAGGTGCTGCGCGGCGGCAACGGGTGCGCGCAGCGTGGTGGCGCGCTGCGGGGCGTCCGAGCAGGCCACTGCGTGCCTGCGGGACGGGTTTTGAGTCAAATCGGCTGCAAGCGCCAGTCGAATATGCGCAAGCAGCTATCAATTAGATAGCGTTCGCTATTTGCCCCGTACCAGGGCCATGATCTGGCCCGCGTCCAGCGTCGCTGCCTTCTGCTGAATTTGTGGCAAATACTGCGTCTGCAGCTGCTTGGCGGGCGTGAGCAGGCCCTGAAAGGTCTCGCGCAGCATGGCCGTGCTCATGACCCGGCCACCGGCGTAATAGCGCTTGGCCACCTGCCCCAGCGCGTAGGTGGTGGCAAACGAAAACGCCATGCCTGTGGCAGCGCCGCCCAGCCCGCCGATGGTGCGGCCCGCCACCTTGCCCAGCAGGCCGCCCAGCAGCTTGCGACCAAACTGCTCCAGGTACTGCGACGTCATGCCTACGCCGGCAGCGGCGATGAACTCCTTGATGTGGCCCTGGTCCAGCTCCACCCCGTGGGCCTTGCCAATGCCGTAGACCATCTTCACCTGCAGCGGGATGATGGCCATCGACGCCCATGACTGCGGCAGCAGCTCCAGCGCGCCATTGAGCAGCGCATAGTTCAGGATGGATTTGTCCAGCTCTGCGTCCGAGGCACCTGCACCGACTGCTGCGGCCAGAGGCGCTGCCGCAGCAGTGGCCACCGGCACCGCCATCGGCACGGCCTTTTCGGCCACGTCCACCAGTGCATCGGCTTGCTGGTCAAACGCTGCCGTCTGCGGGTCGCCCAGCTGCAGGGCCGCCTTGAGTCGGGTCAGAAACTCGCGCTCCGCCGCGGTCTGACGGCCGTCCACATCGCACACGCAGACAGCCATCTCGTAGGCCAGCTGGCGGTGCATGGGCTCGCTCAGACCCTGCACGGCGGCCTGCACGCTGGTGCGCTGCAGCAGCACGTCCTGGTAGATGCGCGGCAGGTCGGCCACGCCCCCGTCGCCCGCGAGCGACTGGGCAATGCGGCGGATCTCTTCGCGTTCGGCATCGTCCTTGTTGCCATCGGCAAACGCGGCCAGAAGGGCGATGGTGAGGATGGATTTTTGCTGGTCCAGGGTCATGGTCGTCGTGCGAAAAAAGGGGCGGGAGGGGTTGCACACTGCTTGCAGTGTGTTGTGCGGTGGCTTGTGAACAGGTTCTTAGGTGCAGTCTAGGCAATGCGGTTTCAACGCCACAGCGTGTGGGGGATTGATGGCGCGGGCTGTGCGGGGCGCCAGGGCTTCGGGTTTTCCCTTGGGTAGTTCGGCGACTGTGCGGAGGGCCATCGCTTGCCTACAGTGCTTGCCATCGCGCCGTCTTGGCGCGCATCAACGGAGGATGGACATGGGCGTAGCGATCGTGGGTTGGGCACATTTGCCGTTTGGCCGGCTGGACGGCCTGGGGCTTGAAGACCTCATCACCCGCGCGGGCCGCGAGGCCCTGCAGCACGCGGGCATCGACGGCGCAGCGGTGGATGGTGTGTGGCTGGGCAACCTCAACGGCGGCTTCACGCCCGATGTGTTTGCCTCGTCGCTGGCCCTGCAATGCGACGAGGCCCTGCGGTGGAAGCCCGCCACACGGCTGGAGAACGCCTGCGCGTCGGGCTCAGCGGCCCTCTATGCCGCGTGTGACGCCATCGAGGCCGGCCGCGCCCGGGTTGCCCTCGTCATCGGCGCCGAAAAGATGACCGCTGTCTCCGGCGCCGAGACCACGCGCATCCTGGGCGACTGCGGCTACTCCGGCGAGGCGGGCAGTCCGCCCGGTGGCTTCCCGGGCATTTTTGCCTCCATCGCGCAGGACTACTTCGCGGCGCATGGCGACCATTCGGCCACCCTGGCACGCATCGCCGCCAAGAACCACGCCAACGGCGCGCTCAACCCCTGGGCCCACATGCGCAAGGACCTGGGCTTTGAGTTCTGCAACACCGTGTCCGACCGCAACCCGATGATTGCCGCGCCCCTGCGCAAGACGGACTGCTCTCTGGTGTCCGACGGTGCCGCGGCGCTCATCCTGGCGGCCGATGATGCGGTGGGCGACTTTCCCCGCGCCGTGCGCCTGCGTGCGCGGGTGCAGGTCAACGACTACCTGCCCATGGCGCGCCGCCGTGTGGTGGACTTTGAAGGGCCCCGGCGCGCCTGGCAGCAGGCGCTGCAGCAGGCAGGGTGCGCGGTGCACGACCTGTCGCTGGCCGAGGTGCACGACTGCTTCACCATCGCCGAGCTGCTCACGTACGAGGCCATGGGCCTGGCGCCCGCAGGCCAGGGCCACCGCCTGCTGGAAGACGGCACCGTGCTGCGCGGCGGCCGCCTGCCTGTCAACGCGTCGGGCGGGCTCAAGGCCAAGGGCCACCCGATCGGCGCCACGGGCGTGTCGATGCATGTGGTGTCGGCCATGCAGCTCTTGGGCGAGGCGGGCGACCTGCAGGTGCCGGGTGCCACCCTGGCGGGCGTGTTCAACATGGGCGGCTCGGCCGTGGCCAACTACGTGAGCATTCTGGAGCGCGCCCGATGAACATCGCCCACCTGCTGCGCCGCAGCGCCTTGCTGCACGCCCACCAGCACGCGCTGCTGCATGGCGACCAGGTGCTGTGGAGCTACGGCACGCTGGCTGCCCGCACCGCCGCGCTGGCCGCCCATCTGCGCACACGCTGTGGCGTGGCCCCGGGCGACCGCGTGGCCATCTACGCCGCCAATGCGCCCGAATACCTGGAAGCCCTGCACGCCATCCTGTGGGCAGGGGCCGTGTCGGTGCCGGTCAACTACAAGCTGCATGCCAAAGAACTCGCCTACGTGCTGACCGACTCTGGCGCGCGTGTGGTGCTGACCTCTGAAGCGCTGGCCCCCGCCGTGCGCGAGGCCGGGGCGCCGCAGGACGCGGTGCTGGTCTTTGGCTCCGACGCATACCGCGCCGCAGTCGCCCACACGCCCATGGACGTGTGCGACCGCGCGCCGCATGACGTGGCCTCGCTGTTCTACACCTCGGGCACCACCGGCCGACCCAAAGGTGTGATGCAGACCCACCGCAACCTGCTGGCCATGACGGCCTGCTACTTCACCGATGTGGACGACATCCTGCCCGGCGACGCCATGGTCTATGCCGCGCCCATGTCGCACGGTGCGGGGCTCTACAACTACGCCCAGGTGCTGCGCGGCGAGCGGCATGTGGTGCCGCGGTCGGGCGGGTTCGAGCCTGCCGAGCTGGTGCAGTTGGCGGCCAGCGTGGGCCAGCTCACGCTGTTTGCCGCACCCACCATGGTGCACCGCCTGGTGGACCATGTGCGCGCCACGGGTGCCGACGTGTCAGGCTTCAAGACCATCGTCTACGGCGGCGGCCCCATGTATGCCGACGACCTGCGCAACGCTTTGGCCGTGATGGGCAACCGCTTTGCACAGATCTACGGCCAGGGCGAAAGCCCCATGACCATCACCGCCCTGTCGCGCGCCCAGCTGGCCGACCGCGACCACCCGCGCTGGGCCGAGCGCATGGTGTCGGTGGGCGTGGCGCAGTCGCTGGTGGAAGTGCGTGTGGTCGATGCTACGGGCCAGCCCCTGCCCACCGGCGAAACGGGTGAGGTGGTGGTGCGCGGCGACACCGTGATGCCCGGCTACTGGAACAACCCCACCGCCACGGCGCAGACGCTGCGCGATGGCTGGCTCTACACCGGCGATATGGGCGCGCTGGATGCCGATGGCTTTCTCACGCTCAAGGACCGGTCCAAGGACGTGATCATCTCCGGCGGCAGCAACATCTACCCGCGCGAGGTCGAAGAGGTGCTGCTGCTCCACCCCCAGGTGCGCGAGGTCGCCGTGGTCGGCCAGCGCGATACGGAATGGGGCGAGGTGGTGGTCGCCTTCCTGGTCGCGGGGGAGGGCGGTGCGGTGGCCGATGCCGTGCTGAATGCGCTGTGCCTGGAGCACATTGCGCGGTTCAAGCGGCCGAAGGAATACCGGTGGGTGGAGGCGTTGCCGAAGAACAGCTATGGGAAGGTGTTGAAGACGGAGCTGCGGCGTATGTGAGCAAGTGGCGGCTTGCTGGGCCGATTGGCTTTGGCCGATAGCAGTCATAAGATTCACTGCGAAAGCACTTCATGAATCACCCGAATCATTCCAACGAAGAAGGAAGCTCCTCTGACAAGAGCAAGAGCGTCAACCATCATTTCAAGAGGGAGTCGAGGCTGATGATCTGGTTTGCTGTTGGCGTGCCAGTCATCTTGCTGCTTGGAGCCTTTCTGCTAGGTCCTGCGCTCCTCACTTTCATAGGTAGGTAGAGGCATCGACGCGTGGGTTGCACCCGTGGCGAAAAGTGGCGGGCGGGGCTGCGTGCCTCAATACCGCATTCCTGTCGGCATCTAGCCCGGATGTTCGGCGTAGATTGGGTCGAGCAGCTCATGCGACAGCTTGCCGATAGGTATGCCGACAGGGCCTTGAAGGACTCAAGAGCGCGCTCGTCCAGGCGAGCATGAGTTTCCGGTACACCCATCACAATCGCGGTTTTCAAACCCGCCCTACTATTCGCCATCTCTCATCAGTACACCCCTCCCATGACCACCACCCTCAAGATCGATTTCGTCTCCGATGTCTCCTGTCCCTGGTGCATCATCGGCCTCAAGGCGCTGGAGCAGGCGGCGGACCGGCTGCAGGGCGAGGTCGCGTTGGACCTGCACTTTCAGCCGTTCGAGCTGAACCCGCAGATGGGGCCTGCGGGTCAGGACATTGGCGAGCACCTGCAAGAGAAGTACGGCGCCACGCCCGAGCAGAGCCAGAAGAACCGCGAGGCCATCGCGGCGCGCGGTGCGGCGCTGGGGTTTACCTTCAGCATGGACAAGCGCAGCCGCATCTACAACACCTTTGATGCGCATCGGCTGCTGCACTGGGCCGAAGAGAAGGGCGTGCAGCCCGCGCTGAAGAAGGCGCTGTTCACGGCGTATTTCACCGACGGGCAGGACCCGAGCAACCACGAGGTGCTGGTGCGTGTGGCGGGAGAGGTGGGTCTGGATGTGGCCGAGGCGCGTGCGCTGCTCGCCTCAGACCGCTACGCCGACGAAGTGCGCGAGCGCGAGCAGTTCTATCTGCAAAACGGCATCCATTCGGTGCCCGCGATCATCGTCAACGAGCGCCACCTGATCCAGGGTGGGCAGCCGGTGGAGGTGTTTGAGCAGGCGCTGCGGCAGATTGCCGCGCAGGGCTAGGTGCTATTTATTTGATAGCTGCTCAGGTATATTGCACTAGCGCTACTGGCATCTACGATCAAAAAAGGGGCCTGGAGCCCCTTTTTTTGATGTCTGAGCGATGCCCCGGCCACACCGGGCTACCGTCACTTGCGCAGCGGAATGGCGGTGGCGCGGTCCACGGGAACGGCGGTCACGCTGTTCTGGGGGGAGCCGTCGATGAGCTTTTCAGAGTAGGTCAGGTACACCAGCGTGTTGCGGGCCGGGTCCACCATGCGCACGATGCGCAGGCGCTTGAACAGGATGGACATGCGTTCGCTGAACACTTCCTCCTGTTTCTTCAGTGGCTCGGGAATGCTGATGGGGCCGACCTGGCGACAGGCAATGGAGGCCTCGGCGCGGTCCTCGGCCAGGCCCAGCGTGCCCTTGACACCACCGATGCGTGCCCGCGAGACGTAGCAGGTGACGCCCCGTACGCCCGGGTCGTCATAGGCCTCGACGATGATGTCGTGGTCGCGGCCGATCCACTGGAACGCGGTGTCCACGGTGCCGATCTTTTCGCCCGATGCGGCCTGCACTGTGCCGCCCGCGAGGGCCGCAAGCGCCACAACGGCGGCGGTTGCCAACGTGTGCGCAGCGGTCATGCCGCGGTCTCGCCTTCGGTGCAGCGTTGGGCCAGGTGGGCCAGCGCTTCTTCGACCTGGTCCACCAGCACCAGGCACAGGTCGCCGGGTTGCAGGCGCTCCAGGGCGGTGTCAATGGCGATGAACTCGCCACGGATCTCTTCCACGTGCGTGGTGCGCGGCGCACCGGCCAGGCCTTCGCGCAGCAGTGCCATCACTTCGCCGTCGGCGCGGCCGCGCTGGGCAGCGTCCTGGTACAGGATCACGTCGTCAAACGCGGCGCCCAGGATCACGGTCTGCTCGCGGATGTCTTCGTCGCGCCGGTCGCCCGCGCCGCTGATGACCACGCTGCGGCGCTTGCCGGGCAGGGCGTCCACGGCCTGCACCAGGGCGCGCATGGCGTCGGGGTTGTGGCCGTAGTCGGCGATCACCGTCGCACCCCGGTAGTCCATGATGTTGAAGCGGCCGGGGGCGTTGTCGCTGTCGTTCACAAAGCCCGACAGGCCGCGGCGGATGGTCTGCCAGGGCATGCCCACGCCCCAGGCGGCAGCCACGGAGGCCATGACGTTCTCGACCTGAAAACCGATCTTGCCGTTGCGCGTGATGGGCACATCGCGCAGGTGGATGGTTTCGCGCCACGAGCCTTCGGAGGCGACGATGGAGTCACCGTCCACGTAGACGGTGCGGTGGCCCTGGGCGCGGTGCGTGACCATCACGGGGTGGTGGCGGTCGCTGGCAAAGTAGATCACCTTGCCGGGGCAGGCCGAAGCCATGGCCGCCACGATGGGGTCGGCGGCGTTGAGCACCGCGTAGCCCGTGGGGGCCACGTTCTGCACGATCACGCGCTTGAGCACGGCCAGGTCTTCCACCGTGGTGATGTAGTTCAGGCCCAGGTGGTCGCCCGCGCCGATGTTGGTGACCACGGCCACCTGGCAGCGGTCAAAGCCCAGGCCTTCGCGCAAGATGCCGCCACGGGCGGTCTCGAACACGGCGGCGTCCACCTCGGGGTGCAGCAGCACGTTGCGGGCGCTCTTGGGGCCGCTGCAGTCGCCACTGTCGATCTGGCGGCCGTTCACGTACACGCCGTCGGTGTTGGTCATGCCCACGCGCAGGCCCTGGGCGGTGAACAGGTGCGCAATCAGGCGGGCGGTGGTGGTCTTGCCGTTGGTGCCGGTGACGGCCACGGTAGGGATGCGGCCGTCGTCGCCATGGGCAAACAGTTTGTCCACCATGGCCTGGCCCACGTTGCGGGGCTTGCCGTAGCTGGGGGCCAGGTGCATGCGCAGGCCGGGGGCGGCGTTCACTTCCACAAAGCCGCCACCTTGTTCTTCAAGGGGGCGCAGCACGGTCTCGGCCACCATGTCCACACCGCAGATGTGCAGGCCCACCATCTGGGCGGCGGCCACGGCGCGGGCCGCAACCTCGGGGTGCACGTCGTCAGTCACATCGGTGGCGGTGCCGCCGGTGGACAGGTTGGCGTTGTTGCGCAGGATGACGCGCTGGCCTTTCTCCGGCACCGAGTCGGGCGTCAGGCCCTGCATGGCCAGGCGGGCTACTGCGATGTCATCGAGGCGGATCTTGGTCAGCGAGGTGGCATGGCCTTCGCCACGGCGAGGGTCCTGGTTGACCACGTCCACCAGCTGGCGCACGGTGTGCTCGCCATCGCCCAGCACCTGGGGCGGCTCGCGGCGGGCGGCGGCCACCAGCTGGTCGCCCACCACCAGCAGGCGGAAGTCGTGGCCGGGCAAGAAGCGCTCGACCATCACGGTGCCGTAGTCGGCCGCGTTCTTGTAGGCTTCTTCAAGCTGTGCGCGGTCGGTGATGTTGACGGTGACGCCCTTGCCCTGGTTGCCGTCTTGCGGCTTGACCACCACGGGCAGGCCGACCTTGAGGGCGACCTCCCAGGCTTCGTCCACAGTCTCCACCGGCTTGCCCAGCGGGACAGGCACGCCAGCGGCGTGCAGCAGGCGCTTGGTCAGGTCCTTGTCCTGGCCGATGGATTCGGCCACGGCGCTGGTTGAATCGACCTCGGCTGCCTGAATGCGGCGCTGCTTGGAACCCCAGCCAAACTGCACCAGGCTGCCGCGCGTGAGGCGGCGGTAGGGGATGCCCCGGGCTACGGCGGCCTCGACGATGGAGCCCGTGCTGGGGCCCAGGCGCTCGTCTTCGTCCAGCTCGCGCAGGTCGGCGACGGCCTTTTCGGCGTCAAAGCTGCCGTTGCCCAGCGCGGCCTGGATGAGTTGCTGTGCGTCTTCAAACGCCTTGCGGCCCACGGCTTCTTCGCTGTATTCGACAACCACTTGGTACACGCCTGCATCGGTGGTGGCCGTGGTGCGCGCAAAGGTCACGGGGCAGCCGGCCTGCGCTTGCAACGCCAGTGCTGCGGTCTGCAGCACGTGGGCCAGCGACACATCGCCGCCACCGGTTTCCGGGTGCAGTGCGCCGATGGCGGGGAACAGGGCCCGCAGGCGGGCTTCGAATCCGGCCATCTGGCCCACGGCGCGCTCGTTCTCGGCGCAGGTCACCACGGCCTCGATGGCCATGTGGCGGCTCCAGAGGTTGGGGCCGCGCAGGGCCCGGGTGCGGGTTACATCCATGGAAGTCTCTTTCAGTGGTCCATCAGAGCGCTGGGGCCCTGTTCAGGTCGTGGGATGTGGGGTCAAACAACAAACAAAGGCAAATGCACGAGAGGCCATCACGACCGCAGGGCGGCGGTGGGGACCAGTTCGGGCTCGAAGGTCTTGATGCCTGCGCCGATCAGGTCGGGGGCAATGTCCAGCGCCCAGGCCGTGCCGATGGCGGCCAGCAGGGCGTCGGTGTTTGGCACCACGGCGTTGCGGCCAAAGGTCAGGTCAGACAGGGCGCCCAGCACATGCTCGGCGCTGCCCGTGGCCAGCACCACGCGGCCGTTCTTCACGAAGACGGCGCGGCCATTGTCCTTGGCGCGGTGTTCGGCGATGACGGGCAGCGTGCCGTCCTGCGCATACAGCACCACGTCGCCGTCGGACAGGGGGGCCAGGTCGGCCACCTGGGCGATGGCGGCATTGAGCACCGCAGCGCCTTCGGCCAGCACCACGTCCACCTGGGTGCGCATCACCTTGGTCATCTGGTCCTGTTCGTGCACATCGAATTCGGCCAGCGTTTCCACGCCGTCCATGTCGGTCACCACGCCCACCTGGCAGCGGTCATACGCCAGGCCGTCGCGCAGGATGGTGCGGGCGTCGCTTTCGATCACGGCGGCCTGCACCATCTTGTTCATCAGCAGGCGGTGGGCGGCTTCCCAGTGGGCGCAGTCGGTGGCCTCCACGCAGCGACGATCCAGAAACAGCCCTTCGCGGCAGGCCAGGCCGGTGTGGTGCCCGCTCAGGTGCAGCAGCCAGGCCACCACGCGCGAGATGGTCGATGTGCTGCGCGTGCCGGCCACGCCCACCAGCGGAATGCGACCGGCCTGACCTTCGTCATCGGCGTCGGAGGGGAACAGGTGCTCGGCAATTGCCTGGCCCACAGGGCGCGGCGCGCCCACGGCGGGTTTCAGGTGCATGAGCAGGCCAGGGCCTGCGTTGACTTCGACAATCGCGCCGCCCTGGGTGTGCAGGGGCTTGGAAATATCGCGGGCCACCATGTCGATGCCTGCGATGTCCAGGCCCACCACCTTGGCGGCAAGCTGGGCGATGTACGCCACTTCAGGGTGTACGTCGTCCGTGCAGTCCACGGCCACGTTGCCATTGCGCTGCACCACCACTTGGCGGCCAGCGGCGGGCACCGAGTCGGCTTCAAGGTCCTGGCGCTTGAGTTCGAGCTGCACCTTGGTGTCGGTGGCCAGGTCGATGATTTCGAGCGGGTACTCTTCTTCGTAACCCCGGCGCGGGTCGGAGTTGAGCTGGGTGTCGATGAGTTCCTTGACGGTGGAGCGGCCGTTGCCGGTGATGGTGACCAACTCGCCACGTGCTGCGGCGACCACCTTGCCGCCCACCACCAGCAGGCGGTGTTCGTCGCCAGGGATGAAGCGCTCCACCATCACGTCGCTGCCCTCGGGGTAGGCCACGTGGTAGGCCGCTTCGATGTCTTCCTGCTTGCGCAGGTCCAGCGTCACGCCCCGGCCGTGGTTGCCGTCGGAGGGTTTGACCACCACGGGCAGGCCGATGTCTTGCGCGGCCTCCCAGGCTTCCTCGGGGCTGTTGACGACCTGGCCTTCGGGGATGGGCACGCCGCAGGACTTGAGCAGGCCCTTGGTCAGATCCTTGTCGCTGGCAATGCCTTCAGCAATCGCGCTGGTGTACTCGGTCTCGGCGGTCCAGATGCGGCGCTGGCGGGCGCCATAGCCCAGTTGCACCAGGTTGCCGTCATTCAGGCGGATGTGGGGAATGCCCCGGTCGGTGGCGGCGGTGACGATGCAGGCGGTGCTGGGGCCGAGGTACTGGTCGTCCACCTCGGTGCGCACGCGCGCCACGGCGGCCTGCACATCAAAAGGCTGGTCGTTGATGGCCGCCATGATCAGTGCATGGCCCTGGGCCAGTGCCACGCGGGCCACGCTTTCGTCGCGGGCGCGGAACACCATGCGGTACACGCCGCGCTGGCTGGTGCTGCGCGTCTGGCCGAAGCCGGTGGGCATGCCTGCCAGATTGAGCAGCTCGATCACGATGTGCTCCAGCACATGGCCGCACCAGGTGCCTTCCTGCAGGCGCTGCAGGAAGCCGCCGCGCTCGCCCACGCCGCAGTGGTGCTCGATCAGCGCTGGCAGCCAGGCCGTGAGGCGGTCATTGAAGCCGGGGATGGTGTTGGAGGGATAGTCCTCCAGCTCGCCCAGGTCCAGCCAGACTTCCAGGACCGGCCGGTAGGTCCAGATATTGGGGCCCCGCAGGTAGTTGATGCGAAGCAGTTGGATGTCGTTGAGTTTCGCCATGGATTGCAGCGGTTGTGGTTCCGGCCTTGGTAAGGGCTGTGCGGTAGAGGGACGAAAGGGAATTTTGTGGACGATGATTGTGCGCCAGTCCAGGGCCTGTGCGCAGTGTCAGCCAAAAGGCCGCCACAGACGTTACAGGAGGATGCCGTCGCACCGTGGCGTGCAGTATCGGTGAGAATTCTTGCTTTCGCGAGAGCGGCCACCGCAGGCAGCCGGTGGCGGAAAACCCAACCAAAAATGCAACATCACCATTCTGTGGACGCCTCGGGTGTCTTTTCTGGCCCTGTGGGGGCCGATTTGCGGGCCATGCTCGCTTCCAAAGAGAACGTGTTGGCGGCTTTGCCGGTTGACCTGAGCGCCACACTGCGCTTTGCGGCGGGGTGGGTGGTGGTGACCTCCGAACGGCTGCTGGCCTGCGAGCCGGGCACCACGACCTGGCGCAGCTGGCCCCTGGGTGAAGGGCTGACGCTCAAGCTGCATGACCATGGCGGAGTGGGCTCGCTCGAGCTGCACAACCCCCACGAGCGCCTGGCCCAGTGGCGCTTTACCCTGGCGCACCATGCGCAGGCGCTGCGCCTGGTGCAGCGTTTTGAGCAGCAAAGCGCCCGGGGCGACAGCGGTGCCGAGGACGAAGCCGACGAGCCCGCTTGCCCCACCTGCCATACGCCGCTGCCGCCCGACACCGAGGAGTGCCCAGCTTGCGCCCGTGCCCAGCCACCCCAGACCTCCACCTGGGTGCTGCTGCGCCTGTGGCGTTTTGCGCGGCCCTATCGCAAACAGCTGGCGGCCGGTTTTGCGCTGACGCTGGCGTCCACGGCAGCGACCCTGGTGCCGCCCTACCTCACCATCCCGCTGATGGATGACATCCTGATTCCGTTCCAGAACGGCAAACAGATCGAACCTGGCCTGGTGCTGCTGTACCTGAGCGGCCTGCTGCTGTCGGCGCTGGCCGCCTGGGGCCTGTCCTGGGCGCGCACCTACATCCTGGCGCTGGTGTCCGAGCGCATCGGTGCCGACCTGCGCACCACCACGTACGAACACCTGCTGCGCCTGTCGCTCGACTACTTTGGGGGCAAGCGCACCGGCGACCTGATGGCGCGCATCGGGTCGGAGACCGACCGCATCAACGTGTTCCTGTCGCTGCACGCGCTCGACTTCATCACCGATGTGCTGATGATCGTGATGACGGCGGCGATCCTGTTCTCCATCAACCCGTGGCTCGCGTTGGTCACGCTGGTGCCGCTGCCCTTCATTGGCTGGATGATCCATACCGTGCGCGACCGCCTGCGCACCGGGTTTGAAAAGATCGACCGTGTGTGGTCCGAGGTGACCAATGTGCTGGCCGACACCATCCCCGGCATCCGCGTGGTCAAGGCCTTCGCCCAGGAAAAGCGCGAGGCCCAGCGCTTTCGCGATGCCAACCAGCACAACCTGGAGGTGAACGACAAGCTCAACAAGACCTGGAGCCTGTTCACCCCCACGGTGTCGCTGCTGACCGAAATCGGGCTGCTGGTGGTCTGGGCGTTCGGCATCTGGCTGGTGTCGCGCAACCAGATCACGGTGGGTGTGCTCACCGCCTTCATCGCCTACATCGGGCGGTTTTACGGGAGGCTGGATTCGATGAGCCGCATCGTTTCGGTCACCCAGAAGGCCGCTGCAGGCGCCAAGCGCATCTTCGACATCCTGGACCATGTGAGCAACGTGCCCGACCCTGCCCAACCCGTCAAGGTGGACAAGGTGCAAGGCGCCATCAGCATGCAGGGTGTGGGCTTCCGTTACGGCAGCCGCGCGGTCATCAAGGGGCTGGATCTGGACATCCGCCCCGGCGAGATGATTGGCCTGGTGGGCCACAGCGGATCGGGCAAGAGCACGCTGGTCAACCTGATCAGCCGCTTCTACGACGTGAGCGACGGGTCCATCCAGGTCGATGGCATCGACATCCGCCGCTTTGCGGTGGCCGACTACCGCCGCCACATCGGCCTGGTGCTGCAAGAGCCCTTTTTGTTCTTCGGCACCATTGCCGAGAACATCGCCTACGGCAAGCCCGAAGCGACGCGCGAGGAAATCGTGGCCGCCGCCCGCGCTGCCCATGCGCATGAATTCATCCTGCGCCTGCCGCACGGCTACGACTCGCTGGTGGGCGAGCGCGGCCAGGGCCTGTCGGGCGGCGAGCGCCAGCGCATCAGCATTGCGCGCGCGCTGCTGATCGACCCACGCATCCTGATCCTGGACGAGGCCACCTCGGCGGTGGACACCGAGACCGAAAAGGAAATCCAGAAGGCGCTCGATAACCTGGTGCAAGGCCGTACGACGATCGCCATTGCCCACCGCCTGTCCACCCTGCGCAAGGCCGACCGCCTGGTGGTCATGGACCGCGGCGAGGTGGTGGAAGTGGGCCCGCACGATGAATTGATGGAAAAGCAGGGCGCCTACTGGCGGCTGTACGAAGCCCAGGCCCGCCGTGCCGAAGAAGATGCGCAGGCGGCGGGCGTGATCATCGACAGCAGCCTGCTGCACCCGGCCCACCCCGCCGGCAACCCCTGAGACGCTGTGAGCGACCCTGCCATGAATGCTTCCCTGACCCCATCGTCGTCCACCCCTGCCTTCCAGCTCACGCGCAACCCGCACGGCCGCCTCGTCCTGACCCTGGCCGATGGCACGGCCCATGAGGGCGTGACTCCCGTGCGTGCTTTTCCCATCGCCGCGCCGGGCGAGGGGTTGTCCCTGGTGGGCGCCGACGGTCATGAGCTGCTGTGGGTTCCCCGGCTGGAGGCCGTGACGGGCGCCGCCCGGCAGCTCATTGATGAAGAGCTGGAGGTGCGCGAGTTTGTGCCCACTATCCAGAAAATCCTCGCCGTTTCTAGTTTCTCGACCCCTAGCACCTGGGATGTGGAGACCGACCGGGGGCCTGCCCGCCTGGTGCTCAAGGCCGAAGAAGACATCCGCCGCCTGGGCGGGCGCACCCGGCTGCTGATTGCCGGGGGCGACGGCTTGCAGTTCCGTGTGAAGGACACCACGGCGCTGGACAAGCATTCGCGCCGCTTGCTCGAACGCTTTCTTTGACCTTGTAAGGCGGAGTCAAGCCGGCTCCGTCCTGGGCTCGGACCTTGTCCCGCCAGCCGTAGGAGCCTGTCTGCGCTCCTCTGCAAGACCGTCAACATGCTCTGTCGGGAATGTGGGGCCGGCGGAGCCCCCCTCTTGCGCATTCCTTGCGCACGGCCCGAGCCGCTTACTTCTCTGCCTGTTCCCCTGCAGCGGGTGATGGCCTGCGGGCGCCCGGCCTTCTGACGGCGTGGTGCTGTTGCGACATTCGGCGTGCGCCCAGCGCGCTGTTCGGCCGATTCGGCCCATTCGGGGCACTGTTTGGCACCTTCATGGTCCCTGCCTGATGCTGAACCGTCCCGAAAAGCTGGCTTTTTGCTAGGGAAAACCCTAAATTTCGTTCAATCGGTGAAAAAGACCTAAATTCACCCTTCTTTTTGCCGTAATGAATGTACGAAGAGGCCGAAAGACCCTCTGTACCTTTTGTTCAACTACGGGCCAATGTCATGCAAATGCCACCTGTCGATCGATCGCCGTCCTGGCGTCCTCAGGGCGCTGATTTGTATTCCACTGGCGCCTCGGGTGCGCCTCCGGTGCGTCCCATCAACGCTCCCAACCCTGTCGAGTCCATGGACCGGATGGGTGAGGGGGCGATCGTGCGCGAGCCGGACAAACCCTCGGCGCCCGAGGCGCCCAACCGGGACTGGACGGCGGTAAAAAAGAAAGACACCGTCGAAGAGCCGCCGGAGCCTCCCAAAGAGCCGATCTACAAGCAGCTGCTGGAGTTCATCCAGTCGATGTGGCGCGCCAGCGGCAGCGCGGTAGAGGTCGCGCAGGACGTCAACAAGATGACCTTGCAGGAGCGCCTGGCCCAGCAGGCCAAGAACGAGCCGCTGACCTACACCGACCCCAAGGTCAAGCGCACCGGTGGCGCCTGAGCAGCTGGTGCTGCCGGGTTGCCTGCCCTGAAGGCGGCCCATTGCGTGCGGTGGCGAGCCCGGTGCAGTGCAGCGAAGCCACTGCGCAGCGGCAAACTGTGACGTACAGGCGCTGCATTCGTGGGTGCACAGTGCCGTGCGCACGGAAGCTGTGGGTACTGCCGCGATGCGTCAGGTATTTTTTGCTATCAAATGGATAGCTTTTGGCGCATATTGCACTAGCGCTCCAAGTCGATTGGACTGATTTTTTGGGCTTTGCCGCTTGGCAAAGTGCAACCAGCGCTCCTCACGGGCGGGTCTCTGGCGCAGGGGGCGGCGCAGCCGGTGCCGCCGACGTCGCAGCCGCTTGTGCCGCTGCTCGCTGGCGATCACGCTCGGCGCGGTACTTGGCGGCGAAGGCACGGACTTCGGCATACGACACAAAGCCATCGCCATCCGTGTCGGCCTCGTCAAAGGCTGCCGCCAGGCGCGGGAACAGCTTTACCTCAGAGCGGCTGAGCTTGCCGTCTCCGTTGAAGTCCAGCATCTTGAATTCACGTTGTGCCTTCAGCTCGCCCGGGCTCACTGCCGCTGCGGGCTCTGTGGCGGCGTGTGTCTCCGCTGGAGGGGCCGGTGCTGGTGGGGGCGTTTGTGCCAGTGCTGCACAGGCTGCCAACAGGGCCACCGTCGCCAGGACCGGCCTTTGCAACCCCATGGACGCCAGGGATGTGCGAATGCGCAAAGTGTTCTCCTTCGAAGTCTCAACGGCCATGGTGGCACATGGGGGGCGATGGCGGTGGTTTGCAACCGGGGCTTTGCAGGCTTTCACCGGGCGTTGCAAGTCTTTGCAGAACTTTTCCCAAGGGCTGGTGCATGGTGGCACAGCGCGCCAGCCTGCAGCCGAGGCTCCTGCGGGTCAGTTCCCTGCGACCCGCACCGGATTCGAGATGCCGCTGTTCACATGGCCCGCAGGCACGTGGCGCGCTGCCGAGGTGACGTGGCCGGTCTGGTCGTCAAAGAAAAAATCGGGTTCGAACTCGCGCAGAAATTCGCCCTTGGGCAGGCCGCCCAGGAACATGGCTTCGTCCACCGCAATGTTCCAGTCCATCAGGGTGCGGATGGCGCGCTCGTGCGCGGGGGCGCTGCGGGCGGTGACGAGCGCGGTGCGGATGCGCATGCCGGTGCCACCGGCCTCGCCCGCAGACTGCAGGCGGTGCAAGGCGGCCAGCAGGGGTTTGAACGGGCCGTCGGGCAGGGGCTGTGCGGCCTTGTCGGTCTCGTGCTGCTGGAAGGCGGCCAGCCCCTCCGCCTGGTACACGCGCTCGGCCTCATCGGAGAACAACACGGCGTCGCCGTCAAAGGCAATCCGCACTTCGTTGGGGTTGGAGTCGCCCGCCTGCACCGACTCCGTCACCACCCGCGCGGCGGGGTAGCCCAGGTGCAAGGCCTCGCGCACGTCGGCCTCGTTGGCGGACAGGAAAAGGTGTGCACCCAGCGGCCGCAGGTAGCGAAACGGGTCGCGCCCTTGCGTGAACACACCGCGCTGGATGGTGGGCAGCCCATGGGCATGGCACGAGCGGAACACGCGCATGCCGCTCACCGGGTCATTGCGCGACAGCAGCACCACCTCCACGCGCTGGTGCTCGGAGGTATTGAACGCGAGCAGCTTGCGCACCAGCGAAAACGCCACGCCCGGCGCAGCAGGTACGTCGAGCCGCTGGCGCTGCATGTCTACGTAGGCGCGGTCGTTGTCCTTTTCGAAGACGCGGTTTTCTTCCTCAAAATTGAACAGCGCGCGCGAGGAGATGGCGACTACCAGCTTGTCGTCTAAGGTCACCGCCATAAAGTCACTTCACAAACTGGTTGAGCTGGATGATCGGCAGCAGCACGGCCAGCACGATCAGCATCACGATCAGGCCCATGCCCACGATGAGCAGCGGCTCCAGGATGGTAGCCAGGGCCATGGCGCGGCGCTGGACCTCTGCCGAGAGCTGGCGGGCCGCGCGCTGCAGCATCACGGGCAGTTGTCCGGTCTGTTCGCCCAGGCGTGCAAACATCGACAGCAGCCCCGGAAAGCGTTTCTTTTGGGCCAGGGCCGAGGCCAGCGGAGCACCCTCGCGCACCAGCACCAGGGCGTCGAGCGCGTCGGCCCGCAGCGCGCGGTTGTTCAGCGTTTCAGCAGCCGCCTGCAAGGCCTTCAGGATCGGCACCCCGGCGCCTGCCAGCATGGCCAGCGTGCCGGCAAACCGTGCTGCGTTGTAGCCGCGCGCCAGTTTGCCCACCAGGGGCAGATTGAGCCACGCAGCATCGAATTTCTCGCGAATATGGCCGATGGTGAGCGCCCATCTTGTCCCAAATGCTATCAAAATAGAAGCAATCAACATCACCCAGCCATAGCTGCGCACAAAGGCGCTGAGGCCCAGCATGGCCACTGTCAGGAACGGCAACGCCCGCTTGGTGCCTGCAAACACGCTGGCCACCTGCGGCACCACATAGCCGACCAGGAACAGCACGATCACGATGGCCACCAGGGTCACGATGGCCGGGTACAGCGCAGCGCCCACCAGCTTGGCCTTGAGCGCCTGGCGCTCTTCCAGGTCGTCGGCCAGGCGCTCCAGCACCAGGCCCAGGTTGCCGCTGTGCTCGCCCGCGCCGATCACGGCGCAGTAGATGTCAGAGAACTCGCGCGGGTGCTGCGAAAGTGCGCGGGCAAAAGTGGCGCCCGCATTGACCTCGGCGCGCAGGGCGGCGACCAGGTGGCGCTGGCGTTCATCGTCGGCTTCTTCGGACAGCGCTGTGAGCGCGCGCTCCAGCGGCAGGCCCGACGACACCAGCCCGGCGATCTGCCGTGTCCAGATGGCCAGCCCCGTCGCGCTGAACACCGGCCGGGTGAACAGGCGCTGGCCCAGGCTGGCGGACCGGCCGTCCAGCGACTGGCCCGTCTGCACCAGCTCCACCGCCAGCGGTACCAGCGCCTGGGCCCGCAGCAGGCTGCGTGCGGCCTTGGCGGTGTCAGCCTCCAGGAGGCCTTTGCGGGTCTGGCCCTGGGCGTCCAGGGCTTCAAAGGAAAAAGCAGGCATGCAAATGCGGGCGTGGGTGGTGGGGCGTTGGCGTGGAAATCAGGCAGTCCTGCAACGGACGGATGTCCGCCGCAGGCTTGGCAGACCCTGATGGTAGCCGCTACCCAAGGCCGGGGGCTTCCACTCGACTCCCTTGTCCGGGGCATGACACAGGTCAAGGCGCTGACGCATGGCACGCGCAGAATGAAAGTTGATCTGTGGCATCAGGTTGCAGGCGTTTGGAACGAACAAGGGGTCTTTCATGCTGAAGAACAAGGTGGCATTGGTAACGGGCGCATCGTCGGGCATCGGCCGCGCGATTGCGCTGGTGTGGGCGCGTGAAGGTGCCAAGGTGGTGGTGTCGGATGTGAATGTGCAGGCGGGCGAGGAAACCGCCGCGCTGGTGCGCGCAGCCGGGGGCGATGCGATCTTTGTGGCGGCCGACGTGGGCAAGCCCGAGGACTGCGAGGCGCTGGTGCAGCGCACCGTCGCCCACTATGGCCGCCTGGACGTGGCCTGCAACAACGCGGGCATCGGCGGCCCGCAGGCGCCTACGGCCGACTACCCGCTGGACGGCTGGGCGCAGGTCATCAACATCAACCTGTCGGGCGTGTTCTACGGCATGAAGTACCAGATCGTCGCGATGCTGAAGAACGGTGGCGGCGCCATCATCAACATGGCGTCCATCCTGGGTTCGGTGGGCTTTGCCACGGCGCCCGCCTATACGGCGGCCAAGCACGGCGTGGTGGGGCTGACCAAGGCTGCGGCCATCGAATACAGCGCGCACGGCGTGCGCGTCAATGCCGTGGGCCCTGCTTTCATCCACACGCCCATGATCAGCGGGCTGGAGCAGGACGCCGGCATCAACGCCATGCTGGTTGGCGCCCACCCCATCGGCCGCCTGGGGCAGCCCGAGGAGGTGGCCGAGCTGGTGACCTGGCTCGCGTCCAGCAAGGCGTCGTTTGTGACCGGGGCGTACTACCCCGTGGATGGCGGTTACCTGGCGCGCTGAAGAACAAGAGCGGCACCCAGGCGCCCCCCGGCTGCCCAGGTGCTCAGGCCGCGACGGCGGCCTGGCCCGGTGTGGCGTGGGCCTTGGCGGCAATGTCCAGCGAGCGCAGACGCAGCGCAGGGTCGTACACATCGCTCACCAGCATCAGCTCGTCGGCGCCTGTGGCTTCGCTCAGGCTGGCCAGCCCTGCACGCACCGTGTCCGGCCCGCCAATCACGGCCGCAGCCAAAAAGTCGCCAATCGCTGCACGCTCTTGGGGTTGCAGGCGCGCGGCGTAGTTCTCGATAGGCGGCAGCAGACGGCGGCGGTCGCCTGTCAAGATGCCGAGCACGCGCTGGTAGGTGCTGCTGGCCAGGTAGTCGGCCTCTTCGTCCGTCGGGGCAGCGATCAGCGGCACGCCGATGGCCACATAGGGCTTGGGCCAGGCGGCAGAGGGCCGGTACAGATTGCGGTACAGGTCAATGGCCTGGTGCAGCAGGCGCGGCGCAAAGTGCGAGGCGAACGCATATGGCAAACCGCGCTCGGCTGCCAGCTGGGCCGAGAACAGGCTGGAGCCCAGCAGCCAGATCGGCACATTGGTGCCCGCACCTGGCATGGCAATCAGGCGCTGGCCGGGCTCGGCAGGGGCCAGCAGGCGCTGCAACTCTGCCACGTCGCGGGGAAAGTCTTCTTCGGTTTCCACCCGGTTGCGGCGCAGTGCTCGCATGGTGGTGGGGTCGGTGCCCGGCGCGCGGCCGAGGCCCAGGTCGATGCGGCCGGGGTACAGCTCGGCCAGCGTGCCAAAGGCCTCGGCCACCACCAGTGGGGCATGGTTGGGCAGCATCACGCCGCCCGACCCGACGCGGATGCGCGAGGTGCCACCGGCAATGTGGCCCACCAGCACGGCGGTGGCGGAGCTGGCAATGCCCGCCATGTTGTGGTGCTCGGCCAGCCAATAGCGGGCAAAGCCCAGTTTTTCGGCATGCTGGGCGGTGCGCAGCGCAATCTGCAGCGCATCGGCCACGGTGCCGCCTTCGCGGACGGCCACCAGATCAAGCATGGAAAGGGCAGGGCGGCGGGGAGTGGAAGTCATGCGCGCATTGTCCGGCTGCCGTTGCTTTTGTGCAGGCGGTGGGCGCAGAGCTGGCAGTGGCAGCAGGGTTGCCCACGCACATTTTTACGAAGGGGCCATTTTTTGGTAGCCAAAACGGCGGAGGCGCCACAGAATGTTTCAAGACATTTCCGCGCCGGCTGCCATTTCGCGCTGCGCGGGCCAGTCGCGCAAAAGGGATGACGCATGGGTTTTTTCAGCCGCTTGTTCAAGATCCGGGAGCAGGACCCCACCAGCCCCGAGACCACCTGGGCCATGGAAGACAACGGCAGTGAACTGGTGCTGGATGCCGAGTACGCGGCCACGCTGATGACCGAGATCGACATCGACGCCGCCATTGCCAGCCACGAGCGCTGGCGCCTGCAGCTGCAAGACATGGTCAACGGGCGCTCCGATGAAGTCATGCGGCCCGCACGCATCTGCCAGGACGACCGCTGTGACCTGGGCCGATGGCTCTACGGCACGGGCCGGGTGCGCCTGGGGCATTACCCCGCGTTCGACATGCTGGTGGCGCGGCACAAATACTTTCACCAGCAGGCGGCCGACGTGGTGACAGCTTTCCAGTCGGGCGACCAGCCCAAGGCAGCGCAGCTGCTCAACGGCAGCTGCCGCCACGCATCCAACCAGGTGCTGCTGCTGCTCAAGGAGCTCAAGCGCGGGCTGGGGCGCTGAGACGCACCACCCCGGGTGGTGGCATTCTTTTTGCCAAGCCGTTCGGCCTTCTGAAGCCGCAATCCTCTGCCGCTGCGCGCGTCGCGCCGCGCGAAGGTGGAGGTGTCGCTAGCGATACCTTTTTTAGAGCGCACGTGAACGACGCCTTGGCGTACTGACCGCGCCGAGCATCGACACACAGCTCTTACATCTGCAGACAGGACCCGCCCCCGAAATCGGGGGGTTGCGTCGCTATATTTCGGCGCACTTGAGAACCTTTGCTTGCACAAGGTTGCTCAATAAAACATCCATACCTAAAGCAACGATAAAGAAGAGAGAGGGAGTTCGATGGACCGCCGCCAACTACTGACGCTTGTGACCCTGGCATCCGGCGTGAGTGCCGTATCGCCCGTCTGGGCACAGTTTGACCTGGGCAAGATGCTCGACGCGGGCAAGGACCTGGCCAAATCCGAGTCGCTGACCGACGACGAGGTCAAGGCTGCCTTTGACCAGATGGCCGCTGAAAGCGACCGCCAAAACCGCATTGCCCTCGCTGGCAACCCCTACGCCACGCGCCTGAACAAACTCACGGCGGGCTTGGGCACGTATGACGGCCTGAAGATGAACTTCAAGGTCTACCTCACCCCCGACATCAATGCCTTTGCCATGGCCAACGGCACCATCCGTGTGTACTCGGGCCTGATGGACAAGTTCACCGATGACGAAGTGCGCTACGTCATCGGCCACGAAATTGGCCACGTCAAAAAGGGCCACAGCAAGGCCCGCATCCAGGCGGCCCTGCGCACCAGCGCCCTGCGCAATGCCGTTTCGTCCAGCAACAGCCGCGCCGGCGCCATCGCCGAATCGCAACTGGGCGATCTGTTTGAAAAAGTGGTGCGCGCCCAGCACTCCCAAAGCAACGAACGCGAGGCTGACGATTACGCGATGGGCTTCATGAAAGCCAAGCGCTACCAGCCTGCCGCCTGCGTGAGCGCACTGGAAAAGCTGGCCGCGATGTCGGGCGGTGATTCGAGCAACTTTCTGTCCACCCACCCCTCACCGAAGGAGCGGGCGGAGCGGATGAAGACGCAGTTGGCCTGACGTCTCGTTCTGGTTAAGACCCTGGTGGGGCTGTACCGCGCCTTTGGGCGCGGTATTTTTTTGTCTGGTGTGGCGCCCAGGCGGGTTCAATAACTCCGCCCATCCTTGTACATCGCATGCTGCCGCCGATTCAGCGTGGCGGCTTCACCCAGGCGGCCCATGGCGGAACCGGCGTGTGCATGGGTGATGGCCATGCCCAGGCCGTCGGCTGCGTCCGTGCCCGGCAGGCCTGGCAGCTGCAACAGCCGCCGCACCATTTCCTGCACCTGGCTTTTGGCGGCGCGGCCGTGGCCGACCACGGCTTTTTTCATCTGCAGCGCGGTGTATTCGGCCACGGGCAGATTGCTGGCCACCAGGGCGGTGATGGCGGCGCCCCGCGCCTGTCCCAGCAGCAGCGTGGACTGGGGATTGACGTTGACGAACACGATCTCGACCGAGGCCACATCGGGCTGGTAGCGGGCTGCGACCTCGGTGATGCCGTCGAACAGGATCTTCAGGCGCCCGGGCAAGTCGCCCAGCGCGAGGGTGGTGGTGCGGATGGTGCCGCTGGCCACGTAGCTGAGCTTGTGGCCGTCCATGTCCACCACGCCAAAGCCGGTGGTCTGCAGGCCGGGGTCAATACCAAGGATGCGCATTTGCTCTCGTTTTTATAGCTATTGGGGCAATGGGAACTAGCGCTATCGGCCGATTCTTCTACAAACCGAAGTACCAGCGTGCCGAATGGAAGAACACGGGCGCTGCAAAACACAGCGCGTCCACCCGGTCGAGCAGGCCCCCTGCGCCGGTGACGGACATGCCCTGCATGCCCCAGCTGGTGATGCCCCGGTCGCGCTTCAACGCCTTCATCACCAGGTGCCCCAGGCTGCCCGCCACACAGGCCAGCAACGCCATGCCGAGCGCCTGGCCGGGCTTGAAGGGGGTGATGAAGGTGAGCAGCCCGCCCGCAAGGCCCCCGGCGGCCACGCCAGCCAGCCAGCTGGTCCACTGAAAGCTCTGGCTCACTTGCGGCGCCACCGGTTTGTGCGGAAAGCGCCGCCCGAGCAGGTGCTGCACCAGCATGCAGGTCTGCACCACAAACACCAGAAAGAACACCAGAAACGCGCCCTTGTCGCGGTAGCCCGGGAAGTCGAGCAGCAGCAGCGCAGGCACGTGGCTCATGCCGTACACGCAGACCATGATGCCCCACTGCAGCTTGGCATTGCGCTCCAGAAACCGCTGGGGGTCGTTGGCCAGTGCGCTCACCACGGGCAGCGCCAGAAACACATACACCGGGATGAACACGGTGAACAGGTCGAAGTGCTTGCTGCCCACCAGCCAGAACTGCAAGGGCAGCACCACGAAGAACGCCAGCACCAGGCTGCGGTGGTCGCCCCGGCGCGTGGGCGACAGGGTGATGAACTCGCGCAGCGCAAAAAAGCCCACGATGGCAAACAGCACCGTGGCCACCGTTTCGCCCAGCACCCAGCCGATCCAGAACACCGTGGCCATGACCCAGGAGGTCTTGAGCAGTCCCCAGAAGCGCTTGGCTTCCAGGGCCCGGGCTTCGGCTTCGGGGTCGTCGCTGGCGTGCTCGCGCAGATTGCGCACGAAGGCCCACACGGTGACGATGGACAGGATGCCGAACACGACCAGGAACAAGGCCCCGATCTGCTGGGTGGCGGTGAGGTTGCGCAGGAATTGGTTCATGTCAGCGCGCGCTCCGGGGCGCAGCATTCGGCAAGGTCAGGGGCTTCGGACAGGTCATGCTCAGACTTCCCGCAGAGCGATGACGGCGCGGCGCGCGCGGTCAAGGAACGGGCGGCGCTCTTCACCCGCTTCGAGCTGGATGGGCGCGCCAAAGGTCACCGAACACAGGATGGGCACCGGCACCACCTCGCCCTTGGGCATCACGCGCTGCACGTTGTTGATCCATGCGGGCACCAGCACCACCTGCGGAAACATCTGTGCCAGCTTGAACAGGCCGGATTTGAACGACTGGGGCTCGTCGCCATGGCCGCGCGTGCCTTCCGGGAAGATCACGATGGAGTCGCCGCTCTCGAGCGCGCGCACCAGCGGGGCCAGTGGGTCGGACTCTGGCAGGGCGGAACGCAACTCCTCGGGGGTTGGAGCGCGCGGCGGGGCTTCGGGCGATGGGTCTGGGCCACCTGCGGCGGCCGTGTCTGCATCGCTCGGTGTGGCTGGTGCCCCAGTGGGCTCGGCCGCCACCGGCGCAACCGGCCGCGCGGGCGTGGCCTGGCGGTCCACATACACGGCGTTGAACACGGCGGTGGTGATCCACTGCCGGAACGGCGTCTTCGTCCAGTAATCCTTGGCAGCGATGGGCCGCGTGATGCTGCGCAGCTCTTCGGGCAGCGCCGCCCAGATCAGCACCATGTCGGCATGGCTCTGGTGGTTGGCAAAGTAGATACGCTGCTCGGCCTTGGGCGGGCAGCCATACCAGCGGGCCTGGGAGCCGGTGAGAAACCGCACGATCCCCAGCAGAAGGAAACTCATCAACTTGGCAAGCATGGCGGGGATGATACGGGCGCCGGGCCAGCATGCCAGGCAAGGACCTGGGCAGCGCTACACCCAGATGCGATAGGCCCAGAAAGCTTCGTCCCCATAGATGCCGTCATACAGCGCTTGCGGTGCATAGCCCGTGATGCGGCGCGTGACGCGGCACAGGTGCGACTGGTCCGAGAACCCGGCGCCCGCTGCGACGTCTGCCCATTTGACGCTGCCTTGGGATGCATCGGCCGCGATGGTGTCGAAGAACGCCTGCTCGGCCTTGCCAAAGCCGCGCAGCTCGCGCAGGGGCAGCCCGGCCCAGCGCTTGATGCGCCGCTCCAGCTGGCGCAGGCTGCGGCCGGGGGCAGACAGGGCGGCGCGCTGCGCCAGGTGCGCGGCCCAGTCGCCGTAGCGCTGTGTGGGCAAGGGTTGTGCCGGGCGGCAGGCTTGCCAGCGGGGCTCCAGGAAGTCCTCCAGGTGCTGCAGGCGGGCCGCGTTGTCGGGCAGGTGTTGCACCGTTTCGCACAGCGCCAGCCAGTCGGGCGGCAACAGGGATTGCGCGTCCACCATGCGGTCGGTCAGGGCGCCGGGGTCCACGCCGGTGAGCTGGTGCAGCGCGTCGGGCATGAACATCACCATCATGGCGTGCGTGGGCCCTGCGCAGTAGCTGGAAGTGGGGCGGGTCTGCGGGCCGGCCAGCACCCAGCGGCCGGGGTAGGCCTCGCGCGGGCTGTGCTGCGTGGGCATGGTGTCGGGGCGCTCGGCCACCAGTGCCTCGCTGCGGCCTTCAAACCACCAGCTCAGGCTGCACAAGGGGGATGCGGGGAACCGGTTGATGCGCTGCGCATCGCTGAGCGCATGGCCCACCGTGCTACGCGCCATCGCCGCGCGCAGGCAGGCCGTGAGGCTGGCGCGCGGCAGCCACAGTTCGCCCGACGGGATCAACCCGGCAGGGTGCCGGTGGGAAAGGGGGGCCAAGCTTGCCATGGGCCGCGAGTGTAGGCGAAGGGTGCTGTCGCAATCGTTCAATACCGAATCGTCGCTGCGCTGCAGCATGTGGGGCATGAACTCGCCCACAGTCACCACGTCGTCTGTTACTTCTCCCACTCATCCCCCCACGCCTGCAACGCCACGCGGCCCGCGAACCCGTTGGTGGGGCCTGCCGTTGCTGCGCGCCATGCGGGCCGACTACCTGGGCTTTGTCACCCAACTGCAGCGTGAGCATGGCGACCTCACCCGCATGCGCTTAGGGTATGAAGATGCGTGGGACCTGATGCACCCCGACCTCGTGCGCGAGGCACTCGTCACCCATGCCGACCAGCTCATTCGCTGGGAGCGTGGCATTGCGGTGTTCGAAGAAGTGTTTGGCCAGAGCGTGCTGGTGACCGAAGGCGACACCTGGCAGCGCCAGCGCCGCATGCTGATGCCCGCCTTCACTCCCAAGCGGGTGGCAGGCTACGCACAACTGATGACCGATGCCGCCCGCAGCGCACTCGACGCTGCCGTGCCCCCGGGCCAGTCCGGTGCCCAGGTGGCGGTGGATGCGCTGTGGACGGACGTGGCCATGGACGTGATCCTGCGCACGCTGTTCAGCACCTCGGCGCAGGCCGATGCGCGCGAAGCCGCCTGGGCCACGCAGACGCTGGGTGCCACGGCCTACCAGGAGATGTTCATGCCCTTCACGCTGCCCGACTGGCTGCCCCTGCCGGGCAAGGCGGCCAAGCGGCGGGCTATCCGGTCGTTGAAGGGGCTGGTGTGGCGCCACATCCATGCCCGCCAGGCCGAGGTGCCCCCGCCCGATGCCCCTGCGCGCACGGACCTGCTGCAGATGCTGCTGGCCCTGCGCGACGAGGAAACCGGCGAGGCCTTGTCTGCGCAAGAGGTGTTTGACCAGTGCATCGTCAGCTTCCAGGCCGGACACGAAACCAGCGCCACCACGCTGCTGTGGTGGACCCTGCTCATGGCCCAGCATCCCGAGGCCGCGCAGCGTGCCCAGGCGGAGGTTGATGCCGTGCTGCAGGGCGGCACCCCCGGCCCCGAGCATCTGGCCCAACTGCCCTGGCTGGGCGCCACGCTGAAAGAGGCGCTGCGCCTGTACCCCCCCATCGCCGCGCTGATGAGCCGCCGCACCATCGCGCCCATCACGCTGGGCGGCGTGCCGGTCCCCCAGGGCGCCATGCTGCGCATCACCCCCTGGGTGCTGCACCGCGATGCGCGCTGGTTTGCCGAGCCGGACCGTTTTGTGCCTGAGCGGTTTCTGGACGGCGCTCCGTCCATTCCTCGGGGCGCGTGGATTCCGTTCGGCCTGGGGCCGCGCGTGTGCATTGGCCAGCACTTTGCGATGCTGGAGATGACGCTGCTGGCGGCGATGCTGCTGCAGCGCTACACCGTGCGCCTGCCGGCGGGGGGCGCCGTGGGGGCCCCCAGGTTTCAAGTGACACTACGGCCCGAGGGGGCGTCTGCGCTGTGGCTGCAGCGGCGTGAGGCACCGCAGGGGCGATGAGGCGCTGTAGGCGTGTGGGTGACGCTGCCGACAGCCGGCTTCAGGGCAGCTCTGCGCCGCCCATGCGCCCCAGGATCGTGCGTGTCCGCCCTGCCAGATACGCCGAGCCGGGCGTTTTCTCAAAGCGCTTGGGCGCGGGCAGCATCACGGCCAGGCGCGCGGCTTCGGCAGTGCTCAGGCGGCTGGCGCTCTTGCGGAAGTAGTGCTGCGCGGCCGCCTCGGCGCCGAACACGCCTTCGCCCCATTCCACGTTGTTGAGGTAGATATCCAGGATGCGCTGCTTGGAGAGCAACTGCTCCAGCGCCAGCGTGAGCACGAACTCCTGCCCCTTGCGCAGCAGCGTGCGTTCGCCCGACAGCAGCAGGTTCTTGGCCAGCTGCTGGGTGATGGTGGAGCCACCCCGAATCTTGGGCGCACGCACCGGGCGCTCGGGGGCACGGGCCTGCGCCTTGCTGGCCAGGGCTTCGGCCTTGGCGTTGCGCTCCCAGGCTTTTTCGATGGCGTTCCAGTCCACGCCGTCGTGGTTCACAAAACCATCGTCTTCCGAGGCGATCACCGCGCGTTTGAGGTGGTCGGAAATGTCCGCGTACGGCACCCATTGCTGGCGCCAGGGCACGTGGCCTTTGCTGGCCAGCAGCGTCCAGGCTTCAGAGCGCTGGAAGGTGGTGGATTGGGGGTTGATCGCCACCATGGCGGCAATGCGCAGCACGAAGAAAAGCTGCAGCGCCACGAAGGCGATCACCAGCAGTCCCAGCCAGCGCAGCACGGCTTTCATCGGGGCGTCCTCGGGGCTCAGGCCGCCATGGATTGCTGCATTTCGCGCAGCACCTGGGCCGAAGGCGGACGCACACCGCGCCACAGCAAGAAGGCTTCAGCGGCCTGTTCCACCAGCATGCCCAAGCCGTCACGGGGCTCCGCACCGTGCTGGCGCGCCCAGTCGAGGAAGCCTTGCGCAGCGGGGCCGTACATCATGTCGTAGGCCAGAGCGCCCGGGCGCAGCACGCTGGCGGGGACCGGCACACCGCCGCCAGAGAGGCTGCTGGCCGTGGCGTTGATGATCACATCGAAATTGGCCGATAGCGCTAGTGGATCTTGTGCTGACAGCTCTGCTTTTTGTAGCGCTGCCAGTGCGCTGTGCGACTGCACCAGCGCTTGCGCCTTGGCCAGGGTGCGGTTGGCCACGGTGATGTGGCGGGCGCCTGCCAGCAGCAGCGGGCCCAGCACACCAGCGGCTGCGCCACCGGCACCCACCAGCAGTACGTCGCGCCCGGCCAGCGACACCCCTGCGTTGTGCGTGATGTCTGCCACCAGGCCCAGGCCGTCGGTGTTGTCGGCGTAGATGCTGCCGTCCGCGCGAAAGGTGAGCGTGTTGGCAGCGCCCGCCAGCCGCACGCGTTCGCTGCACTCGGTCGCCAGGCCCGGTGCGTCGGTCTTGAAGGGCACGGTGACGTTGCAGCCGCGCCCGCCCTCTGCCGCGAACGCGCGCACGCCTTGGGCAAACCCGTCCATGGGCACCAGGCGGCGTTCGTAGGCAATGTGTTCACCGGTCAGCTCGGCAAAACGGGCGTGGATGGCAGGCGAGCGGCTGTGGGCGACCGGGTTGCCCATCACGCAGTACAGGTCGGCAGGGGAGGCGGGGGATGTCATGGGTGGCTAGGGCGGCGTGGGGCTGGCGGTACGGGCGGCCGTGCGGTGTGTTCTGTGGGGCGGGCAGGTGGGCGTGGAGGCCTTGGCGGCCTGCGAGAAGGGCCTCGCTGCGCACCCGCCGGGCAGTTACTTCACAACGGTTTCCAGGGTCTGGTCGCGGGTGAACTTGAAGCGCGCCACCATGGCGATCTGGTCGGCCTTCTTGCGCATCTCGGCATCAAAGGCGCCAAACGGCCCTGCGGCGCGGGCAATGGCTTCGGCGCGGCGGTCCAGCGTGCCGTTGCCTGAGCCCTGCACGATCTCCGTGCCCAGCACGCGGCCGTCGTGGTTGACGGTGACGATCATCGTCAGCTCGCCGTACAGCTTGCGCCCACCCTGCTCCGGGAAGTTTTCGGTGCCCTTGTCCTCGACCTTGCGGCGCAGCGCGTCGTAGTACACGGCATAGGCTTCCTCGCGGGTGGCGGGGCTGATGTAGCGCTTCTTGGGGCGCGAGTTTTCTTCGTTGATGCGTTTTTCTATCTCGGCCAGCAGCTTGACCAGCTGGCGGCGCTTTTCCTGCTCGCTGGCCTGTTCTCCGCTCTGGCTGGCCTGGCGCGGATCGGGCGCTGGCATGGTGGCCAGCTGCTTGCGCAACTGGGCCAGCAGCTGGGCCTGCTGCTCCTGCATCGCGTCCATCTTGCGCTGGGCCTCTTCGTAGTCGTCACCGATGGTGGTCAGGGCCGAATAGGGCAGGGGGCTGGTGGCCCGGCCCTTCTCTGCATCGCCTCCGCCTGCCAGGTTGGCCTGGGCAATCGCCTGGGCCTTGTCGGGCCGCTCGTTCGACTTGGCGTTGACCAGGATGACTTCGAGCGGCGTGTCCTGGAACACCCGGTTGAAGCCCTCGGGGTCAATGAAGCGCACGGAGATGAGTGCAGCGTGTACGGCGATGGAGACGCCCAGCGCCAGCTGCAGCGTGCTGAAGGTGCGGAGGAAGGCAGGGAGTTTCATCGCCGGCAATTATCAGGGGCTGTCCGGGGCTTAGGCGGCCGGTGCTGCTGCAGTGGCGTCGGCGGGGGCCTCGTTCACGTCCACGGCAATGGCGATGGGCCCTGCCACGGTGTCGTCGTCCTCGGCATCGTCCACCGGGCCGTCGTCGCTGGTGTCGGCGGGGTCGTCCAGGCGCTCGATCACGGTGCCGTGGATGTCGAGGGTGATCTCGTCCACTTCGCCCAGCTTGACCTTGAGGCGCGCACCGCGCGGCAGGTTCTGCGCGCCCAGCACGGGGAAGACCAGCGGAATATCGTCTGCCCGCACCAGGAAGCTGCCGCCCGGGCCTTCCTTGAAGACCGTGGCGTTCAGCTCGGTGATGCCGTTCTGCTCCACGTACTTGAGCGTCCAGAAGCGTTCCATGCCGGCCTGGTAGCCGTTGTAGGCGCTGTAGGCCGCATCGAAGCTGCTGATGATGGAGAACAGGTCGGCGTCCTTGGGCTTGAAGGGCGCGGCCAGTGCGGCCGTCTTGCCATGGCGGGCGCAGGCAATGATCTGCCACTGGTTGACCAGATCGGTGTAGCGGCGCAGGGGTGATGTGGCCCACGAATAGGCTTTGACACCGATGCCTGCGTGCGGCAGCGCCTTGGTGCCCATGCGCACCTTCACGCCCGGCGCCATGCTGGCTTGGCTGCGGTAGATGCCGGGCACGCCCAGCTCGGCCATCCAGCTGCCCCAGGTGCTGTTGGCCACGATCATGGCCTCGGCCACGATCAGGTCGAGTGGCGCGCCGCGCTGGCGAACGCTGATCTGCACTTGTTCATCGCCCGTGGGCTCGGCACCGTTGTTGCCGACCAGGCGGAAGTTGTAGTCCGGCCGGTTGAAGTTCTCGGGCTTGCCACGCACCACTTCGCGACGGGCCTTGAGGTCCTTGGCGAGGCGGTGCAAAAAGGATAGCTGCGGGCGCAATTCGGACAAGCGCTTGGGGTCGTTTTGGTGCTCAAACGCCGGGTTGGACAGCCATTCTTCGGTCACCACCGCATCGAGCTGGTCGTGGCGCAGGTTGGCGGCCACATGCACGCGCTCCAGCCGGGTCTCGGAGCCCTTGAACTCCAGTGTGGCCTCGTCGATGGTCACATATAGAGACACGGCCGGGTTGGCGCGGCCTTCGTCCAGCGTGTAGGTCTGCACCACGTCATCCGGCAGCATGGTGATCTTGTAGCCCGGCATGTACACGGTGGACAAGCGGGCGCGTCCGAGCTGGTCGATGGCGCTGCCCGGCTGGATGGCCAGGCCGGGTGCGGCGATGTGGATGCCCAGCACCACGGTGCCGGTGCCCAGGCCTTGTACCGACAGCGCATCGTCGATTTCGGTGGTCTGCGAATCGTCGATGGAGTACGCCTGTGCGGACGACAGCGGCAGCTCGTCGGCAATGACGGGCGCCGTGAGCGCGGGAAAGCCCGTGCCCTTGGGGAAGTTCTCGAACAGAAAGCGCTTCCAGTGGAACTGGTAGGCCGAATCGATGGCGCCCGCTTTTTGCAGCAGGTCCAGCGGTGCGGTGTGCGTGGCGCGGCTGGCCTCGACCACGGCCTTGTATTCGGGCGCGTTCTTGTCCGGCTTGAACAAGATCTTGTAGAGCTGGTCGCGGATGGGCTGCGGGCATTCGCCGCGTCCGAGCGCTGCGGCCCACTCGTCGATCTGCGCCAGGATGGCCTTTTTCTTCTCGATGGCGGCCAGCGCCTGCTGCAGGATCTCGGCCGAGGCCTTCTTGAAGCGGCCCTTGCCCGCACGGCGGAAGTAGTGGGGCGCGTCGTACAGGCGGAACAGCGCACCGGCCTGCTGGGCCAGCGTGGCGTTCTCGGAGAAATAGTCTCGCGCCAGGTCGGCAAAGCCAAATTCGTCTTCGGGCGCGAACTCCCAGGCCAGGTCCAGCTCGATGGTCTCGGCCACGGCCTGGGCCTGGGCGACGAGTTCTGCCGGGGCGGGTTTTTCGAACTTCAGGAGGATGTGGGCGGCCTTGACCTTGACCCGTTTGCCCGAGTCCAGCTCCACTTGGGCGGAGGTATCGGCTTCGGACAGGATACGGCCGGCGAGAAATTTGCCGGCTTCTTCAAACAATGCGTGCATGGCGGCGATTGTCCCATGGGCGCCAGCGGGTACCCGGGCAGCCGCGCATATGATCCACGGCGCGCCCTTTCTGCCCGACCTGCCATCCCATGCCCTTTGCCACCATGGCCACGCCGCTGACACTGCTGGCACTGGCGCTGCCGTTCCTGTTCTGCTTCACGCAGGCCCCCATCAACAACTTCTGGCCCCTGCTGGCGTCCTGGGGCTGCGGCGCGGTGCTAGTGCTGCTGGCCCTGGCTCGCTGCGGCAGTTCGCCTGGGCGGTATCAGGAAGGGGAGACCGGGGTTGCGCCAGCCCTGGTGTCGAGCCGGATGCTGGCGGCGGGCCTTCTCGTAGCGGCACTGATCAGTGCAGTCATCGGGCTGCTGCAGTACTTTCTGGGGGACCCTGGCCTGCCAGGGGTGCAGCCCTCCACACTGGGGCAGGCCATCGGCAACCTGCGCCAGCGCAATCAGCAGGCCACGCTGTTGAGCCTGGGAGTGTGGGCCTTGCTGTGGACCCTGGTTCAGAGGCAAGGGCGTTTGGAACAGCCAGGCTCTGTCACCCCCTTTCAGACAGGGCAAGCTTGGCCCGGTTGGTTGACGGGTTGGCTGGTGGCTTGTGGGCTGGCATTGCTGGCGATGTCGAGCGCGGCCACGGCGTCGCGCACCGGGGCTGCGCAGTGGTTGTTACTGCTGGGGCTCGTGGTGTGCTGGCGCGTGTCATGGGGGCGTCTGGTTCCTGGGGTGGGGCTGGTGGGACTGGTTTTGTATGGCGCAGCGGCCTGGCTGCTGCCCCGTTTACTGCTGGACTGGACCGGGTTCGCATCGGATGGGCTGTTTGTGCGCATCCTCGACGAAGAGCCTGGTTGCACCAGCCGCCGCGTGCTGTGGGCCAATGTGCTGCACCTGATCGCCCAAAAGCCCTGGGTGGGCTGGGGCTGGGGGGAGCTGGACTACGCGCACTATGTCACCGTGTTCCCGGGCGAGCGGTTTTGTGTGTTGCTGGACAATGCCCACAACCTGCCCCTGCACCTTGCGGTGGAGCTGGGCGTGCCGGTGGCGCTGATCTTTTGTGCCGCGGTGGTGGTGTGGGTGCTGCGCGAAAAGCCCTGGCGCGAGACCGATCCAGCGCGGCAACTGGCCTGGGGCATCTTGGCGCCGCTGGGTCTGCACAGCCTGCTGGAGTTTCCGCTGTGGTACGGGCCGTTCCAGCTGGTCACGGTGCTGGCCGTCGCGTTGCTGTGGCGCTGGCAGCTGCCCGGCTGGGCAAGCTCGCTGGGCGCACGCCGGGGGGCGGTCAGCGTCATCGTGGCCGCGCTGGCAACAGGGGCCTATGTGGGCTGGGATTTTTATCGCGTCGGCCAGCTGTACAAACCGCTCGCCGACCGGCCGCCGTCCCTGCGCCAGGACACCGTTCGCAAGGTGGGTAACACCCCCTTTTTCACCGATCAGGTCGATTTTGCGCTGCTGACCACCATCGAGCTTTCGCCCAGCAATGCGGGCCAAGTCTTTGGGGTGGCCAACAAGCTGCTGCACTTCTCGCCCGAACCCCGGGTGATCGAGCCGCTGATCGAAAGCGCCACGATGCTGGGGCTGGACGACGAGGCGGCGTTTCACCTCAAGCGATACCGTGCTGCGTACCCGGCGGACTATGAGCGGTGGCGGGAGCAGGGTCGGCGGATTTCGTCACACCTCAAGCCCTGAACGGAGGCGCGGCGGACGGCCTCCGCGCATTCAGGCCAGCCGCAGAAACTGGCTCACCAAGGGCAGGTAGTCCCCATAGTTGCCCAGCGCGTGGTCGCCTCCCTCCAGTACCACCTGCTTGGCCTGCGGGTAGCGCCCCACCATCTCACGCCAGTCCAGCACTTCGTCGCCCTTGGCAACGATGGCCAGCTCAGGGGCTGCGGGCGAGCGACCCCGCATGTCCAGGGCCTGCAACTCGTCGATGTACTCCGGCAGAAAATAAAACCGCTCGTTCGGGTCATGCCAGCTGGTCTGCTCGCCGATGTAGCGGGCCAGATCACGTGCCGGGTCCACGGCGGGGTTGAGCATCACGCTGGGGCAACCCGCGTGCTGCGCCACCCAGCTGGCGTAGAAGCCGCCCAGCGAAGAGCCGATCACGGCCATGGACGGCCGGGGCCAATCGGCAATGCCCTGCGCCACGAGCGCCATGGCGGCCCGCGGCGATGGCGGCAACTGGGGGCACCAGAAGGTCACGGAGGGGTGGTGGGCTGCCATGTAGGCCGCAGTCTGGCGGGCCTTGGACGACGAGGGGGACGAGCGAAAACCGTGCAGATACAGCAGGTGGGTGGTGGTCATGAGACAGAAAGTGATCGGGGCAGGGGAATCACTGCTTTAACCGGGCTGGCGCAGGCATAAGATGTGCGTACCGGGGCGCCACACCGTGCGGCGCCTGGTTTTGCTACCCGCACCATGACCGATTTTGCCCCGCTTTCCACTGCCAGACGATGGGCGCTCGGATCAGGCGATAAGCCGCCTGCCTCGCTGGGTCGGTTTGAGCTCAAGAAGCAGCTGGGCCGAGGCCCCCAGGCCACCGTGTGGCTGGCGCTGGACCCCCGTCTGCAGCGCGAAGTGGCCATCAAACTCATGCGCCCCATGCAGGACCAGGACCCTTCCGTGCTGGAGCAGTGGCTGCGCGAGGCGCGCCATGTCGGGCGCCTGGCCCACCCCTACATCGTGCCGGTGTTCGAGGCCGACGTGCAGGGCTCGCAGCCCTATATCGTGTTCGAGTACGTGCCAGGCCACACGCTGGCCGAACACCTGGCCCAGCAGGGGCGCTGTACGCCGCATGACGCCGTGGCACTTTTGGTGGATGTACTTGATGGCTTGCATGCCGCCCATCAGGCGGGCATCGTGCACCGCGATCTCAAGCCGTCCAACATCATGATCGATGCGCACCGGCACGCCCGGGTGATGGACTTTGGCATGGCGGCCCCCGTGCAGGCGGCGCCCGATGCCCAGCTGGCAAGCGGCACGCCCGCCTACATGGCACCGGAGGCGGCGGCGGGCGCTGCGCCCACCCCGGGGATGGACGTGTATTCCGCCGCGTTGGTGCTCATCGAGATGCTGACCGGGCGCCCCCTCATCCACCAAAAAGACACCTGGCAGGCGCTGTACCGCATTGCCAACGAAAACCTGGCGCTGCCCGCCGACCTGGGGTCGGGCGTGGACGACGGCCTGCGCGCCATCCTGCAGCGGGCCATGGCACGCGACCCCGCGCAGCGCTACGCCACGGCGGCGGACTTTCGGGATGCGCTGCGTGCCTGGGCGGCTCCGGCCAGTGCGCCATCGGCCGCGAGCAACGCCACGCTGGACTTTTTGCTGCGGCGCATGCGCCACAAGAGCGACTTCCCGGCCTTGTCGGATTCTGTGGCCCGCATCCAGCGGGTGGCCAATTCGGAAGACGACAGCATCAGCGACCTGACCCACGAGATCCTGAAAGACGTGGCGCTCACCAACAAGCTGCTGCGTCTGGTCAATAGCGTGCATTACGCCCACGCCAGCCGGGGCACCATCAGCACCGTGTCGCGCGCGGTGAGCCTGGTGGGCTTCAATGCAGTGCGGAACATGGCGCTGAGCCTGGTGTTGCTGGACCACATGCAGGACAAGGCCCATGCCAGCCAGATGCGCGAGGAATTTTTGCGCGCCATGATGGCGGGCTCGGTCGCGGCCGAGCTGTGCAGCACCAGCCAGGCGGCCGAGGAGGCCTTCATCGGGGCGATGTTCCAGAACCTGGGGCGCATGCTGTGCGAGTTCTACTTTCCTGAAGAGGCCCGGCAGGTGCGCAGCCTGGTGGCCTCGGGGCGCATGGAGGGCGGGGAAGAGGCTGCATCGGTACAGGTGCTGGGCCTGGGGTTTGAGGATCTGGGAGTGGGCGTGGCGCGTGTCTGGGGTCTGCCCGAAAGCCTGCAGCGCTGCATGCGCAAGCCGCTGGGCTCACCCATGCAGCGCGCGCCCGAGCAGGGGGTGGAGCGCCTGCGCTGGGCGGCCATGGCGGCCAACGAGGTCGCCAGCGCCTTGCTGTTCTGCGAACCTGCTCAGCTGGAGGGGCAGCTGGGCCAAGTGGGCATGCGCTACGCACGCACGCTGGCGCTGTCGGCTGAGGCCATTGCCGAAGCCACCCTGCGTGCGCGCCACAAGCTGGTGGCACTGGCCGAGGCGCTGGACCTGCGCGTGGCACCGGACACACCAGCCGCCCGCCTGCTCAAGCTGCCGTCGGCTGCGGGTGCGTCTGTGGCTCCCGATGACGCGCTGGGCGCCCACGAGTTGCGCGTGAACGAAACCCAGCCCCTGCCTGCCGTGCTGGAGTCCCAGGCCGGAGGGGCGGTGTCGGTGGCGCAGGTCAATGAGGTGCTGGCTGCAGGCATTCAGGACATCACCAACGCCATGGTCGAGAGTTTTCAGCTCAACGACGTACTGCGCATGATCCTGGAGACCATGTTCCGCGCGCTGGGTTTCCGACGCATGGTGTTTTGCCTGCGCGAGGCCCGCACCGACATGTTGACCGGCCGCTTTGGCCTGGGGGAGGGCAGCGAGGTGGCCGTGCGGGCCCTCAAGGTACCCCTCAAGGCCCAGGGCGACCTGTTTGCCGCCGTGTGCCTGCGCGGTGCAGACACCCTGATCAACGACGCCACCGAGCCCCGCATGCAGGCGCGGCTGCCCGAGTGGTACCGCAAGGGCGTCAATGCACCGTCGTTCCTGCTGCTGCCGCTGCAAATCAAGGGGCAGCCCTTTGCCCTCATCTATGCCGATCAGGCCACACCGGGGGGCATTGTGGTGGATGACAAGGCCCTGGGCCTGCTGCGCACCCTGCGCAACCAGGCCGTGATGGCCTTCCGGCAGGCAGGGTAGTGCCGCTGTCGACGATCTCTCTGCCGGGGAGTTGGCTGCTCTGACGCCCGGCATCCCCCCGATAATCGGGGAATGGCCGTCGTTTTTGAAAAGCCCACGCTCGTCCAGCGTCTGGCGCCCCTGTTCCGGGGCTTTGACCTTCCCCTCCTGTTGCTGGTGCTGATGCTGGCCAGCGCGGGGTTGCTGGCCATGTATTCGTCGGGTTATGACCACGGCACGCGGTTTGTGGACCACGGGCGCAACATGCTGATTGCAGGAGCCATCCTGTTCATGGTGGCCCAGGTGCCCCCCCAGAAAATCATGGCTTGCGCCGTGCCGCTGTACCTGACCGGGGTGGCCCTGCTGGTGGCGGTGGCGCTGTTTGGCATCACCAAAAAAGGGGCCACGCGCTGGATCAACGTGGGTATCGTGATCCAGCCCAGCGAAATCCTCAAGATCGCCATGCCACTGATGCTGGCTTGGTGGTTCCAGAAGCGCGAGGGCACGCTGCGTCCCTTGGACTTTGCGGCGGCGGGCCTGCTGCTGGCGGTTCCGGTGGGCCTGGTCATGAAGCAGCCCGACCTCGGTACCTCGCTGCTGGTGCTGGCTGCGGGGCTCTCGGTGATCTTTTTTGCGGGCCTGTCCTGGAAGCTGATCCTGCCCCCGGTGCTGATTGGCGGTGTGGGCATTGCCACCCTGGTGCTGCTGGGCGACCAGCTGTGCGCGGATGGCGTGCGATGGGTGGTGCTGCACGACTACCAGCAGCAGCGCATCTGCACCTTGCTGGACCCCACCCGCGACCCGCTGGGCAAGGGCTTTCACATCATCCAGGGCATGATCGCCATCGGCTCGGGCGGGCTATGGGGCAAGGGCTTCATGGCGGGCACGCAAACCCACCTGGAGTTCATCCCCGAGCGCACCACCGACTTCATTTTTGCCGCCTATTCGGAAGAGTTTGGCCTGGCGGGCAACTTGTTCCTGCTGGTGTGTTTTCTGCTGCTGGTCTGGAGGGGCCTGGCCATTGCCGCAGGCGCCACCACCTTGTTTGGCCGCCTCATGGGGGGCGCGGTGTCTATGATCTTTTTCACCTATGCCTTTGTGAACATGGGCATGGTGAGTGGCATCTTGCCGGTGGTGGGCGTCCCTTTGCCCTTCATCAGCTATGGCGGCACCGCCATGGTGACGCTGGGGCTGGCACTGGGCATCCTGATGTCGGTGGCGCGATCCCAGAAACAGGAAACCAAGGATCCTCTCCCGGCAGCACTGTAGGGCCTTGTGGGCCTGGTTGCCTGGAACACGCCCTCGGGGTACAAACCGGCTGGCCAACCGTGTTTTGGCCGCTCAGCATCCGGAGGGTTTCCCCATGGCGGCGAAGTTCGAGCTCAAGAAGTCGAAAAACGACAAGTTTGTCTTCAACCTGCTGGCCGCCAACGGTCAGGTCATCCTGACCAGCGAGATGTACGAGTCTCGCGCCAGCGCGCTGGGTGGTATCGAGGCGGTGCGCAAGAACGCTCCGAACGATGGCCGTTTTGGCAGGCTCAGTGCCAAGAACGGAGCGCCATATTTCACCTTGAAGGCCGCCAATGGCCAGGTGATTGGCCAAAGCCAGATGTACTCCGGTGCCAAGGCCCGGGACGCGGGCATCGAGTCGGTGCAGGTCCATGCGGCCGAGGCCGGCCTGGATGACCAAACCGCCGCGTAAGGCGGCGGGCGGCGCTGACGGGGCGCCAGGGTCAAATAGGGACATGTGGGCTCCACACGGGCAGGGGCTGGTCAGGCGCCTAAAATGCTTCGATGACTTTCCGCTCCACCACTGCCGCGCCCCAGCGTGCGGCCACCAGCCAGCGCATTGATGTTGCCCGTGAACTGCTGCTGACCCCTTTTGGCCTGGACGAAGGCCACCTCGCCCGCGCACTGGCCGAGATCCGCACCCACCAGGTGGACGATGCGGACCTGTACTTCCAGTACACCCGCAGTGAAGGCTGGAGCCTGGAAGAGGGCATCGTCAAGACAGGCTCCTTCAGCATCGACCAGGGCGTGGGGGTGCGTGCTGTCAGTGGCGAGAAGACGGCCTTTGCCTATTCGGACGACATCTCCGAGGCATCGCTGCTGGACGCAGCGCGCACCGTACGGTCTATTTCGTCTATAGCGAACGCAGGCAAAGTGCGGGTAGCTCCTAAAAAGGTAGCATCCAGCCGCAGCCTGTACCCGGGCGTGGACCCGATTGCCTCGCTGGACAGCACGGCCAAGGTGGCGCTGCTGGAGCGGCTGGAGCAGCGCGCCCGGGCCAAGGACCCGCGCGTGGCGCAGGTGATGGCGGGGCTGGCCAGTGAATACGACGTGGTGCTGGTGGCGCGCGCCGATGGCACGCTGGCGGCGGATGTGCGCCCCCTGGTGCGGCTGTCCGTCACCGTGATTGCCGAGCAGAACGGTCGCCGCGAAATGGGCTCTGCGGGCGGCGGTGGCCGTTTCGGCCTGGCCTATTTTGACGACGAGCAGATGGGTAAATATGTGGACGAGGCCGTGAATGCGGCCCTGGTCAACCTGGAGTCCCGCCCCGCCCCGGCGGGCGAGATGACCGTGGTGCTGGGCTCGGGCTGGCCCGGCATCCTGCTGCACGAGGCCATTGGCCACGGGCTGGAAGGCGACTTCAACCGCAAGGGCTCCAGCGCGTTCAGCGGCCGCATTGGCCAGCGTGTGGCGGCCAAGGGCGTCACGGTGCTGGACGACGGCACCATTGCCGACCGCCGAGGTTCGCTGAATGTGGACGACGAAGGTCACGCCAGCCAGCGCAACGTACTGATCGAGGACGGCATCCTGAAGGGCTACATCCAGGACTCTCTGAACGCCCGCCTGATGGGTGTGGCACCCACCGGCAACGGCCGCCGCGAGAGCTATGCCCACATCCCCATGCCGCGCATGACCAACACCTACATGCTGGGCGGCGACAAGGACCCGCAAGAGATCATCGCCAGCATCAAGAAGGGCCTGTACGCCAGCAACTTCGGCGGCGGGCAGGTGGACATCACCTCGGGCAAGTTCGTGTTCTCGGCCAGCGAAGCGTACTGGGTGGAAAACGGCAAGATCCAGTACCCCGTCAAGGGCGCCACCATCATCGGCAGCGGCCCTGAGTCGCTCAAGAAGGTGACCATGATCGGTAACGACATGCGCCTCGACAGCGGCGTGGGTACCTGCGGCAAGGAAGGCCAGAGCGTGCCGGTGGGCGTGGGGCAACCCACGCTGCGCATCGAAGGCTTGACGGTGGGCGGTACGGCCTGAGGGTTGCGTTGGCAGCCTGCCGGCAGACCTGGGGTGGTGCGTGACTTCGCGTTTTCACCCGCTTTTCGGGGCTTGTACTGCGCGTTGGCCAGCGCACAATGGGTGACACCATGCCTGCCACGCGCCCCAGTCAATTGCTGACGCTCCAGTCGTTTGGAGACATCAGCCGCTTTTTGCGCGAGGGCGTTGCCGACGAGGACTCGCGCCAGCTGCGTGACAGCCTTGGTGCGTTGTCCTCGCAGATCGACGAGGCAGTTCGCATCCGCCGCACCAGCTCGGACACCACCGAGATCACGCGCCGTGTGGTGACCTTGTCGCACAGCGCGCGTGAACACCAGTTGTTTTTGACTGGCCTGGGCTCAGCGTGGCACGCGCTGTACGAGTTTGGCGCCTACCAGCGTGCACTGCGGGAGCTGCGCAACGCCATTGCAGACTGGCAACTGATGCTGGAGCGGCGCAGCACCAAAGAAAGCGAAAGCTTTGACCAGTTCGAGCTGCTGGCCTGGCGGACCCTGGGCGAAGCGCTGCTGCTCATCGACATGTACGAGCACCAGAGCAATCCTGCGAGCGACTTGCAAGACGTGCAGCCGCCGCGCAAGCCCTCGGCGTTGCAGCGCTTGCGTGCATGGTTTCGGGGGGGACGCCGGTGAATCGCTCTGGTCTGGCGCTTTTGGGGCGAGTGGATGTCGTGCATTTGCAACATGCCGAGGGTGCTGAACTGCCGCACTCCTGTGCTACATTGCTTTCCATGCAAATTCGCAGCGCGTTTTATTTTTGGTTTTTTATCTCGGTCCCCGGCGGATGAGAGGAAAACGCGCAAGCACACACAACCTCCCCATACCAACCGCCGACGCTGCAAAGCCCGGCGGTTTTTGTTTTTCAGCCCTCCCGTTTTTCCATCCACTCCAACCGACTCCACGAGGAAGCAACCATGACGGCCACTACGAATCCCACCAGCGATGCCTGGTACCGCAGCGTCGAGAAAACCAGCCAGACCGACGACGAACGTATCAAGGACATCACCGTGTTGCCTCCTCCCGAGCATCTGATCCGCTTCTTCCCGATCGGCGGCACGCCGGTCGAGACGCTGATCACCCAAACCCGCAAGAACATTCACAACATCATGGCGGGCAAGGACGACCGCCTGCTAGTGGTGATTGGCCCTTGCTCTATCCACGATCCCGCCGCCGCTGTCGAGTACGCCCGCAGCCTGATGGCTGTGCGCACCCAGTACGCTGACACGCTCGAGATCGTGATGCGCGTGTACTTCGAAAAGCCACGCACCACCGTGGGCTGGAAGGGGCTCATCAATGACCCCTACCTCGACGAGAGCTACCGCATCGACGAAGGCCTGCGCATTGCGCGCCAGCTGCTCATCGAGATCAACCGCCTGGGCATGCCTGCCGGCAGCGAGTTCCTGGACGTGATTTCGCCCCAGTACATCGGCGACCTGATCAGCTGGGGCGCGATTGGCGCACGCACCACCGAAAGCCAGGTGCACCGCGAGCTGGCCTCCGGCATCTCGGCCCCCATCGGCTTCAAGAATGGCACGGACGGCAACATCCGCATCGCCACCGACGCCATCCAGTCGGCCAGCCGGGGCCACCACTTCCTGTCGGTGCACAAGAACGGCCAGGTCGCCATCGTGAACACCAAGGGCAACAAGGACTGCCACGTGATTTTGCGCGGCGGCAAGACGCCCAACTACGACGCTGCCAGTGTGGCCGCGGCTTGCAAAGACCTCGAAGCCGCCAAGCTGCCCGCCACATTGATGGTGGACTGCAGCCATGCCAACAGCAGCAAGCAGCACGAAAAGCAGCTGGACGTGGCCCGCGATGTGGCGGCCCAGGTGGCGGGCGGTTCGCGCAGCGTCTTCGGCCTGATGATCGAAAGCCACCTGACGGCAGGCGCCCAGAAGTTCACACCCGGCAAGGACGATCCTTCGGCACTCGAATACGGCAAGAGCATCACCGACGCCTGCCTGGGCTGGGACGCTTCGCTGCAGGCGCTGGCCGAGCTGTCGGACTCCGTCAAGGCGCGTCGCGCCCGCTGATCGTCAGACCTGTCGCAAGATCTAAACTTGGGCCTATCGCTGCACACCACGTGCAGCTGCTGGCCCGAGTCTCCGCAAAAACGCAGAAAGGCGATCCATCATGCACAGCGAAGTGTCGGTCAAATTGGCCGCGAATCAGGAATACCGTTTTGATCTGGAGGGTGCCGAGCCCATGGCCCACGAGGTGGGTCGGCGCTGGCTCGACGACCAGTTCATCGCGCTGGACTGCGAGCCCTTGCGCGCCAGCGGCAAGGTGCTGCTGGCCGACAAGGTGCTGACCGTGGCACGCGCAGCCGGTGCGGCGCTGATGCAGGACCCAGTGTGGTCCCGCGACTTTGCGCGCGCCTCCAGTGCCGCGCTGGCCAAGCCTATCGTGCGCGTGGACGTGCCGGGCATGGCAGTCACATTTTGACCACCATTGGCTAGAAATCGGCTGCTAGCGCTAGTGGAATATATGCTGGCAGCTATTATTTTTGTAGTGCTTGCAGCAGTTTGGCGTGGATGCCGCCAAAACCGCCATTGCTCATGCACACCACATGGTCGCCCGGGCGCGCGGCCTGGGTGACCAGGGCCACCAGCGTATCGATGTCCGGGGCCGTCTGGGCGCGCTGTCCGGGGCCGACGCCCAGTGGTGCCAGAGCCTGCGCGGCATCCCAGTCCAGCCCAGCTGTGTGGCAAAAGGCCAGGTCGGCCGGCTCCAGGGCCCAGGGCAGTTGGCTTTTCATCGCGCCCAGTTTCATGGTGTTGCTGCGGGGCTCGAACACAGCGAGGATGCGGGCACCCGGGCCCAGGGTGCGGCGCAAGCCGTCCAGGGTGGTACGCAATGCGGTGGGATGGTGGGCAAAGTCGTCGTACACGGCCACGCCGCCCGCTGTGCCGCGCAGCTCCATGCGCCGCTTGACGTTCTGAAAACTGCCCAACGCGGCTGCCGCCTGCTCGGGCGCCACGCCCACATGGTGGGCCGCTGCCATGGCTGCCAACGCATTGAGCTGGTTGTGCACGCCGGTCAGCGACCATTCCACACGCGCGACGGTTTGCCCTTGGTGCACCACATCAAAAGCCTGCGGGTCACCCACCGCGTGAAGGTCGCTGACTGCAGCACCAAAGCTGGTCACTTCGCTCCAGCAGCCGGTGTGCAGCACACGTGCCAGGCTTTCTTCCAGCCCATTGACCACCACGCGCCCCGACGGCGGCACGGTGCGCACCAGATGGTGGAACTGGCGTTCGATGGCCGCCAGGTCGTCAAAGATGTCCGCGTGGTCGAACTCCAGATTGTTCAACACAGCCGTCCGGGGCCGGTAGTGCACGAACTTGCTGCGTTTGTCGAAAAAGGCGGTGTCGTATTCGTCGGCCTCGATCACGAACAGCGGCGCGGCCCCGAGCGGCGCGGCGGCGGGGGCGGGGCGCTGTGCAGCGCCCAGGCGTGCGGACACGCCAAAGTTCAGCGGCACCCCGCCGATCAGAAAGCCCGGTTGCTGCCCGGAAGACTCCAGAATCCACGCCAGCATCGATGTGGTGGTGGTCTTGCCATGGGTTCCAGCCACGGCCAGCACATGGCGGCCCTGCAACACGTGCTCGGCCAGCCATTGGGGCCCGCTGGTGTAAGGCAGTCCGGCGTCCAGAATGGCTTCCATTAGCGGAAACTTGGGGGAGCCATCGGCCAGCCTGGCGCGGCTCACGACGTTGCCCACCACAAACATGTCGGGCCGGAGCGCAAGCTGGTCGGCGCCGAAGCCTTCGATCAGGTGGATGCCCAACGCGCGGAGCTGGTCGCTCATGGGGGGATAGACCCCGGCGTCGCAGCCTGTCACTTTGTGGCCCGCCTCGCGCGCAAGGGCCGCCAAGCCTCCCATGAAAGTGCCGCAGATGCCCAGTATGTGTATATGCATGGGCGCTGATTCTAAAGCCGGGGTTCCGCGCACGGTTCAAAGCAAAAGTGGCAGCTGGCGCCTGTTCCATCTGCCTGAGTTGCTCTCAAAACAATAGTCTTTCGGGGCGGCGGTTGTTGGGGTTGCCAGGGGTGTCTGAGGGGCATCACCCGTGCTGTCATCGCTTCGCGCCACAATGCAGGGTCCTTAGTTGCCTCTGTCTGCCATGCACACACCTTTGAGCGAAGAAATCGCCCACACCACGGCCCGCCTGGTGGTGGAAGAAGGGCTGGAATGGGGCCCCGCCAAGCGCCGTGCGCTGCGGCAGATGGGTTTGCCGGCCCGTACCCCGCTGCCAGACAACGACTTGGTGGAAGAGGCAGTGCGCGAGTACATCCAGCTCTTCTGTGCTGACACCCAGCCGCGCGAGCTGCGGGCACTACGCCAGCTGGCCCTGGTGTGGATGGAGCGCATGGCGGCTTTCCGGCCGCATCTGGCGGGTGCGGTGTGGCACGGAACGGCCACACGTCTGTCGGATATTTACCTGCAGTTGTTCTGCGATGACCCCAAATCGGCAGAGATCGCTCTGATCGATCATCATGTGGACTATGAACCCCGCACGGTCACTGGCTTCCACGGTGAATCGGTGGAGGCATTGAGTCTTGGCAGCAAATCGCCCGAACTCAACGAAATGATCGGCGTGCACCTGCTGATTTACGACCTTGACGACCTGCGGGGTGCACTCCGGCCCGACACCAAGGGCCGAACCCCGCGTGGTGACATCACGGCAGTGCGCCGCTTGCTTCAAGAAAACACGACCCCATGACCCAGCCTGCTGAATCCCCCGAACCTGTGACTCCTGGCGACGTCGCGCCCAACGCCGCTCGCAGGCGCTTTTTGTATGCCGGGGTGGCAGGTGCCGCCGCTTTGGGGGGCGCAGGCCTGGCATGGTGGAAGTTTCAGCCCCACGCCGTGGAGCAAGGGGCCGAGCAGACGCTCTGGGGGCTTGAATTTGACACTCCCGCCGGTGGCACCTTGGCCATGAAGTCATTGGCAGGCAAGCCGTTGCTGCTCAATTTCTGGGCCACCTGGTGCCCGCCTTGTGTGGAAGAGTTGCCCATGCTCAACGCCTTCTATCGCGAACAATCTGCCAAAGGTTGGCAAGTGCTGGGTTTGGCCATTGACCAGCCGTCAGCGGTACGCAAGTTTCTGACGCGTATCCCGCTGGATTTCCCTGTGGGACTGGCGGGACTGGGTGGCACGGATCTGGGCCGGTCGCTGGGCAACCTGACGGGAGGCCTGCCTTTCACCGTGGTCCTTGGTGGGGAGGGAAAGGTGCTGCATCGTAAAATGGGACAAGTGACCACCCAGGACTTGCAGCTTTGGGCAGGTATGGGCTGAGGGTCCGCGTCGAAAAGCAGCCCCCTTTCAGGCCTTCTGGGTGCGTCTCTCTCTGAGAAACGGCAATTCCCATGCCGAAGTTCATGAAAAATGGGTGTGGAAGACTGCGATAGGGTGAAATTGGAGTAAATTCGCGCCCTATTCAGTTTTATAGCCGTTGGAGCTTCCATGGATCTGCGAAAACTCAAAACCCTCATCGATCTCGTGTCCGAGTCGAACGTGTCCGAACTCGAAATTACCGAGGCCGAGGGCAAAGTCCGCATCGTCAAGAGCGGTGGTGCCGTGGTTCAGCAGTATGTGCCCGCCCCGGTTGCAGCTCCTGCCGCTGCGCCTGCTGCCGCGCCTGTGGCGGAATTGCCCGCGCCCCCTGCGGCCGCCGCACCCACCGGCCACATCGTCAAGTCGCCCATGGTGGGCACCTTCTACCGCTCGTCCAGCCCTGGCGCCAAGGCTTTTGTCGAAGTGGGCAGCCAGGTCAAGGAAGGCGAGACCATCTGCATCATCGAGGCCATGAAGATCCTCAACGAGATCGAGGCCGACAAGTCGGGCACCGTCACCCGCATCCTGGGCGAGAACGGCCAAGCCGTGGAATACGGACAGCCGCTGTTCGTCATCGAATAAGGCGCTCATGTTCAAGAAGATTCTTGTTGCGAATCGCGGAGAGATTGCTCTCCGTATCCAGCGCGCTTGCCATGAGCTGGGCGTGAAGGCCGTCATGGTCTATTCCGAGGCCGACCGCGACGCCAAGTATGTCAAGCTGGCCGAAGAGGCCGTCTGCATCGGCCCAGCGCCTTCGCCGCTGTCCTACCTCAACATGCCCGCCATCATCTCGGCGGCCGAAGTGACCGACGCCGAGGCTATTCACCCCGGCTATGGCTTCCTGTCCGAGAACGCAGACTTTGCCGAGCGCGTGGAAAAGAGTGGCTTTCAGTTCATCGGCCCCACGCCCGAGTCGATCCGCATCATGGGCGACAAGGTGTCCGCCAAGCAGGCCATGATCCGTGCAGGCGTGCCCTGCGTGCCGGGTTCTGAGGGTGAGTTGCCCGACGATCCGGTGCAGATCCGCCGCATCGCCAAGGCAGTGGGCTACCCGGTGATCATCAAGGCCGCAGGCGGCGGCGGTGGCCGTGGCATGCGTGTGGTCCACACCGAGGCCGCACTGGTCAATGCCGTGCAGATGACCAAGGCCGAGGCGGGTGCCGCGTTTGGCAATCCTGCGGTGTACATGGAGAAGTTCCTCCAGAACCCACGCCACATCGAAATCCAGATCCTGGCCGACAAGCACCGCAATGCGGTGTATTTGGGCGAGCGCGACTGCTCCATGCAGCGCCGCCACCAGAAGGTGATCGAAGAGGCGCCAGCTCCAGGCATTCCTCGCAAGCTGATCGAGAAGATCGGTGAGCGTTGCGTCGCTGCCTGCAAGAAGATCGGCTACCGGGGCGCGGGCACGTTTGAGTTCCTGTACGAGAACGGCGAGTTCTACTTCATCGAGATGAACACCCGTGTGCAGGTGGAACACCCCGTGACTGAGTGGATCACTGGCGTGGACATCGTGAAAACGCAGATCATGGTGGCGGCGGGCGAGAAGCTGCCTTTCACCCAGCGCCAGATTGAAATCCGTGGCCATGCTATCGAGTGCCGGGTGAACGCGGAAGACCCCTACAAGTTCATCCCTTCGCCCGGGCGCATTACCACCTGGCATCCACCAGGTGGCCCCGGCGTGCGCGTGGACTCGCATGCCTACACCAACTACTTCGTGCCACCCAACTACGACTCGATGATCGGCAAGATCATCGTGCACGGTGATACGCGCGAGCAGGCGCTGGCCCGCATGCGCACGGCCCTGTCCGAGACGGTGATCGAAGGCATCAACACCAATGTGCCGCTGCACCGCGAGCTGATGGTGGACGCCAAGTTCATGGCGGGCGGCACCAACATCCACTACCTGGAAGAGTGGCTGTCGCAGCACAAACGCTGAGCTGGTACGCAGCAGGTCATTCACATGCTGGCTCCTGGCAACGGGTGCCAGCATTTCACTTTTTCTGAGAGATGCCTATGTTTGAGCTGAGTCTGATGTGCCCCGAGGACCGGATTGAAGCGGTCAGCGATGCGCTGGACGCGCTGGACGCGCTGTCCGTGTCGGTAGAAGACGCCGATGCCCAGACCGACGCTGAACAGGCGCTGTTTGGCGAGCCTGGCATGCCTCCGCCCAAGGATGGCTGGCAACGCAGCCGCGTGGTGGCCTTGTTCCCCTCCGAGGTGGCAGCCCGTGAAGCGCAGCAGTTGCTGGTGGTGCAGGACTTTTTTGTGGGCTGCCAGGTGCTGGGTGTCACCCAGGTGCCCGAGCAGGACTGGGTGCGGCTGACGCAGTCGCAATTTGCGCCGGTGGACATCACCCCGGATTTCTGGATCGTGCCTACCTGGCATGAGTTGCCCGCCCAGGCAGTACGGAGCATCCGGCTGGACCCTGGCTTGGCGTTTGGTACGGGCACCCACCCCACCACGCGCATGTGCCTGCGCTGGATTGCGCGCCATGGCGCAACGCAACCTGAGCAGGGCAACCTGCTGGGGCGCGTGCTGGATTACGGGTGTGGCTCCGGCATCCTCGCCATCGGTGCTGCCAAGTTCGGTGCCACGGACATTGATGCGGTGGATATTGACCCGGCTGCCGTGGAGTCCACGGTGCAAAACACCCAGGCCAATCAGGTCACGCTGAAAGCGGGCCTGCCCGACAAGGCGCAAGGCGAATACCAGACCGTGCTGGCCAATATCCTGGCCACTCCGTTGCGTGTATTGGCCCCACTGCTGTGCAGCTATGTGGCTGTGGGTGGGAATCTGGTTTTGGCAGGCATTCTGGAGCGCCAGGCGGATGAGCTCAAGGAGGCCTACGCGCCTTGGCTGCCGCTGGAAGTGGCGGATGCCGAGGACGGTTGGATCTTGATGACTGCGCGCCGCTGAAGGTGCGCGAGCGCCGTTCTGGCAGCCGTGGCATGGCCTCTACAATCGCTCGCTGATGAGCCAGATCACCCGCTGCCCGTCCTGCGCCACCACCTTCAAGGTTGTGGCGGACCAATTGCGCATCTCTGAAGGATGGGTGCGCTGCGGCCAATGCAAGGAGGTATTCGATGCCTCGGCCCATTTGCTGCCTGTGGCACCGGCTCCGCTGCTGCCCGATGTATCGCTCACGGACCTGCGCGCGCCCACTGCGCCCATAGCGCGCAAGCCGGATGCACTGGGAGCCTGGGGGGGAGGCAAGTCGCCCACCGGTACCCCGCCTGCCCCGCAGGATGTGGACAAGGCAGGCACTCCCGCCATCCGCAGTGCTTCAACCTCCGCCACCGAGGTTGCCGCAACCGCCGCCATGGACGCATTTCCGTATGGCATGGACAGTGATTTACCTGCTGCTCCGGTGCTCGATATTCCCAGTCCTGCGGTACCTGCTTTTCTGACTGCCGGGGCTCGCACGGAAGTCTCGTCGGATGTCTTGGGCAAGGAGGTCGCCGCGCCGTTTGCATGGAGAGCCCACAGTGCATCGCGGACTGCGACAGCGGTGGAGGCTGCGGCATCGCCATCCGTCACAGCGCCTGCTGATGCTCCAGAGCCGGTGGTGATACCGGACACGGCGCCTCGTTTGGATGGTCCGTCCCCTGCCGTTCATGTGGCCGGGCAAGAGCATTCCGCCGTCACGATGCCATCCGACGCGGCGCAGGACGTCGCTGATGGACGCGGCAGTTTGTTTGGTGGAGCTGTGCCACCGGTTCCTGCGTCCCCCAGCCTGGCAGGCTATGAACTGCCGTTTGCCGAACTTCGCGATTCCGAAGTAGCGCTGAACGCAACCATGGATGTGGATGCCACAGAGGAGCGCGCGAGTCACTCAGCAGAGCTTGCACAGCCTCCGGTAGCGCCTGTTGCTCTCGCTCCGTCATCCGATACCGGTGCGGGACTTTCAGGCGATGCTCAGAAATCTGAGCCTGCGTCGCCCGTTGCTGTGCCCACCCCGCCTGCGCCCGCGTTGCCTTCTGTGGACTTTGTGTCGAAGGAGGTTGCGCCAGAGGCTCCGGCGATGGAGTTGGTGAAGGACGATTCGCATGCCGCCATCCTGCAGGCGCGCCCCAGACCCGCTGTTGACGACGACGACGATGAGGCCGACAACCAGGCGTCAGACCCCGAGGTCAGCTTTGTGGTGGCTGCACGCCGCAAGGCGTTTTGGCGCAAGCCGGTCGTGCGGATGGTTTTGTGGCTGGGGTTCATCGTCTCCTTGCTGGGGCTGGCTTTGCAGATTGCGGTGCAGGAGCGTGACCGCATTGCAGCCCTGGATGTGCGTACCCGGCCCTGGTTGGTGAAACTGTGCGAGCCTTTGCGCTGCGAACTTGCCCCTTTGCGCCAGATTGCCGATGTGGTCATCGACAGTTCTTCTTTCAACAAAGCCCGGGGTGACAGTTACCAACTAGCGCTGACGATGAAGAGCACCGCCACCATTCCACTGGCCATGCCTGCGGTGGAGCTGACCCTTACAGATGCGCAGGATCAGGCCGTATTGCGGCGGGTTCTGCTGCCTACCGACATGGCGGCTCCAGCGGAGCTGCCCGCGAGAGGTGAGTGGGGCACCTCGGTGTCGGTGCTCGTGACCACCGGCGGTGCGCGCGTGGCGGGCTACCGGCTGCTTGCGTTCTATCCCTGATTTTTCTCCCAACAACTTACCGAGTTTCACTATCTATGGCTGCCCTCATTTGTGGTTCCCTGGCGTTCGACACCATCATGACTTTCGAGGGGCGTTTTGCGGAGCAGATCCTGCCGGATCAGCTCCATATCCTGAATGTGTCCTTCCTTGTCCCGTCGTTGCGCCGCGACTTCGGGGGGTGTGCTGGCAACATTGCTTACAGCCTCAAGCTGCTCGGTGGGGAGCCGTTGCCCATGGCCATGTTGGGCAGTGACGGTGCTGACTATCTGCAGCGACTGCAGTCGCTGGGTATCAGCGCCCGACACGTCGGGCAGGTGCAGGACACCTACACCGCGCAGGCGATGATCATGACGGACCGTGACAACAACCAGATCACGGCTTTCCATCCTGGCGCCATGATGCAGGCCCATGCCAATCGAATTGGTGCAGACAACAGTGTCAGCGTGGGGATCATCGCGCCGGACGGGCGTGACGCGATGCTGGAGCATGCGGCCCAGTTCGTGGCGGCGGGTATCCCGTTTGTGTTCGATCCAGGTCAGGGCTTGCCCATGTTCAACGGGCAGGAGCTGGCGCAGTTCATCGACCAGGCCACCTGGGTCACCGTCAATGACTATGAGGGGAAAATGCTCTGCGACCGCACCGGCTGGTCTTTGGCCGATATCTCCCGCAAGGTGCAGGGGCTGGTGGTGACGCTGGGCGCAGAGGGCTGCGAGGTCTGGGTGGATGGTGAAAAAACCCATGTGCCCTCTGTGGCGCCTGCAGCGGTGGTGGACCCCACGGGTTGCGGCGATGCCTGGCGCGGCGCGCTGCTGTTTGGTCTGGAAAAGGGCTGGTCCCTCGTGCGTTGTGCGGAGCTGGGCAACCGGGTTGGCGCTCTCAAGATCGCGCAGCGTGGCCCACAGAACTACGCGCTGGATTTCGATCCGTTGGGTTAATCCTTCCAGCCAGTGTCGCCTGCGTTGCGCTGCCCAGCGCTTTGCAACGCAGCTTGCTTGCCAGGTAGCTCTTGGGAGTGCTCAGACCTGCATGCAGACGAAAAAAAACCCGGTGCGTTTGCACCGGGTTGAGCGCGTGGCGCGCCAGAATCAGGGCTTGTTGCCCGTAGGGAAAGGCCAGGCTGCCTGAGGGTTCAGCGTGGTTTGTGCTGCAGGGGCAGCGGCCGCAGGGGCAGGCGCCTTGGGGGCCTTCTTGGCCGGAGCAGCTTTCTTTGCGGGGGCTGCCTTGGCAGGTGCTGCGGCCTTCTTGGCTACTGCGGCCTTCTTGGCGGGAGCGGCTTTCTTTGCCGGTGCTGCTGCCTTCTTGGCGGGTGCAGCCTTCTTCGTAGCTACGGCCTTCTTGGCGGGAGCGGCTTTCTTTGCCGGTGCTGCTGCCTTCTTGGCGGGTGCAGCCTTCTTCGCGGCTACGGCCTTCTTGGCGGGAGCGGCTTTCTTTGCCGGTGCTGCTGCCTTCTTGGCGGGTGCAGCCTTCTTCGCAGCTACGGCCTTCTTGGCAGGAGCGGCTTTCTTTGCCGGTGCTGCTGCATTCTTGGCGGGTGCAGCCTTCTTCGCAGCTACAGCCTTCTTGGCAGGAGCGGCTTTCTTTGCCGGTGCTGCTGCCTTCTTGGCAGGTGCAGCCTTCTTTGCGGCTACGGGTTTGGCCGTTGCAGCCTTTTTCGCGGGAGCAGCCTTCTTAGCGGCCGGTTTTTTCGCAGTTGCCATCATGTTCTCCTTGGGTCAATTTGCAAAGAGCACTTCCTGTCTGCAGTGGACAGAGAGCGATCCATGGAGATGGATGAAAATTCCATCTCCATGAACACGGGAACGCCCCGCAGGGCAGCGCTCTGCGGCGCTGTCGTTGCTGGGCGTGGTGTAAAAATCCATGGTGGTGTGGCCTGCAAAAAAGGCGCTAGTCCCAGGACAGCGCACCACCGGACTGGTATTCAATAACCCGGGTCTCAAAGAAGTTGCGCTCCTTCTTGAGATCGATCATCTCGCTCATCCACGGGAACGGGTTCTCTTCATTAGGGAACAGCGTCTCCAACCCGATCTGCGTGGCGCGGCGGTTGGCGATGTAGCGCAGGTAGCCCTTGAACATGGAAGCATTCATGCCCAGCACGCCACGGGGCATGGTGTCTTCGGCGTAGCGATATTCCAACTCCACGGCCTTGAGGAACAGTGCCTTGATCTCGGCCTTGAACTCTGCGGTCCACAGGTGGGGGTTTTCGAGCTTGAGCTGATTGATCAAGTCGATACCGAAATTGCAGTGCATCGACTCATCGCGCAGGATGTATTGGTACTGCTCAGCAGCGCCGGTCATCTTGTTCTGGCGACCCAATGCCAGGATCTGCGTGAAGCCCACGTAAAAGAACAGGCCTTCCATCAGACACGCGAAAACGATCAGCGACTTGAGCAGGGTCTGGTCGGTCTCGGGCGTGCCGGTTTTGAAAGACGGATCCATGATCGCTTCGATGAAGGGGATCAGGAATTCGTCCTTGTCGCGGATCGACTGGACTTCGTTGTAGGCATTGAAGATTTCGCTTTCATCCAGACCCAGCGATTCGACGATGTACTGATACGCGTGGGTGTGGATCGCTTCTTCGAACGCCTGGCGCAGCAGGAACTGGCGGCACTCAGGGGCCGTGATGTGGCGGTACGTGCCCAGCACGATGTTGTTGGCGGCCAGCGAATCGGCGGTGACGAAGAAGCCCAGGTTGCGCTTGATGATGCGGCGCTCGTCTTCGGTCAGGCCGTTGGGGTCCTTCCACAACGCGATGTCACGCGTCATGTTCACCTCTTGGGGCATCCAGTGGTTGGCGCAGGTGGCGAGGTATTTTTCCCACGCCCACTTGTACTTGAAAGGCACCAGCTGGTTGACGTCGGTCTGGCCGTTGATGATGCGCTTGTCGGCGGCATTCACACGGCGGTGTGCAGCTGCGGCGATGGGTGTGGTGGTGGCGCTTGCTGCTGGGGCCGAGGTGCTCAAAGGCTGCAGCGAAGGCGTCTGGAAAGCGAGAGGCGGTTGTCCCACCTGGCGGTTGTTAGGCAGACCGCCGTCCAGTTGATTTTGCGATGAGGGCTTGACTTCTTCGTCCCAGGTCAACATAGATTTTCCAGTATTCGGATTATGAAAGCAGTGCTGCGAAAAGGAAAGCACTGAAGCGTTGTGCAGCAAGGTTTTGTTGCTTCACAGCACCGGAGCAGCGCCTCGGGCGAACCCGAGGCGTTGCTGGCAATGTGCTTACTGGCAGGCCTCGCAGCCAGGATCGTCGATGGCGCAGAACTTGACGTCCGTGGCTGGCACAGCTGCAGCCTGCTGAGAGGCCGCTGCGGCAGCAGCTTCCAGCGGGTTTTGCTTGGCCGCTGCGGTGGCTGAAGCTGCCGATGCGCCGCTGTCATTGCCCGATGACACTGCATTGAGCTGGCGTGTGTTCACGGTGCTCATCTCGACGTGCGTAGCGCTTTGGGTGCGCAGGTAGTAGGTGGTCTTGAGGCCGCGCACCCACGCCAGTTTGTAGGTGTCGTCGAGCTTCTTGCCCGACGCGCCGGCCATGTAGATGTTGAGGCTCTGCGCCTGATCGATCCACTTCTGGCGGCGTGATGCGGCTTCCACCAGCCACTGGGGTTCGACTTCGAAGGCTGTGGAGTAGAGCGCCTTGATGTCCTGGGGCACGCGGTCGATGGGGTGCAGCGAACCCTTGAAGTGCTTGAGGTCCATGATCATCACGTCATCCCACAGGCCCAGGCGCTTGAGGTCACGCACCAGGCCGCCGTTGATGACCGTGAACTCGCCCGACAGGTTGGACTTGACCGATAGGTTGCCGAACGAAGGCTCGATCGAGGCATCGACGCCAATGATGTTCGAGATGGTGGCCGTGGGGGCAATGGCGACGCAGTTGGAGTTGCGCATGCCGTCCAGTGCAATCTTCTTGCGCAGGGCATCCCAGTCCAGCGTGGACGAGCGGTCCACTTCCACATACCCGCCACGGGCCTGCGAGAGCATGTCCAGCGTGTCGAAAGGCAGGATGCCGCGATCCCACAGCGAGCCCTTATAGCTCGAGTACTTGCCGCGCTCTTTGGCCAGCTCGGTGGACGCCCAATACGCGTAGTAGCAGATGGCTTCCATCGACTTGTCGGCGAATTCCACCGCCTCTTGCGAGGCGTAAGGAATGCGCAGCGCATACAGGCTGTCCTGGAAAGCCATCACGCCCAGACCCACGGGGCGGTGGCGCAGGTTGGAGTCGCGGGCCTTGTTGACTGCGTAGTAGTTGATGTCGATCACGTTGTCCAGCATGCGCATGGCCACGGTGATGGTCTTCTTGAGCTTGTCGTGGTCGATCTGGCCGTTCTTGATGTGCTGCAGCAGGTTCACCGAGCCGAGGTTGCACACGGCAGTTTCGGTGTCGCTGGTGTTGAGCGTGATCTCGGTGCACAGATTAGACGAATGCACCACACCGGCGTGCTGTTGGGGCGAGCGCACATTGCAGGCATCCTTGAACGTGATCCAGGGATGGCCGGTCTCGAACAGCATGGTGAGAATCTTGCGCCAGAGGTCCGTGGCCTGGATGGTCTTGGCGGGCTTGATCTCGCCGCGTGCAGCCTTTTCTTCGTAGGCCACATAGGCCTTTTCAAAGTCGGCGCCAAACAGATCATGCAGGTCGGGCACGTTAGAAGGGGAGAACAGCGTCCAGGTGCCCTTTTCCATCACGCGGCGCATGAACAGGTCAGGGATCCAGTTGGCCGTGTTCATGTCGTGCGTGCGGCGGCGATCGTCGCCGGTGTTCTTGCGCAGTTCCAGGAACTCTTCGATGTCCAGGTGCCAGGTTTCCAGGTAGGTGCAGACGGCGCCCTTGCGCTTGCCGCCCTGGTTCACGGCCACGGCCGTGTCGTTGACCACCTTGAGGAAGGGCACCACGCCCTGCGATTCGCCGTTGGTGCCCTTGATGTGCGAGCCCAGGGCGCGCACGCGGGTCCAGTCGTTGCCCAGGCCACCAGCAAACTTGGACAACAAGGCGTTTTCCTTGATCGACTCGTAAATGCCATCGAGGTCGTCGGGCACCGTGGTCAGGTAGCAGCTCGACAGCTGCGAGCGCAGCGTGCCGCTGTTGAACAGCGTGGGGGTGGACGACATGAAATCGAACGACGAGAGCACTTCATAGAACTCGATGGCCCGGGCTTCGCGGTCGGTTTCATTGAGCGCCAGGCCCATGGCCACGCGCATGAAGAAGGCTTGGGGCAGCTCGATGCGGGTCTTCTTGACGTGCAGGAAGTAGCGGTCGTACAGCGTCTGCAGGCCCAGGTAGTCGAACTGCAGGTCGCGCTCGGCCTTGAGCGCGGCGCCCAGGCGGTTCAGGTCGTATTGCTTGAGCAGGCGCTCGTCCAGCAGCTCGTTGTCCACCCCCTTCTGAATGAAGGTGGGGAAATAGTCCTTGTAGGCCTGGCCCATGTTGCGCTGGGCTACGTCACGCCCCAGCACCTCGCGCACGATGGTGTGCAGCAGCAGGCGGGCCGTGGCGTAGGTGTAGTCAGGATCTTTTTCGATCAGGGTGCGGGCCGCCAGAATGGACGCCTTGTAGACCTCGTCCATGGGAACGCCGTCATACAGGTTGCGCATGGTCTCTGCGACGATGGGGGCTGCCTGGATGTCGGCGCCCAGGTTGGCGCAGGCCGACTCGATCAAGGCGTGCAGGCGCAGGATGTCCAGCTGCACGCGTTGGCCGTTGTCGATCACGTGCAGCACCGGGGTGGCGGGTGCTAGCTGTTCCAGGTGGTGAGCGCGCTCCTGCGTGCGGCGCTCGCGGTACAGCACGTAGGCACGGGCGACTTCATGGTGCTCGCCGCGCATCAGGCCCAGCTCGACCTGGTCCTGCACATCTTCAATGTGGAAGGTGCCGCCGCCAGGACGCGAGCGCATGAGGGCGCGGACCACGTTCTGGGTGAGCGTGTCCACTACCTCACGCACGCTGGCAGAGGCAGCGCCCTGCGTGCCGTGCACTGCCAGAAACGCCTTCATCATCGCCACCGCAATTTTTTGGGGCTCGAACGGCACCACCGCGCCGTTGCGGCGAATGATCTGGTAATGCGTGAGCGGGTGCCCGGAAGCTGCGGCCGCCGCAGCGTGCGTGGCGGCATCCGTAGAGGCGGTGGGCGATGGGGAAGGCGTGTTCAAAGCAGCTTGCATGGGGGTCCTCTTCTGTGGGCTGTCTGGGGTGGGCGTGCGGCCTGGAGTGCCGCCGCAGTGTGTGGGTGCTGCACCGGACTTCAGTCTGGTGCACACTATATATGGTGTGTCGAGGCGGTTCAAGACACTACCGGTAGTGTACCGCCGGAATGAGTCCCCAAAACCGAAACAGCATGTTCTCAACCCCGTTGCGTACGCAACCGGTGCCTGTGGCGAGCCCTTGTGAATGCGATGTGGGCGATGCAAAACCGTGCAGTGGCGTACCTTGGCGGCGGATTTCCTGCGCCAGGCCGCGCAGCGCTTGGCTGCAAAAATATGTGCAAGCGCACAAAGAAAAAAATGTCTTGATGCGCCCGTACGACAGTGAAAGTGCGGCGTCAGCGAAGCTGCAAGGGGTCCGCCCGCGTGTTCAGCGGGAATCGCTGCGCGGGCCAGTCCAACGCCCCTTGCAGTCGTGGCCAGTCAAAGCCCGGGCCTGGGTCCAACTTACGTCCCGGGGCAATGTGTTCATGCCCTGCGATGTGCTCGATGGGATAGCGCAGCGCAATGTCCTGGCAGACCCTGGCCAGGGTTTCGTACTGTGCCGACTCGAAGTGCAGGCCCTCCAGGCCTTCCAGTTCAATGCCGATGGAATCGTCGTTGCACTGGCTCCTCCCCCGGTAGAACGATTGCCCGGCATGCCAGGCGCGCAAGTCGCAATCCACAAACTGCCACAGCACCCCGGTGCGCTCGATGAAAAAATGCGCGGAGACCTGCAATCCGCGGATGCCCTGGTAGTAGGGGTGCGCATCCCAGTCCAGGGTGTTGGTGAACAGCTGTTGCACGGCACCGCCGCCGTATTCGCCCGGCGGCAGGCTGATGGAATGCACCACGATCAGATCGACTTGCGAGGTCTGTACCGGGCGCGGCCCGTGGTTTGGAGATGCGAGCCGCTGAGCGGTCCTGTACCAGCCGCCCTCCCAGGGCGCCATGTCTGCCGCTGGTGCACTGTCAGCCCAATTCGTCATGCGGGTCCTGGTCATTGGGCACGGCGATGTTCAGACGGGCGATGCGGTAGCGAATCTGGCGCAGGCTGATGCCCAGGCGTGCGGCTGTGGCGGTACGGTTGAACCCGGCTTCTTTCAGCGCGCGGATCAGGATCTCCCGCTCCTGCTGGTCCAACCAGGCCTGCAGGTCGCTGGGCAGTGGCACCGTGCAGCCGTTGGCCAGGGGCTGAGGGCCCTGGCCTGTGTCTGCAGACGTCGAAGCGTGGGGCCCTGCAGAGAAGGCGGCGGACACCGCCGATCCCTCTGGCGCTGGCACAAGCGTGGGCGGTGCCGGGCGTGCCATCTGCACATCTGACGCGCCGCTTGGCGCATCCACCTGCAACTCGTCCCCGTCGCTCAATGCCACTGCGCGGTGCAGCAGATTTTCCAGCTCGCGGACATTGCCGGTCAGTGGGTGGGCGGCGATGGCGTTCAGTGCCCGGTCGGTGAGTTGGGGCACCGGCATGCCCGACTCGTGGGCAATGCGGGTGAGCAGCGCTGCGCACAGTGCGGGCAGGTCCTCGCGGCGCTCGCGCAGCGGCGGAATGACGATCTCGATCACATTGAGCCGGTAGTACAGGTCCTGGCGGAACCGGCCGGCCTGCACATCGGCCGCTAGATCGCGGTGGGTGGCGCTCACAATGCGCACATCCACCGTCTCTTCCTGGGTGGAGCCGAGTGGCCGCACGCTGCGCTCCTGGATGGCGCGCAGCAGCTTGGACTGCATCGCCAGCGGCAGGTCGCCGATTTCGTCGAGGAACAATGTGCCCCCGCGTGCGGCCTGGAAGTAGCCGTCACGGTCTTGCGACGCGCCGGTGTAGGAGCCCTTGCGGGCGCCAAAAAATTCAGCTTCCAGCAGGTTCTCGGGGATGGCCCCGCAGTTCACGGCGACCAGGGGCCCGTCAGCACGCTGGCTGCTGGCGTGCAGGGCTTGGGCCACCAGCTCCTTGCCCGTGCCCGACTCGCCATGGATCAGTACCGGCGCCATGCCACGCGATACCTTGGCCACGCGCTGCTTGACGTTGCGGATGGCGTCGGACTCGCCCACGAGGCGGTCCAGGGCGGCGTTGGCATTGCCGAATTCGCCGGTCGCCGCCGCTGCATTGGTAGACCGGCTGGAGCCGTTGCTGCGTGACGCACGCGGCGGTGGAACCCCACCCGTGCCCTGGATGGCTGAGGCCACCACCGAGCGGAACTGCTTGAGGTCCACGGGCTTGGTGAGGTAGTCGAAGGCCCCTGCGCGCAGCGCCTCGACCGCGTTCTCTGCCGAGCCGTAGGCGGTCATGACCACGCAGCGTTCGCGCCGTTGCTGGTCGCGCAGATCCTGCAGCAGCTCCATGCCAAACCCGTCGGGCAGCCGCATATCGGTAATCACGGCGTCAAAGCGGTGGGCCTTGAGTTGATCACGCGCCTCCTGGACGCTCGACGCGGTCTCGACCCGGTACCCCTCGCGCAGCAGGGTGAGCTCGTACAGGGTGCGCAGATCGGGTTCGTCGTCAACGACAAGGATGGAGGCGGCAGGGGCGTTCATGGAGGCGGCAGTCAGACCACTATGGTGTCAAACAAGGTGGCATTGTCGGCGGGGCGGGTCGTGCGGCGGAAGCCCACAGTAAAGGCGTTGCCTCCGATGTCACCGCGTGCGGTGTGGCGGTTCAGGCGCTGGTAGCTGATGGAGGCGCCATGGCGCTGGCACAGCTCCCGGCAAATATAGAGACCCAAGCCGCTGGAGCGGCTCTCCGACGAGAAGAAGGGCTCGAACAAATGCCGCTCCACGGATTTGTCCATCGGGGCACCGTCGCTCCACACCTGCAGGCTGACCTGGCCAGCGGGCGTGTTGCGCGTGGTCACTGACAACGAGTCGGGCTCCGGGCCCATGTAGCGCAGGGCGTTGTCCAGCAGGTTGACGAGCACCCGACGCAGGTGCTCGGCGTCAAACTCCACCTGGGTGGCGCCCGTGTCCAGCGACACCAGGGCGCGCCGCCGGGCGGGGTCCTGGGCCTGCCAGTCGTTCCAGATCTGGGCGACCGTCTCGTCCAGCGCTACGGTCGAGGCAGGGGCATGGCTGATCTGGTGCTGTACGCGGGCAATGTCCAGCACCTCTTCGGCGATGCGGGCCAGGCGGTCGGCGTTTTGCTGCACCATGTGCGCCAGCCGTTTTTGTGCGGGGTCGTGCAGGTCTTCTTCCAGCAGGGCATTGGCCTGCACGATGGCCGCCAGCGGGTTGCGGATCTCATGGGCCACTGCGGCGGACATGCGGCCCATGGCCGCGAGTTTTTCGGTGCGCAGCCGCGCTTCCATTTCCCGCAGGTCGTGCAGGAACATCACGCACAGCCGCTCGGAGCGCGTTTGCAAGGCCGCGTTGCGGGTGGATGTGAGCCAGGTGCGCACATGCAGGCCGGTGGGGCTCTGGCCTTCGTGCAGCAGATCGACGTCGGCCGTCTGCGGTTGTTCGTGCCGGAAGGTGCGCCGCGCCAGGATCACCAGGGGGTGCCACGGCGCGGTGGAGGTCAGGGCAAACGGTAACTCGGTCAGTGCCATGCCGCCCAGCAGCTGCAGCCCTGCGGGGTTGGCAATGCGCACCACGTCGGTCTCGTCCACCACCAGCACCCCGTCGGTCAGGTTCTGGATGACCAGTGCACTGACCTGCGTTTGCACGCGCGCTGCGATCTGGCTTTGTTGTGCCACTTCCTGTTCGCGCGCCAGGCGGGTGGCCAGCTGGTGCACCAGATAGCTCACGATGAAGTAGCCCGTGCCGGTCAGTGCACTTTGCAGGTAGCGCTGGCCTTCGTCGCCCGTGCTGTACTGGCCCACCCACCAGGCCCAGCCCAGCAGCAGCAGCGTGACGGCGGCCGTGGTGCCCAGGGCCAGGGTCAGCGTGCCCATGACCGCTGCGATCAGGATGGGCAGGCCGAACAGGGGCGTGTAGTTCATGGTGCCCGCATGCAAGAGCTGCAACGCCGTGATCGCGGCCAGGTCCACCCCGATGGAGGGTAGCCACTGCGGCCCTGCGCTCGCCGAGGGTGGGCCCCGGCGCGAGAGCACACGCACGACCACCGTAGCCACCAGGTAGGCCACGCAGACAGCCAGCAGGGTGGGCCCCACCGCTTGATTGATGAGCTGCCCGGCGCCTTGCAGCACCAAGAGCGCCAGGGCCACCATGACGCGGCCGGTGAGGAAACCCAGCCACAGCCGCGCGAAGGGCGCGTCTGCCGAAGGCGGCAGGGAACCTGCGGACACGGTTTGCATGGTCACAACGGGGCCGCGCCGCTCAGGCCGGGCCCAGGCGCCGGTGCTCGGCGCTGCAATAGGCCTGATTGCCCAGCATCAGTGCCTCGGCCTGCGGGACGTGCACGCCGCAGTGCGCGCAGGCCAGCATGTCTTGCGGCAGGGCTGGCGGGGTGGGGCGCGCCTTGGGCACTGCGGCATCAGGAGCACGGCGACTGCGCCAGATACCCACCGCCACCGCGATGACGACCAACAAGACCAGGTATTTCATGTGCTGCGGCCCAGAACAACTTCCAATACAAAACGCGAGCCCACATAGGCCAGCAGCAACAGGGCCGAGCCCGCATACAACACACGCACCGCATTGCGGCCCCGCCAGCCAAACCGCGCGCGGCCCAGCAGCAGGGTGGCGAAGGTCAGCCACGAGAGCATCGAGAACACGGCCTTGTGGTCCCACCGCCAGGCCCGGCCATACAGCGTCTCGCCAAACAGCCACCCGGCCAGCAAGGTGGCGGTGAGCAGCACAAACCCTGCCGTCACGAACCGGAAGGTCAGCCGCTCCAGGGTGAGCAGCGGGATGCCGCTGTGCGGGTCTTCGGCCTGTCGGATGTGGCGTTCGGCGCGTGTCATGAGCCAGGCGTGCACGACGGCGGCTGCAAACAGCCCATAACACGCAATGCCCAACGCCAGGTGCAAGGGGAGCCAGGCCGATGCAGACACGTGCAGGGGCTGCCCCGGGAACAGCATGGCCAGCACAATGGCTGCCGCGCCCAGGCCTGCCAGCACCCAGCGCGACTGCATTTGCGGAAACAACTGCCGCTCCACGGCATACACCGTGAGCACCAGCCATGCAGTCATCGACAGCGCGGGCGCAAAACCGAACCGGGGCGCTTCGCCCCATAGGCCCCACACCAGCACGGCCCCATGCAGCAACCACGCCACCAGCAGTGCATTGCGCGCCGCTGCGGCCCCCAGGCGGGAGGCTGCGGCGGCAGGCACGGCATAAGCCACGGCAGCGGCCAGGGCCAGCAGCCAACTGACCGGAGAGCTACTCGTTAAAATCATGGGCACAGTTTAGCCTTTCGCCCACCGCCAGCGCCCTGGCGGGGCCGCGCGCACAACGCCGTTGTTGACGGCGCGCAGCCAATACCGGAAACACCCCTATGGCCTCCGCCCTTACCGACAAACTCACGCGCCTCGTCAAGGAGATGCGTGGCCAGGCCCGCATCACCGAGTCCAACGTCACGGACATGCTGCGCGAAGTGCGCATGGCGCTGCTCGAAGCCGACGTGGCCCTGCCCGTGGTGCGCGACTTCATCGCCCGCGTCAAGGAAAAGGCCCTGGGCCAGGAGGTGCTGGGTTCGCTCAAGCCCGGGCAGACGCTGGTCAGCATCGTCAACCGTGAACTCGCCGCCACCATGGGCGAGGGCGTGGCCGACATCAACCTGGCCGCCCAGCCGCCCGCCGTGATCCTGATGGCCGGCCTGCAGGGCGCGGGCAAGACCACCACTACGGCCAAGCTGGCCAAGCACCTGATTGAAAAGCGCAAGAAGAAGGTGCTGACCGTGTCGGGCGACGTGTACCGCCCGGCCGCCATCGAGCAGCTCAAGAGCGTGACCAAGCAGGCCGGTGCCGAATGGTTTCCCAGCACGCCCGACCAGAAGCCGCTTGACATTGCCCACGCCGCACTCGACTACGCCAAGAAGCACTACTTTGACGTGCTGCTGGTCGACACGGCCGGTCGCCTGGCCATCGACGAAGCCTTGATGAAGGAAATCAAGGACCTGCACGCCGCGCTGAACCCGGTTGAAACCTTGTTCGTGGTCGATGCCATGCAGGGCCAGGACGCCATCAACACGGCCAAGGCCTTCAAGGAGGCGCTGCCCCTCACCGGCATCGTGCTCACCAAGCTGGACGGCGACTCGCGCGGCGGTGCCGCGCTGTCCGTGCGCCAGATCACAGGGGCTCCGATCAAGTTTGCCGGTGTCTCGGAGAAGATCGACGGCCTGGAAGTGTTCGACGCCGAGCGCCATGCGGGCCGCATCCTGGGCATGGGCGACATCGTGGCGCTGGTGGAGCAGGTGACGGCCGGGGTGGACATGGAGGCCGCACAAAAGTTGGCGGCCAAGGTCAAGAGCGGTGACGGCTTCGACCTGAACGACTTTCTCTCGCAGATCCAGCAGATGAAGCAGATGGGGGGGCTGTCGAGCCTGATGGACAAGCTGCCCTCCCAGCTCACCGCCAAGGCGGGTTCGCTGGACATGGACAAGGCCGAAAAAGACATCAAGCGCAAGGAAGGCATCATCCAGAGCATGACGCCCCTGGAGCGCCGCAAGCCCGAACTCATCAAGGCCACGCGCAAGAAGCGCATCGCCAACGGGGCGGGTGTGCATGTGCAGGAAGTCAACCGCCTGCTCAAGGAGTTTGAGCAGATGCAGGGCATGATGAAAAAGATGAAGGGCGGCGGCCTGATGAAGATGATGAAGAAGATGGGCGGCATGAAGGGCATGGGCGGCGGAGGCATGCCCAAGATGCCTTTCTGAAGGGTTTTCAAGCCTTTTTGGCACCAGGCGCTACAACCATATGCCTGGAATGCTATGAAAATATGAGTGAATAAAAAAGCCGACATGCGTCGGCTTTTTTTGTGGGTCGGTGGATGATGGCTCTGCGCGGTGCCTCAGGCTGCTTGCAATGCCACGGGCCGTGCCAGCCGGCTGGCGTGCAACCAGGCACGGCGCAGTACTGGAGGGGACCACGACTCCTCGGGAATCAGCAGCAGTCGCTGCGCACGCAGCGCCCGGCCCAGTGCGATCTGGCTTGTCCACACCGCCAGCGGAATCGCCAGCGCCAGCGGCAGGCCCACGGGCATCAGCCACAACAGCGCGCTGCTGTCGATCAGCGCCACGCCCGCAGCCAGCAGGGCGATCACCGCGCTCATGGGAGCGAGCTGGCGCACGGCGTGGCGCCAGGGCACGGCATGGGCTTCGCGCGGGGGCGACTTCCACTCCAGCTTCAGGCCGGTCAACGCGATCAGCACAAACAACGAATGCGCCAGCATGCGCACCGGCGCCTGCAGGATGGCCATCACGCTCTCCAGCACGGCGCTCTTGAGCAGGCTGAAAGCGCCGCCGTACTGCTTTTGCTCGCGGCGCATGAACACTGCGGCCACGCCCAGGATGCGCGGCAAGAACAGCAGGCACAAGGTCCAGACCCACAGGGCGAGCAGCTCGGCGGGCAGGATGTGCCAGTCCGCTACCAGCTTGGCGCCCGACAGCCACAGCGCCGTACCGAGAGTCATGAAGGCCAGCCACAGCGGCGCCGACAGATAGGCCATGGCACCGGTGACGAACATGGACCGGTGCACCGCGTGGATGCCGGGCTCGGCCATCAGGCGCGCGTTCTGCAGGTTGCCCTGGCACCAGCGGCGGTCGCGCTGCAGCTCGGCCAGCAGGTCAGGCGGCTGTTGCTCATAGCTACCGATCAGGTCGCCCACCAGCCACACGTGGTAGCCCGCGCGGCGCATGAGGGCGGCTTCCACAAAGTCGTGCGACATGATGCCGCCAGCCAGGCCCCCCTTGCCGGGGATGGGCGCTAGCGCGCAGTGCTGCATGAACGGCGCCACGCGGATGATGGCGTTGTGGCCCCAGTAGTGCGATTCGCCCAACTGCCAGTACTGCATGCCCAATGTGAACAGGCGACCCGTGACGCGCGAGGCAAACTGCTGCGCGCGGGCGTGCAGCGTCACATGGCCGATGGCCTGCGTAGCGGTCTGGATGATGCCGGCCGTGGGGTTGGCTTCCATCAGCTTGGCCATGGAGACGATGCAGTCGCCGCTCATCACGCTGTCGGCGTCCAGCACCACCATGTAGCGGTAGTCCTTGCCCCAGCGGCGGCAGAAGTCGGCCACGTTGCCCGCCTTGCGGTGGGTGCGGCGTGTGCGCAGGCGGTAGTACACCTGCACCTGGGGTTGCTGGCTGTGCTGCGCCAGGGCGCTGCGCAGCTCTTCCCAGGCGGCGCGCTCGGCGCGGGCAATGGCGGGGTCGTTGCTGTCGGAGAGCACAAACACATCGAACGTGGTGCCGTGGCCGGTGGCGGCCACCGACTCGCAGGTGGCGCGCAGCCCGGCAAACACGGTGGCCACGTCTTCGTTGCAGATCGGCATGATGATGGCAGTGCGGGCGTCGGAAGCCAGCGTGTGATCTACCACGCTGCGTGCCGACAACGCATGCCGGTCGCCGCGCAACATCACCCAAAAGCCCATGAGCCCGGTCAAAAAGCCGGTCACCACCCAGGCGGACAGCAGCGCAAACAACGCAATCTGGCCGTAGCCCAGCCACGCGTTTTCATAGTCGGGCTGCACGCTGGCAAACAGGGTGCTGGCCAGTGCGGTGGTCAGCACGGTGAGCAGCGCAAACGTCCAGCGGCGGCGCTGCGCTGCGCCTTGCCAAGCGGCGGTGGATTCAGCGGGAGCTTGTGTCACCGTAGTCAATGCGGGTTGCGGAGACGTACGGCCTGTCAGGCGCAGCAGCACGGCGGTGCCTACGCTGTTCCAGAAGCCGCGCCAGGGCAGGGGCACCATGGAGCCGCGGTGCAGAGGCGGTGCCGTCACTGCATTGGGGTGACGCTCTTCGCGCAACGTGCTGCGTCGGCTGGGGGTTGGCCGGGGGTAGGCCACACCGCGTCGCGCGACCACGGCCGGACCTGTGGATGCGTGGGTGCCGTGGGGGTCATGAGGGCTTACTCGGGAAGACTGATGTGCGTCCATGTTTCACTCACAGCGTGGTTGTCGTGTTGGAGAAAAGCGCGCAGCTCTACCGGCCGGTCGGCCTGCAGGCGCTGGATGCGAACGGTCATGCGCCACCCGCCGGTGGCGGGGTTGCGGTAGGCAATGTTTTCCAGCACCTTGCCGTTGGCATCGCTGGTCACTACGGCCTTCACAGTGGCTTCGGCAGGCAGGGCCTTGAGGGCGGGGCCCTCGAAATCGACCACGTACTGCACCTGCTGGCGCAGTTCCTGGGCCGACAACTTGGTGTAGCCCATGCCGCGGCGCGACTGCGTGGCCCAGGCGCTGGGTGGGCGCTGCTGCTCATCGCCCTGCCAGCTCAGCTCATAGGAAAATTCCAGCGGCTGGCCGGGGGCTGGCATCTGGGCGGGCACCCAGTACGCCACGATGTTGTCGTGCGTCTCGTCGGGGGTGTTCAGCTGCACCAGCTCCACGCGGCCCGCGCCCCAGTCGTGCAGGGGACGGACCCAGGCGCTCGGGCGGCGCTCGTAGCGGGCTTCCACGTCCTCGTAGCTGGTCCACTGGCGGTCGCGCTGCATCAGTCCAAAGCCCTTGGGGTTCCTGGTGGCGAACGAGGTGACCAGCGTTTGCCGGGGGTTCTGCAGCGGGCGCCACAGCCATTCGCCTTCGCCCGTAGCCACCATGAGTCCGTCGGAGTCATGCACTTCGGGGCGGAAGTCTTCCTTGCGTGGCTGGTTCTCGCCGAAGAAGAACATGCTGGTCAGCGGCGCAACGCCCAGCGTGGCGATGGATGGGTTGCCGGAGGCGGCACGCACAAAAATGCGGCTGCGCACGGTGGTGGTGGTCTGCGCGCCGGGCTGGATGTCAAAGCGGTAGGCGCCCGTGGCGCGTGGCGAGTCGAGCAGTGCGTACACCGTGACCTGGGTGGACAGCGGATCGGGCCGCACCAGCCAGAACTCGGTGAAGCGGGGGAACTCCTCGCCCCGGCCGCCCACGGTGTCGATGGCCAGCCCGCGCGCCGACAGGCCGTACTGCTGGCCCTTGCCCAGAGCGCGGAAGTAGCTGGCGCCCTGAAAGACCACCAGCTCGTCCTTGTAGGCACTGGAGTTCAGGTGGTTGTGCAGCCGAAAGCCTGCAAAGCCCAGGTCGCCCCAGGCCTCGGGCCGCAACTGGTTCTTGCCGTAGTCAAAGTCCGCGCGGCTGTAGGGGATGTGGCGCACGCCCTGCGGCGTCACTTCGTTGATCAGCACCGGCTCTTTCTGGTACAGCCCCAGATGGAAGAACATGGCCTCGTAGGGCAGCTTGTCGGCTCGCCACAGGGCGCGATCGGGGCGCCAGCGGATGTCGCGCACCTGGTCGTAGTTGAGCTGTGCGAGGTCGGCCGGGAGCTTGTCGCTCACTGGTCGGTAGGGTTGGCTGGCGCGGTCGCGGGCGAGGCGGGTCACGCTCTCGAAGTCAAAGCCCTGTGCGTGCGCGCCCCCGGCCAGCAGGGCGGTGGCCAGGGCTATTGCGGGCCCTGCGCGCCTGCCGATCTGGCGAAAAAAGGAGGGAAAAACTGCGTGCATGGCAGGCATAGGGCAAACCCTGTGCCAGCTGCAAAAAACGCTTTGAAATCAATGGTTTGGAGAGGGCTCTGCGTGTAAGCAGTTGTGCAATGGCCTGTAAGCGCCACTCGGCCCCCGCTTTTTGTCGCCGGATGGCGACAAGGGGTGGGTGCTTTGATTAAAACACCATGTAAATCAATGACTTACTCGTGTCGCTCATCCACGACATCGTCCGCATCGCCTGCATCCTGCTTGAACTGTCCAGGCGTCAGCGCGTGCTTTTGCAGCAGGCGGTAAAACTCGGTGCGGTTGCGTTGCGCCAGCCGCGCTGCATCGGCCACATTGCCGTCGGTCATCTTGAGCAGTCCCACCAGGTACTCGCGCTCGAAACGCTGGCGGGCCTCTGCAAAGCTCAGCACCTGGGTGGACGGGGTGCGCAGCGCGCGCTGCACCAGTGTCAGCGGCACCAGGGGGGTGGTGGACAGGGCGCACACCTGCTCGACCACGTTGTAGAGCTGGCGCACGTTGCCTGGCCAGGCGGCGGTGGTCAGTGCCTTGAGCGCCTCAGGCGCAAAGCCGGACAGGCGCTTGTCGTATTTGCGGGACAGCCGGTCCAGAAAGTGGTTGGCCAGCAGCGCAATGTCTTCGCGCCGCTCGGCCAGGGTGGGCAGCACCAGCGACACCACGTTCAGCCGGTAATACAGGTCCTCGCGGAACTGCGCGCTGGCCATGGCGGCCTCCAGGTCCCGGTGCGTTGCCGAGATGATGCGCACGTCGATGGGCGTGGCCTGGCTGGCACCCACGGGGCGCACGGCGCGCTCCTGCAGCACCCGCAGCAGCTTGACCTGCAGGGCCGGGGGCATGTCGCCAATCTCGTCCAGCAGCAGGGTGCCGCCGTCTGCGGCCTGGAAAAGCCCCTTGTGGTTGCTCACCGCATCGGTGAAGGCGCCTTTGACGTGGCCGAACAGCTCGGACTCCAGCAGCGCCTCGGGGATGGCGCCACAGTTGACGGCCACAAACGGGCGGGCCGCGCGCGGGCTGGCACGGTGGATGGCGCGCGCCAGCAGTTCTTTGCCCGAGCCGCTGTCGCCGCGCAGCAGCACGCTGGCGTCGGACTGAGCGACCATGTATGCCTCGGACAGCAGGTCCGTCATGCGGTGCGACCGGCTCACGATCTCGGCCCGCCAGTCCTCGTCAGCATGCGGCTGCGCAACAGCAGGGGCGCTGAGCGCCAGCGCCTGCGCAATCTTCTCCAGCAGCTCCTTGCCGTCGTAGGGCTTGGTGAGGTAGGTGAACACCCCGCGCGACGTGGCCTCCACCGCATCGGGAATGGTGCCGTGTGCGGTCAGCAGGATCACGGGCAGTGAGGGGTGGCGGGCGCGCACTTCGTCAAACAGGGCCAGGCCGTCGCGCCCCGGCAGGCGCACATCGCTCAGCACGAGCTGCGGGCGGGCAATGTCCAGCTGCGCCAGTGCCGCTTCGGCCGAGCCCACGGCCACCACGTCGTGCCCGGCGGCTTTCAGGCGCAGCGACAGCAGCCGCAGCATGTCGGCGTCGTCGTCCACCACCAGGATGCGGGCGGGTGGGGCGGCGCGGGTGGGGGCGGAAGAGGGCATGGCGGGTAGGTCGGTCAGGGGGCGGGCCGTGGCGCCGCGCCATTACTCGCTGCAGGCGCGGCGGGGGCGGAGGGTGGCGGTGCTGGGCGCGTGCTCAGGCTGCGCTCGATGGCGCGCACGGCCTCCAGGCGTTCGCTGAGCTGGTCATTGCGGCGTTGGCTGTCGCGCAGCTGCTGGGCCTGGCGGTCGAGCTGATCCTCCAGCCGGCGTTGTTGCAGCAGCCGTGCCTCCAGCAGCCGGGCCAGCGGGTGCAAGGGTTGCGCTGCGGCGCCGGTGTTGCCCAGCACGCGCTGCACCAGGCCCAGCGCACGGGCGGTGTCCACGGCCTGGCGCGTTTGTGCCAGGGCCGTGGCCAATAGCAACGGCGTGTCGGCCGTGGCGTCCTCCGCTTCGCTCAGTCGGGCAATTTCCCTGGCGAGTTCGGCCGGGGGCAGCTTGAGCACACGGTCTGTCTGGGCCAGTAGCAGGGCAATGGGGGCGTTGCTATCGGTCTCCGTACCGCGTGCTTCGGTGGCGCCGACTTCGATCGCCGGGGCTACAGGCACGGCAATGATCATGGCCACCGGGGGCGGCTTGGAGGGGGCAGGTGGGGGCGCGGTGGTGGCGCAGCCTGCCAGCACGGTGCCCAGGGCAAGCAGCGGCCATCGCAGCGCGTGGGAGGACAGGAGGGGAGTGCTATGCGGCATGGGGAAGTTCGATGCGAAAGAAGGAGTGTGCGCCTTCGTCCACCAGGCGCACGCTGCCGCCATGGGCCTGCACATATTCCTGCACGATGGACAACCCGATGCCGGTGCCGCGCACGGCATCGTCCGGTTGGCGAACACCCCGGTAAAAGGGTTCAAACACGCGGTCGCGGTCCACCCGGTCCACGCCGGGCCCCTGGTCAAAGACATCCAGGCGCACTTGGCCGGTAGGTTGCGAGAGCACCAGCCGGACCGTGCCCTGGGGAGGTGAAAAGCGGATGGCGTTGGACAGCAGATTACTGACGGCGGAGGTGATCTTGTCGGCGTCGACGGGCATGCGCACGGGCGACCCCTCTATCCGCACGGTCAGGCCCTTGGCCTGCCACTGCAGCCGCTGTGCCTCGACCTGGGCCTCCAGCAGGGCCAGCAGATCGGTGTCGCGCCGCTGCAGTTGCCGTGCCTCGAAGGCGGCGGCGTTGAAGCGCAGCAGGGCCTCGATCTCGCCCTGCAGCTGCAGCGTGTTGTGGTGCAGGATCTGCGCGACCTCGCGCTGGCCAGCGGTGAGTTCGCCCGTCACGCCGTCCTGCAGCAGCGCCACGCCCTCGCGCAGCGCGGCCAGAGGGGTCTTGAGTTCGTGGGAGACATGGCGCAAGAACCGCGCCTTGTCGGCATCCAGCTCCAGCAGTCGCAGCCGCAGCCACTCCAGTTGCTGCCCCAGCCGGCGGACGTCGTCCGGGCCGGAGATCAGCACCGGCTCGTCCAGCTGGTTTTCGCCCAACTGCCGGATCGCACCCTCCAGCCGCTTGAACGGCCGCGCGAGCCAGATGCCCAGCGACAACGCCAGCACCAGCGCCAGCACAATCGCGCCCACCACCTGGTGCGTCACGCTGCGGCGGCTTTCCTCCACCTCGTCCTGCAGCGCGTTATTGCGTTGGGTGTTGAGGTCCTGCACCGTCTGCACCATGGTGCCGTGCAAGGTCTCCAGGGCCACAAACTCTTCAGCCACCAGGCGTTCGTTGTCCAGCGCGCGGTCCGGCGGGGCGTCCAGCAGGGCTTTGACGGCATCGAGGTGGGTGCGCCACGCCTGGGTCTGCGCGGCGGGCAAGCCTGCGGCTTGTAAATGGTCGAGCACGGTGAGGGCCTCGACCGCCATGTCGTCGAAGCTGCGGCGCAGGGGCGCATCCCGCAGCACCAGGGACTGCCGTGCCGCGCGCTCCAGGGCCTGGCCGCGCTGGTTCAGGCCTTGCGCGGCCGTTGTCAGCGCAGTGGCCTCGGCCGTGCCGTGGCGGCTGAGCACCATGAGCTGCTCCAGCGTGTGCAAAGCCCGCAGCGAGCTGACCCCCAGCAAGCCAGCAATCAGCACGAACGCCAGCAGCAACAGTTGCTGGAAGGAGAGGCCATGCAACAGGCCTTCGGCGGGTGGCGGTGCCGTGGGCGGTATGCTGGGGGTGGGCATTGCAGCCAAAAAGGGCGCGGGGCGTGCGGGGCGTCGGTACGCGCGCGTCAGCCGGCCAGTGCGGCGGTTTCGTGCGTCAGCACCTCGCCCCGCAGGGTGTAGGCCTTGGCTTCGGTAATGGTCACATCCACCATCTGCCCCACCAGGCGGGGCTGCCCGGCAAAGTTGACCACCCGATTGCATTCGGTGCGGCCCATCAGTTCGCCCGCATCGCGCTTGGAGGCGCCCTCCACCAGAATGCGCTGCACCGTACCCACGCGGCTTTCGCTGATGGACTTGATGTTGGCGTTGATAACGCCCTGCAGGTGCTGCAGGCGGCGCAGCTTCACGTCGTGCGGCGTGTCGTCGTGCAAGCCTGCAGCGGGCGTGCCGGGGCGGGGGCTGAAGATGAAGCTGAAGCTGTTGTCAAAGTGGATATCGTCGATGAGCTTCATCATCTTGTTGAAGTCGTCTTCCGTTTCGCCGGGGAAGCCTACGATGAAGTCGCTGCTCATGGCCAGGTCGGGGCGGATGGCGCGCAGCTTGCGCACCGTGCTCTTGTATTCCATGGCGGTGTAGCCGCGCTTCATGGCCATCAGGATGCGGTCGCTGCCGTGCTGCACGGGCAGGTGCAGGTGGCTGGCCAGCTTGGGCAGCTTGGCATAGGCCTCGATCAGTCGGGGCGTGAATTCGTTGGGGTGGCTGGTGGTGTAGCGGATGCGCTCAATGCCAGGGATGTCCGACACGTATTCGAGCAGCAGCGCAAAGTCGGCAATCTCTGCCGTGCCACCCATCTTGCCCAGGTAGGCATTCACGTTCTGGCCCAGCAGGGTGATTTCCTTCACGCCCTGGTCGGCCAGGCCCGCCACTTCGACCAGCACGTCGTCGAATGGGCGGCTCACCTCTTCGCCACGGGTGTAGGGCACCACGCAGTAGCTGCAATATTTGCTGCAGCCTTCCATGATCGACACAAAGGCCGACGCGCCTTCCACACGCGCGGGCGGCAGGTGGTCGAACTTCTCGATTTCGGGAAAGCTGATGTCCACCTGGGGCTTGTCCAGCCGTTCACGCTGGTTGAGCATCTCGGGCAGGCGGTGCAGGGTCTGGGGGCCGAACACCACGTCCACGTAGGGCGCGCGCTTGATGATCTCGGCGCCCTCCTGGCTGGCCACGCACCCGCCCACACCAATCTTCACGCCGCGTGCCTTCAGGTGCTTGATGCGGCCCAGGTCGCTGAAAACCTTTTCTTGCGCCTTCTCACGCACCGAGCAGGTGTTGAAGAGGATGAGGTCGGCTTCGTCCACGTTCTGCGTGGGCTCGTAGCCTTGGGCGGCGTTCAGCACGTCGGCCATCTTGTCCGAGTCGTACTCGTTCATCTGGCAGCCGAAGGTTTTGATAAAGACTTTTTTGGCCATGGCAATTTCGCAAAAGAGCAAGCAAACACCGCACCCGGCGTGGTGCGGAGACTGTGAATGTCACAACGGCGCGGTGGCTGTGCGGCCGCACCGGAAAGGAGTTACTTCAGGGTGGCGCCCGAGCCGGTCGTGATGTTGGTGACGATGGCGTCGCTGCCCTTGCGGGGCTGTGCGGCCTCGCTTTCGGTCAGGATCCATGCGGAATGCAGCATGCCGGTGCTGTTCTCCAGCACGTAGTTGACCTTGAAGGTCTGGCCCAGCACCGTGTGTGCCATGACCAAGGTGTTCTGGGGGCTGAACAGCCGCATGCCGGGGGCCATGCGGATGGTCTTTCCATTGAGTGTGGCTTCGGATGCGGTGTTGATGCTCAGCGTGCCCCGCAGTGCGGCTTCGGGGAACGGGCGTGAGAGGCCCAGGCCTGGCTGGACTTGAGCTGAGGCCGGTGCCACGGCGCAGAGGGCCGCACAGGTCACCACGGCCATCCATGCGGCATGGAAAAAGCGGGGCCCCCGCTGGGCGGGGTAGCGGCTGGAAGAGGGTGTGGTGCAGCGGTTCATGGTTTACATCCAGGGGCTGAAGGCACAATTTTAGAAGGGGTTGCCAGCGTGGCATATCCCTCTGACAAGTCAAGCGGCTCTGTGCTTCGATGGACACAGGAACAGGTTCTGCGGCTCGCCTGAAAGAAAAAACCCACAGTGGGTTGCCGCACTGTGGGTTTTTGTATTTGGTGGTCGTAGGTGGACTTGAACCACCGACATCAGCATTATGAATGCTGCGCTCTAACCAACTGAGCTATACGACCGGAAACCAGAATTATAGAACAAAAATTATTGGTGTGTGAAGTTGGCGGCGCGTTTGTTCATGAACGCGTCCATGCCTTCCTTTTGGTCTTGCGTGGCAAACAGCGCGTGGAACAGGCGGCGCTCAAACATCACGCCATCGGCGAGCGTGCCCTCGAAGGCGCGGTTGACCGATTCCTTGGCTGCCATGACGGCGATCTGCGAGAAGCCGGCAATCATGATGGCGGCGCCCAGCGCTTCGTCCATGAGCTTGTCGTAAGCCACCACGCGGCTGACCAGCCCGGCGCGCTCGGCTTCGGTCGCATCCATCATGCGGCCTGTCAATGCCATGTCCATGGCCTTGGACTTGCCCACGGCGCGGGGCAGGCGCTGCGTGCCACCGGCACCAGGGATCACGCCCAGCTTGATCTCGGGCTGACCGAACTTGGCATTGTCCGCGGCGATCATGAAGTCGCACATCATGGCCAGTTCGCAGCCGCCGCCCAATGCAAAGCCGCTGACGGCGGCAATGACAGGCTTGCGAATGGAGCGGATGGTCTCCCAGTTGCGGGTGATGTAGTCGCCCTTGTAGGTGTCAGCGAAGCTGTATTTGGCCATGGCGCCAATGTCCGCGCCCGCCGCAAAAGCCTTCTCGCTGCCGGTGACGATCATGCAGCCGATTTTCTCGTCAGCGTCGAACGCCTTGAGGGCAGCGCCCAGTTCATTCATGAGTTGGTCGTTCAGCGCGTTAAGCTGTTTGGGCCGGTTGAGGGTGATGATGCCGACCTTGTCCGCTTCAATGCGCACCTCGATGGTTTCGTAAGCCATGAAATCTCCTGGGGGTTATGGTTGGTTATGAAAGCTGCAGCAATATACCCAAGGCAGTAGGGCTTTGCTGCCGTCAGGCCAGCCAGCGTCCCACTGCAGCGGCGTCTGTCACCGTCAGGCTGATGGTGTCTGGCGCCATGGCTGTGGCGGTCGCGTTGCGCCGGCCCTTGGCAGGGGCTCCAGCTGCCTGGAGCGGTGGTATCTCCAAGGATAGGCGCAGGAGTCGCCCGTCGCGGGCCACCAGTGCCTGCAGGGCGGTGTGGTTGCCCGCGTAGAAAGTGACGTCGTCGAGCTTGCTGATGCGCCAGCCCTGGCCCTGCACTTCCACGCCCAGCCACTCGTCGCCTGCAGACATTCCTGCCTTCTCTGCGGCTCCGCCACGCAGCACGGTCTTGATCTGCACACTGTGGTTCTCGGCCACACGCAGGCCCAGGCGCTGGGCCAGCTGCGGCCGGTCGGCCTTGAGCGCCACGCCGTGGGCGGCCAGCAGCTCCTCCAGGGGTAGATCGGCTGTGCTGTGCACCCAGTGCGCCAGTTCCTTGTCGAATGGGCGGCCGACCAGGTCGTGGAGCACGGCGCGCAGATCTGCTTCGGTCATCGGGCCGCCCGCGCAGCGCACCCACAGTGCGCGCATCACGTCGTCCAGCGTGGCTTTGCCCTCGCGCCGCAGGGCCAGGTCAAGGCACAGGGCCACCAGAGAGCCCTTGGTGTAGTAGCTGACGGTGGTGTTGGGTGTGTTCTCGTCCTGTCGGTAATACTTCACCCACGCGTCAAAACTGGCCTGGGCCACGGTTTGTACCGACCGGCCGGGAGTTTGCAGCACCTGGTTGATGGTTTTGGTGATGAGCTTGAGGTAGGTTGCGTCGTCCAGCAGCCCGGCGCGGCGCAGCAGCAGGTCGTCGTAGTAGCTCGTGAAGCCCTCGAAGAACCACAGCAGCTCGGTGTAGTTCTCTTGCGCATAGTCGTAGCGGGTGAACTCGGCAGGCCGCAGGCGTTTGACGTTCCAGGTGTGAAAGTATTCGTGGCTGATGAGGCCTAGCAGCGTGGTGTAGCCCTCACTGGCTCGCACATCGCCCTGGCGGGGCAGATCACGCCGCCCGCAGATCAGCGCCGTGGAGTTGCGGTGTTCCAGTCCCCCATAACCATCGCCTACGGCGTTGAGCATGAAGACGTAGCTTTTGAACGGCGCCTTGCCTTCGCGGTGCCAGAAACGGATGGCGGTTTCACAAATTTTCTGCGTGTCGGCCAGCAGGCGCTTGCCATCGAACGACGGAGCCGCACCTGCCACCACAAACTGGTGGGCAATGCCGCAGGCCTTGAAGCGCCCCACCCAGAAGTTACCCAATTCCACCGGGCAATCGACCAGTTCATCGTAGTCGGCCGCCGCGTACAGACCAAACCCTTGTTTGTCGGCATCCAGGGGCCGTAGACCGGTGGCAGCAGCCCAGGTCGCCGTGGCCGCCGTGCGTGCCAGTTCCAGTGTGTGGGGCTGTTTCTCCTGGTCATGCACGCGGAGGCACAGACTGGTGCCGTTGAAAAAACCGCGCGAGGTGTCCAGCCAGGCGGTGCGTACGGAGCTGTCGTAGGCGCACACCTGATAGGTCAGCACCAGGGGCTTGCGCTCCGTGCATTGCACTTGCCAGCGGTGCTTGTCCAGCTGGGCCGGTTGCAAAGCACGTTGGCCTTGCCGAGCCGCCAGAACCTGCAGATTCTTGGAGAACTCCCGCACCAGGTAGCTGCCTGGAATCCAGACCGGCAGAGACAGCTCTTGCGATGCCGCTGGCCGCTGCACCGTCAGCGTCACGGTGAACAGATGTGCGTGCAGGTCTGTGGGTTCGACACGGTAGTGAATGTCTGCGACGGAGGCTGAGCGGGAGAGGGGCATGGCATGTGCCGCGCAAGGGCCGCGCGGAGTCGTCGGTCGGGGGCTTTCAGCGGCTATTAATTGGCGGAGGGTGCGTCGCTGGCGGCCTCGGCCAGACGCTTTTCGACCTCCTGGGCGCCGATCGCACCTGGCACACGCGTGCCGTTGGCAAAAATCAAGGTGGGGGTGCCGGTGATCTTGTACTTCTTGCCAAAGGCCAGGTTGCGCTGCAGCGCGCTGGTGTCACAGCTAGCCGCCGGTGCGGGCTTGTCCCGCACCATCTGGTCTTGCCACGCCGTGGCCTGGTCCTTGGAACACCAGATGTTGCGCGACTTTTCGGCCGAATCCGGGCTCAGGATGGGGTACAGGAACAGGTATACCGTCACGTTGTTGATCTGCTGCAAGTCGCGCTCAAAGCGCTTGCAGTAGCCGCAGTTGGGGTCCTCGAACACGGCCACCTTGCGCTTGCCGTCGCCGCGCACAATGGTTACGGCATCTTTGAGAGGCAGGGCCGAGAAGCTGACGGCTGTCAGCTTGCTGATGCGGTCTTCGGTCAGATTGCGGCGCGCCTTGGAGTCGATGAGTTCACCCTGGATCACATAGTCGCCCTTGGCGTCGGTGTAGAACAGGTCGGTGCCAATGCGCACTTCGTACAAGCCCTTCATGGGTGTGGGGCGCACTTCGTCGATCTTGTCCATTTGAGGAATGCGCCCGGCCAATGCCTTGCGGATGACGTCCTCTTGCGCCGTGGCGCTCAGGCTCAGAGTGGCTGCCGCGACGGTCAGCAAAGCAGTGGTCAATTTCATCATGTTCCCGTTCAATCAAACTCGCGCGTTCAGCGCATCCCCATGGCCTGGCGGGCCACAAAATCCTTCAGCAGGCCGCTGTGTTCAAAGCCCTTCATGCCCCAGTTGCGCAGCGCTTGCCAGGGCGCCTCCGGGCGTGCAAACAGTTGCTGCAACCCGTCGGTGGCCAGGCCCATCGCTATCAGAGCCGCTTTTCGCTGGCGTTCGTAGCGCCGCAGCAGCCGCAGGTCGGCGACGCTGCGCCAGTAGTCGCGGGTGCGCAGCACATCGGCCAAGGCTGCCACATCGGCCAAGCCCAGGTTCAGCCCTTGCCCTGCCAGCGGATGCACGTTGTGCGCCGCGTCGCCTGCCAGTGCCCAGCTGCGCGCAGCTGGGCCATTGGTCGCATTGGTCGATGCAGCACCGCACCAGCGGTCTGCCTTGGCCAGCTGCAGCGGCCAAGTGGCACGCTCGGCAATGAGCGCAATGCTGCCGAGCGCCTGCTGGCTCGCCGTCTGCAATTCCTGCGCAAAGGCGTCGGCCGGCAACGCCATCAGCGCGGAAACCCGCTCCTCAGGGACGGACCACACCACGGCCACAGAGTTCCCCTGGGCTCCCTCCAGCGGCAAAAAAGCCAGGATGCCTTGTGGCAAAAACCACTGGCGTGCGACCTGTGCATGCGGATGTTCGCAGCGCACCCGTGTGGCAATGGCGTGCTGGGCATAGGGCGTCACGTCAAAGTGCACGCCAAACTCGGACCGGGTGGTGCTGGCGCGTCCTTCGCACACGACGGTCAGGGGCGCAGCCACCGGGATATCCACCACCTCTACCAATGGCTGAAACCGCACAGCCTGTGCCAGTCGCTCTTCCAAGGCCGGCACATCCACGATCCAGGCGAGGGCTTCTACCCCCTGGGGGGCGGCATCGAAATGCACGCAGCCATCCTGATCGCCCTGCACCTGCATGTGCTTGACGGCGGTGGCGTGTTCGGCGTCGGGCCAGCTGCGCAGCGATTCGAGCAGGCCACGGGACGCTGCATTCAGGGCATAGGCCCGTACATCGGTGGCCGCCGCGCTGCGTGGAGCCGGGGCTGGTACCAGGGCCACCCTCAGTCGTTCCCGTGCCAGCAACAAGGCCAGGGTTCGGCCCACGATGCCGGTGCCACGAATACAGATATCAAAGGTTGGGGCCATGACAGGCATTGTAGGAGGGGTCTTACCCCCTGTAATGACAGGGCAGAATTGCGGTCTGGCCTTTCTGGCACCCTTCTTCAGGAGCACTTGGCGTGAGCTTCCCTTCCGAGTCTGATCTGTCCGGCACCATTGCGCGGCTGTTTGTGTATCCCGTCAAATCCTGTGCGGGCATCGAGGTGCAGCAGGCGCTGCTTACCGAGACTGGGCTGGATCTGGACCGCGCCTGGATGGTGGTGGACGCACGGGGCATGTTCCTCACCCAGCGCAGCCTGCCCCGCATGGCGCTGATCCGGCCCCAGCTCAAGAGTGACGAAATGGTGCTGCGGGCTCCGGGCATGCTGGCGCTGCATGTGGCGATCGACGCAGTGGAGGCACCAGCCACGGTGACCGTCTGGCGCGACACGGTGCCTGCGTGGGACATGGGCCCTGTGGCGGCCCAGTGGTTCAGCGACTTTCTGGGGCAGCCCTGCCGCCTGGTGCGGTTTGACCCGGAACATCGGCGGCTGTCCAGCCTGGAGTGGACGGATGGCATGGAGGCTCCCAACCAGTTTGCTGACGGGTTTCCGCTGCTGGTGACCAGTGAGGCATCCCTGAAGGATCTCAACGCACGGCTCACGGCCGGCGGCCAGGGCGCGGTGGGCATGGAGCGGTTCCGGCCCAACGTGGTGTTGGCGGGGGTGGATGCCCACGACGAGGACCGCGTGGATCTGATCCATGTGGAGGGTGATGGCACCGCCGACGTCCACCTGCAACCGGTGAAGCCCTGCGCGCGATGCCCCATCCCCGACATCGACCCGGCCACGGGCGAGAGCCATCCGTCGGTGGGCGACACCCTGCGAACCTACCGCCAGGACAAAAGGCTGGACGGCGCCATCACGTTCGGCATGAACGCCATCGTGCGAAGCGGCGCAGGGCAGTGGCTGCGTGTGGGGCAACGCATTGCTGCCGATTTGCGGTTTGAATGACCGTCTGATTTGGGCCATCAGCAGTGGGCACTGGGCGCGCCCGTAAAATCGGCGGTTTGTCTCCAGAACACCAGAAAGCCCTGCCATGAGCCTCCAATGCGGCATCGTGGGCCTGCCCAACGTCGGCAAGTCCACCCTTTTCAACGCGCTGACCAAGGCTGGTATTGCCGCCGAGAACTATCCCTTCTGCACCATCGAGCCCAATGTCGGCGTGGTGGAAGTGCCCGACCCCCGCCTCCAGCAACTGGCCGAGATCATCTCGCCCGAGCGCATCGTCCCTGCCATCGTCGAGTTTGTGGACATTGCCGGCCTGGTGGCTGGCGCCAGCCAGGGTGAAGGCCTGGGCAACCAGTTTCTGGCGCACATCCGGGAAACCGACGCCATCGTCAACGTGGTGCGCTGCTTTGAAGACGACAACGTGATCCACGTGGCGGGCCGCGTGGACCCGATCTCCGACATCGAAGTGATCCAGACCGAGCTGTGCCTGGCCGACCTGGGCACGGTCGAGAAAGCCCTGAACCGATACACCAAGGCTGCCAAGTCGGGCAACGACAAGGATGCCGCCAAGCTGGTGGCGCTGCTCACCCGCATCCAGGCCGCACTCAACGAAGGCAAGCCTGCCCGCTCGGTCGAAATCACCAAGGAAGAGCAGCCGCTGCTCAAGTCCCTGTGCCTGATCACGGCCAAGCCCGCGATGTTCGTGGGCAACGTGAGTGAAGACGGCTTCGAGAACAACCCGTTCCTGGACCGCCTCAAGGACTATGCTGCCAGCCAGAATGCGCCCGTGGTGGCCATCTGCGCCAAGATGGAGGCCGAGATGGCCGAGATGAGCGACGAAGACCGCGACATGTTCCTGGCCGAAATGGGCCAGACCGAGCCGGGCCTGGCGCGCCTGATCCGTGGCGCCTTCAAGCTGCTGGGCCTGCAGACCTACTTCACCGCTGGCGTGAAGGAGGTGCGCGCCTGGACCATCCACATTGGCGACACCGCGCCCCAGGCTGCTGGTGTGATCCACGGCGACTTCGAGCGCGGCTTCATCCGTGCGCAGACGATTGCCTTCGAGGACTTCATTGCCTACAAGGGCGAGCAGGGCGCCAAGGATGCCGGCAAGATGCGTGCCGAAGGCAAGGAGTACGTGGTCAAGGATGGTGACGTGCTGAACTTCCTGTTCAACGTGTGACCCTGCTGCAGGCCCCTCGGGGCCTGCGTGCGCTGTGTTGCCCGTCATCCCTGTCTGCCCCCGGGCGGGCAGGGATTTTTTCTGGCGGCTTCCCGCTCCAGAGCAACCCGGGCAAGGCCATGCCTTCGTTCACTCTTTGATGGTTTCTCACGCATGAATACAGGAATCCTCTACGCTGCCCTGGCCTATGTCGCCTGGGGGCTGTTCCCGCTGTACTTCAAGCAGGTGGCCGATGTGCCGTCGCTGGAGGTGGTGATGCACCGCACGCTGTGGTCGCTGGCCGTGGTGCTGGGGCTGCTGGCCGTGCGCAGGCAATGGGCGTGGATGGCGTCTGTGGTGCGCCAGCCGCGGGTGCTCGGCGCATTTGCATTGTCGGCCGTGCTGTTGTCGGGCAACTGGCTGACCTACGTGTGGGCGGTGCAGAACCACCATGTGGTCGATGCCAGCCTGGGGTATTTCATCTTGCCACTGGTGAACGTGGCGCTGGGCTTCGTGTTCCTGCGCGAGCGCCCCCGGCCCGGGCAGTGGCTGGCCGTGGCGGTGGCTGCGGCCGGTGTGCTGTGGCTGGCCGTGCAGGCAGGGCGCCTGCCCTGGATCGCGCTGGTGCTGGCACTGACCTTTGGCTTCTATGGCCTGCTGCGCAAGGTAGCGGTGCTGGGCGCGCTGGAGGGGCTTACCTTGGAGACCCTGATGCTGGCGCCGGTGGCGGCAGTGGTGCTGGCCTGGTGGAGCTGGCAAGGACAGGGCGCTCTGGTGCAGGGCGATGCGTCTACTGTGGGTTGGCTGCTGTTGGCCGGGCCCATGACGGCCGTACCTTTGCTGCTGTTTGCCGCTGGCGCGCGGCGCATTCCCATGTCCACGCTGGGCATCCTGCAATACATCTCGCCCAGCCTCCAGTTTGCGCTGGGGGTGTGGGTGTACCACGAGGCCTTTAAGCCCGCGCGGCTGGTGGGTTTTGTTTTGATCTGGGCCGCGCTGCTGGTGTACAGCGTGGAGGGCTGGTGGACGCGTCAGCGGATGGCGGTGGCCTGAACCGCCAGGGGCGGTCCCTGTCGCCTGGGCTACTGGAAAACGCGCAGTTCGATTCTGTCAGCCACGCGTAAGATCCTGCGATTTGTCTGACGGGTGCTGCGCGTGTGTTGCTGCACCGCCCACCCACATATCCAGGCCAGAGCCCGCCACCACATGCTTTTTGGACGCAAAAACCTGTTTTCGGCGACGGATGCCTTCCCGTTGACCGATGCCGTGCTGGAGTTCGACGATTCGTCTTCAGTCGCCGTGCGACCTGGACGGCGCGCGCTGGATGGCTTTGGCCCCCGGGGAGAGCGCAGTGCGCAGTCCAAGTGGTGGGCTGTAGCGGGGCTCATTGGCCTGTACGCCCTGGCCCTGCTGGGGTTCTATGCGTTGGGCGTGGTGGGGGTCCAGGTGCTGTGGGTGCTGGCCGGTCTGACGGCGGCGGGCTTCGCGGTGTTTGGTGCCTTGTTCCGTTTGGGTCTGCACCACAAACTGCGGCTGCGCCATCTCAAGCTGGGCATCGTGGTGGCTTCCATCAGCGGCATGCTGGGGTTGTTCTACCTGGAGCCAGTCACGCAGATTCTGTTGGCCCCCTTCATGTTTGTGGCAGTGGCCTATGGCATCTTTACCGTACCCCGGCGCACGTTGCTGGTGCTGACGGCCGGGGTGTTGTGCGCTTATGCGGCAGTGGCAGCCGCGCACTACGCAGAGCAGGGCAACGACGCCCTGCTGCGGCTGGAGCTGATGCACCTGCTGGCGCTGGCTGTATCGGTACCTGCGTTCATCGTGCTCATGGGCCGCGTGCAGCGGCTGTACCTCAGCCTCTACCAGGCCAGCCGCAAGATCAAGAACATCCAGGAAGATGCGCAGCGCGATACTTTGCTGGGCTGTTTTAACCGCCGCTACATCTTGGCGGCGCTTGAAGAGCAAAAGCAGCTGGCCGACGAAAGCGGGATTCCGCTCTGCCTGGCCGTGCTGGACATTGACCATTTCAAACGCATCAATGACGAGCTGGGTCACCTGGGGGGCGACGAGGTGTTGCGCACCTTTGCGCGCATTGCGCAGCAGGGCGTGCGCGGTGGCGACGTGTTTGGGCGCTACGGTGGCGAGGAGTTCTTGCTGATCTTCCCGGCGACTTCGTTGCTGCCCTCGCTCAACACCTGCGAACGCATTCGGGCCCAGGTCGAGTCGCACGCCTGGGCGGGCCTGCTCAAGGGGCGCGTGACGGTGTCCATCGGCGTGACGCAGTATGTGCTGGGCGAGTCGGTGCTGGAGTTCTTCTCGCGGGCAGACACCGCCATGTACATGGCTAAGGAGGGCGGGCGCAACCAGGTGGTGGTTGAGGAGCCCATTGCCAAAGGCGATTCGCAGCTGTCGGACCTGTCAGTCCCCAGCAGTCACGCTTTCCTGTAGTTGCCCGCCATCTGCTGGCCATCCGCTTGCGGGGTGCTGGCGGTTTGCTGGCTATCGTTTGCGCTGGCCGGGTTGACAAGCGGCCAGCAGCGCCCACACTGAGGGCCAGTTCCCCGCCACCCGCTGGGTGGCATCGCACCTTTTTGCACCTGCGCTTGGGTGCCGATGCACCAGCCTCTCATCCGTTTCATGCCTCCATCCACCGATCTGTCGGCACAATTTGCCACCGCCGAGCAGCGCGTGCGCATGCTGCTGCAGCAACCGCAGGCTTTTCCCTATCCTGCAGACCTGATGGAGCCCGTGGAATGTATAGAAACCCATATCTCGTGGGTGCTGCTGGCCGGTGACTTTGCCTACAAGTTCAAAAAGCCACTGCAGCTGGATTTTCTGGACTTCAGCACGCGGGCGCTGCGACATGCGGCCTGCGAGGAAGAGCTGCGCATCAACCGCCGGACGGCGCCGGGCCTTTACCTGGGTGTTGTCGGCTTGGTGTGCGATGCGGCAAAAGATGCTTCGGCCACGCTGCGGGTGGTGCCCTGGCAAGGCGCTCCACCAGGCGCCGAGCCCGCTGTGTGGATGCGGCGTTTTGCCCAGGAGGCACTGCTCGCCACCGCATTGGACGCACATCGTGTGTTACCCGTGCAGATCGACCAGTTGGCGCGCCATGTGGCGCAGTTTCATGCCACGGCCGCCGTAGCCGCAGGCGCCACCACCTGGGGCACAGCAGCGGCGGTGCAAGCGCCTGTGGGTGACTGCCTGGCGGCTCTGCACCCCTCCGTGGCAGGCGCACTGCCTGGTCAGGGGCCATTGCTGGCGCAGGTGACCAGCTGGTGCCAGCATGAGGGGCAAGCCTTGGCCCCCACGTTCGAGGCGCGCCGGGCAGCCGGTCGGGTGCGCGAGTGCCATGGCGATTTGCACCTGGCCAACATTGCGCTCATCGATGGCGAGGCCCAGCTGTTCGACGCCTTGGAGTTCAGCCCCGCCTTGCGCTGGATCGACTGCGTGGCTGACATCGCCTTTGTGGTGATGGACCTCGCGGCCCATGGTCGGGCGGATCTGGCCTGGCGGTTCTTGAACCGGTGGCTCGAACACACCGGTGACTACGCAGGCCTGGGGGTGTTGCGTTACTACGGCTGTTACCGTGCCCTGGTGCGGGCGCGGGTTGCAGCCCTGCGGATGGACCCCACCGGTGGCGGCAGTGGCAGCGGGCACGCTGCACAAACCGTGGAGGGATATCTGGAGCTGGCGGCGGGCTTTGCAGGACAACGGCCTGCACGCTGGTCCACACCGTGCCCTGCCACCTTGTGGCTGGCCCATGGCTTTTCGGGCGCGGGCAAGAGCACCCATGCGCTGGCCTTGGCGTGCCAGCGTGGCATGGTGCGTGTGCGGGCCGATGTGGAGCGCAAGCGCCTGTTTGGCCTGGCGCCGGATGCTGCCAGCGACGGCATACCGGGCGGCATCTACACCGCAGAGGCCACACTGCGCACGCACCAGCGGCTGGCTCAAGTGGCGCGCGAGGTGCTGGCGGCAGGCTACTCCGTGATTGTGGATGCCACCTTGCTGGACCGTGATGCCCGCGCACTTTTCCTGGAGCTGGCCGCTGCCGCGCAAGTGCCCTGCCATATTCTGTCGTTCGAGGCCCCCCTGCCGGTGCTGCGCGAGCGCGTACGCCAGCGCGCGCTGGCCGGAGGCGGTGCGTCAGAGGCGGACGTGGCGGTGCTGGACGCCCAGTGGGCCCGCGCCCACCCCCTGCAGTCTCACGAAGAGGCCATCACGCTGCACGTGGACACCACAGTGCCCGTGGACTGGGACCGTCTGCTGCCACACTGACCCCGGTGGCACCGGCGGGCCGCTACGGGGCCAGGTGGCCGGGCATGAAGTACAGCAGCACGCTCGTCATCACGAGGTAGCGCAGGAACTTGCCCACGGCCATATAGGCCATACACTGCCAGAACGGCAGCTTGAGCCAGCCGGCCACCGCGCACAGCGGGTCGCCCACCACCGGCAGCCAGCTCAAGAGGCAGGCCCGCGCGCCAAAGCGCCTGAGCCAGCTCAGCGCCCGCACCTCGGTGGCATTGCCGCGTGCCTTGTCCACCGCCTTGTGCGCACCCAGGCCCATCCACCAGCTCACGCCGCCGCCCAGGGTGTTGCCGAGGGTGGCCACGACGATGGCGGGCCAGAACAGGTCGGGGTTGAGCTTGATCAGACCAAACACGGCGGGCTCGGAGCCCAGCGGCAGCAGCGTGGCCGAGACAAAAGACACCACAAAGACCGTGCTCAGTCCGAATTGCGGCAGGGCCAGCCATTCGAGCAGCTGGTGCATCCAGATTTCCATAGCCGTCGAGTGTAGGGGGCGGGTGGGGCTCCATGTTCCCCAGGGGGATCTGTCCTACAGGGGAGCGCGCCATCGGCGCATGGCTGGGTTGCAGCGTCTTTTGTATCGTGAAAACACATTGGCCCTGAATGACAACCCCAGGAGGTCGCCCATGCCGGTATTGCCCACAACGTCCCAACCGCGCCGCTTGAACCCCTCGGTGGCTTTGCCACCCGCGACCCGCTGGTCTTCGGTCGCCATGGCCCTGTTGCTGGCGGCCTGCGTGCACAGCCCGCAGGCCGCGGTACCTAGCCCTGGCCTGCAAGGGGGTCCAACGCTGTGGGAGCCCACCGCGATAGCGCCTTGCGACAGGGCGCCCACCGCACGGCCGGCGCTGGAGCGCATTGGCCGCGAGCTGCAGTCCCAGGGCATGGCGCTGCAGGCCACCTGCAACGCCGCCAGCGGTGGCTGGGTGGTGCAGGTACAGGTGGTGGATGGCACCAAGGCCCACAAGGTGGTGCGCGGGCCGCTGGCCGACGGGCAGGCCGTGGACATGGGCACTCCGGCGGGCGCTGCGCGCTCGGAGGCGGCGGGCGCCAGCGGTTTCTCCCCGGACGTGCTGCACAACCGCCAGTGGCTGCGGGCGCTCATGGCGCGCCATCAGTTCGACAACCTGCCGGATGCCTGGTGGCATTTCGCGCAGCGGGGTGTACCGCCCGCACAGGCTGCAGACACCGATCTCGCCGCACGGTGAACCTGCACTCAGCGCGTTGAGACGCTGCGTTGCTTGCGCCACAGGGCCCGAGTGGGGGGCGAGGGAGGCGTCCCGTGGGCTGACTCAATGGAGCCCGACCGGCGGATAGATATGGTGTGTGCTCCATTTCAGTTGCTGAAATTTTGAGCAGGTACAATCCCGCCTCCTTTTTCAGCATCTGTTGCTGCCTCCCCCTGCCTATCCCCGCCCATGCAAATTGGCCACATTCCTTTGGCGAACCGGTTGTTCGTCGCCCCGATGGCGGGCGTCACCGACCGCCCGTTCCGCCAGCTGTGCAAGGCGCTGGGTGCGGGCTATGCGGTGAGCGAGATGGTGACCTCGCGCAAGGATTTGTGGAACAGCCTCAAGACCTCGCGCCGGGCCAACCATGAAGGGGAACCGGGGCCCATTGCCGTGCAGATCGCCGGCACCGATGCGCCGATGATGGCCGAGGCTGCGGTCTACAACGTGGAACGCGGCGCGCAGATCATCGACATCAACATGGGCTGCCCGGCCAAGAAGGTCTGTAACAAATGGGCGGGCTCCGCCCTGATGCAGAACGAGGCGCTGGCGGTGGAGATCGCCGCTGCGGTGGTCGAGGCCTGCGCTCCCTTCAACGTGCCTGTCACGCTGAAGATGCGCACCGGCTGGTGCCAGGAGCACAAGAACGCCGTGGCATTGGCGCGGCAGTTTGAAAGCGTGGGCATCCAGATGGTCACCGTGCACGGCCGCACGCGCGAGCAGGGTTACAAAGGCCATGCGGAGTACGACACCATTGCCGCCGTCAAGGCGGCGGTGAAGGTGCCCGTGGTGGCCAATGGCGACATCACCTCGCCCGAGAAGGCGCGCGACGTGCTCGCCGTCACCGGGGCCGACGCGATCATGATCGGCCGCGCCGCACAGGGCCGGCCGTGGATCTTCCGCGAGATCGGCCACTTTCTGGACACGGGCGAACACCTGGCACCACCGCTGGTGGCCGAGGTGCGGCGCCTGCTGCTGGACCACCTGCAAGACCACTACCGCCTGTATGGCGAGCTGACCGGCGTGCGCAGTGCACGCAAGCACATTGCCTGGTACCTGCGCGCGCTGCCGGGCGGCGAGGCCTTGCGGGCACATATCAATACGATCGAAGACTGCACCACACAGTGGCAGGCCGTGGCCGACTACCTGGACGCCCTGGGCCAACAGATGGACCGGCTGCCTGCCGCCACCGACGTGGATGCCGACACAGAAGAACAAGAGGGATTGGTTGCATGAGCAAGAAACACATCGAAGAATGCGTGCGCGAAAGCCTGCAGGGCTACTTTCGCGACCTGGGCGGCGAGACGCCCGATGGCATGTACGACATGCTGGTGCGTGTGGTCGAAAGGCCGCTGCTGGAAGTCGTGATGCAGCAGGCCGACAACAACCAGTCGCGCGCTGCCGAATGGCTGGGCCTGAACCGCAACACCCTGCGCAAGAAGCTGGTCGAGCACAAGCTGCTCTGACCGGGTTTGTCTGATTGCTATTTATTTTGTAGCTGCTTGCGCATGATGCACTAGCGCTACAGCCCGTTTTTATTCAAAACCTCCGCACCACCACCATGAACGCACTTCTCTCCGTCTCTGACAAGACCGGCATCGTCGAATTCGCGCAAGCGCTGCACGCGCTGGGCATCAAGCTGCTGTCCACCGGCGGCACGGCCAAGCTGCTGGCCGACAAGGGCCTGCCCGTGACCGAGGTGGCCGAAGTCACTCAGTTCCCCGAAATGCTGGACGGCCGCGTGAAGACGCTGCACCCCAAGGTGCACGGCGGCCTGCTGGCCCGCCGCGAGCTGCCCGAACACATGGCGGCATTGAAGGAGCACGGCATCGACACCATCGACCTGCTGGTGGTGAACCTGTACCCGTTTGAAGCCACCGTGGCCAAGGCCGGTTGCACGCTGGCTGACGCCATCGAGAACATCGACATCGGCGGCCCCGCCATGGTGCGCAGTGCCGCCAAGAACTGGAAGGACGTGGGCGTGATCACCTCGGCCGACCAGTACGACGCCGTGCTGGCTGAACTCAAGGCCGGTGGCAAGTTGAGCGACAAGCTGCGCTTTGCGCTGTCGGTGGCCGCGTTCAACCGCATCGCGCAGTACGACGGCGCGATCAGCGACTACCTCTCTTCCGTCACGTTCGAAGCAGAAAAACTGTCGGAAACCTACGTGCCCACGCGCACCCAGTTCCCCGGCCAGAGCAACGGCATCTTCACCAAGGTGCAGGACCTGCGCTACGGTGAAAACAGCCACCAGCAGGCCGCGCTGTACCGCGACCTGCACCCCGCACCCGGCTCCCTGGTCACCGGCGTGCAACTGCAAGGCAAGGAGCTGAGCTACAACAACATCGCTGACGCCGATGCCGCGTGGGAATGCGTAAAGAGCTTTGAAGCTGCGGCCTGCGTGATCGTCAAGCACGCCAACCCCTGCGGCGTGGCCGTGGGCCTGGACGCGCTGAGCGCTTACAGCAAGGCCTTCCAGACCGACCCCACCAGCGCCTTCGGCGGCATCATCGCCTTCAACCGCGTGGTGGACGGCGCGGCTGCTGCCCAGGTCAGCAAGCAGTTTGTCGAAGTGCTGATGGCCCCCGACTTCACCGCCGAGGCGCTGGAGATCTTCAAGGCCAAAGCGAATGTGCGTCTGCTCAAGATCGCGCTGCCCGCACACGGTGGCAAGACCGACTGGGAACGCGGCCGTAACGCCATGGATGCCAAGCGCATTGGCTCGGGCCTGCTGCTGCAGACCGCTGACAACCACGAGCTGTCGCTGATCGACCTCAAGGTCGTGACGAAGAAGCAGCCCACGCTGGAAGAAATGGAAGACCTGCTGTTCGCCTGGAAGGTCGCCAAGTACGTCAAGAGCAACGCCATCGTCTTCTGCAAGGGCGGCATGACCATGGGCGTGGGTGCGGGCCAGATGAGCCGCCTGGACTCGGCCCGCATCGCCAGCATCAAGGCAGGCCACGCAAGCCTGACCTTGCAAGGCACGGTCGTAGCGAGCGACGCCTTCTTCCCCTTCCGCGACGGCCTGGACGTGGTGGTTGATGCGGGCGCTACCTGCGTGATCCAGCCCGGTGGTTCGATGCGCGACAACGAAGTGATCGACGCCGCCAACGAGCGTGGCGTGGCCATGGTCTTCAGCGGTGTGCGCCACTTCCGCCACTGAGATGATGGGTATCGCGACGGGGCTCGCGGCGGTGCGCGCGCATGCACCGCGACGATGAGACCCCGCCACCCCGGCCCCGCTGGCTGGGGTGGGCCTTGATGGTGTTCATGGCACTGGTGGTGCTGGGCATGCTCAACCTGGGCTGGCGCATGCTGCAGCCGGGGCCGGGCGCTGTGAGTGCCGCTCGGGGCGCGTCGGGTGCTGGAGGGTTAGAAGGCAGCGCCGCCTCACCGCCCTCCGCACCGGCCGGACTTCGCCTGGTGGAGGCATCCGATTGCCTGCGCTGCCATGGCATGGAGCGCTACTACGTAGGCCCGTCGTTCCAGCAGATAGCTGCGCGGTACCGTGACCGCGCCGACTCAGTCGATTACCTGGCCGGCAAGATCCGCAACGGCAGTGTGGGCGAGTGGGGCCGCACCTTGATGCCGCGCCACCCGCAAGTCACGGAAGCCCAGGCGCGCGAGATGGCGCAGTGGCTGGTGTCGCTGCCGGTGCCGTCCGCCGCGGCACAGGGCGCGTCGGCCGCAGAGCCCGCATCCGCCGCCCGCTGAACGGCGATGGCGATGGCGATGGCGGCCGGGTCTGGAGGCCCGCTGGCGCTCAGGCCCCAAAGTTCATCGGCAGACCCACATAGTTTTCCGCCAGCGACACCGAGGCCGCACGGGAGTGCACCAGGTAGTCCAACTCCGCTTCCTGGATCTTCTGGCCGAACTCGCCGGTCTCGGGAAAGCGGTGCATCAGCGAAGTGAACCACCAGGAGAAACGCTCGGCACGCCACACGCGGCGCAGGCAGCGGTCGGAGTAGGTGTCGATGCCCACGGACGATTTCTCGTTGTAGAACTCGGACAGCGCGGTCCACAGATAACCCACGTCGCTGGCAGCCAGGTTCAGGCCCTTGGCGCCCGTGGGGGGCACGATGTGGGCGGCATCACCCGCCAGGAACATGCGGCCAAAGCGCATGGGCTCGGCCACAAAGCTGCGCAGCGGGGCGATGCTCATCTCCAGAGCGGGGCCGGTCACCAGATTGGCGCGGGCCTCGGGGTCCAGGCGGTTGCCCAGCTCGGTCCAGAACTGGTCGATGGTCCAGTTCTCGACCTTGTCGGTGGTGGGCACCTGCACGTAGTAGCGGCTGCGCGTGGCGCTGCGCATGCTGCACAGCGCAAACCCGCGTTCGGTGTTGGCATAGATGAGTTCGTGCGACACCGGTGGCACATCGGCCAGCACACCCAGCCAGCCAAAGGGGTACACGCGCTCATAGGTCTTGAGCAGGTCGGCCGGTGCGCTGGCGCGGCACACGCCGTGGTAGCCGTCGCAGCCCGCGATGAAGTCACACGCCAGCTCGTGGGTCTGGCCGTCTTTTTCGTACGTCACGCGTGGGTGCTGGCCGTCAAAGTCGTGCACTTGCACGTTCTGTGCGTCGTACACGGTGGTGAGGCCGGCCGCTGCGCGCGCATCCATCAGGTCGCGCGTGACTTCGGTCTGGCCGTACACCGTCACGCGGCTGCCGCCGGTCAGCTCGTGCAGATCGATGCGGTGGCGCTGGCCCTTGAACAGCAGCTCGATGCCGTCGTGGGGCAGGCCCTCGGCATGGGCGCGGGCACTCACGCCCGCCTGGTCCAGCAGGTCCATGCAGACCTTCTCCAGCACCCCGGCGCGGATGCGGCCGAGCACGTAGTCGGGGCTGCGCTGCTCGATGATGACGGCGTCAACGCCGGATTTGTGGAGCAACTGACCGAGCAGCAGGCCGGCGGGGCCGGCACCAACGATGGCAACCTGGGTGCGCATGGGAAACCTCTGGGAATGGGGGGGGAGATGGGGGATACCGAAAACCAGTGGCCTTGAGCGTAGGTTGATCCAGATCAAAGCGATATCCGGCGCTGCCGATTGCGTGCGATCAGTCGATACTTTGTGCGATGATCGCGCAGTCTCCGGGGTGATGCGGGTGGTCAGTCCCGGTGGTGAGAGCACCGAGCCGCTGCAGGGCCCCGGTAGCCCCGGCGTTAGAACCTCGCTCAATTCCCCGGTCCCCAACCCGTCACCCCCATGGCTTCCACCCCCATTGCCAAGGCAGACTTCATCGAAGGCATGGCCAAAGGCATGGCCGTGCTGGAGAGTTTCGACACCGAGCGCCAGCGCCTGAACGCCACACTGGCGGCGCAGCGCACCGGCCTCACGCGGGCGGCGGCGCGGCGGCACCTGTTGACCCTGGCGCACCTGGGGTATCTGGAGACGGACGGCAGCTACTTCTGGCTGGCGCCCAAGGTGCTTCGGTTTTCGGGCAGCTACCTCGCGTCTGCCCGGCTGCCGCGCGTGCTGCAACCCACGCTGAACCGGCTGGCAGCCCAGACCCAGCAATCATTCTCGGCGGTGGTGCTGGATGGGGATGAGGTGGTGATCGTGGCGCGCAGTGGCGTGTATGGCGCGCCGTCGCGGGTGCTGGCCTATGGCTTGCACCTGGGCGCGCGGCTGCCGGCCCACCCTACGTCCACCGGCCGCGTGTTGCTGGCGGCGCTGCCCCCGGCGGAGTTGACCGCCTGGCTCAAGAACCGGCCCCTGCACCGCCTCACGCCCCAAACCATTACGCAGGTAGGCCCGCTGCGGCAGGTGATCACCAAGGTGCGGCGGGACGACTATTGCCTGGCCGTGGAGGAGCACGAGCTGGGCGTGCACGCGCTGGCTGTGCCGCTGCGCAACCTGCAGGGCCATACGGTGGCGGCGCTCAACGTGGTGGCGTCGCCCAAGCAGATGGACGAGGGCAGCCTGCAGCGCGACATGCTACCGCTGCTGCAGGAGGCCGCCCGCGAACTGCGCGGACTGCTGTGACTGTCCGCCACAAGCCTCGTCGCCATGAAAAATGGCCCTCGGGAGGGCCATTCGGTGCCAAATTGGCAGGAAGCGCTAGTGCAATATGCGCTGCTAGCTATTATTTTGAGAGTGTCTTGAGCACTTCACGCGCAGCAGCCACGGTGGCTGCCACATCGTCGGCGGTGTGGGCGGCGCTCACGAAGCCCGCTTCATACAAGGCCGGTGCAATGTAGATGCCCCGGTCCAGCAGACCGTGGAACAGCTGGTTGAAGCGCGCGCTGTCGGTTTGGAGCACCTGGGCATAGTTCTGCGGCAGTTCGGGCAGCAGGAAGAAGCCAAACATGCCGCCCTCGCAGTCACCGCAGAACGGCACGCCTTCCGCCGTGGCAGCGGCTTGCAGGCCATCGACCAGCGAGCGGGTGCGGGCCGACAGCGCATCGAAGAAGCCGGGCTTTTGGATCTCGCGCAGCGTGGCCAGGCCACAGGCCGTGGCCACCGGGTTGCCCGACAGCGTGCCCGCCTGGTACACGCCGCCCAGTGGCGCGAGGTGTTCCATGATGGCGCGTGGGCCGCCAAAGGCCGCGAGTGGCATGCCACCGCCGATCACCTTGCCCAGCACGGTGATGTCGGGTTGGAAGCCGGGGATGCTCTTGGCGTACACGCTTTGCGCGCTGCCCAGGGCCACGCGGAAACCGGTCATCACTTCATCCAGCACCAGCAGCGCACCATATTCGGTGCACAGCTCACGGCAGCGCTGCATGAACGGCACGCTCGCGCGCACCAGGTTCATGTTGCCCGCGATAGGCTCGATCATCACGCAGGCCAGTTCCTTGCCGTGCAGGGCAAAGGCTTCTTCGAGCTGGGCGACGTTGTTGTATTCAAGCACCAGGGTGTGCTGCACCACTTCGGGCGGCACGCCAGCGCTGGTGGCATTGCCAAACGTGGCCAGGCCCGAGCCGGCCTTGACCAGCAGCGAGTCGGCATGGCCGTGGTAGCAGCCTTCGAACTTGATGAACTTGCTGCGGCCCGTGGCGCCACGGGCCAGGCGGATGGCGCTCATGCCCGCTTCGGTGCCCGAGCTGACCAGACGAATCATCTCCATGGACGGCACCAGGCTCAGGATCTCCTCGGCCAGCTCGACTTCGCGCTCGGTGGGGGCGCCAAAGCTGAAGCCTTCGAGCGCAGCCTTCTGCACCGCGTCGAGCACGGCGGGGTGGCCGTGGCCGAGGATCATCGGGCCCCAGGAGCCGATGTAATCAATGAAGCGCTGGTCGTTCGCATCCCAGAAGTAGGCGCCTTGCGCGCGCTTGACGAAGCGGGGTGTGCCTCCGACCGCCTTGAAGGCCCGCACGGGCGAATTCACGCCTCCGGGGATCAGCGCCTTGGCGCGTTCGAACAGGGGAATATTGAGATCAGTGCTTGGTGTCATGGGGTGGCATCACAAAACCCTCCAGGGCCTGTGTTTCATCAATCGTGGTTTCTTCTTCGTCGCCGTCGGTCTCGTCGTCCTCAGGCTGTGCCCAGAACATGCGGTCGGGCACGATATGCCCCATGCCGGGGCGAAAGCCTGCGTCCAGGCAGCGGTCGAGGTAACCCAGCGCTTCGCTGGTGGCTTCGCCCAAGTCGTTGCCACTGGCCACCAGGGCAGTGAGTGCGGCCGAGAGCGTATCGCCCGCGCCCGAGAAGGTGGCGTCAAACAGCTCGAACTTGCCACTGCCCAGCACGGTCTGCGGCGAGGCCAGCACGTTCTCGACGAACTGCTCGGGCAAGGGGATGCCAGTGACCAATGTGTAGGGCACGCCCATCTCGGACGCTGCGCGGGCAATGTCCCGGGCGGTGGGGCTGCGCTCGCCCGTCCAGTCCGGCAGCAGCCAGCGCCACAAGGTGCTGTGGTTTCCAACCAACACCGAGGTCTGGGGCAGCAGCAGCTCGCGGAAGGCGTCGAGGTACTCGTCGATCAGCTCGTCCCGCCACCAGGACAGGTTGGGCATGTAGGCGATCACGGGGACTTCGTCATAGTCGGTCGTGATCTCGGCAATGGTGCTGATGTTCTCGGGGCTGCCCACAAAGCCGACCTTGATCGCCTGCACGGGCAGGTCTTCCAGCACGGCCCGCGCCTGCTCGGACACAGCCTCGTCGTCGAAGCTGAAGTGGTCAAAAATCTGAGCGGTGTCGCGGGCATAGGCCCCGGTGACCACGGCGATCGGATGTCCGCCGACCGAGGCGATGGTGGTGATGTCGGCGGTCAGTCCGCCGGCTCCGCTGGGGTCGCTGGCATTGAACACCAGCACACAGGCCGGGCTCGCTTCCTCCGCGTCATCGTCGTCAATATCTGGGATTTCTGGGGGGGGAAGGGAGGCTTTGATGGTCATGGACCAGATCCTGCTGGAGGGGTGGCACGGAAGCTGCAGGCCGCGGAGATCACTAGATACAATCGTTGCATTCTATGTGAAGGCCCTTTAAGCTGTGACCGACTTTAAAACTTGGATGTGTTTGATTTGCGGCTGGATTTATGACGAGGCTGAGGGGTCTCCCGAACACGGCATTCCACCCAACACCCCATGGGATCAGGTCCCGATGAACTGGACCTGCCCAGAATGTGGCGCCCGCAAGGAAGATTTCGAGATGGTCCAGATCTGAGGCGCTCCAGCACCAATCGCTGCTGCGTTGTTTATTTTCTCCATCGGGAGCAGTGACAATTGACTACAACAGGCGCATCTTTCAAAGTGCTCGTGGTGGATGACAGCAACACCATCCGTCGAAGCGCCGAGATTTTTCTCAAGCAGGGGGGGCACGAAGTCTTGTTGGCCGACGACGGCTTTGATGCTTTGGCCAAAGTCAACGATTACCAGCCTCAGCTGATTTTCTGCGACATCCTCATGCCCAAGCTCGACGGGTACCAGACCTGCGCCATCATCAAGCGCAACGCCCGTTTCGCAGATACCCCGGTGGTGATGCTGTCCTCCAAGGACGGCGTGTTCGACAAGGCGCGTGGGCGCATGGTCGGCTGCCAGGAATATCTCACCAAGCCGTTTACCAAAGACCAGCTGTTGCAGGCAGTGCAGCAGTTTGGCAATTCCCAACAAGGAGCCATGTAATGCCCATTCAGAAAGTATTGGTCGTCGACGACTCGAAGACCGAGTTGATGTTTTTGACGGACCTGCTTCAGAAAAAAGGCATGCAAGTCCGTACCGCAGAAAATGCCGAAGAGGCGTTTCGCCGTCTGGCCGAAGAAAAGCCTGACCTCATCCTGATGGATGTGGTGATGCCGGGCCAAAACGGGTTTCAGCTCACGCGTGCCATTACCCGCGACCCCCTTTACGCTGATGTGCCCATCATCATGTGCACCAGCAAGAATCAGGAAACCGATCGTGTCTGGGGCATGCGCCAGGGTGCGCGCGGCTACATCACCAAGCCGGTGGATCCCGCAGAGCTGCAGGCCAAAATTGACGCTCTGAACTGAGGCAGCGGCGCGCTCATGGCAAACCGCGAAGCCCTACGGGAGCTCCAGACCCGACTTGCCAGCCGTTTGCAGGCTGCAAGGTCCGAAGGTACGTCTGTGTCCTCCTGGCTGGCTGTAGAGTCCGCCGGGAATTTCTATTTGCTGCCCCTGGGGCAGTCCGGGGAGATCTTCCCCTGGGTATCGGTGCAGGCCGTGCCTTACACCCAGAGCTGGTTTCTGGGAGTGGCCAACCTGCGAGGTGGCTTGGTGGGGGTGGTGGATCTGGCTGGGTTGCTGGGGTCCACCGCAGCACGCACCGAGCAAGCCCTGTCCGAGGCCAGCCTGCTGGCATTCAATGCGGCGCTCGACGTTAATGCTGCCTTGCTGGTGGACCGCCTCGCCGGTCTGCGCGGCACGGATGCGTTTGTGTCGTCCGAGCCGCCCGCCGAGGATTCACCCAGCTTCTTCGGCACCACCTATATCGATTCCAGTGGCACACGCTGGCAGGAGCTGAACTTGCAGATCCTGTCCCAACATCCCGCTTTCCTGAGCATCAGTGCTTGAGTTTTTCTGTAAGGCTGCACCATGTCCGTCGTCAATCAATTTGGAAAACTGTTCAACCGGAAACCCGCCACGCCTGACACCGGCGCAGCCACCGGCGCGACCGACGATGGGCAGGATCTCCTGGCCACGGGGGCTCTGGATGGTTCGCAACTGCGCGACTCCTACCAGGCCGAAGCCATGAACAGCGTCCAGGGCGATCCCGACGGCTACACGCCCGAGCTGACCGCGCCCGAGGCCGAAGAAGATCTCATCAGCCTGCCCCTGCTGGGCCGCTCGACCGCTGCCGGCCATCAGCGCCGACTGCTGGCCTTGCTGGCCGTGGGTGTGGTGGTGCTGGCGCTGATTGCCGGTTGGGTGCTGCAGCAGGCCGACCGTTCCGCACAGCAATTGGCCGCTACCGGTCAGTCGCTGATGCAGTCGCAACGTCTTGCCAAGTCGGTGTCGCAGGCACTGGTGGGTAGCCCACAGGCCTTCCCTGACGTGGTGGAAAGCTCTGGCGTGCTGGCGCGCAACGTGCGCGCCCTGAATGCCGGTGACAACGAGCTGGGTGTGCAGTCGCTGGGTGAGCCCTTCAAGCCCGATCTGGACGCCGTCAACCCCCTGATGGAGCGCGCCGAGCGCAACGCCAGCGTGGTGATGGGTCAGCAGAAGATCCTGACGCAGGTGGGCGACGCTCTGCGCACCATCAACCGCCAGTCGTCCGACCTGCTGGAAATCGCTGAAACGGTCTCCTCGCTCAAGCTGCAACAAAATGCGCCCGCTGCCGAAATCTCCGCCGCAGGCCAGCTGGTGATGTTGACCCAGCGTATCGGCAAGTCTGCCAACGAGTTCCAGACGATGGAAGGCGTGAGCCCTGAGGCCGTGTTCCTGTTGGGCAAGGACTTGAACTCCTTCAAGGAAATCGCGCAGGGCCTGCTGGAAGGCAGCCCCGAGCTGCGCCTTTCGGCCACCAAGGACGCGCAGACCCGCGAACAACTGGAAGCGCTGATCAAGCTGTACGAACAGACCCGGACCCAGGCCAGCGCGATTCTGGGCAACCTGCAAGGTCTGGTGTCTGCCCGCGAAGCGCAGTCCGCCATCATTGCCGACAGCGAGCCACTGCGCCGCCAGCTGGAAGGTCTGCAGAGCAAGCTGTCCGCCCAGACCGGTCTGGGCGCCGGCCAGTTCGCCGCTCTGGCGCTGGCAGGCTTGTTCGTGCTGCTGTGCGGTATCGGCATTTCGCGCGTCCAGCTGCTGGACAGCCGTGGCCGTCAGGCAGCTGCTGAAAATCAGCAACGCGACGCCAAGCGCCAGGAGCAGGAAGCCAAGCGCGTCAACGACGCCAACCAGGCCGCCATTTTGCGTTTGATGAACGAACTGCAGTCGGTCGCTGAAGGTGACCTGACGCAAGAAGCCACCGTGACGGAAGACATCACCGGCGCCATTGCCGACTCGGTGAACTACACGGTGGAAGAGCTGCGTCAACTGGTGGGCAGCGTGCAGAACACGGCGACCCGCGTGGCGCAGACGACTGCCCAGGTGGACAACACCTCGACCGAACTGCTGGCGGCATCGACCGAGCAGCTGCGTGAAATCCGCGAAACCGGCCGCTCCGTTCTGGACATGGCGACCCGCATTAACGAGGTGTCTACACAAGCGCAAGAGTCCGCCACGGTGGCCCGTCAGTCGCTGCAAGCCGCGGACTCGGGTCTGCAGGCCGTGCAGAACGCCATCGGCGGTATGAACTCCATCCGTGACCAGATCCAGGACACCTCCAAGCGGATCAAGCGCCTGGGTGAATCGTCGCAGGAGATCGGTGAAATTACCGAGCTGATTTCTGACATTACCGAACAGACGAACGTGCTGGCTCTGAACGCTGCCATCCAGGCTGCATCCGCCGGTGAAGCCGGTCGCGGCTTCTCGGTGGTGGCGGAAGAAGTGCAGCGTCTGGCTGAACGTTCGGCCGATGCGACGCGCCAGATTTCTGCCCTGGTGAAAGCCATTCAGACCGACACCCAGGATGCCGTGGCTGCTATGGAGCGCTCCACGCAGGGTGTGGTGGAAGGGGCACGCCTGTCCGACAGCGCTGGTACTGCGCTGACCGAGATTGACCGCGTGTCGCGCCGTTTGGCCGAACTGATTGAGCAGATTTCGTCTTCGACTTCCCGGGAAGCTGTTCTGGCCAACGAAGTAGCCGACAACATCCAGCACATTTTTGCGGTGACCGAGCAGACGGGTGAAGGTACCCGCACCACAGCGCAACAGGTGCGCGAGCTCTCGCACATGGCCGAGGAACTGCGCCAATCGGTGGCACGTTTCAAGATCGCCTGACGCAGCAGTTAGTCATCAACCAGCTGGCTCATTGCAGCCGGGGACGAATCCATGTCATCTATTGATGTCAACAATGCACCGGCCGCCGACGGGACCCAGGGAGATCAGGACCTGGGTCCTTTGGCTTGGGTGCTTGACGAGCTGCGCAAATCGCTGGACGGTGCTGTCAAGGCGATGCGGCGCTTTGTGCGTGATGCAGAGGTAGCACGCGAGTCTGATCTGGCGGCGCTGGACGCTGGCCCCCTGCGCATTGCGCGCCAGCAACTGCACCAAGCCTGTGGTGCGCTGGAAATGGTGGGCATGGGCCCTCCGGCGCTGGTGTTGCGGTCCATGGAATCGGCGGTGCAGAAGTTTGTTCAGCGCCCCGAAACCTGCAGCGATGACGCTGCCGCCGTGATCGAGCGCGCCAGTTTTGCGCTGATCGAATACCTGGAAACCGTGCTGGCGGGCAAAGCCGTATCGCCCGTGGCCCTGTTTCCGCAGTACCGCGATGCCCAGGCACTGGCAGGCGCTGATCGCGTTCATCCCGCTGATCTCTGGCCGGTGGAGCGCCGTTTCCGTGAACCCGAAGGTGCGGTATCGCGCCCACCTCTGCCCTACGGTCCCGAGGCGCGGGCGCGGCTGGATGCAGCTGTGCTGCGCATCGTCAAGTCGGGGGACCTGAAGGCCGCCCTGAGCCTGCGCGACACCTGCCTGGGCTTTGTGGCTGCACAAACAGATCGGCAGGCGCGTGCGTTCTGGAAAATTTGCGCGGGTTTCTTCGATGCGTTTGGCTCGGGCCTTTTGCCGCCAGATGTGTACGTCAAGCGCGTGGCATCCCGTGTGCTCATGCAGTACGCCACCTTGGCCAAGGGCGATCCGACGATCGCCGACCGGCTGGTGCAGGACCTGCTGTTCTTCTGCTCGCAGGCCAAGGTGGCCGATCTGGCAGAGGACGCAGCGCCCTCATTGCGTGCTGTCCGTCAGGCCTTTGCGCTGGACCGCTTCAAGCCGGTGGACTACGAGACTGCCCGCTTCGGACGGTTTGACCCGGCGGTGTTGACGCAGGCGCGCAAGCGCATTGCCTCGGCCACGGAAACCTGGTCTGCCCTGGCGGGTGGCGACCGCAACAAACTCAAGCCAGCGGCAGACCAGTTCAGCTTGGTGTGTGATTCGCTGCGCAAGCTCCATCCGGGCAGTGAGAACCTGGCGCAGGCGCTGACGCGTGCCCTGGATTCAACCACCCGGTCGGGCGAACCCCCGTCGCCCGCATTGGCGATGGAAGTGGCTACCTCCGTGCTGTACCTGCAGGCAGCTTTTGAAGAGCTGGACACGGCAGACGAACAGATGGAAGCCCGCGCCAGCCGTCTTGCAGAGCGTCTGGATGCGGTCACGGCGGGTGCCGAACCCGAACCCCTTGAACACTGGATGGAAGAGCTGTACCGCCGGGTCAGCGACAACCAGACCATGGGCAGCGTGGTCGATGAGCTCCGGGTGACCCTGGGCGAGGCCGAAAAGGCCATGGACCAGTTTTTCCGCAACCCGAAGGACACTGGTGTGCTGGCGACCGTGCCAGGCCATCTTGCGCAGATGCGCGGCGTGCTGTCGGTGCTGGGGCTGGATCAGGCATCACTGGCGGTGGTCCGCATGCGCGACACGGTGGAGCGTCTGCTGATCAACGAGGTGCCCGAAGAAGAACGCCAAAGCGCGTTTGAAAAGCTGGGTAACAGCCTGGGCGCATTGGGTTTCCTGATCGACATGCTGAGCTATCAGCGCACCATGGCGCGCAAGCTCTTTGTGTACGACGAAGAACTGGGCGAACTGCGCATCCTCATGGGTAAAACCCGTGCGCGCGCCTCTGATGCTGTGGAAGAAGCGCCTGCCAAGCTGGAAGAGCGTTCTGCCACCTTGGTGCCAGACGTGATTCCCCGCTTTCCGGTGCAGGAGCCTGTCAGCGAGCCCACGGACTTTGCACCGTTCCCTGATTTTGAGTCGGCCCCCGCAGCCGATGCCAGCGTGGCGGCAGAGCCCGCAGGCCTGGCCCCGGATATCTCCTTTGACGTTCCCGCCGTTGCCGCGCCCGTACCGCTGGAAGCAGCTTCTCTGGCGGCTGCGCCCGCTCCAGTGCCCGATGTCGAAGATGAACTGCTCGACGTGTTCCTCGAAGAGGCACGCGAAGTGGTGGTCAACGGCTTGGCTGCCATTGAGCAGCTGCGGGGTGAACCTGGTGACCTGAGCGAGCAGACCACACTGCGCCGTGCGTTCCATACGCTCAAGGGCAGCTCGCGCATGGTGGGGCTGAATGACTTTGGCGAAGCAGCCTGGTCGATGGAGCAGGTGCTCAACGTCTGGCTGGCCGAACAAAAGCCCATGCAGCCGACCTTGTTGCAGTTGTCCACCGACGCACTGCATGCTTTCAGCAGCTGGGCAGACGACATCGCCGCAGGCCGCGCGACGGGCTGGGACCCTGAGTCCTTCCGCCGGTCGGCAGACGCCATGCGCCTGGATGGCACGCTGGTACCGCTGGCGATGCCATCGGGTGGCGGTATGGCGCCCGAACCTACAGCACCACAGGCCGCGCCGGAGCTTTCCGAGGCCGCGGCAGAGCCGGTGGATGCCCTCTCCGCTGAAGTGCTCAACGAAGAACTGACGGTGCCGGATTTCCAGGCCACCGAGATCTCCGAGCATGTGCCCGAACAGCCCGTCGAGAGCGCCAACACTGCCCCGGAAGTGGCCGAGGAGATCGACTTCTCGGTGTTCACTGCAGCATTGAACGAGTCTGCCCACGAGCCTGTACCTGTGGTCGATCCGTCCAGCGTGGACTTTGTCCTCGACCTGGAGCTGCCTGACCTGGAACCTGTGTCTGCGGAAGCGCCTGTGCCTGCAGTGGATCACGCAGAAGCTGTCGATGCGCCGCTGCAAGCGCCCGCAGGCGCCCTGGGCGACGAACTATTGCTGCCAGAAGACCTGGTGCTCGATGCCGCCGAACCGCAAAACGCGGTGGATACAGAGGCCCCCATTCCTTCGGATGGGTTGGAAGCCCTGGACGTGGCTGAGCTGGAGAAGCTGCTGGAGGCCGAGTCGGCCGAGGCTGCCGAACTGCTTGCACCTGCCCCCGAGGACGTGGCTGTGGCCGGTTCCGAAGCGTTGCCAGACGACCTGATCGCTGAAGTGGAGCCCGCGCAAGAAGTGGCGCATCTGCTCGATGCCCTGCCGCAGGAAGAAGGCGGCAGCGACGATGCGGTGAAGGTCATCGACACGCTGCGCATCGGTATCCCGCTGTACAACGTGTACCTGAATGAGGCCGATGAATGGTCTCGTCGCTTGGTGACCTGTTTGCAGGAATGGGCGCTGGAACTGCATGAGCCGCTGCCTGACACGGCCGTGGCCCTGTCGCACTCGCTCGCCGGCAGTTCGGCCACGGTGGGCTTCACCGCGCTGTCCGAAATGGCCCGCGTGCTGGAGCACACGCTGCAGCATGTGCAGCTGCAGTCGGGTGGCACCGAGGAGCAGGCGGCAGCGTTCATGGCTGCAGCGGAAGACATCCGTCGCCTGTTGCACCAGTTTGCTGCCGGGTTCCTCAAAGAGCCGAGCCCGGAAGTGCTGGCCCAGCTGCGCCAGATTCTGGAAACCGAGGTGGTCAGCACCCAGTCTCCACCCGAGGAAGATGCGCAGGCCTACCTCGACGCCGCAGAGCAGGAAGCGTCCGAAGTTGCTGCGGCCGAGTTGGCGCCTGAGCCGGTGGCGGAGGTGCCTGGGGTGGATGCAGAGCCTGAGGCTGTTGCACCGGCTGTGCCTGCCCCTGTGGTGGGCCATGTGGCGCCCGCGCTGTCTGCAGTCATCCACGACCACGATCAGCACATTGACGATGCCATTGCGCACGCCATTGCCTCGATCCCGGACGCGGACGATGACATCGATGCGATCGACGTTATCGATCCCGACCTGTTCCCCATCTTCGAGGAAGAGGCGGCCGAGTTGCTGCCCCAGCTCGGTGGTGCGTTGCGCCAATGGGCGTCGCGCCCCGACAACCTCAGCGCCCGCAGCGAAGTATTGCGAGCCCTGCACACGCTCAAGGGCAGTTCACGACTGGCCGGGGCGATGCGCCTGGGCGAAATGGCCCACCGGCTGGAATCTGCGATCGAGCAGCTGGACGCAGAAACCGTCACGGCCGACCAGATTGAGCCGTTGCAAGGCAGTTTCGATGGACTGCAAGCCAACTTCGAGGCGCTGCGTGCCATTGGTCAGAGTCCTTCCGACACGGTGGTTACTCTGCCGGTCGAAGCCACGCCCGCCTTGCGTGCCAATGTGGTGGATGCGGCCGCAGCCTCCGTCCCCTCGGCGGCAGCATCTTCTGCCAAGCCGCTGGCGATAACGGCTCCGGCCGTGCGCCTGCCAGGACCATCCCAGCTGGCGCCCCTGCGAGTGGCAGCCAACCAGTCGGTGCGCGTGCGTGCACAGCTGCTGGACCGCCTGGTCAACCAGGCGGGCGAGGTGATGATCAGCCGTTCGCGCCTGGACGCGCGCCTGGGCCAGTTCCGCAGCTCACTCACCGATCTGTCGGGCAATCTGGACCGCTTGCGCCAGCAGTTGCGCGACATCGAGGTGCAGGCCGAATCTCAAATGCAGTCGCGTCTGGCGCTGTCCAAGGACTCTGCTGCGGGCTTCGATCCGCTGGAGTTCGACCGCTTCACACGGGTGCAGGAGTTGACCCGCATGATGGCCGAGTCGGTCAACGACGTGGCCACGGTGCAGCGCAATCTGCAACGCGCCATGGAAGGCGCTGAAGACGACTTGATTGCCCAAGGCCGCCAGGCGCGTGAGCTGCAACGGGATCTGCTGCGCACACGTATGGTGGAGTTCGAGGGGATTGCCGAGCGCTTGTACGCGGTGGTGCGCCAGGCCTCCAAGGAAACCGGCAAGCAGATCAAGCTGGACATCACCGGTGGCTCCATCGAAATGGACCGCGGCGTGCTGGACCGCATGACGCCCGCCTTCGAGCACTTGTTGCGCAATTGCGTGGCCCACGGCATCGAAGAGCCTGAAGTGCGCACGGCGGCCGGCAAGCCGGCGTCGGGCACCATCACGGTGGACCTGCACCACGAAGGCAATGACGTATCGGTCGAGTTCCGCGATGACGGAGCGGGTCTGAACCTGCCGCGCATTCGCGAAAAGGCCGTGTCTCAGGGCATCGTGGAGCCCGGCGTGGAGCTGAGCGATGCAGATGCGGCCAACCTGATCTTCATGCCGGGCTTCTCGACGGCCTCCGAAGTGACTGGTCTGGCAGGGCGGGGCATCGGCATGGACGTGGTGCGTGCTGAGATCAATGCGCTGGGCGGCCGCATCGAAACCTCCACCGAGGCGGGCAAGGGCGCGGCATTCCGCATGGTGCTGCCGTTGACCACCGCGGTGACGCAGGTGGTGATGCTGCGCTCGGGTGACCTGGCGATCGGCGTTCCGGCCAACGTCGTCGAGATCGTCCGCCGCACCTCGGCCCCTGACTTGGCAGAGGCTTACCGTACCGGCGTGTTTGACGACGGCATGGAGAAAATCCCGTTCTTCTGGTCGGGAGCCCTGCTGCAGTCGTCCAGCCGCAGCACCGAGCCGGCGGGCAAGACCCGCCCGGTGGTGATCTTCCGAAGCGCTGCCCAGCGTGTTGCGATGCACGTGGACGAAGTGCTGGGCAACCAGGAAGTGGTGGTGAAGAACCTGGGGCCGCAGTTGTCCCGTCTTCCGGGTCTGGCGGGCATGTCCGTGCTGGCATCGGGTGCCGTGGTGCTCATCTACAACCCGGTGGCCTTGGCCACGGTGTATGGCGACCAGGTGCGTGCGGCCAGTGCCGACATGGCGCCAGCACCCGACACCCCCGCTGCCGGCGGTACGGGTAAGGCCGTCGTGTCTCAGCAGTTGTCGGGACCGAGCCAGGTGCCGCTGGTGCTGGTGGTGGACGATTCCATCACCGTGCGCCGCGTGACGCAGCGTCTGCTGCAGCGCGAAGGCTACCGTGTGGCCCTGGCGGCCGATGGCCTGCAGGCGCTGGAGCGTCTGCAGGAAGAACGCCCGACGGTGGTTCTGTCCGACATCGAAATGCCGCGCATGGACGGCTTCGATCTGGCGCGCAACATCCGTGCAGACGGTGCCTTGCGTGATCTGCCCATCATCATGATCACCTCGCGGATTGCTGAAAAGCACCGCGAGCACGCGATGGAGCTGGGTGTGAATCACTACCTGGGCAAGCCGTATTCGGACGAAGAGCTGCTGAGCCTGATCCAGCACTACGCCCGCATCGCTGCAGCGGCTGAGGCCTGACACCATGCTGGCCCACTCCCGACCCTGCGAGTCAGCCTGGGTCGGGAGTGCTCTCTTGTTGCCTTGCCTTGTGGTGTCCTGTGCATCGATAGGGCGGACCGAGTCACCGTGATGGACCCGCTGGCTCCATCCCCTTCCCCTGACCCCCGGCTGCTGGCCTGCCTGGCCCTGGTAGCGCGCGAGCGGGCTTCGGACCTGTTTTTGCTGGCGGGTGCCGCGCCCACCATCAAGCGGCAGGGTGCCTTTGTCCCCATCACACAGCAAGTCCTGGCGGCCGACGATGTGCGGCATATGGCCTATTCCATCTTGCGCGAGGCCCAGCGCAAGGAGTTCGAGACCACGATGGAGTGCGACCTCTCGCTGCAGACCGCCGATGGGGAGCGCTTTCGCGTGAACGTGCACATGCAGCGGGGGCAGGTCGGCATGGTGATCCGCCATGTGATAGCGCGGATCCCGACGCTGGAAGAACTGGGGTTGCCGCCCGTGCTGCAGCGGCTGGCGTTTCTCAAAGGGGGGCTGGTCTTGACGGTGGGCTCCGCAGGTTCGGGCAAGACCACCACGCTGGCCGCATTGCTGGACCATCGCAACACGCACACTGGCGGGCACATCCTCACGGTAGAAGACCCCATCGAATACCTGCACAGCCACAAAAAATCCCTGGTAACGCAGCGCGAGGTGGGTCTCGACACCCTGTCGTATGACGAGGCGCTGCGCCGTGCCATGCGCGAGGCGCCCAACGTGATCATGATCGGCGAGATCCGCGACCGGGCCACCATGCAGCACGCGCTGCACTACGCAGAGTCCGGCCACTTGTGTGTGTCCACCCTGCACGCCAACAATGCCAACCAGGCGGTGCAGCGCATCGTGAATTTTTTCCCCGAGGACGCGCACCGCCAACTGCTCATGGACCTGTCCCTCAACCTGCGGGCGGTGGTGGCGCAACGCCTGGTGCCGGGCCTTGCAGGCCACTTGGTGCCCGCCACCGAGATCATGCTGCTCACGCCCTATGTGGCCGAACTGATCCAGAAGGGGCAGATCGACGAACTCAAGACCGCCATCACCCGCAGTGGTGAGCAGGGCATGTGGAGTTTTGATCAGTCACTGCTGGGCATGGTGGAGGCGGGCACGATATCGCCCGAAGAAGCCATCGCTAACGCCGACAACCGCACCGATGTGCGTTTGCGACTGAGGCTGGCCGCCGGTGCCTCGCTGGGCGGTGAGAGCATGCAGATGGCGCCGGAGGAGCCCCCGCCGGACGACCCGCCGCCCACGGCGCATCGTTAGCCCTCGGCGACCTGCTTGAGTCTGTGGGTCCGTGTGTTGTCACCCTGCAGCCGTCTTCACCACGGCATACCGCTCCAACGTGCGTTGCCTTGCGGCATCGTGCTCCACCACGGGTAAGGGGTAGGTGTCTCCCAGGCGCACGCCCGCTTCCTGCAACTCCAGCGGGCGCGCCAGCCAGGGGGCGTGGAGTGCCTTGGTGGGGAGCGCTGCGAGCTGGGGTAGGTAACGGCGGATGAACTTGCCCTCCGGGTCGAACTTCTCGCTCTGGCTCACCGGGTTGAAGATGCGGAAATACGGCTGGGCATCACACCCGCTGGAGCTGGCCCACTGCCAGCCACCGTTGTTGGCGGCCAGGTCGAAGTCATTGAGGTGCGTGGCAAAGTAGGCCTCGCCGCGGCGCCAGTCAATGCCCAGGTCTTTCACCAGAAAGCTTGCCACCACCATGCGCAGGCGGTTGTGCATGTAGCCCGTCTGGTTGATCTGCGCCATGGCGGCATCCACCAGCGGGTAGCCGGTGCGGCCCTCGCACCAGGCGGCAAACAGGGCATCGGCCTCGGGGCCGGTCTCCCAGGCGATGGCATCGTAGGCCGGTTTGAAGCTCTGGCCCACCACATGCGGGTGGTGGTGCAGGATCTGGAAGTAGAAGTCCCGCCAGATCAGTTCGCTGAGCCAGGTAGTGGCGCCCGGGTTGCCCTCCAGCATCAGGCGGTGCGCCGTGCGTGCCAGCAAGCGCGGCGAGATGGTGCCAAAACGCAGGTGCACGCTCAGGTAGCTAGGCCCTTTCACCGCTGGAAAGTTGCGCGTGTCCTCATACCGCTCGATGCGGCCGAGAAAATCGTCGAATAACTGCTGTGCGCCCTGGGCGCCGGTGGGCAGGCGCAGCTGGGACAGCGCTGTGGGCTCAAACCCTAGGTCCTGCAAGGTGGGCACAGGCTGGCAATGAGCCTCTGGGCGCGCCGCCAGATGGTGGGCGTGGCGCTCCACCGGATAGCTCTTGAGCTGGAACTCATCGATCTTCTTGAGCCACGCATTCTTGTACGGCGTGAACACGCTGTACGGGTTGCCGGTCTGCGTCAGCACTTCGCTGCGCTCGAGCAGGGTATGTTCCTTGAACGTGTGAAAGGCCTTGCCGGCCGCCGCCAGGCGCGTGCGTACCAAGCTGTCGCGGTCCAGCGCCTGGGGCTCGTCATCGTGGTTGGCAAAAACAGCCTGCACGTCCAGGGCGCTGGCCAGGGCCGGAATGGCATCGCTAGCCACCGCGTGCCACACGATGAGGCCGCCCCTTTTCTGCCCCGAAAGCGCGCGCAGCGTGTCATCCAGCTCCACCAGCGACTCGCGGATGAACTCCACCCGGCGGTCGGCGCGGGGCAGGGCGTCGAGGATGTGCTTGTCAAAGACAAAGGCGCAGAACACCTGCTCGCAGCGCGTCAGCGCGTGGTACAGGGCCGCCTGGTCGTGGGCACGCAGATCGCGGCGGAACCAGACAAGGCCACGGGAGTAAGTGGGCTCGGGGGAGGGGGGCATGTTCACCGTTAAAATTGCGGGATGTCTTTCGATTCTGCGCCCATCAACCTGACGCATCACTTCCTGATCGCGATGCCCGGCCTGGAAGATGAGTCTTTTGCGCGCAGCGTCGTCTATCTGTGTGAGCACAGCGAACGCGGTGCGCTTGGCCTCATCATCAACAAGCCCACCGATATCACCCTCAAGGGCCTGTTTGACAAGGTGGACCTGTCGCTGCGCCGCGAGGACCTCACCAAAGAGCCCGTTTTTCAGGGCGGCCCGGTGCAGACCGAGCGCGGATTTGTGCTGCACGAACCCATGCTCATGGACAAGGGGGAAACCGACGAGTCGGCCTACGCCTCCACCATGACCATCCCCGGTGGCCTGGAGATGACCACCTCCAAGGACGTGCTCGAAGCCCTTTCCACTGGCGCAGGTCCCCGCCGCGTGCTCATCACGCTGGGGTATTCGTCCTGGGGCGAGGGTCAGTTGGAGTCTGAGCTTGCCGAGAACGCCTGGCTCACGGTGGCCGCCGATCTGTCGGTGATCTTCGACACGCCCGTGCCCGAGCGGTACGACCGGGCCCTGTCGCTTCTGGGCTTGCAGGCCTGGATGCTGTCGCCGGAGGCGGGGCACGCATGACTGGCGCGCCCGCTCAGTCCATTCAGCCGCCAGCCGTTCCTGCGCATTTCCAGACCTTTCTTGCTTTTGACTTTGGGCTCAAGCGCACGGGCGTGGCCTCGGGCAACCGCATGCTCAAGAGCGCCACACCCCAGCGCACCATCCAGGCCGAGGGCGACGCCCGTTTTGCCCAGGTGGCCGAGCGCATCAAGGAATGGCAGCCCGATGCGCTGGTGATCGGCGTGCCCTACCACCCCGACGGTGCGGCCCACGAAAACACCGCGCGTGCTCTCAAGTTCGGGCGCCAGTTGCGCGGGCGCTTTGGATTGCAGGTGTTCGAGGTGGACGAGCGCTACAGCACCACCGAAGCCATTGCAGGTGGTGCCAAGGATGCCGACGCGGCCTCGGCCTGCATCATCCTGGAACAGTTTTTGAGGAATCTCCCATGACCACCCCATCCCCCGGAATGTCCGGCAGCCTGGTGCTTGATGCCGAGGCGCTGTACCGCGAACTGCTGCGCGGCGTGCGCAGCATGTTGACCCCCACCACGCGCCTGGCGGGCATCGCTTCCGGCGGCGCCTGGCTGGCCGAGCGCCTGCAAAAAGACCTGGGCCTGGAAGGCCCGGCCGGTGTGTTGTCATCGGTGATGCACCGCGACGACTTCGCCCAGCGTGGCCTGTCGGCCAGTGCGCAGACCGCGCTGCCGTTTGACGTGAACGGCGCCGACGTGCTGGTGCTCGACGACGTGCTCTACACCGGCCGCACCATCCGCGCCGTGCTCAACGAGCTGTTCGACTACGGCCGCCCCGCCAGTGTGCGCCTGGCCGTGCTGGTGGACCGTGGCGGGCGCGAGCTGCCCGTGCAGGCCGACTTTGCCGCTGCGCGCGTGGCTCTGCCTGCCGCCCAGTCGCTTGCCCTGGCGCGAGGCGACAGCGGTACCTTCCAATTCCAAGTCCAAGACAAAGACTAAAGAGGCCTGACCGTGCTGCACAAGCGCAATCCCCAACTCAACGGCAACGGCGAACTCATCCACCTGCTGTCCATCGAGGGCCTGCCGCGCGACATCGTCACGCACATCCTCGACACGGCAGCCAACTTCGTGAGCGTGAACGACCGCGAAGTGAAGAAGGTGCCCCTGCTGCGCGGCAAGAGCGTGTTCAACCTGTTCTTCGAGAACAGCACGCGCACGCGCACCACGTTCGAGATCGCGGCCAAGCGTCTGTCGGCCGACGTGATCAACCTGGACATCGCGCGCAGCTCGGCCAGCAAGGGTGAGTCGCTGCTCGACACCATCGCCAACCTGAGCGCGATGGCCGCCGACCTGTTCGTGGTGCGGCACAGCGAGTCCGGCGCGCCTTACCTGATCGCGCAGCACGTGGCGCCGCATGTGCACGTGATCAACGCCGGCGACGGACGGCATGCCCACCCCACGCAGGGGTTGCTGGACATGTACACCATCCGTCACTACAAAAAGGACTTCAGCAACCTCACCGTGGCCATCGTGGGCGACGTGCTGCACTCGCGCGTGGCGCGCTCGGACATCCACGGCCTGACCACCTTGGGCTGCGCCGAAGTGCGTGTGGTGGGGCCGCGCACCCTGGTGCCGTCGGACATGGCGCAAATGGGCGTGCGGGTGTGCCACACGCTTGAAGAGGGCATCAAGGACGCCGACGTGGTCATCATGCTGCGCCTGCAGAACGAGCGCATGAGCGGTGCGCTGCTGCCTTCCAGCCAGGAGTATTTCAAGAGCTTCGGCCTCACGCAGGAAAAGCTGCAACTGGCCAAGCCCGACGCCATCGTCATGCACCCCGGCCCCATCAACCGTGGCGTGGAGATCGACTCCGCCGTGGTCGATGGCAAGCAGAGCGTGATCCTGCCGCAGGTGACCTTCGGCATCGCGGTACGCATGGCTGTCATGTCCATCGTCGCAGGGAACGAGGCGTGACCTTGAGGATGAATACTCCTGTTTTCATAGCTGTTTGTGCTTATCAATCAAGCGCTAGCAGCCAATTTGGCTTGAAATCATGAAGATACTGATCCAGAACGGCCGTGTGATCGACCCCGCCTCGGGCCTTGACCAGACCTGCGACATCGCGCTGGCGGCGGGCCGCATCGTGGGGGTCAACCGCGTGCCGCCCGACTTTGCGCCCAACCGCACCATCAACGCTGCTGGCTGCATCGTGTTGCCCGGCCTGGTGGACCTGGCCGCGCGCCTGCGCGAGCCCGGCCACGAGCACGAAGGCATGCTCGAATCCGAAATGGCCGCCGCTGTGGCCGGTGGCGTCACCAGCCTGGTGTGCCCACCCGATACCGACCCCGTGCTCGACGAGCCCGGCCTGGTGGAGATGCTCAAGTTCCGCGCCGAGAAGCTGCACCAGTCGCGCCTGTTCCCGCTGGGCGCGCTCACGCGCAACCTCGCTGGCGAGGTGCTGACCGAGATGGCCGAGCTGACCGAATCCGGCTGCGTGGGCTTTGGCCAGGCCGAGGTGCCGCTGGCCAGCACCCAGGTGCTGCAGCGCGCGCTGCAGTACGCCGCCACCTTTGGCTACACCGTGTGGCTGCGCCCGCAAGAGATGCACCTGGGCAAGGGCGTGGCCGCCAGCGGTGCGCTGGCCACGCGGCTGGGCCTGTCGGGCGTGCCCGTGGCGGCAGAGACCATTGCGCTGCACACTATTTTTGAACTGCTCAAGACCACCGGCGCGCGCGTGCACCTGTGCCGCCTGAGCAGCGCTGCGGGCGTGGAGCTGGTACGCCGCGCCAAGGCCGATGGCCTGAAGGTCACCGCCGATGTCAGCATCAACTCGCTGCACCTCACCGAAAACGACATCGGCTTCTTTGACAGCCGCGCGCGCCTGACGCCGCCGCTGCGCCAGCAACGTGACCGCGACGCCCTGAGCGCGGCGCTGCTCGACGGGACCATCGATGCGCTGGTGTCCGACCACACCCCGGTGGATGAAGACGCCAAGACCCTGCCGTTTGCCGAAGCCGAGCCCGGCGCCACGGGGCTGGAGCTGCTGCTGTCGCTGGCGCTCAAGTGGTCGCAAGACAGTGGTGTGCCTTTGCAGCGCGCGCTGGCCGTGGTCACGGCAGAGCCCGCACGCGTGCTGGGCAACGCGCTGGGCACCTTGCAGGCCAGCGTCGGCCAGATCGTGGAAGGCGGCGTGGGCGACCTCTGCATCTTCGACCCGCAGGCAGCGTGGACGGTGCAGGACGACGCGCTCGCCAGCCAGGGCAAACACACGCCGTTCTCGGGTTACGAGCTGCCCGGCCGCGTGCGCATGACCCTGGTCGGCGGACAGGTCGCTTTTGACCGCGGCTGAGACGGCGCGACGCTGCGATAGCAAGGCCCGGCCGTGAAGTTCCTGCGCGCCAGCTGGCGCCTCTTGCGGCTGCTGGGCCACATTGCCAAAGGCCTGTGGATTGTGGCGCTGCGGTTTCCGGCGCTGTCGCCCGACCAGCAGCACGCCCGCGTGCAGGTGTGGTCGCTGGAGCTGCTGGCCCATGCGGGCATCAGCCTGCGCATCCTGGGGCAGCCCCCGGTGACTGGCCCGGTGATGCTGGTGGCCAACCACATCTCGTGGCTCGACATCCCGGTGATGCATGCGGCGCGGCACTGCCGTTTTGTCTCCAAATCCGACGTGCAGGCCTGGCCGCTGATCGGCACCCTGGCCACGGCGGCGGGCACGCTCTACATCGAACGCAGCTCACGCCGCGATGCGCTGCGCATGGTGCGCTCGATGCAGGAGGCGCTGGAGCGCGGCGAGGTGCTGGCCGTGTTCCCCGAAGGCACCACGGGCGACGGGCGCGAGATGCTGCCCTTCCACGCCAACCTGCTGCAGGCCGCCGTGGCTGCAAAGGCGCCCGTGCAGCCCGTAGGCCTGCGCTTTGCCGACAAGGCCACGGGCGCCACCAGTTTTGCTCCCAGCTACATCGGCGACGAAACCCTGGTGGGCTCGATCTGGCGCACGCTCAGCGCCCCGCCCATCGAGGCCGTGGTGCACTACGGCCCCCCGGAGCTGGCAGGCGAGCGCGACCGCCGCACCTGGACGCAGCACCTGCACGACACGGTCGATCAGCTGCGCAAGGCCTGAGAACGCACACAGGTTCCGGGCCCTGGGTTCCCAACGAGCTGTCTTTGTGCGGCAAAAGCGTGCATATTCCACGCTTTGGGCCCTGCAGGTGGTCGTCCAGGTGGTCTGCCCGGCGCAATGTCCCGTATCGTCCGCGCTTTCCATTTGCCTGCGGTTCATCGCAGGCCTTTGCACACTGCCGGGAGGGCACCATGAACCTGATTGAACGCGCCAAAAGCATTCTTCTGCAACCCAAGGAGGCCTGGGCCACCATCGATGCGGAGGCCACCGACACCGCCACCCTGTTCACCCGCTACGCCATGATCCTGGCCGCCATTCCGGCGGTCTGCGGTTTCATCGGCATGTCGCTGATCGGCTTTGGCGGTTTTGGGGTCACCATCCGCGTGCCTTTTGTCTCCGGGCTGGTGAACATGGTCGTGTCATACGGGTTGAGCCTGGTGGGCTTGCTGGTGCTCGGTTTCATCATCGATGCGCTGGCGCCCACCTTCGGCGGGCAAAAGAATGCCATCCAGGCACAGAAGGTGGCGGTGTACGCCAGCACGGCCGCCCTGCTGGGCGGAGTGTTCAGCCTGCTGCCATCGCTGGCCATGCTGGGCCTGCTGGCGGCGGTGTACTCCATCTACCTGCTCTACACCGGCCTGCCTGTGCTCATGCGCAGTGCGCCCGAAAAGTCGGTGGGCTACACGGTGGTGGTCATCATTGCGGCCATCGTGGTGGGTGTGGTCATCGGTGCCGTCAGTGCGCTGTTCATGCCGCGCAGCGGTGCGCTGTTTGGCGGTGCCGATGCCCCTGCCATCACCATGAACACGCCCGGTGGCAAGGTGTCCATCGACACCGCCGGTCTGGAAGCTGCCGGCAAGAAGATGGAAGAAGCCGCCCGCAAGATGGAAGAGGCCCAGAAGAGCCAGGATCCGGCCGCCATCGCAGCCGCCACGGGCGATGCCGCCAAGGCCGCTGCGGGTGTGCTGGGTGGGGGTCAGGCCATTGCGGCCCAGACGCTCAAGGCGGCCCTGCCCGAGAAGCTGGCGGGCCTGCCCCGCACGGGTTTTGACGTGCAGGACGGTGCCGCCCTGGGCTTACCCACCAGCCAGGCCAGCGCGCAATACGGCAACGACGACAAGCAGCTGCGCCTGGAGATCGTGGACGTGGGCGGCCTGGGGCAGATGGCGGTGATGGCCATGGGCATGGCGCAGGGCGAGAAAGAAGACCAGACCAGCGCCGAAAAGACGTGGCAAGAGGGGGGCCGCACCCTGCACCAGCGCTACGACAAGGATGGCAGCCACGCAGAGTTCAAGACCATCCTGAAGAACGGCCTTGTGGTCAGCATTGAGGGCGACAAGATCGGTGTGAAAGAGCTGCGAGGCCTGATGTCGCAGGTGGACCTGAACGGGCTGGAAGGCCTGCAGCGCAAGGGCAAGTCCTGAGCTGGAGGGTAATTGCTATTGATTCAATAGCAATTCAGGCATGTTCGACTAGCGCATCCAGCCGATTTTGATTCCATCACCGCCTCAGCCACGCGGAAACGTCACCACATGGTCGACCTGGGCGCGGATGCCGATCCACTCGCCCAGCGCGTGGTCGTGGTGGCTGGGCACATGGGCCAGCACCGTGTGGCCACTGGCCAGGCGCAGGGTGTACAGAAACTCCGACCCCCGGAACGACTTGCGCACGATTTGCGCCTGCACGGGCGCATGGTCGTCGTGCACGATGTCGTCGGCGCGCAGCAGCACATCACATTCACCCGCAGGGTAGCTGCTGGGCAGGGGGCACTCATCCAGGTCGGTCAGGTCGCCCAAGGGTGTTTGGGCCACCACGTTGTTGCCGCGCTGCACCAGCGTGGCGGGGGCAAACACGCCGTGGCCGATGAAGTCGGCCACAAACCGCGTGGCGGGGCGGTGGTACAGGGTGTATGCATCGTCCCACTGGTGCAGGTGGCCTTCGTTCATCACGCCAATCACATCGCCGATGGCAAACGCCTCGAACTGGTCGTGCGTCACAAACAGCGCCGTGGCGCCTGCGGCCTTGAGAATGCCGCGCACCTCGTGTGCCAGGCGCTCGCGCAGGTCCACATCCAGGTTGGAAAACGGCTCGTCCAGCAGCATGAGCTGTGGGCGCGGCGCCAGCGCACGCGCCAGCGCCACACGCTGCTGCTGGCCGCCAGAGAGTTCGTGCGGGTAGCGGTGCTCGCTGCCCGTCAGGCCCACCAGCTGCAGCACCTCAGCCACCCGCGCGGCCTGCTCGGCCTTGGGCAACTGGTGGATGCCAAACGCCACATTGCGGCCCACCGACAGGTGCGGGAACAGCGCGTAGTCCTGGAACACCATGCCGATACGGCGCAGCTCGGGTGGCACGCTCAGGCGGGCGCTGCTGACCACACTTTTGGTGAGGCGTATCTCGCCACCCGTCACGGGCTCCAGCCCGGCCACGGCGCGCAGCAGGGTGGTCTTGCCGCAGCCGGAGGGGCCGATCAGCACGCCGATGTCACCCGCTTTCAGGCTGAGCGTGACGCCTTGCACGGCGGCCTGTGCGCGGCCTGCGTAGTGCACTTCGAGTTGGGAGACCTCAAGAAACATATCTGTGCATTTTAGGCGGGGTGGAGTGAATGCTTAAAATTCGCATTTGCATTCCTGGGTGCTGGTGTAGTGTTGCGCGCTAGATGGCACATTGAAAACCGATGGATTTTTGGTCAGGGCAAGGCGCAAACCACTGCGATACCCGGAGGTATCGCTAGGATTTGCTACGCAGCCCTGGCCGAAAAGACGCGGTTTTTAAGTGCCAGATAGCGTGCAACACTGCACCAGGGTGCCCATGCCTTTCGGCAGGTGTGCGCTTTCTTTCCTCTCCCGAGCCCATCGCCTTGCGCCGCACGCCGTCCTCTGCCTTTCGCAGCATCCCGCTGATCCTGTTTGCAGGCTTTCTGGCCTTGCCGGTGCTGGCGGTGCTGGCGTCGTGGCTGCCGTTCTCGCCCACCGGGCAGGGCGATGCGCAGACGGGCGCCATCCTGCGCGAAATGGCGGCCACGGTGCTGCCCGGCTATGTGTGGACCACGCTGTGGCTCAGCGTGCTGGTTGCGCTGGGCGCGGCCGTGGTGGGCACGCTGGCGGCTGCGGCCGTGACGCTGTTCGACTTTCCGGGCCGCCGCACCTTTGAATGGCTGCTGCTGTTGCCGCTGGCGATGCCCGCCTACGTGACGGCCTACGCCTACACCGACTTTCTGCAGTTCAGCGGCCCGCTGCAGGTGGGCCTGCGCAACACCTTCGGCCTGGAAGGCCGCCTGCTGCCCGAGGTGCGCAGCCTGGGCGGCGCGGTGTGGGTGTTCATCTTCTCGCTCTACCCCTACGTGTACCTGCTGGCGCGCACGGCGCTGGGTGAGCGTGCTGCCCACCTCATGGAGGCCGCACGCCTGCTGGGTGCACCGCTGCCGCGCCGCATCCGCGCCGTGGCCCTGCCGCTGGCGCGCCCGGCTGTGGCGGCGGGCGTGGCGCTGGTGCTGATGGAAACCCTGGCCGACTTCGGCGTGGCCAGCTACTTCGGCATCCAGACCTTCACCACGGGCATCTACAAGGCCTGGCTGTCCATGGACAACCGCTTGGCCGCCGCGCAGCTGGCCACCATGCTGCTGGTGGTGGTGATGGCGCTGCTGCACCTGGAGCACCGCGCGCAAAAGCGCATGCGTTTTGCCACCGGCGGCGGGCGCGCAGGCTCGGCCGAGGCGCAGCCGCTGCGGCTCCAGGGTGCGCGCCGGTGGGCCGCCTGGGCGGTCTGTACGATGCCGGTGGTCATGGGTTTTGTCGCCCCGGTGGTCTTCATGCTGCGGCCGCTGGCGGCCGACTGGTCGGTGCTGCCGTGGGAGCGGTTCATGGAATGGGCCTGGCACAGCGTGCGCTTAGGATGCATCACTGCGGCGCTGGCCGTCGCCATCGCGCTCGCCCTGGCTTTTGCGGTGCGCCGCCAGCCCGACGCCATCACGCGTGGCGTGGTGCAGCTGGCCAGCGTGGGTTATGCCGTGCCGGGCGCCGTCATCGTGGTGGGGCTGTTGTTGCCCGTAGGCTGGCTGCAGGCGGCCATGCCGCAGTGGGGTGTGGGCGCGTTGGTCACGGCCACGGCCTTTGGCATTGTGTGGGCCTACCTGGTGCGGTTTTGTGCAGTCGCCCTGCAATCCATGCAGAGCGGCTACGCGCGGATTCCGCCCAGCCTGGACGACTCTGCCCGCATGCTGGGCATGGGCAGCGCAGGCCTGTTGGCGCGCGTGCACTGGCCGCTGCTCAAGCGCTCTACCGCCGCCGCAGCGCTGCTGGTGTTTGTGGATGTGATGAAGGAGCTGCCCGCCACCATGGTGCTGCGCCCCTTCAACAGCGACACCCTGGCCGTGGTGGCCTATCAGCTGGCCCGCGACGAGCGCCTGGGCGAGGCGGCCTTGCCGTCACTGGCGCTGGTGGCGGTGGGGCTGGTGCCTGTGATTTTGCTCAGCCGTACGTTGCGCAGTCGGGCGTAGACCGAGGCCACAAAGCAGCCGAGGCAGAGGGGGGAGGGGGCGTTGCTGATGCATAGCCTTCCCAATTCCCCTGACAGATCACTCCAATCTATCGTACCGCTGTCCTCGCCCTGGCGTCACTGCATCGGGTGGATGGATCCCGTGTACTGACCGCCGCGCGAGTCACTGGGCAGGCGCACTATCAACGTACGGTAAGACTTGTAGTTGCCGTCTTTCAGCTCATCTCCAACCCAGACAATCCATTCTTTCTGCAAGCGTCTACCACCAAATTCGTTGGCCGGGCGCTTCACCACACCGACGATCTTCAGGCTGAAGAATTGTGTGTTCGTTTCGACCTCCACCGTGTCTCTGGTCATTGTCACTTTGCCCGAGGCCAAAAGAGTGTTGAGCGTGTGTGTTTGACCGTCGGCCCGGTTGCGCAGCGATGACGGGAAGGAGCGCATGTCCAATCGCTCGAAAAGCGTTCTGGCCGCGTTGGCAGGTAAGGATGCTTGGGTCACGATGAACGGCTGGAGGCCGAGCATCTGAACTGCGTCGCACACCAAGTATTCACTGCGAATCTCAGCACTGCGTGTGGATTCGTCCGGCGCACCGGAAGACAAAAGGTTGGAGTACTGCGCGCAGTTATTTGCCACGCCCCCGTTGTCAAACAGCAAAGCGGTCCTCGGGGCAAAAAGCGCCATCTTCAGATCCGTCAATGCGGCCGTCAAAGCAGGGTTTTGCGTGCTTACCTGGGTGATGGCGTGGTGAGCGGAATTGCTCGCCGCATGCGATGCGGCCAATGAGAAATAGAGAGTTACTGTCGCACTGAGCCAAAATTTCTTCACTTGATGTTCCCAATAGCGTGGGGCGCCCCTGCCTGTGGGGACACCATCATCGCGCTGGCGAGGCGGATTGTCGCCGCCGGCGCTGGTGCCGGTGCCGGTGCCGGTGCCGGTGCCGGTGATTTTGCTCAGCCGTACGTTGCGCAGCCGGCACTGACTCCACAACGCCGTAGCGTCCCACCAGTACGAACCTGATTACTGAGGCTCAGTGCCCCGGTTGCGCGGCAGGGTCAGCGTAAAGCGCGCGCCTTGGCCTTCTGCGGATGACAGCGTGAGCGTGCCCCCCATCAGCACCGCCAACGCCCGCGACAACGCCAGGCCCAATCCGGTGCCACCGTGCTGGTAGCTCACCTGGTCGTCGCCCTGGCGGAATTTTTCGAAGATCGTTTCGTGCAGGTGCGCCGGGATGCCCGGGCCGGTGTCCACCACATGAAAGCGGACGGCGTCGTTGCTGGCATCCACTTCGATGGTGACCGAGCCTGCGGTCGTGAATTTCATGGCGTTGGACAGCAGGTTGTTGAGCACCTGCTTGAGCCGCAGTCCGTCACACATCAAAGTGTGGGGGGCGTCAGGGGCAATGCGCACATGGAGCGCCAGGTTCTTGTTGGCGGCCGTGACGGCAAAGAAGTCGGCGGTGGACTGAACAATCTCGGTCACGTTCTGTTCGGTGGGCATGTGGGGCATGGCACCTGCTTCCACCTTGGCCAGGTCCAGGATCTCGGTGAGCAGGGCGTTCAAGTGGTCTGCCGCCTTGCGGATCAGGCTGGCCTGTTCCTTGAAGCGGGGCTGCTCCAGCCGTAGCTCCATCAGTTCTGCGAAGCCGCGGATGCTGGTGAGGGGCGTGCGCAACTCGTGCGAGACGGCGGCCAGGAACTCGCTCTTGGCCTGGCTGGCCGAGCGGGCCTCGGCCTCGCTGATGCGCAGTGCGGCGTTGGTGCTCTCCAACTGGCGCACGCTGCGCACAAAGATCAGCGCTGCACCCACCAGCGCCACACTGAACAGCGCCATGGTGAACAGGGCCACATTGCGGCTAGCGCGCCATTCCTGCAAGGCCTCGTCGGTGCTGGTGGCCACCACCACCATCAGAGGGTAGGTGCCAACACGGCTGTAGGCATAAATGCGTTCGATACCGTCGATGCCGCTGGAGCGCACGTAGTGGCCGCTGGGGCCGCGTTCTTCTGCGTTGTTGTCCGGACTGCGCGGCACTACGCTTCCCATTCCGACGCTCTGTCCTCCCATCACTCTTGCTCGAATGGTGCGGTCGTTTCCGATAAGTGTCACGACGCCAGTTCGCCCCAATTGAACTCCGCGATAGACGTCCTCAAAGTAACCGGGGTTCACGGAGGCAACAATCACGCTGGCTACGCCACCGCCACCGCCAGCGTCCTGAATCTTGCGCGACAACTGGATGGTGGCCTTGCCGGACACCTTCCCAATCACGGGCTTGCCCACAAACAGTCCGCTAGGCGTCTGCTGCAGACGTACCGTCTCCGACGCGGAGGGATGGAGGTGCACTTGCACATGCTCACGCTCGGACAGGTCAACGTGACCCGTTTTCTCGCCGGTGGGGTCGATGTTGCTTCCAACGAACCGGCCGTCGGAGCCGACCAGTGAGAGCTGAGTCAGGATCAAGGGGGCAAGCCCGGTCTCGTTGGCGAACCGCGTGAAGTCTGCCTTTTCAAAGTCGTTGGCCAGCACAGTGTCACGCATGCGAAGGGTCGCCTGGTCTACGGCCGCCATCACCCGTACGGTCTGTTCGCCCAGGCTCAGCGCGAGATTGCTGTTCTGGCGAACCTGCGCGTTCATGGCATCGCGCCGTGACACATCCATAAGCAGAGCCACCGTACCCCAGGCCATGATCAAGACCAAGGCCGTACCCCATGTCACCATGGCACGCAAAGGCAGGCTGGATGGCCGCTTGAGGTGCGGTGCCGCACTGCTGGTGGCAGAACGCTCGGGGGCGGTGGCGGAGGGCGGTTTAGGGGCCGTCATGGGCAAAATGTTTCCAAGCGCAACGATAGCCATCATAGGCGCGCACTGCGCCCTGGTCACTAGCGGCTGCTGCGCCACTGCGGTCCTTGCAGTTTCGTACCCAGCCTGCGCCACCCCAGTATGACGCCTGTCACGCTCATCACCGCCCCACCCAGGCTCAGCGCGATGAGCATCACATCCCAGAGCGGTCTGCGCTCCAGCAGCGGCAGCCAGTCCCAGCTGTGCAGCATGGCAAACAGCCAGCGGCTCGTGCGGCGGTGGCTGTCGGTGCGGCCCAGTACGGCGCCTGTGTGCGGGTCGATGTGCACCCAGGTGGCGTGCGGGTCGTCGAACACCACGCGAAGCGCGGGCAAAGGCTTCTCGGCGCCGCCAGTCATGGTGTGGGCAGCGCGGTCGTAGTAGTGCAGATCGTAGGCGGTCAGGGTGTCGGTGCGCACCACCGCGTGGGGCAACAGGCGCGCGGCGGCTTCGGCCACAGCACCTGGGGCCCACACGTGCGCGGCGGCGGAGATGGCGTCCAGCACCGTCGGGGCGCCTGTGGGGCTGTGGGCCAGCACCAGCGTGTGGCCGGCATGGCGCACCCACCGCAGTTCACGGGTGTAGGGCGACGCCGCAGAGAGCAAGGCTTGCACCGCTGCTGCCTGCGCGGGCACTTGCAGGGGCCCGCCATTCATGGCCTGCTGGCGCAGTGGCATTGCGCCGCTGTCGAAAATTTTCCACGGGTTCATGGACATGAGGCCGCTGAAGATCCAGGTGAACGTGATGACCGCAAATACCAGCCCAAACACATGGTGCCAGCGCATCATGTAACCCCTGTACGGCGTGCGCGCGCCCGTCTTGTACCGGCCCCGGAAGCGCCAGCGCAGCACGCCCACCACCGTGCCCGTCACCGCGAGCACGATGCCTGCGACGGACAGCCAGTTCACGATGTCCGTCCAGTAGTCATTGAAGACATTGCCCCGGAAGGGGTAGAGCCAGTGGATCCAGGCGCCTGCGTAGTTCCAGGCGCGTTCCTGCCGCGGTGCATCGCGCACCACCTCGCCGGTGGTGCCCGACACATAGACCACGGTGCCCGCGCTGTCGCCCAGGTGCAGGCGGTGCAGGGGGCGGTGCACATCGAGTGCGCGCGAGTGGGTGAAGGCGTCCTCGTCGATCATGCCCTGGTAGTCGATGGACGGGTTGGCTTGCTGCGCAAAGGCGCGGGCCGAGGCGATGGCGTGCGTGGCGTCCACACGCTGCAATCGCTCGCCGGTGATGGCGTCGATGACCGCAGGCGCCGGTGCCCTGCGCGGGCTTGGTGCGGTGTCGCCGGTGGGTGCTGCGGGCACCACCACGTACACGGCACGCCCGCCGGTGGCCACCGCCAGCCGCAGGTCCTGCAGCGGGCCTACCAGGCCCGCGCGCTGCAGGGCATCGGCGGGTTCCAGCAGGCGCTCGGGGCCTAGCATGGTGCTGCGCAGGGGCGGCAGATGGGCAAGGCGCTCGGCCTGGGTGAGCTTTGGGTAGCCCACGTACATCATCACCACGCCCGAGACGAACCACATGGCGAAGAAGGCGCATAGCAACACGCCCAGCCAGCGGTGGACGAGGTACAGCCAGCGTTTGGCGTGTGGCATGTCCGGTGCTCCGCCTGCGTCAGAACGCGGTGTGCAGCGTCACGTCCAGCGTGCGCGGTGCGCCCAGGTAGACCTGGTCGCGCGTCTCGGCCGCGTAGATGCGGTCGGTGGCGTTGCGCACGCGGGTGGTGAGCGTGGTGGTCTTGTTGATCTTCCAGGCCAGGCCCAGGTCCAGCAGCGTGTACGACGGCCAGAACTTGGTGTTGGCTGCGTTGCCGTACACCTTGCCCACATGGCGCACGCCCGCGCTGGCCGTGACGGTGGGTGTGATCGCGTACGAGGCCCACAGATTGGCCACCTGCTGCGGAACCAGTTGGGGCACATTGCCCGCGCGCGAGACACCGCCCTGCACAAAGTTCTCGTACCGCGCGCGGGTCAGCGCCAGGTTGCCCTGCAACTGCCATTGCGGCGTGGGCCGAATGCCAGCCGACAGTTCGATGCCCTTGGACGACTGCTCGCCCACCAGCACTGTGAAGTTGGGGTTGGACGGGTCTTGCGAAGCGATGTTCTTGCGGCGGATCTCAAAGGCCGCGACCGTGGCGCTGCCCTTGCCGTCCCAGAAGTCGAACTTGCTGCCCACCTCGATCTGGCGGCCCGTGGTCAGTTCGCTGTTGTTGCGCACATCGGCAAACGAGGCCGAGGCCAGCGAGCCCGATGGCGGGTCGGCCGCGTTGGAGGCCTGTGCATACAAGTTGGCGCCGGGTGCAATGTCCCACACCACGCCCAGGCGGCCAGTGGTGGGGCTGTAGCTGCGGCTGAAGGTGGCGGGCGCGGTGGCTGTGACGGCGCGGCGGTTCACCAGGTCGAGGTCGATGCGCTCGTGCCGCAGCGCGGTGATCAGATTCACGCCAGGCACCACGGCCGTGCGGTTTTCCAGGTACAGCGCGGTGTTGGTGATCTTGTTGTCCTTGTCAGGGTTCAGGACGGGCGACATGCCGGGAATGTCGAAGAAGTTCTCGGTGGAGAAGTGGTAGGGGTTGACCGTGCCCACGGTGACCGAGGGGCCGAACGGGAAGCGCGTCTGCTTGTTCACGCTCACGTCCAGGCCAAAGGCCCAGTCGCTCTTTCGGCCTGCGAGCTGGCCTTGGTACGTGCCCTCCAGCCGGTCGCCCACCAGCTGTTGGTCGTGGCGTTGCAACAGCGGGGACGTGCGCGTGACCGCAGTGTTGGTGGCATTGAAGGTGTAGGTCTCCACGTTGCGGTAGTCGCGCAGGGCGTCGTACACGTAGAACGTGTTCTTGAGCTGCAGCGCATCCGACACACGCCATTGCGCCACCGAGCGCAGCCATTGCACGCGCTGCTCGTACATCCCGTCGGCGCTGTTGTAGTTCTTGAAGCGCGTGGCCGGGTCGATGGCCAGCGCGCCCACGGCGGGGTTGAGCACCGGTGTGCCCCAGTACGGGCGGTCCACGTGGTCCCTCTGGTATTCGTAGGCCAGTGTGTGCGTGAAGCCGCCGCCCAGGTCGGACAGCAGCGAGGTCGCCAGTTGGGTGGACTGTGTTCTGGTGCCTTCGATCCAGCTGCCTGCGTTGCGGTGGTTGAGGTCGATGCGCGCGTAGTGCGCAGGACCTGCGCTGCCATCGCCGCCTGCAATGCGGCGGTTCAGGCCTACCGACACTTCCTTCAGGTCGTAGGAGCCCAGGCGCAGCTGGCCCTCGGTGAAGTCGCTGCGCTCGGCCGCCTTGGTGATGTAGTTGATGGAGCCGCCCACGCCGCCCGATCCGTACAGAAAACTCGACGCGCCGCCGATGGCCTCGACCCGGTCGTAGATCCAGCTATCGACCGCGCGTGTGGCGCTGCCGTACTGCGGGTTGATGCCGTTGTACAGCTGCGCGACCGAGTTGCTGGTGAAGCCCCGGTAGTGCGCGGACATGGAGCCCGGCGCGTTGTGCGCCACCACGCCCGGCACGGCGCGCAGGATCTCCTGCGTGTCTTGCGCGCCGCGTGCGTCGATGGTGGCGCGGTCCACCACAGTGACGGAGGCGGGGTTCTCGCGCACCGTCAGACCCATGCGGCTGCCTGTGTCCACGGGCGTGTCCAGGTTGAGTTTGCCGTTGGGCGATGCGGCGGCATCGACCACATCCACGGCCTGCATTGTGGGTGGGGTGTTGGTCTGTGCGTGGGCTGCGACAGACGACAGTGCGCAGGTGGCAAGTACGCCAAGGCACAGAGGGGAAAGGGGCAGGCGCGGCAAGGCCGCAGCGCTGCGCGAAGCAAAGGAAATACGGGACATGAAAACGCTCTTGTCTTGAAGCGACAGCGCAGCCACGCCCGCGTGGGGTGCACGCAGGGCTGCGCCATCTGGAAACCAGCGGGAACGAGGCAGCACCCGACCACCAGGTACCGGGCACTGCCAACAAGCTTCAGATCAAGAGCGCGATGGGGGCCCGCGTGCGGGCAGGGGGGCTGCAGTGACGGCCGCAATGCGGGCGGCCTCGACGGGCTGCAGCGCATGGGCCAGGGGGTGGGGCGGCAGCACGGCGGCGACCGGTGTGGGGGGCGGGGCGCTGGGGGTGGAGCACAGCGGGCAGTCCATGCCCATCGCGCCCATTTCAACGGTGCCATCGTCGGTCTGCACCAGCAGCTTGATGGCGCCCGCGCCCGAGCAGATCACCTCAAAGGCCTGGGGGTGCACCAGTGGCGACGCAATGGCCACCCCCATCGACGCCACGAACCATGCGAGCACCCACAGGCGCAGCGCAGAGAAGGTTCGGAGGGCGGTCATGGGGCGCGATGATAGCGGCTGCCGTCGTGGCCGGAATCAGCGGCGCAGAGCCGGTGGATTATTTTTGCTATACAAATAATAGCTATCAGCGCATGATTCACTAGCGATTGCGGTCGATTTGCCTGAAAAACCGTTGGCGAACGACCTGTGCAGTGCCGGTGCGCGCCGGCGCGGTGCAGGCGCTTGGCATCGCCACTCCGGGGCTGGAGTGCCGTCGCGGGCGCAGGCTTGTGTCGCGCCCGTCTCAGGCCTGCGTGTACGCGGTCTTCACCGTGGTGTAGAACTCTGCCGCGTAACGCCCTTGCTCACGCGGGCCGTAGCTGCTGCTCTTGCGGCCGCCGAACGGCACGTGGTAGTCCACGCCCGCTGTGGGCAGGTTCACCATCACCATGCCGGCCTGGGCGTGGCGCTTGAAGTGTGTGGCGTGCTTGAGGCTGGTGGTGGCAATGCCGCTGGCCAGGCCGAAGGGCGTGTCATTGGCCAGGGCCAGCGCCTCTTCGTAGTTCTTGGCGCGCAACACGCTCACCACGGGGCCGAAGATCTCTTCGCGGTTGATGCGCATGCCGGGCGTGGTCTCGGTGAACAGGGCGGGGCGCAGGTAGTAGCCTGGGGCGCCGTCGGCGTTCTTCTCCAGTGCTTCACCGCCAAATGCCAGCTTGGCGCCTTCCTGCTGGCCGATGCCGATGTATTCCAGGTCTTGTGCGAGCTGGCGGTCGTCCACCACGGGGCCGATGTCGGTGCCGGTCTTGCGCGCGTCATCCACCTTCAGGGTCTTCATCTTCTCGACCATGGCGGCCACGAAGCGGTCGTGGATGCCTTCGGTCACGATCACGCGGCTGCTGGCGGTGCAGCGCTGGCCGGTGGAGAAGAAGCCGCTGTTGATGGCCGCGCCCACGGCCACGTTCAGGTCCGCGTCGTCCAGCACCAAAAACGGGTTCTTGCCGCCCATCTCCAGCTGCACCTTGGCGCCACGTGGCACGCAGGCCGCTGCCACGCGCTGGCCGGTGCCGACGGAGCCGGTAAAGCTCACGCCCGCAATGCGCTCGTCTTCGAGCAGCACGGCGCCCACGTCCGAACCCCGGCCCATCACCAGGTTGAACACACCAGCGGGCAGGCCCGCACGGTGCAGGATGTCAGCCAGCGCCCAGGCAGAGCCGGGCACCACCTCGGCGGGCTTGAACACCACCGTGTTGCCGTAGGCCAATGCGGGCGCGATCTTCCAGGCCGGGATGGCGATGGGGAAGTTCCACGGCGTGATGATGCCGATGGTGCCCAGCGGCTCACGTGTGATCTCAATGCCCACGCCAGGGCGCACGGACGGGATCATCTCGCCACCGGGGCGCAGCGCCTCGCCGGCAAAGAACTTGAAGATGGCGGCGGCGCGGCCCACTTCGCCAATCGCTTCGGGCAGGGTCTTGCCTTCTTCGCGGGCCAGCAGGTCGCCCAGCTCGGCCTTGCGGGCGATGATCTCGTTGCCCACCGCGTCCAGGATGTCAAAGCGCTGCTGGGGCGTGGACAGGCTCCATGCCGGAAAGGCCTCGTGGGCTGCGGCGACGGCCTCGAGTGCCTGCTCGCGGCTGGCCACGGCGTAGTCGCCGATCACGTCGCGTGTGTCGGAGGGGTTGGTGTTCTGGTACGTGCGGACGCCTTCGGTCCAGTTGCCGGCGATCAGGTTTGCGTGCATGGCGGTGGTGGTGTGAAAGGGTGGGTGGTTGAAGAAATTCGAATCACAGCCCCGGTGCCGGGATGGCGTGGCCAGGAGCGCTGGCCACCACAGGGGCTGCCCATTCAGGCAAGGCCGTACGCCATGGCATGGCCGCTGCGGATTTGTTGTATGTCATCGTACAACATAAGTGCATTTTTGGGCACCCCGGGTAACTACTCATGGGATCACTTCCTGCCGCCTGGGCCCGCCGGGTGCCTCGGACCCGCAGGGCGACAGGTCGGCGCATGGGGTGGGGCGCATCGACACGACCCCTGGCCTTCAGCCAGCCTCGGCCTGTGCACGCCGGCGGCGTTCACGGCTGTTGGCCAGGTGGGTGCGCATGGCTGCACGGGCTGCGTCGGGGTCCTGGCCCACGATGGCGTCGTAGATGCTCTCGTGCTCGCCATTCACGCGGCGCAGGTACTGTCTGCGTTCGTCGTTGGGGGCTTCGACCGAATCCAGCCGCGCGCGCGGAATGATCATGCTGCCCAATGTGCCCATCAGCTCGGCGAAGTGGCTGTTCTGCGTGGCGCGGGCGATCTCCAGATGGAACTGGAAGTCCGCCGCCACCGCGTCGCGCCCGGCGTCCACGGCCGCCGCCACAGTGTCCAGCGCCTCGCGCATGGTCTTGAGGTTGGCGGGCGTGCGGCGCTGCGCGGCCAGCGCGGCGGCCTCGGTTTCTACGCCGATGCGCAGTTCCAGCACCGCAATCACGTCACGCAGGGTGCTGAACTGGTCGGGCGTGATCTTGAAGCCCGGGGCCTGCCCAAGGCCCAACACAAACGTGCCGATGCCATGCCGTGTCTCCACCAGGCCCGACGCCTGCAGCTTGGAAATGGCCTCGCGCACCACCGTGCGGCTGACGTTGAACTCGGCCATGATCGCGGCCTCGGTGGGCAGCTTGTCGCCCAGTGCCAGGCGCCCGTCGCGGATGCGGTCACCCAGGGAGTCCACCAGCTCCAGGGCCAGGGTGCGGGGCTTGCGGCGTGGGGCGATGTCGGTGCTCATGTCTCGGTGTTATCCCTATGTGTTGGACGGGTTGAAAGGAGTACATTGCCTCCTCGTTGTATGACAACTGATGACGTTCAACCGCTTGTAACGCCACTGTACCAAGAACCTCCGCAAAAGCCATGCCCTGTCACCCGACGCCGATCCGTTTTCAACGCTTGTTATTGACCGGGGCCGCTGGCGGACTGGGGCGTGAATTGCGCACGCGCCTGAAGGCGTACTGCACCACCTTGCGCCTGTCCGACGTCGCCGACCTGGGCAGCGAGGCGCCCGGCGAAGAGTTGCGCCCCGCGCGGCTGGAAGACGCCAGTGCCATGCTGCCGCTGCTGGAGGGGGTGGACGCTGTGGTGCACCTGGGCGGCGTGTCCACCGAGCAGCCCTGGGACCCCATCCTGCAGGCCAACATCATTGGTGCCTACAACCTCTATGAGGCCGTTCGCAAGCAAGGCGTCAAGCGCGTGGTGTTTGCCAGCTCCAACCACGTGACCGGCTTTTACCGCCAGGACGAAGTGGTGGGCCTGCGCGACCCTGCGCGGCCCGATGGCCTGTATGGCCTGTCCAAGGCGTTTGGCGAGGATCTTTCGCGCTTCTACTTTGACCGCTACGGCATCGAAACCGTGTGCCTGCGCATCGGCTCCTCCTTCCCCGAGCCGCGCAACCGCCGCATGCTGGCCACCTGGATGAGCTACGACGACCTGGAGCGCCTGGTCGTGGCCAGCCTCACAGCGCCGGTGGTAGGCCACAGCATCATCTATGGCATGGGCGACAACACCACCACCTGGTGGGACAACACACTCGCCCGCCACATCGGCTACCGCCCGCAGGACAGCTCCGAGCCCTTCCGCGTCAAGGTGGAGGCTGCAGACCCGCAGCCCGACCTGACGGACCCAGCCGTGATCTACCAGGGCGGGCCGTTTGTGCGCACCGGTCCGTTCGAGTGAGTGGGGCCATGGAACTCCTGTTGCCTCACCACCAGGACCAGGTGGGCGAAAGCCCCCTGTGGAGCACGGCCGAGCAGGCGCTGTACTGGGTGGACATCGAAGGCCGAGCGCTGCGCCGCCTGCGCTGGGCCGACCGGCAACTGATGAGCTGGGCGACGCCGGAGCGGCTGGCCTGCATTGCGCTGCATGCCAGCGGCGGGCTCATCGCTGGCATGGACACGGGCATCTTCCACCTTCAGCCTGCCGATGACGGCACTCTGGTCTGCACCCTCATCTCTGCCGTGCAGCACCCGCAAGCTGGCATGCGCTTCAACGACGGGCGCTGTGACCGCCAGGGTCGCTTCTGGGCCGGCACCATGGTGCGCGACATGTCGCTGGCGCAACCCGCTGGCGGCCTGTACCGGCAGGACGCGCGCGGCCTTTCGGCGCCGCTGATCGAAGGCCTGGTCACCCAGAACGGCCTGGCGTTCAGCCCCGATGGCGCCACCATGTACCTCAGCGACAGCCACCCCAGCGTGCAAAAGATCTGGTCGCTGGACCTGCACGAAGACGGCAGCCTGGGGACGCGCCGTCTGTTGGTGGATATGCGCGAGCTGCCCGGCCGGCCGGACGGTGCGGCCATCGACACCGATGGCTGCTACTGGATCTGCGCCAACGACGCTGGCATGGTGCATCGCTTCACCCCATCGGGCGTGCTGGACCGCTCGCTGGCCGTGCCGGTCAGCAAGCCCTCGATGTGCAGTTTTGGCGGGCCCGACATGGACCTGCTTTTCATCACCTCCATCCGCCCCGGCCAGCCGCAGGGCAACGATGTAGCCCATGGCGGCGCGGTCTTCGTGACCCGCCCGGGCGCCCAAGGGCTCGCAGAGGCCCCGTACCCGCCCGCCTGAGCGCGGCACCCCAACCGATTCAACCCCGGAGACAAAGCACCATGAACGTTCCACACCTCTTTGGCCGCGTGGCCATCGCCGCTGGCATCTTGCTCGGCAGCCTGGCCGCGCAGGCCACCGAGTTCCGCTCGTCCGACATCCACCCCGAGGATTACCCCACCGTGCTGGCCGTGCGCCACATGGGTGAGACGCTGTCCAAGGCCACCGGCGGCAAGCACAGCATCAAGGTCTACGCCAAGGGGTCGCTTGGCATCGAGAAGGACACCATCGAGCAGACCAAGCTGGGGGCGATTGCCATGACGCGCGTGAACGTCGCGCCCATGAACAACATCTGCCCCGCCACCATGGTGCCCACCATGCCCTTCCTGTTCCGCGACAAGGAGCACATGCGCAAGGTGCTGGACGGCGCCATTGGCGACGAGATCCTGAAGGACTGCGAATCGCAGGGCTTCGTGGGCCTGGCGTTCTATGACAGCGGTGCACGCTCGATCTACACCGTCAAGAAGCCCATCAAGACCCTGGCCGACGTCAAGGGCCTGAAGGTGCGCGTGCAGCAGAGCGACCTGTGGGTCTCGCTGCTCGAAGCCATGGGCGCCAACGCCACCCCCATGCCGTTCGGCGAGGTCTACACCGCGCTCAAGACCGGCCTGGTGGACGCTGCAGAAAACAACTACCCCAGCTACGAAAGCTCGCGCCACTTCGAAGTCGCCAAATACTTCAACAAGACCGAGCATTCCATGGCGCCCGAGATCCTCTTGTTCAGCAAGCGAGTGTGGGACACCTTGAGCGCAGACGACCAGAAGGCCATCCGCGCCGCCGCCAAGGAGTCGGTGGGCTACATGCGCAAGATCTGGGACGAGCGCGAAGAGAAATCCCTGGCCACGGTGAAGGCTGGCGGCGCGCAGGTGGTGGATATCGACAAGGTGGCCTTCAAGGCTGCCATGAAGCCGGTGTACGACAAGTTCCTCAAGGACCCCAAGCTGCAGGACATGGTCAAGCGCATCGACGCGGTGCAATAAGCCAGAAGCCAGAGCCTCCAGGGCAGGCGGGACCGGGAACAGCCCGCCGCCTGCCCGTTTCCAGTTGTTGTTGTTTTTGAATGTCCACTATGTACACGCGACTCTGCGCTTTCATTGCGCGCGCCTGCCTGAAGCTCGGGGTGGGGGGGCTGGTCCTGCTGGTCTGTGCCGTGCTCTACCAGGTCATAGGCCGCTATATCTTCAATGACACCCCCACCTGGGCCGAGAGCGGCGCCGTACTGCTGGTGCTTTACGTGACCATGCTGGGCATGGCCGTGGGCGTGCGTGACGCGGGCCACATCGGTCTGGAATCGTTCCTGGTGCTGGCGCCCGATTGGCTGCGCACCAAGCTCGAGCTGCTGATCCACGCGCTGGTGCTGCTGTTCGGCATCGTCATGGCCTGGAACTGCGGCGTGCTGGCCGAGTCGGTGGCACCGTACAAGATCCCCACGCTGGGCATCTCCGAAGCCTTCAAGTACGTGCCGCCCGCCATGGCTGGCCTACTGGTGGCCATGTTCTCGCTGGAACACATCATCGCCATCCTGCGTGGCACGGAAGTAGAGCCCGCCTGGCATTGAGCGGCCTCACTGTCTCTCCGCCCCCTAACGTCCCTACAAAGATTCCACCATCATGGCGTTGACCATCCTGTGCGTGAGCTTCACGCTATTGCTGCTGCTGGGCGTGCCCGTGGCCTTCTCGATCGGCCTGTCCTCGCTGGCCACCATCCTGTACGAAGGCCTGCCCCTGGCCGTGGGTTTCCAGCAAATGATTTCGGGCATGAACCCGTTCTCGTTCCTGGCCATCCCGTTCTTCATCTTTGCAGGCGAGATCATGATGTACGGCGGCATTGCCGACCGCATCGTCAACTTTGCCAAGAGCGTGGCGGGCCATGTGCGCGGCGGCCTGGGCATGAGCAATGTGCTGGCCTGCACGCTGTTTGGCGGTGTCTCGGGCTCGCCGGTGGCCGACGTGTCGGCCATGGGCGCCGTGCTCATCCCGCAGATGAAGAAGGAGGGCTACCACGCTGACTACGCGGTGAACGTGACCACCCACGCCTCGCTGGTGGGCGCGCTCATGCCCACCTCGCACAACCTCATCATCTTCACGCTGGCGGCTGGGGGCAAGGTGAGTATTGCGGCGCTGATCCTTGCAGGCATCGTGCCGGCCCTGTTGCTGACCATCTGCAACCTGGCTGCCGCCTACTTCGTGGCTGTCAAGCGCGGCTACCCCGCAGGCACCTTCCCGGGCTGGGAGATTGTGTGGATCTCGTTCCGCGCCTCGGTACCAGGCCTCGCCGTGGTAGTCATCATCATCGCGGGCATTTTGTCGGGGGCGTTCACCGCTACCGAGTCGGCGTCGGTCGCAGTGCTGTGGGCGCTGATTCTGTCGGTCTTCGTCTACAAGAAGCTCACGCGCGAGCAGTTCCTCAAGGCCGCGTCCAAGGCCGTCAAGACCACGGGCACAGTGCTGCTGCTCATCGGCATCTCGTCCATGTTCGGCTACCTCATCGGCCTCTACGGTGTGGCCGAGCTCACGGGTGATGCGCTCAAGTCCATGAGCACCTCGCCCTGGGTGATCTTCCTGTCGGTGAACATCATCCTGTTCGTGCTGGGCACCTTTCTCGACATGGCGGCCACCATCCTTATCTGCACTCCCATCTTTTTGCCGATCTGCCAGCAGTTCGGCATGAGCACGGAGCAGTTCGGCATCGTCATGCTGATCAACTGCGCGCTGGGCCTGAACACCCCTCCCGTGGGCACCACGCAGTTCATCGGCTGCACCATCGGGGGCGTGTCGGTGGGCGAGGTGATGAAGACCATCTGGCCGTTCTACAGTGCGCTCATCGTGGCGCTGATGCTGGTGACCTATGTGCCCCAGTTCTCGATGTGGCTGCCAGACCTGGTGCTCAAGGGCGGCGGCTGACCCGGCAGGAGTGATGGCTCAGCCACCGGGCGGATTGAAACCCGCGTACCTTGTGAATTGAACGGACCTATGCGACAAGCTCTCACCATCCGTATGCATGCCCAGGACAACGTCGCCATCGTCGCCAACGACGGTGGCCTGCCTGCGGGCACCCTGTTGCCAGACGGTGTGCCGGGCGCGGGCATCGCGCTGCGCGACAAGGTGCCGCAGGGCCACAAGGTGGCGCTGGCGGACATCCCTGAAGGCGGCGTGGTGCGCCGCTACAACGTGCCCATCGGCTATGCGCTCAAAGACATCGAGGCGGGCAGCTGGGTGCACGAGCGCCTGCTGCAGATGCCTTCGGCCCGCGCGCTCGAAGGCCTGCCCATGGCCACGGTGCAACCGCCGGTGCTTGAACCCCTGACGGGCTACACCTTCGAGGGCTACCGTAACGCCGATGGCTCGGTGGGCACGCGCAACATCCTGGCCATCACCACCACCGTGCAGTGTGTGGCTGGTGTGGTGGCGCAGGCCGTGCGCCGCATCAAGGCCGAGCTGCTGCCTTTGTTTCCCCATGTGAACGATGTGATCGGCCTGGAGCACACCTACGGCTGCGGCGTGGCCATTGATGCGCCCGACGCCATCATCCCCATCCGCACGCTGCGCAACATCAGCCTCAACCCCAACTTTGGGGGCGAGGTCATGGTGGTCAGTCTGGGCTGCGAGAAGCTGCAGCCCGACCGGCTGCTGCCCCCGGGCAGCTTCCCCATCACCGACGAGCGCGACGCGGCGCTGGGCCCCGAGACGGTGTGCCTGCAGGCCGACGAGCATGTGGGCTTCATGTCCATGCTCGACCACATCGTGCAAAGCGCGCGCCCGCACCTGGAACGCCTGAACGCCCGCCGCCGCGAGACCATCCCCGCCAGCGAGCTGGTGCTGGGTGTGCAGTGCGGTGGCAGCGATGCGTTCTCGGGCGTCACCGCCAACCCGGCCGTGGGCTTCTGCGCCGACCTGCTGGTGCGCGCGGGCGCCACGGTGATGTTCAGCGAGAACACAGAAGTGCGCGACGCCGTGGAGCAGCTCACCAGCCGCGCAGCCACGCCCGAAGTGGCCGAATCCATCGTGCGGGAGCTGGGCTGGTACGACCGCTATCTGGACCGGGGCCGCGTGGACCGCGCGGCCAACACCACGCCGGGCAACAAGGCGGGCGGCTTGTCCAACATCGCCGAGAAGGCCATGGGCTCCATCATCAAGAGCGGCACCGCGCCCATTGCGCATGTGCTGGCCCCGGGCGAGAAGCTGCGCCGCGACCAGCGCGGCCTGGTGTATGCCGCCACGCCCGCCAGCGACTTCATCTGCGGTACGCTGCAACTGGCTGCCGGCATGAACCTGCACGTGTTCACCACCGGCCGGGGCACACCCTACGGTCTGGCCGAGTGCCCTGTGGTCAAGGTGGCCACGCGCACTGATCTGGCGCGCCGCTGGCACGACCTGATGGACATCAACGCTGGCAAGATCGCCGATGGTGAGGCCACTATCGAACAGCTGGGCTGGGAGATGTTCCACCTGCTGCTCGACGTGGCCAGCGGTCGCAAGAAGACCTGGGCCGAGCAGTGGCAACTGCACAACGCGCTGGTGCTGTTCAACCCGGCGCCCGTTACCTAAACCCTGCCGGGCCCTGGCCCTTTGTGTTCCCCCTTCAACAGCCCTTGCCTGCAAGGGCTGTTGTCCTTGAAAGACCGCATCTCATGGGGCATTCCCGATTTTCTGACCGCAAGGTCGTGGTGGCGCTGGCGCTGCTGTGTTGCCTGCTCTGGGGCAGCTCGTACCCCGCCATCAAGACCGGGTACGCCTGGTTCGGCATCTCACGCAATGACGTCCCCGCGCAGCTCGTATTCGCAGGCTGGCGGTTTCTGGGCGCCGGGTTGATCCTGCTGGCCTGGGCTGTAGCCACGCGCAAGGTCATCTGGGGCCTGGGGCCCGGGGCCGGGCGCCAGTTTGTGGTGCTGGGCTTAGCGCAGACCACGCTGCAGTACGTGTTCTTCTACGTGGGCCTGGCACACACCACGGGCGTCAAGGGCTCCATCATGAATGCTACGGGCACGTTTTTCAGCGTGCTGCTGGCGCACTGGGTCTATCACAACGACCGTCTGAGCCATTCCAAGCTCTGGGGCTGCCTGGTGGGCTTTGCGGGCGTGATGGTCGTCAACCTGGGGCGCGGCACGCTGGACCTGGACGTCACCCTGCTGGGCGAAGGCTTCGTGGTGATCGCCGCCCTGGTGCTGGCCGCGGCCAGCATTTACGGCAAGCAGGTGTCGCAGCGCATGGATTCCGTCGTGATGACGGGCTGGCAGCTGGGCCTGGGCGGTGTGGCGTTGTTGGCCATTGGCTGGTCGCTGGGTGGTTCGCTCACGGGCTTCACCTGGGGCTCTGCGGTGCTGCTGGTGTACCTGGCGCTGCTGTCGTCGGCCGCGTTTTCGCTGTGGAGCATCCTGCTCAAGCACAACCGCGTGAGCCAGATCACGGTGTTCAACTTCACCGTGCCGATCTTTGGCGCTGCGTTGTCAGCACTGTTTTTGGGCGAGGCGCTGTGGGAGTGGAAAAACCTGCTGGCCCTGGTGCTGGTGTGTGCGGGCATCTGGCTCGTCACGCGCGATACGGCCAGTGCCACCAAATAGACTCGGCCCATGGCTTTCACACTTTCCCGCGACGCATTCCAGCGCGACCTGCACGGCCAGCGCACCGACCTGTTCACCCTGCGCAGCCCCGGCGGCCTGCAGGTGGCGGTGAGCAACTACGGCGCCCGCCTGGTGCAGGTGGCGGTGCCCGATGGGCAGGGCGGCCTGGCCGATGTGGCGCTGGGCTACGACAGCCTGCAGGGCTACCTGGACGGCCAGCTCTCCATGGGCGCGCTCATTGGCCGCTGGGCGGGGCGTCTGCGTGCGGGCACGCTGACCCTGCCGGATGGATCGCGCCAGCAACTGCCCACCAACAGCGGGCCACACCATCACCACGGCGGCCCGCGCGGGAGCCGCTTCCAGGTGTTTGCGGTGGAACACGTGCAGGCTGATGCACTGACCATGAGCCACACCTTCCGCACAGAGGACGACGGGGTGCCCGGCACGGTGCGCCTGCAGCTCCACCTGCAGGTCACAGCCGACAACGCGCTGCACATGGCCTGGACGGCCGAGGTGCTCCATGCCCCTACGGTGCTCAACCTCACCGGGCATGCGTTCTTCAACCTGGCAGGCCAGGGCAGCACCCACGGCCACACCCTGCAGGTGCCGGCCAGCCGCTATGTGCCATTGGCCGCCGATGTGTGCCCCACGGGCATGCTGAGCGCGGTGCAGGGCACGCCGTTCGACTTCCGCCGGGCCCGCCGTGTGGCGGATGCCATCGCAACACCCCATGAGCAACTGGCTGTGGCGGGCGGGCTGGACCACTACCTGGTGCTGGACGAACAGGCGGCCCCCCTTGCCCCTCCGTCGTCATCCATCACGCCACCGGGCCTGCGACTGGCCGCGCTGCTGGGCGAACCGGTGAGCGGCCGCGCGATGGAGGTGTGGAGCACCGCGCCCGGCGTGCAGGTGTATGCGGGCCACGGCCTCAAGGCCGACCCCGCGCGGGACCGGGGGCGTGGAGTGGGGCAGGGCGGCTGGCTCTGGCAGCCGGGCGACGGTATCTGCCTGGAGCCCATGGAGTACCCGGATGCGCCCAACCACGCGGGCTTTCCGGTGCGCTGGTGGCAGCCGGGCGAGGTGGTGCGGGGCGCTATCGTGTACCGCTTCGTCAGTGGTTGAAGGCCAGTAGCGGGGTGGCATGGGAGGCCCCTGCCGCGCTACCATGCCCCTTGGCTTTTAACCAAGGTGGCTCATGCACATGTCCAACGCCCCCAGCACCCAGTGGAAAGAAGTGGTGGCCCCCGATGAAGCGCAGCGCTTTGCGGGCTACGCGCGCCAGTTTGCCGAGCTGCAGGCCCGCAAGTCGCAAAAATATGGCAACGGACGAGGCCTGCATCGCAAGCAGCTGACCGTCGCGTATGGCCGCCTGGAGGTGCTGGGCGATTTGCCCGCGTTTGCCGCCCAGGGCTTGTTCGCGCAACCTGCGCAGTACGACGTACGGGTACGGCTGAGCAACGGCGGCATGGACAAGGCGGCGGACCACAAGCCCGACATCCGGGGCTTTGCGATCAGTGTGCGGGGAGTGCAGGGCGACTCTGCCTTGGGCAACGGGCCCGCAAAAAGCCAGGACTTCCTGCTCATCAACCAGGAAAAGTTCGCCTTCCCCCAGAGCGCAGAGTTTGTGGATTTTGTGGTCGCTGCGTCGCACGGCGGCGGCGCGCTGATCAAGTTCCTGGTGCAGCGCCATGGCTTGCTGGGTGCGGCCCGGCAGATCGCCAAGACGGTCAAGACCTTTGGGCGGCCCTTTGGCGGCTTTGCATCGCATGCCATGTTCAGCGCTGCACCCATTGCCTGCGGGCCCTATGCCGTGCGTGTGCGCCTTGTGCCCCATGCGTCCAATGGGGCGCCCGTCAGGCAGGTGCAGCACGACTGGGATGCCGAATTCTCCGGCCGCCTGCGCCAACAAGACCTGCAGTGGGACCTGCAGCTGCAGCCTTTTGTGGACGAGGCCACCACCCCCATTGAAGACGCCAGCGTGGACTGGCCCACGCCCTACACCACCGTGGCCCGGCTCACCCTGCCACGGCAGGACCCGGCTGCCGACGCAGCCCTGGCCGCCGAGGTGGAGGCCGCCGTGTTCGACCCCTGGCAGGCGCTGGCTGCGCACCGGCCCCTGGGCGACGTGATGCGGGCCCGCAAGGTGGTGTATTTCGAAAGCCAGAAAGGCCGTGGCGCTGCGTGACCTGCGGGGTGCGGCGACCGGGCGCTTCGTGAGGAAGCTCCCGCGGTACTCAGAAAAACAGTGAGGGTGTTGAATCCCGGTCTGAGAGCGGCTCACAAAACTCAGCGAAGCGGCCCTGGCTAGGCGTTTCGCCGCAGGCAGTACAAGCAGTACGACAAGACGAGACAACGACGCCAGGGGAGTTTTGTTAGCCGCTCTAAGTTTCGTCTAAGTGTTGGTGCCCACACTGCCCTCCATCGCAACTCCGATTGGAAAGGCACCACACCATGAACACGACAACGCTGACCTCCACCCCCCGCCGCCTCATCCTGGCCCTGGTGGCCGCCGGTGCGGTGGGTGCCACGGGCGCAGGCCTCATCACCGGGCACCAGGCCCGCGCCCTGACCCCGCCCCCCGCCATCGTGGCCCAGACGCCTGCGGCCCCCGGCGGGGCTTTGCCGAGCTTCGCGCAGATCACCGCGCAAAACGGCCCTGCAGTGGTCAACATCAGCGTGACGGGCAGCACCAAGGCCGCGATGGCCGATGACGACGGCGAAGACGAAGGCCAGCCCGCCGCGCGCCAGGGCCGCGCGCCGCAAATGGACCCGAACGATCCGTTCTACCAGTTCTTCCGCCAGTTCGGTTTTCCGGGTGGCATGGGGCCACAGGCCCAGCCCAACGTACCCACGCACGGCCAGGGCTCCGGCTTCATCGTCAGCCCCGATGGCCTGGTGCTGACCAATGCCCATGTGGTCAAGGGTGCCAGCGAAGTCATCGTCAAGCTCACCGACCGCCGCGAGTTCCGCGCCAAGGTGCTGGGCTCCGACCCCAAGACCGACGTGGCCGTGCTCAAGATCGACGCCAAGAACCTGCCCACGGTGCGCCTGGGTAGTACCCGCGATCTGCAGGTGGGCGAATGGGTGCTGGCCATCGGCTCGCCCTTTGGCTTTGAAAACAGCGTGACGGCGGGTGTGGTCAGCGCCAAGGGCCGCTCGCTGCCCGACGACAGCCTGGTGCCCTTCATCCAGACCGATGTGGCGGTGAACCCTGGCAATTCGGGCGGGCCTTTGTTCAATGCACGCGGTGAAGTGGTCGGCATCAACTCGCAGATCTACAGCCGCTCGGGTGGCTACCAAGGGGTGTCGTTCTCCATCCCGATCGAGCTGGCGGCCAAGATCAAGGACCAGATTGTTGCCACCGGCAAGGTGCGCCACGCACAGCTGGGCGTGGCCGTGCAAGAGGTGAACCAGGCGTTTGCCGAGTCGTTCAACCTCGACAAGCCCGAAGGCGCGCTGGTGGCCAGCGTCAGCAAGGGCAGCCCCGCAGAGAAGGCCGGCCTGCAGGCGGGCGACGTGATCCGCCAGGTGGACGGCCAGCCCATCGTCGCCTCGGGCGACCTGCCCGCCTGGGTGGGCCAGGCGCAGCCGGGCCAACAGGCCAAGCTGTCGGTGTGGCGCCAGGGCAAGCCGCTGGAGCTGACCGCCACCCTGGGCGACGCCAGCGACAAGGCGATCAAGCAGGCGCGCAACGACGATGCCGTGGGCAAGGGCCAACTGGGCCTGTCATTGCGTCCGCTGGACCCGCAGGAGCGGCGCGCGGCAGGCCTCAATGAGGGCCTGGTCATCGAGCAGGCGCGCGGCCCCGCCGCTGCGGCCGGTGTGCAGCCGGGCGACGTGCTGCTGGCCATCAACGGCGCGCCCATCAAGGACGTCACGCAGGTGCGTGCCGCCATGGCCAAGGCGGGCAAGTCGGTGGCGCTGCTGATTGAGCGCGACGGCGACAAGATCTTTGTGCCCGTGCGCCTGGGCTGATCCATGGCCTGCGCCTGCCGTCGGCTCTGGCCCTGCGGCAGGCGCTGCACATTAGCGCGGCAGCGCCTCCACTTCCTTGGTCCAGCGGTCGATCAGGCGCCGGCGCTCGGCAGCCTTGCCGTATTTCTCGAAGTCGTATTTGATGAGCTTCACGTTGTCCAGCGTTGGGATGCGCGGGTCCATCTTGAAGGTCTTGTTGGCGGGCACCTGGTAGCTGCCCACCTGGGCGCCCACGGCCTGGCCTTCGGGGCTCATCAGCCAGTCGTAGTACTTTTTGGCGTTGTCCATGTTGCGCGCGCCCTTGACCAGCGCAATGCCGCCCACCTCGTAGCTGGTGCCTTCACAAGGCGCCTGGGTTTTCACCGGGTACTTGTCGGCCTTCCACTTCTCAAAGTTGAACATGAAGGTGATGCCCACACCCACCTCGCCCTTGGCCACGTTGGGCGCCTGTGCCTGGCCGCTGCGGGTGTAGGTGGTGGTGTTCTTGTGCAGGGCCTTGAGGTAGTCGAACGCCTTGTCTTCGCCCATCAGCTGCACCAGCCCCGCGATCACGGTGTAGGCCGTGCCGCTGGAGGCAGGGTGCGAGATTTCCACCTCGCCCTTGTAGGCAGGCTTGATCACGTCGGACCAGCACTGCGGCTCCGGCAGCTTTTTCTTCTTGAGCGTTTCGGTGTTGTAGCCAAAGCCGATGGCCGAGCTGTAAAAGCCCCCCACCTGGTGGCCCGACATGGCGTACTGGCGCACGCTCCAGCCATGCAGGTCATGCAGATAGGCGGGGCGGTATTCGGCCAGCAGGCCCTGCTCCGCCGCCTGCAAGAAGGGGTCACCCGTGCCGCCCCACCAGATGTCGGTCTTGGGGTTGTTGGCCTCGGCGCGCAGCTGCGCGGCAATCTCGCCCGTGCCCTTGTGGGCCTGGTTCACCTTGATGCCCGTCTTGCGGGTGAACTCCTTCGCGGCCGCTTCGCACCAGGGCGCGTCGGTGCTGCACAGCGCGTTGACCACGCCCTGGGCCTGGGCGTTAGTGGAGGCCAGTGCGGCCAGCGCAACGGCCGCAGCAACGTGGTGGAGAGGGGGGAATGCCATCGGAATTGCCATCGGTCTTGCTCCTTGTCTTTTGTCGTAGTGGCCCGGCCCCTGGGGCGGGCGGTGTGCGCGTGGCGCTTTCATTGTGACAGTGATGTGTCAAATTTAAGTCGTTCTGGCAACCCGGTGCTGCGCCAGCGCCCATGCCGCCGCTATCCTTGGCAGCCAGCCCATTTCCTGCACTCCTGACCGACCGACCTTTCTGCCCCCTTGCCATGCGCCTCTTGCTTGTTGAAGACGATTCCATGATCGGTGAAGCCGTGCTGGACCTGCTGCGCGCCGAGCAGTACGCGGTGGACTGGGCGCGCGATGGCGATGCGGCCGACACGGCCCTGCGCACTCAGGCGTATGACCTGGTGCTGCTGGACCTGGGCCTGCCCCAACGCGATGGTCTGACCGTGCTGCGCGACCTGCGCGCCCGCAAGAACCGCACCCCCGTGCTGGTGGCCACCGCGCGCGATGCTGTGGCGCAGCGCATCGAGGGGCTGGATGCCGGGGCCGACGACTACGTGCTCAAGCCCTATGACCTGGATGAGCTGCTGGCCCGCATCCGTGCCCTGCTGCGCCGCGCGGCAGGGCGGGCCGAGCCGGTGTACGAGCACCAGGGCGTGAGCATCAACCCCGCCACGCGCGAGGTGACGGTGCGCGGCACGCCCGTGGTGCTGTCGGGGCGCGAATGGGCGGTGCTGGAGCCGCTCATTGCCCGCCCCGGCATGGTGCTGTCGCGCCAGCAGCTGGAGGACAAACTCTACGGCTGGGGCGACGAGGTGAGCAGCAACGCGGTGGAGGTCTACATCCACGGCTTGCGCAAGAAACTGGGGCCCGAGCTGGTGCTGAACGTGCGCGGGGTGGGCTACCTCGTGCCGAAGGCATGACCCCCCTGAGCGGCTTCGCCGCTTCCCCCCAAGGGGACGACAGCCTTTGCTGCGGGGCGGCCCTTGCTGGCTGCCCCCGCGCAATCTCCCGCCCTGAGCATGCGGCGGGGATGGATGGATAGAGATGAAGAACGTGCCAACCACCTCCTGGCGCAGCGCGCTGCAGTCCATGCTCCCGCGCTCGCTGCGCATGCGGCTGCTGATGTTTTTGCTGGCTGCCATCGTGCTGGCAGGCGCAGTGCAGGGCGCACTGGCCTACCGGGGCGCGCTGGACGAGGCCGATGCGCTGTTCGACTACCACATGCAGCAGACGGCGCTGGCTTTGCGCTCGGGTCTGCCGGTGGATGCCCAAGGCCTGGGCCCGGGCCTGGACCCGGAGGACGAGAACCACGAGTTCATCGTGCAGGTGTGGACCAACGAAGGCCTGCGCATTTTTGAGTCCGCTGTAGGCGCCGCCCTGCCACAGATTGCCGTGCTGGGCTTCACCAACGTGCAGGCGCGCGGGGGCACCTACCGGGTGTTCTCGATGCAGACGCGCTCGCAGGTCATCCAGGTGGCGCAGAACATGGCTGCGCGGCGCGACATGGCCCGCAGCCTGGCGCTGCGCACGCTGGCGCCGCTGGCCATCATGGCGCCGCTCTTGGTGCTGGCCGTGTGGTGGGGCGTGAGCCGGTCGCTGGCCCCGGTGGAGCGCGTGCGCCGCCAGCTGGCAAAGCGCCAGGCCGACGACCTGTCGCCCGTGAGCGATGCACAACTGCCCGATGAGGTGCAGCCGCTGGTGAGCGAACTCAACCTGCTGTTCGAGCGCGTGCAGCACGCGTTCGAGGCGCAGCAGCACTTTGTGGCCGACGCCGCGCACGAGCTGCGCTCCCCCCTGGCCGCATTGCGCCTGCAACTGCAGGGCCTGCAGCGTGCGGGCGACGACGCCGCGCGGGCGGCCGCCATCGAACGCCTGTCGGCCGGCATCGAGCGCGCCACGCGGCTGGTCGAGCAGCTGCTGACCCTGGCCCGGCAGGAGGCCAGCACGGCCGTCAACGATCCGGTGGACCTGCGCGCCACGGCGCAACTGGCGCTGGCCGACGTGGCCCCCGCCGCCCAGGCGCGCAGCATGGATGTGGGCCTGCTTGAATCGGACGCCGCCACCGTCACCGGCAATGCCGAGGCCCTGCGCATGCTGGCCCGCAATCTGCTGGACAACGCCATCAAATACAGCCCGCCCGGCGGCCAGGTGGACCTGCAGGTGCGCCGCGAGGGCGACCACGCCGTGCTCACCGTGGAAGACAGCGGCCCCGGCATCGCCCCCGAGCACCGCGAGCGGGCCATGCAGCGGTTTGTGCGCGTCACCGCCGACGGTGCGCCTGGCAGCGGTCTGGGTCTGGCCATCGTGCAGGCCATCGCCCAAAGCCATGGCGCCACCGTGGCGCTGGACAGCTCGGCGCGCCTGGGCGGTCTGCGGGTGACCGTGCGGTTTGCGGCTGCCAAGCCCTGAGCTGCGTGATGCCCTGTTTGCTATTAATTGCATAGCTTTCCAGGCATATTGCACTAGCGCTATCGGCTCAAAATCCCTCAAAAGCACCCGCTGAGTGCTTCAAAGCGCCTCGTCACGTGCGCGCCACGCCGCCAGGGGCCTGCCCCGCACAATGCGGGGGTAGCGCGCAGGCTGTGCCGGTTCCTGGTCCGCCTGCGTCCACTTCCACCACCGTACACACGCATCGGCATGAACTTCATCGTTTTGGGCGCAGGCGCCATTGGTTGTTATGTGGGTGGGCGCCTGGCCGCGCACGGCCAGCCGGTGTGCCTGGTGGGGCGGCCGCATGCGCTGGAGCCCATCGCGCTCCGCGGTCTTCAGGTCACTGACCTAGACGGCTTTGACCGCACCGTGCCCACGTCCGCGCTGCAACTGGCTGCCACGCTGGCCGACGCCGCGCCCGGTGCCGACAGCATCATCCTGCTGTGCGTCAAAAGCGGCGCCACCGAGTCTGCCGCGCGCGAGCTGGCGGCGGCCTGTGCGCCCGGCACCCCGGTGATCTCGCTGCAAAACGGCGTGGACAACGTGGCCCGCATCGCCGCATTGGCGCCCGGCCTGAACGTGCTGGCGGGCATGGTGCCGTACAACGTGGTGCTGCGCGGCGCGCAGGTGCACCGCGCCACCGCAGGCCATCTGCAGCTGCAGCGCGACGCGGTCACCGAGCGCATTGCGCCCCTGTTCAACGCCGCCGGCCTGGCCACCACACTGCCGCCAGACATCCGTGCCGTGCAGTGGGGCAAGCTGCTGCTCAACCTCAACAACCCGGTCAACGCGCTGTCCAACCTGCCCCTGCGGCAAGAGCTGCTGGACCGCGATTGCCGCCGTGTTTTTGCCGCGCTGCAGACCGAGGCGCTGCGCGTGATGGCGCGCGCGGGCATCACCCCCGCCCAGGTCACCGCCGTGGCGCCCACGCTGCTGCCCCATGTGCTGCGCCTGCCCAACTGGCTGTTCACACGACTGGCAAAGCGCATGCTGCAAATCGACGCCACGGCGCGCTCGTCGATGTGGGACGACCTGGAGGCCGGGCGTGTCACGGAGATCGACGCGCTGTGCGGCGCCGTGGTGCGGCTGGCGGCGCAACAGGGCATGGCGGCACCGCTCAATGCGCGCATGTGCGAGCTGCTGGGCGGCCCGCGCCAGCGCTTCACGGGCAAACAGATGCGCCAGATGCTGGGTCTGTGAGTTGGGATTTGGGATTCGGGACTGGGGTTGTGACCGGTGATCAGGCAGCGGGTGCTGCGCTGTCCAGCGGCACGCGCAGCCCGGTCTTGAGGCTGGACAGCGCCACCGAGGTCCGAAACCGCTTGATGTTGTCGTCCCCCTCAAACAGCCGCCGCGTCAGCGCCTCGTAGTCCGCCATCGACGCCACGTTCACCACCAGCAGGTAGTCCGCCTCGCCCGTCACGCTGTAGCACTGCTGCACCGCGTCTTCCGCCGCAATGCGCGCGCGCAGCGGGGCGGTGCGGTCGGGGCGCTCGTTGTCCAGGTGCACCTCCAGCACGATGGTCAGCGGCTTGCCCACCTTCACCGGGTCCAGCACGGCCACGTTGGCGCGGATCACGCCGCTGTCCTTGAGCCGCTGAATGCGCCGCTGTACCGCAGGCGCCGACAGGTTCACCGCCTGCGCAATCGCGCGCTGGGGCGTGGTGTTGTCGGCCTGCAGGATGTCGAGGATCGCGAGGTCGAAGCGGTCAAGTGTTGCCGGGGTGGACATGGGGGTTCCTTGGAACGGGGTCTCAGGGTGAGCGAAAGTTGCGCGCGAGCTCCGAAATTCGAGCCAAAAGCACGCTGGGGTCGCACTATATTTTCAGCCCATGAGCGCTTCCCCCCTCCGTTCTCTTCTGCACCGGTTCTTCCCCTTCCTGGCCGTGCTGGGTTCCGTCACCGCGTTGGGCATTGGCACCTCGTGGGCCAAGCACTGGCTGTTTCCGGTGGTCGGGGCGCAGGGCACCACCGCCGTGCGCGTGGGTTTTTCGGCGCTGCTGGTGCTGCTGCTGTGGCGGCCCTGGCGCTGGCACCTGTCGCGCGCCGACGCGCGGGCCGTCATGCTGTACGGCGCGGCGCTGGGCGGCATGAACCTCATGTTCTACATGTCGCTGCGCACCCTGCCGTTTGGCCTGGCGGTGGCCATCGAGTTCGCCGGGCCGCTGGCTGTGGCGATCTGGTCGTCGCGTCGCGCGGTGGATTTTGTGTGGGTGGCGCTGGCCATCGCGGGCCTGGGCATGCTGCTGCCGCTGGGGCTCAACGGCAGCACGCTGGACCCGGTGGGCGTCTTCTACGCCCTGGGCGCGGCCGTGTTCTGGGGGCTGTATATCGTGTTCGGCAAGCGCGCCGGGCATCTGCACGCGGGGCATTCGGTATCGCTGGGCCTGCTGGTGGCCGCGCTGGTGGTGGTGCCCGTGGGCGTGGTGCACGCGGGTGCTGCGCTGCTGTCGCCCACGGTGCTGCTCATCGGCGTGGCCGTAGCGGCGGTGTCGAGCGCCATCCCGATCTCGCTGGAGATGATGGCCCTGAAGCGCCTGCCCAAGGAGGCCTTCGGCATCATGATCAGCATGGAGCCTGCGGTGGCTGCACTGGTGGCCATGGCGCTGCTGGGCGAGCACCTGAGCGTGGTGCAGTGGCTGGCCATTGGCTGCATCATGGCCGCGTCGATGGGCAGTGCGATGACGGCTGCGCGGCCCCCTGCTGCAGACCGCGCGGCACCGCAGGCGGCCTGACCGGCGGCTCTGGCGGGGTAGGTCTTACCGCACGGCGGCCCTTGCGCTGCACGATTCCAATACGCGTGTGATGAGGTGGGGATATCCCGCCTCGGTCTGCGTCAGCAACGGCAGGCCTGTGTCGTGCACGGCACGGTCCACTGCGTCGGACCAGGGGGGCGTACCGGGCTCCGCCTGCACGCGGGCCTTGGCACCCAGCACCAGTTCTTGTCCCCAGAAGTAGACCTGCACGGCGCGCACATTGGCCTGCATGCGCTGCACCTCGGCCAGCGCTTGCGGCTCGGCCAGGTGCAGCCAGATGTCGGCATACAGAAAATCCACGGGCGCGCCCGGGGGCTGCCACTGCAGCGCATCGGCCTGCACCAGCTCCACCTTGGCTGCAGCGGACTGTGGCAGTCCCTCCAGCACCCGGCAGCGGCGAAACAGCTCCAGCACGTCGCCATCCCGCTCCACCACGGTCACTCGGTTCACCGAGGGTTGCAGCGCCATGTTAGCAGCGACCCAGCCCATGCCCAGGCCCATTACTACCGTGTGGCCTCGTGCATGGTGACAGGCCAGCTCCTGGCTTTCAACTTCCATTGGTGACAGTGACATCCAGGTTTCCCATCTGCCCTCGGGGCCCTGGCGCAGGAGCAGCGTCGAGCCGGATGTGACACATGGGCCGCTGTAATAACCACGGTCCATCCCCACCCCCATGCGCTTCATCTGCCACGGTCCCACGGCACCGTCGGGGTACTGTGGCATGTGCCATTGGGGCGCAAAGACAGGAACCCCCAGCGCCTGTGCCAGTGCGGTGGCGGATGGCTGGGGGGAAAAGGGTAGGGACGGGGGATTCAGTGATGCCAGCATGGGCTCGATCTTAGGCGGGGAGCGCCGCGTTCATTGGAACATCTGCATCTCTTCCAGGGCACTGGGCATTGTCCGACAGTCTCACGGTCCACAAGATGGCGTCGGTGGCGGGGAGCGGCGAATACAAAAGACAGTGATGAGACCGCTCGTGTTTCATCACTCAATGTCCAAGGAGCCGATCATGATTTCATCCACCATCCATTCCGCTGCGACCGCCATACCGGTGGACGAAGACCTGGCCGAGCAAGCACGCCCTGGCTACGGCATCCCATCGCAAGACCCCCGCACCGGCGCACAGACCGCGCTGGAGCCTGAAGACGCAGAGCGCGAAGCCCACTCCGCCTTGATGGGCGGTGGCATGATGGCTGGCGCCGCAGCCGGTGCCGCCGTCGGCGTGGCCGTCGCGGGCCCGGTGGGGGTGGTGGTGGGGGCACCTTGGGCGGCATCGCCGGTGCGCTGGGTGGTGCCGCAGCGGGCACCCTGGTCAGCCCGGATGATCCTTCGGCCGATGCTGTGGCCGCAGAACACCTTGCGCCACCCCTGCGAGGGCCGGAAGGCAAGACAGACCCGAAGTAGGGTGTGCGGGGCTCACTACAGGCTGGCTGGTGCAGCGTACGTAGCGTGTGAGCCTGCTACAAATTTGATAGCTATCAGCGCATATTGCACTAGCGCTTGCCGCCATTTTGGCTGTGAATTTGGTCCCCTCGACAGCTCTCGAATTCTAGCCGCTAAGCCGCATGGATATTGGCTCCCTGAATCATGCGGGCAGAATGTGCCCCCATTTGTGCCCCCAGCCCTTTTTGGTGCCCCCTTGAAACTCACCGACACGAAGCTCCGCACCCTCTCTGAACCTGGCAAACACGCCGACGGCTTGGGCCTGTATCTCGAAATCACCAAGGCAGGCGGGCGCTACTGGCGCATGAAGTACCGCTTTGCCGGAAAAGAAAAGCGCCTGGCCTTCGGCGTATACCCCGATATCAGCCTCAAGGCCGCCCGGGAGTCCGCTAGCAAGGCCCGCAAGCTCCTTCAGGACAACCAAGATCCCGGGGAGGCTCGCAAGGAACAAAAAGCCCGGGTTGTCCACGAAAACCGCAACACCCTCGAAGCCGTGGCCCGCGACTGGCTCGAACACCAGTCCACCCGCTGGGAGCCCGTCACCATGGGCCGCATCCGGGCTTCTCTTGAGTCGGATGTGTTCCCGACCCTCGGTTCACGGCCGATGGCCAGCCTGAAGGCCAGGGAGGTCATGGAAGCGGTCAAGGCGGTGGAGGCGCGTGGCGCCAGCGATCAGGCCGGCCGCGTGCTGCAGCGCGTGAAAGCCATCTACCGCTGGGCCGTAACGCACCAGCGCATCGACACCAACCCCATGCTCGATCTCGTGCCCTCCGAGATCCTCAAACCTCGCTCCGTCCAGCACCGAGCCGCCTTGGCAGAAAAAGAGCTGCCCGAGTTCATGCGCAAACTCGCGGCCTATGACGGCGCACCCAGCATCGTGCTGGGCCTGCGCATGCTCATGCTGACGGCCTGCAGGCCCGGGGAAGTGCGCGGCGCGCGCTGGGCGGAATTTGACCGCAAGGCGGCCCTGTGGACCATCCCCGCAGAGCGCATGAAGATGAGGGAAGAACACCGCGTGCCTCTGTCCAAGCAGGCCCTCGAAGTGCTGGACAAGATCGAAGCCATCAGCGGAGGCCGAGAACTGGTGTTCCCCAGTCCCTACTACCCCAGCAAGCCAATGAGTGAGAACACCTTCAACTCAGCGCTCGCGCGCATGGGCTACAAGAGCATTGCCACGGCCCACGGATTCCGGGCGTTGTTTTCGACGGTGGCCAACGAACACGGATGGAACCCGGATGTCATCGAGCGACAGCTCGCGCACCGGGAGCAAAACGAGATAAGGGCAGCCTACCACCGGACCACTTACATGGCGGACCGCACGAAGCTGTTGCAATGGTGGGCGGACTACCTAGGGGGAGCGCGTCAGGAGAATCCATAAGACTTGCATCTTCACAAATGTGCAAGGTCATTCTCGGTTTGGCGGTAGGCTCGGTGCGATTTTTGTGAGCTGTTGAACCAGTCGTACAACTCGTCTATTCCTGCGCCTTCTTTCGCACATATTTCATCCCGAGCCCTGCCTTGTAGAGTTGCCTCGCCCGCAATTCACCTGGGTAACCTCCTCGGACCTCGAACATCCCAATCTTCTGCATGCTGTTCAGTGCGCTACGGGCCAAATCTGTTGAAATATTTGCGCGACCCGCTAGCGTCTGAATGATCTCCTCGATGGAAAACGGTGTTTGAAGTCCGTCGAAGGCGGCAAGCAACCGGTCTACGGTCGATTTGTTTGCATCGATATTTGACTCGAGGTTCAGGAATGAATACAGCTCAGTCCTAACCTCGCTAATGAACGCTTTCGAAGCCTGATCGTAGGCAAGCAGCACACTTTTGCTTGAGAGTCGTCCTTCGACCAATTCGGCTCCATCACTAGCGTTACTAGCTACCGTCCGCAGAAATCCATCGAATAGCCTCGGATAAAACGCGGAGTCGGTGCCAGCGTCACCTCCAGCATCAGAGAAGTAGGTGGAAAAGAAAGTTGTAGTTTTCAGACGATTGCGCTCCAGCCCTGCGGGAAAGATTTCTAGCAGTAAAGACTCTGAATCATCATCAGGCAATGCACCACGCGAGATGCTGTCAGCCTTAGTCTCAATTTTTTTGCAAACGTCCCCGAAATTCTGTTGAAACCACGGCAGGCTGGCAATTCGCGCGAGGGCGAAATTAAGAATGGTGGTCTTATTCCAGTGCAGATAGAGCACAGCCCCTTCGATTTGCTGTTCGACGTTCTCCGCAGCGCCAGTTGCAAGGTCTGTGCGAAGTAGAAGTCGTATCGTTACCTGCTTTGAATAGATCTTGTCGTACTGGACTGCCGCCAGAAAGCGGAAAAGGGCTTCAACGAAAGGGCGAAGATCTTTCGCTGGAACGGCGGTTTCCACTCCGTCGATTGCGAAAACTCGCTTTGCCGATTGGCTAGATGCAGCCTGCCGTTCGCTGGGGTCGGGAGCTTCTGTTGGGGTGGTGAGCTGAGAGATCTTCTGTGAAAGAGAGTCTTCTAGAACGCCATTGCCCTTAGTGTTCGGCGTCGAGAGCGCCGCGCCAAGCAACATCCACCAGAATTTTTCAAAGTCTCGGTTACAGGCGGCAAGCGCGGCATTAAAAATATGGCCTGCGCTGGGTAACCCTCCGCCAGTTGAGTCGTTTGCCACGAGCAATGGTTCTGCAAGATCGCCGTTCACGAGTTCAGTCAGAAGTCTTGTCTTTCCCGTTCCCTTACGGCCAAAAACATACGTATACGGGCTCTCCGGGCTGAACAACTTGGCTAGCCCTGGCGTAAGGATAAATTTTCCGGCATCCGTTGAACCACTGTTTGTGAGTGTGTTCAGCGGCTTGGGAGCAGAAACAAGGTTGCCACTCAGTCCCAGCACTGAGCGCAGCTGTCCGAGGGCCGCAAGGCTACCGTTCGACATGTCGCGTGGATTCGGCTGCTGTCCATCAACGAAGCTCTGGTCGTGTTTCCAAAATATCCAGTAGGGATCTAGTTCTTGAGGATCGATAGCATCCCCGATCTGCATCGCGTCGGCTACCTTGCCGAGCAAACCATCAATAAATCGTGCGCTCTGGCTACGTGTGTCCTGCGCAGTCTTCTTGGGATCTAGCGAAAAACTGACGAAAGCCCCCGGGGATTCTGGATCGTGGGCTAGTAAGGTATCGATCAGCCGTGAATCCAGGATATGCCGCGCCATTCCATCTGGGCGGACAAAAATTACAGCAGGCCCTGGCCACGCATCCATGATGGGTAGAACGGAAGGTGCAAGCCCGGTTCGATGATCAAAAAGCACGATGTCATAACGTCGCGGTTCGTTTTCGATGTATGTCTCGGTCTGTCGCCGGAGTGATGCTATCGCCAGTTGCAGCACCGACGCATCCAGCGACGCATTCAGCAGGAAGGCTGCGAAGTCCATGTCAAAGCGGGCTGCAACAGGCCGTGCGGAAACAAGGTCAACATATCCTGTGACTGACGCGCCGACGTACGTTCGCGAAAGCGGAGTCAGTGGAGTGCCCGGAGTCGCCAGGCCCATTAAGGTCGCGCTGATGTCTGAAGCCGCAACGCCAAACATTGCGTCTAAGGACGGAGCCTCAATATCTGCGTCCACGGTAAGCACTCGGTAGCCTGAATCCGCCAGCACTTTCGCCAGTGCCATCAGCACGGTCGATCGCCCCTGGCCACCCTTGTACCCGTAAAAATGAACCGCTTTCGCACTGCGTTGGCTGGGCGAAGCATCCCTAACCTGTTCAGTCAAAACGACGGCGGGCTGAGAGGCCGCTTTGCTGCGCGGGGCGAACGCGCTCAGCCAGCTAGTTCCAGCGTCGTCGGAACCCAGAAAATCAAACTGTTGCAAACGTTCTTTTTCAGTGACGAGTACCAGTTCGATCATCGGACTGGCTGCAACTGATGCGACGTCGTCTGCTGACATGTCAGCAGCTCTACAAAACTCGATGAGTCGGGCATCGGCAGACAATCCCTCGAACGAATCTGCGATACACAGGATAAACAGCGTTGGATGCGCATATTTAACCTCGACCTTGATGTGATCCAAGCGAGCAATCGATTCAATGAACTCAGATATTGTCATGGCGGGATCAGAGTGATTTTTGGAATTTGGTTGCAAGGTAAGACCGTGTACTGGCTACGGCATCTGCCAGCGCCTTGGCCTGTTGAGTACTCGTCGCCGGGGCAGGCCATCCGTCAGCGCTGTGTCGCGTATAGCGGATGTATGGGTAAGACCCTGCGGGAGCGAACCGCGCTGCGCCGTCTTTTCCTTGCACGCTGATAGCCGTCAAGGCATTGCTCAACTGGGTGGATAAAGCAATGAGCCGAATTTTGCAGCCTTGCTGGTGACCCACGGCAAAACGATGGGCGAAGACATTCAGTGCACCGGGAACATTGTGATCGGTCATCTGGGTTGCTTGCTTGAGCACCAGTTCTATAGCAACCATGCCGCAATAGGCACGGACTACTTGGTCGGCACTGGATGTCGCGGCGGCTACAAAGGCTTGGATGTTCGTTTTGTGTTGGCTCATTCGTTCCCCGGCATTCGTTTCCATGAAGGATCAACTGAGATCCTTGTATTTGACATGTTATCAATTGAGCCTCATTGCGCGCAGTGGAGACCCCGCCTCACCTGCCCGCTAAATGGCCCTCAATTGACGACCTTGCCGACCATGGACTGCGCGAGGCACGGTGCGGCTTGGTGGGCGGTCTTCGCGCATTTTCGGGTGACGGGATTTGACGGCTTTTGTCTGGCCGTTCATAAGTGAGGGCGAGTGCCCGGTTACGTTGCGGACATATGATGATGGCGCGTCAGCATTCGGTGAGAGGCGACCATCCAGGGGGGCATCAACCCTCGTCAAGGCGGATTGCGGTCTGTCAGCTCGCTGTAGCTTCAACCTGGCTCAGACCTTGAACAACTACCTTCGATACAAGCCGCTTCGAAATCTCCTGCGCCAGTACAACCTACAGGATTCAATCGACGACATATGGTGGTATTTCCAAGCGGTGGACCATCATTCCTCGAATGAGAAGGTATGGACCGGCCAAGGATTCATAAAGCTAAAGGCCGAACTTCACAAGTGGGAGATCGCCATTCTTGCGCGCGAAATCGCGTTGAACGCGACGCCAAGGGGAACGCTTCGTCTTCGCCCCTGGCCCAACATGGCACGCGTGCTCAATATGCTGCGCACAGTCACCAATGACATGGTGGGGCCGGCAATGACGCCGGACCAGGCCTGCAACAGCTTGAACCCGACAGGCCATCTTCAGTTTCCATGGCAGCGCACGCGCCAACTCAATGCGCTCATGCGTTACTTCAAGGTGTTCTCTGAGCCCGACGTGGAGCGCCTACTGATTCGCCAGACTGGGGTCAGCACGAAGGAATGGTTTCTCGTGGGCTTTGCCACTGTGGGCCTTCTACAGCACAAATGCACGATCTCCGCTCACCAGGACTACCGATCGGTTGCCATTGAGCTGGAGCGATCCAAAACTGTGTTTGACAAACTGTCGCAGCCTCTCGAAGAACTCCAATCAAAAGTCAATGACGCAGCCAGGTACGACGACACCTGGATGTACACGTGGAACCCACTCGAAGCCAAACCGCTCGTGGGCTTGGACTTGACGCACCCTGAGCGCCTCCATTGCCCTATTCCCCACTATGTCATGAGCCGGGTAAGCCAAGGCCTCTTCTACGAAATCGCTCAAGCAGAAGGCTTCAACGACCCATTTGGTGCTTCGTTTCAAGCCTACTTTGGTGAGGTGCTGAGCAAGACATTCCCAAGCCCTCAATTCACGATTTACGAAGAGCGTGAGTACAAGGTGGGGCGCGCTCGAAAAGACGGCGTGGACTGGATAGTGACCGACGCCCGGGCGAACTTGTTTGTCGAATGCAAGGCCAAGCGGATGACCGTGGGTGCTAAGTCGGCGGTTGACCCAGCAATCATTGGCCAGCAAGTGGACTACCTGGCGAAAGCCGTCATACAGCTATACAAAAACATAGCTGATGCACTGGCAGGCCACACGCATTGGCCGCGAAACGATCGGCCAATCTTTCCGCTCGTCGTGACGCTCGAAGATTGGTACTTGTTTGGCACGTCAGCATACCTTTTGGCAGAAGGCGTGCGCAAGAAAATGGCTGAGGCGAATCTTGACCTCTCATGGCTTGACTCCATGCCCTATACCGTGGCCTCATGCGAGGACTTCGAAGACGTGAGCCCAACGATTGCCGAGGAAGGCATTCATGCGTTCTTTAACTTGAAGCACTCCGGCGATCAACAACGTTGGATGATCAAGTACTTTGCCAAAGAGCACTTCAACGAGGTGTACCAACGAACTGTTCACCGCCACCTCTTCAAGGACGAGTGGGACAGAATCCTTCCAGATAGTGTTTTGCCCTCAGGACTTAAGAGTCCAGAGTCAAATTCGCCCTGATGGGGCGCGTACTCTCTGCTTGGTGGGGCGCCATCATCGCTGTCTTCGAGCTACTAGTGCACGCAAAGGAGGAGCTGCCGGGCGAGCCGCCAGCAGTGGTCTAGCCTTCATTCCTGAGTACCACCCCCGGCGGCCGCTGAATTCAAACGTTTGTCATCAAATCATGAAAAGTCGTACTAAGGATTTCGTCGCCTTGTTCAATGCGTTCTGGTATCGGGACTTTCCAATAACGCCAGATCGTATTGACATCAGTCGTCGCGCGCTTTGGACTACACATATCGCGTCTACGGTCAAGATGGCTGCAGACCACCTCGGTCTATACACATGCTTCGAAACGGGCGGAAAAACTGACGCGGTAATCCAAGACTCAAACGCGAAGGCCTGGGCGAAAGCAGAATGGGAATGGACACCGGCAAAGGTTGAAACCGTAAATGAAATTGAGAAGCTGGCAAGTGCAGCCAGCGAAGCTGACACATTCATCTTTGTCGGCTACAGCCGGACTGACAATGACACACATCAGCTCAATCTCGACGCCATTGGGCGGCAGTGGGAAGGAATCGACAAGCCGCTGATAGTGTTTCTCGTGACTTTCTCGTATTCAAAGAAGCGGCGGCATTTTCAAGAGCTGCAGACTTATGTCTTTACTGGCGGCAACCATAAGAGGGTGCGTGTGCAAGAGGCGCTCCCGTGGCAAGTGTCCGGCACCAAATGGCACGCCTCCGCGTACGCAAAAGTTGATGGCTAGTCTTTCCATAGAACGCATATCCAATCGACTGCGCCGGTCGGCCACTGCTCATGTCAAGCGTTGAGCTTCCGCTTTCTGAAACCGCCACCGGCGGTACCTAACCGACCAACGCAAAAAGGCCCCGACATCACTGCCGGGGCCTTTTGTCTTTCAGCGCCAGGGCGCATGCCTGGCTCGCTTCATCGTGATGCTCAGGCCGTCGCGGTCGCCTCCGCCCGCTGCAGCTGCATCACCTTCACCGGCGTGAGGAACGCACGCCCCGCAAACGCCCCCAGCTCCAGCGGCCCCAGTGCCTCCACTTCGGGCCGCTGCTGCGCCTCTGGCCGCTCCATCGCCACGGCCGACAGGCGCTGCCAGATGAACTTCATCCGGTAGGCCCTTGGATCGTCGGCTTGCCGGTCGATGCCCGTGGGCTCCGAGGCATGCGTCATAAGCGCCATGGCCCGCGTGAGCGCCACTTCGGACTCCGCCAGGGCCTTGTAGGCCTCCAACCGCGCATAGGCCCCATAGGCCGCGTCGTGCGCGTTGGCGTAGTGCTCCGCAGCGCGCGACGCACTGGCGCGCAGGGGCAACGTCGTACGCTCCGAATCGGCCAGCGCCTCGCGCAGTTCTTCGGCAATGGCCAGGGCGTCGTTCTTCTTGAATAGCGCCTCTTTCACCGCCTTCGTCTTCTCGAAGTTCGCAGCCGCGAGCAACTGCTTGAACTCCAGCGTGGCGGTCTCTGCCGCAGCCTCATGAGCTGCAATCTTGCCGCGCAGGTCCGCATGGCGCTCCATCAACTCCGCGTACTGCTTGCCCGAGCCCTCGTTGAAATCCGCGCAGGCCTTGAGCAACGTCTGCAGCGCCCTGTCGTAGGCCGCCTGGGCCTGGGCCAACTCGTCTTGAATCGGGGTGGTCTTGGTGGTTTGGGTCGTCATGGTGGGGATTCCTTTCAGCAGTCGGTGAGCGTGATTTCTGCGGACTGGGACTGGCCCGTGCGCGTGTTGAATTGCAGGGACAGCTTCTGATCGACGGCGGAGAACTCCCCCGTGATCTTGTGCAGCTCGGTGCGCGCTTGCGTGTACTCCGACAGGGCGGCTTCGAGCTTGCGATTGGCGGACACATAGGCCGCGCGGGCCTTGGATTCATTGGCGAACATGGTGAACTTTCAGAGGTGAAAAAAGGAAGAAAACAACGGAAAAAACAGAAGGGAACAACAGGCGCGGGGCAGTGCCCCGCAGCGTTCAATCAGCGTCCAGCCACTCGATAAACCCGGTCTCCTGCAAGTGGCTGCGCGTCACATGCCGGGCCGCCGGTGAGAACTTGCCGAGGACGGCCCTCAATACCGTGCGCAAGGCCAGAAAACGGGCCACCAAGGGCTCATGCTCCGCACGCAGGGCCGCCAGCTCTGCCGCCTGCGCTTCGCAGCGCTTGCGGGCTGCATCGAGCTGCAGGCGCAGGGATGGCGAGTCATCGGGCAGGGCACGGGCCGAAACAGTTGGCACAACAGGTGCGGCCGATTGCAAGGGCAGAGCCAGCCGCAGCGACAGCGGGGCCGCAGCGCCAGCGCGCAGTGCCTGCAACTCCGCCTTGCGCTTCTCGCGGTGCTTGCGCTGGCGTTCGGCGTTGGACATGGGAGCCTTGGCCGGTGTGGTGTCGCCGGTGGCGAAAGTGGCCTTGCTCATGGCGCCCCCAGTTCCACCGCGTTCGGGTGGAAAAAGTGGCAGTGCTGCAGCACGTGGGGCGCGGGCGTGAACCACGGATTGACCCCGGGCATCAGGCCCTTCTGCGCCATCGCGCAATAGCCCTTGCGCTGCAGATGCACGCAGTCGCGGCAGCGGTGGCGCTCGTCGTCGATGAACAGCGCGCCGCGCAGCCGCAGCAGGGCCACAAGACCCGCGCGGTGATCGCGGATGGCCACGCGCTGGTCGGGGCGCAAGGCACTTGCGGGCGAGACCTGCAACGCTCCGGTGTCCGTCACAGCCAGGGTCAAACCCGCTGATTCCAGCGTCTGCAGAATGCCCCGGGCGGCCGTGGCCAGGGCCTTGTCGGCATCGGTCAAACCAGCGTCAGCGCAAAACGTGGACGCGCCATCCGCTGGCTGGAACCCACCAAAGCCCACCAAACCCACCACGGCGGGCTCGCTGGAATCGGCTTCGGCGCAAATTTTGTGCGTGCCGTTGACCGCCAAACACCCACCAAAACGCACCAAACCCACCAAGTCCGGGTCGGCCTGCGTGCCAGTTTCTTCCCCCGACTCGCAAAACTCGGTGCGCCGGTCGTCCGAAGTAAACCCCCCAAAAGCCACCAAACCCACCAAAGGCGATGAATGCGGGGCCGTCATTGGAAGAACTCCACATCGTCCGCCGCCGAACTTGCCGCGCCACCCGCACCCGGAACGCTGGCACACGGATCGGCTGAAGAAAACCCTCCAAAACCCCCCAAACCCACCACGCCGGGTGCACCGGCGGTGTCCGAACCCCCGTTTTTGGTGGGTTTGGTGCCTTTTGGTGGGTGTCTGCCGGTCAACGGCGCGTTCACGTTTTGATTTTGTGAATCGGCCGGTTCGTGTCCTGTCTGCCCCGGATTGGTGGGTTTGGTGGCTTTTGGTGGGTGTTCGGCGGCCGATGGCGCGTTCACGTTTTGGGTTTGCAAAGTCGGGGCAGGGGGCGATGCACCCACCTTGCCCACCGACCAATGCAGCACCCCGGCCCTAAGGCCAATCCGCACGAACTGTTTGCCGCCCACGATGCGCCCGGTCATGCGTTCCACCCAACGGCCCAACATGCGCGAGTTGACCTTCCCGGCCTGCCCGGCAATCTCGTCCATCGCCCCGCCCAGCCGCTCGTCTGTGTCCCCGCGCCGGATGACACTCGCCACCGTCGTTTGCATGCCCCCGAAGGCCTCGTGCCAAGCCTCCAGCATCGCGGCCAGCTTGGTGGTCTCGGGGTCCTGCTCGAACGCCCGCGCGGCCGCCTCCATAGGGTCCGCCAGCGTGGGCAGCTCTGCGTCAGCCGATTGCCGAACCAGCCCCGCCAGCCAGCACAGCGGCTGGCGCACCAGATCATCCCAATGCTCAAAACTTGCCGTGCGCCCCTTGGCCACCTTCGGACGCCCGGCGGTGATGTAGGCCCGCACGATGGTGAGCGCCGCCACCACGTACTGCAGCCGGTCGTTCGTCATCATCTGCGCCGGGTCGAAAGAAAAGTCCCGCGTGTACGGCTTCTCGCTCTGCGTATCGATGCGTGCGGTCAGCACCCGGCGGCAGGTGTCCGAAGTCATGCGCAGGTTGTTCCCGGTCGCGATGAACAGCGCGCGGTTCGGTAACGTCACGGTCTCACTACTGCCCAGGATGCGGTCGGCAAAGGTCGGGGCAGTCAGAAACGCATCGAGCGATGCAGAGCCCAAAGGCTCGCGCACGTTGTCCCAAAGCACCACGCGCTGGCCCTCGCGCAGCACGGCAAACAGGCGCTTGCGGGTTTCTTCGTCGGTGTCTGCGGGCGGCAGGATGGCCGGGTCTGCACCCATCGCCAGAATCCCGATACAACGGGCCAACAAGGTCTTGCCACTGCCTGCGGCCGGGGCGTCCAAACCGATGCCCGGTGCCGTGGGCAAGCTGGCGCGCAATGCAGCAGACAGCAGGCCATGCAGCACCACACCGCGCGCCACATCGTCCACCAGGGGGAACAAGGCCAGCGGCCGCCACAGGAACCGCAGCGCAGCCAGTGCATCGGCTGGCGTGGGACTGCTGGGCACCTTGGGCGGGTTCGGATGCTCGCTGTAGAACAGCAGGCCCGACACGTCGTCATGCCCGGGGCGGTCAAGGATCGAGCCGTCAAGGCGCAAGGTCGGGGCCGTCACGACCGCGACGAGCTTCTTGAATCCCCGCTCGCCATGCTTGGCCAGGATGGCGCGGGCCACCCCGAGAGGCGCATCTTCTGCCCCTTCCTCGGTCTGGTCATCCCCTGCAGAGTCCTTGCGCTTGCGCACCGAATAGAAGTCGCACACGCGGCCCATGTGGTCGGTCAACCAATCGGGCGATACCGGCCGCGCCTTGCCCTCACTGACGTAGGCAATCGCGCCCTCGCCATAGTCGAACAGCTCGCCCCGGCTCTTGAGAACGGACAGAACAGCGTCGGTCGTTGCTACCCGCATCCCGCGCCCAATCTGTACGCGCGCGGACTGTCGCATCAGCTCAAAGCGCATCCCTCCATGGCGGTGCGTGTAGAGGTACGGGCGCTGGCCACTCTTGAGGTTCACGACAGCCACGCGGCGGTCGGTGTCCGGGTCCAGCGGGTCCGCGAACTGCGTGTTGTGCCAGCGGTCGGGCGCGTCCAGAATCTCCCCCACTGACACGGGTTCACCCTCCGCCGATGTGAGCATGAAATGCCCCATCAACACCCGTTTCTCACTGGCCCGCACCAGCACATCGCGCGCCTTCTCCAAGGGGATGCCGCGCCGCATGGCGAGCGATGGCGCCTTCGCATTGGCCCAGCGTTCACGCTGCGCCGCGCACTGCCCGGCAATCGCTTCACGCTTCGCCCGCTTGAGGCTCTGCACCTGCTTGCGGGTCTCGCCGTCGCACTCGATCAAGCCCAGGTCGAACAGTGCATCGGGATCGCCATAAGTGCGCGCTGCAGCGCCAGGGCGGTCCAGGCCGTCAAGCAGCACTGGCGGCGCGCAGAAGTCCAGCCGTTCGGGCTGCCACACGGTGGCGTCAATGAGGGACCGCTCCAACGCTTGCCCAGCGCGGCCCACCTCATACCAGCCTTGCCCAAACGCCCACAGCAGTGTGAACAGCGTCTTGCCCGCATCGGGAATGCGCGAGGCATCACGCACCGGGATGTAAAGGCGATGCCGGTCCAAGCCCGACAGCACCCGCCCATCGGGCGCCTGCACACCGGCCGAACAACTGGGCCGCCAGAGCATCGGCGCATCGGCCAGCGCGGGGCATGCATCAATCAAACGCTGGCGCAGTTCGTCCGCGTTCAGTTCGCCATTCGGGCAGCCGTCGTGGTCCAGCATCAGCACGCCCGGGCCACGCGGAAACGCGAAGTGCTGCCGCGTGCGTGATATCGCCCCATGCGCTCCATCGTTCACCTGCGCATCCCGCTCCGCCACGATGGCCGCTTGTTCCTGCGCGCAGATGCCCCAGCCCACCGCTTGAGCCGGTGTGAGGCTGTCCAGCGCTTGGGCCAGGGCCTGCAGCCCCGACAGGCGCACACGCTGCGCGGTGCCCGCCATCATCGAAGCGGCCGCCTGTTTGTTCAGCGTGCCGTCGCGGTTCAGGCTCAGCACCTTGGTGAGCCGTTCGGGCTCGGTGGATGTGAACACGGTGAACTGCAGCGCCGGTGCGCGAGCTGGTGCCGCTCCTTGTGGAGCTGCTTGCACTGCGGCTTGTGCGCTGGTGTCGTTCAATGCCGCGCCCGTGCTTGTGGCGTTGGCCTTCTTCTTTGCCATGGTGATTCCTTCAAACGTTGGGGGCGGTGGTGGTGTGGGCAGTGCGTGGCGTGACCGTCTGCACATAGCTGCTGAGACCGCAGCGCGCAGCCTTGCGCGCCAGCTCGCAGGCCGGGACCGCGTGGGCCGCGTCGTTGGTGTCGGTGAACACATGCAGGTGCGTGACCTCGCGTGGCCACCGGAAATGCGCGAGCGCTGCAGCGTCTGCAACAGCCCACACTGGCATGCGCAGTGCAGAGGAGAAGCGCAGCGCGGACACCACGCCCACGGCGACGCCCAGCACCAAGCCATCGGTTTGCACACGCGGTGCAGACAGCCGCACGGCCGCGCCCTTGATGTGCCCATCGGTGCCCGTGGCCTTGATGAACGAAGGCACCGGCGCAGGCGTGCCGCGCGGGGTCAGATAAAAGCGCTGCAGGGCCACGGTGTGCCGCACGGCGGGCTTGAACAACCCGTGCGGGTGAACATCAATCTCCAGCGCGGCCAGCAGCGCGGGAAAGGCGCCAATGCACGCGGCGCTGCCCTGGCTGTCGGTGTGCCAGTAGTCGAGCGATGGATGCAGGCGCAAAGCGTCGGGCCAGTTCGCGGCGTCGTGCCCCCGCAAGCCCTGCCGCACCAGATAGCGGCTCGCTGCATCGTCCGATGCAATGGCCTGTGCCTCGCTCCAAAGTTGTGCGATGCGCTGGCGGTTCTGTTCGTAGGCGTGCTGGAGGTTGATGCGAACGGGCGCGTTCATGAGACCCTCCGCACGCTCAGCAAACGCAGGTCTCCAAAGCGCTCGAAAGCGCTGGAGCCGATGGCCGCATGCGATGCGGCCTGCTGGGTGTAGCGGTGGAATGTGCCCGCCCCGTCAATGCACTTGATGAGGTAGGTCTTCATTGCAGGGTCTCCCGTGCGCCCAGGGCGCTGTGCAGGGTCTGCAGAGTGGAATCGAGCGCGTCCAGGTCGTGAGCGAAACGCTCATTCACCAGACGAAGCAAGGCGCCCAGTTCGTCGCGATGGGCGACGATGGTCTGGCTGTCCTTTGAGCCGTGGCAGCTCATGAGCTTCTCGATGGCGCCATAGGCCTGCAGCGTGGTGCGCAGGTCGCCTGCGTTGTCGTCGGCATCAAGGGCCAGCGAACGCGGGGCGCGGTCAGACAGCGGGGGAGGGCAAGAGCAAGAGGGAGAGGAATGCGCGCGTGCAGCTGCGCCGGACGCGGATGCGCCCGAGGGGGTACGGTCAGCCATGGGAGGCCTCCAAGCGAGTTCGGTTTGCAAAAACCGTCACTCCCAACGCCAATTGGGGGCGGCGGCTCGAACAGGTTGGCGTACCGGGAACCCGCTTGCGCGAACCGGCGAGCCTTGCGGCTCCCCATCCGAGCCGCCAAAACTTGGAGGCGCGAACAAACAAGCCGCAGTTGCTCTGCGGGAGAGGCTGCGGCTTGCGTCGCAGCGGGTTACACGGGACGCCAATCCCGATTACGCCTTTTTGTGACGTAACGCCCGAAGTATAGCGACGCGTGGTGGGTTTGGTTGATTTTGGTGGGTGTTTGGGGGCGAACTGGCGCGGCAAGTTCGCGGCTTGTGCGGTATTGCACGGACCGAAAGCGGCCTGGCCAGGATGGCGGGAGCTGGGGGTTGTAGTCATGGGAATCAAGGGCGCAAAAGGGCAAGCGGGTTTGTTTGGGCGTAGGTCGGGCCGCAGGGCCGCAAAACGGCTCCGCAAGGCGGTGCTTTGGGTTTGGGGTTGACCTACGGCGCCAGGGCGGCCGATTCGGTCTCTGTGGCGTCGGTATCCGTGCCCGGGCGGTCGGCATCAGCCGGGGGCAGGCGGTCGCATTGGGCGATAGGGTGTCGTGCCATCTGTTCCATCACGTCACGGCGCCGGACGTGGGGACTCAGGGGCAGCAGGATGGACGGATCAGGCGTAGCCGATGGGGACAGCGTGCGGTTGATCTCGGTCGCGGCCGCGAAGGTGTGGCCACAGGCGGCGTTCTTGCAGACAAGGAACAGCTCGCGCAGCAGGGGCGTTACTTCGACGCTGTTGCGAACGTTCGCCCAGCTCTTGCAGTGGGGGCAGCGCATTCTCATGAGCGGCTCCGTTTTGTTGCAGCGCTGGCCGTTGCGCGGGTGCGCGCTGCCTTGGGCGCGGGCTTGGCAGCAACGGGTGCGGGCGGTTCGATGGGCAGGGCGGCCGGTGGGCGGGCAGCGATCCACGCATCAATATCCGACTCACGCCAGGCCACCGCGTGGGCTGTGAGGTTCACGGCGGCCGGGAAGGATTTGGCCCGAATGGCTGCATAGATCGTGCTGCGGCCAAGGCCGGTCATGTGCTTCACGTCAGCCAGGCGTAGCAGGCGATTGCGCACAGGGCGCAGCTCAGAGGCAGGGGTGTTTTTTGCGTGGTGGATGTCGGTGGATGTGTGCATGCCTCTATGGTCATGGACGGACGGCCGTGGACAAACGAGTGCTGCATGTGTGTGCGCTCTACACATGCTGAAGTTGGGCGAAGTGGCCGGGGCGGACTCCGAAAGGCGGACTTTGGGCCGGTGGGCAGCTCGCCGCGTGGTGGGTTTGGTTGGATTTGGGGGGTTGTGGACGGCCAATCGCGCGCCCAAAAATTGGCTCAGCGGGCGGAGAGGCGAGGGCGGCCGGTCAGTTCTGGGGGCACAAACCGGAGTGGCTGGGGGCACATCCGGGCCGAACTGGGGGCACAACCGGCGGGCGGTTGGTGGGTTCGGTGGGTTTCAGGGGGGTGCTTCGGCCCAATCGTGCGCGGCGGAGTTATCCCGGGACGGAGGCCTGGTTGTGGGTCAGGCGTGGGGCACAAACCGGCGCGGCTGGAGGCACATCCGGCTGCCGCGTGTGGGTTCGGTGGGCTTTAGGGGGTGTTTGGGCCTGCTGGCGTGCGTAAAACCGCCCTGAGGCCGCCCTCTGCCATGGGGCATCTCCCCCTGGGGTGGGGGCATAAAAGAAATGTGCCCCCACTTTTGAAAAATGTGCCCCCAAATGTGCCCCCAATTTGCGCGGATGGGGGTGGATTGGGTTGGACGGGTCTGGACAGCTAAGATACTGATTTCAAAGGAGAAATAAAAAAGTCCGGAAGAGTTTGGACTCTTACGGACTGGTCGCTGGTCCCCTCGACAGGAATCGAACCTGTATCTAGCGCTTAGGAGGCACTCGTTCTATCCATTGAACTACGAGGAGGCAAGGCAGCCGCGCATTGTAGTGGCGCGCGGCTGTCTCTCTGGCCGCCTGGACCTCAGTCGTATTTCACGGTGTAGATGATGTCCACCGCACTCTTCTCACCGGTTTGCCCGCGCAGGGTGAGGCGGCGGGAGAGGTCGTAAAAGATGTAGAGCGTGCCCAGCGTGCCCGACAGGCTGCGTTCGTAGGTCACGTACAGGTCTTTGGACAGGCGTTTGCCGAAGGTGAGGGCGGCGGCGCTGGCGTCTTCGCCCGTTGTGGCGCCGCGAAAGCCGATTTCGTCCAGGCCCAGGCGGCTGGCGGCGTTGGCCGTGGGGCTTTGGCCGCCGTTGCGGCCCAGCAGCGCCAAGGCGGCTTGTTGCAGCATGGCCGCTTCGGCGCCTCCGGCCGAGGCATTGCGGCCCAGCACCACCCACGACAGCTTTTCGGCATCCGGCAGTTCAGGGTCGGAATACAGCGTGACGCGTGGCGCCTGCGCGCTGCCGGTGACCTGCACGCCCGCGCGCACGCTGATGTTGGGGCGCAGGGCCAGGATGTCGAGCGAGGGGTTGTTGTACGGGCCGTTGAAGCGGATGAGGCCTGTCTCCACATCCAGCATCTGGCCCCAGGCGCGGTAGCGGCCCTGGTCGGTGCGCACCTCGCCGGTCACACGCGGCGGGGCGCCGGGCACGGCGCTGCTGCGGACGTCCACCTCGCCGGTCAGCCGGGTGGTGATGCCCTGGCCCTGCAGCGCAAAGTCGCGCCCCAGGTTGAGGGTGACGGCGATGTCGGGCGGCTTGGCGGTCTCTGCCTGCGCGGCCACCTGGTTGGCCTTGGCGGCGGCCTGGGCCTTGGCCTGGTCTTCGCGGTCCTTGGCGGCGGAGCGCACGACCACGTCTGATCCCAGGCGCGGCGCGGATTCATCCGGCAGGATGATGGTGGCGCGGTCGGTGGTGAGCTTGCCGCGCAGGCTGATCTGGCCCTGCTGCAACTGGGCCTGCAACTGGCCCGACACGCTGACCTGCCGGTCGGCACGCACCAGCACCTGCAGGGCCTTGGCCTCGGCCTGCAGAGACATGGTGATGCCTGACATGCCCGTGCCTGCAGTGGCGCTGTCGCCCCAGGCCACGCGGCCGGTGGCGGTCAGCGTGCCGCCGTCTTGCGCGGCGGCTGTGCGGTTGCCGCTGAAGCCTGCGATGCGCGCGCTGCTGCCCCGCCCGCCTTGCAGGCGGAACTCGGTGATATGGAGCTGGTTGCCCTGCAGCGTGGCGCGAAGTCGGCCGCCTTGCAGGTCCACGCCGTCCACCACCGATCTCACTGCCATGTCATCGGCGCCCAGGGTGCCCGCCCAGCGCGGCGCATCGCGCGTGCCCGACAAGGTCGCACTGGCGTCCAGCGTGCCGCGCACGCGCCAGCCGGGTGGTGCCAGCGCAGACCACACGCCCACGTCGGGCAGGCGGGCGCGCAAGGTGCCGACCAGTGGCGCGTCGGCAGGCCAGGTGAAGGGGGCATCGGCGTTGGCGGCGGCGAGGCGCGTGCTGGCGGTGGCGTCGATCTCGCCCGCGCGGTCGCTGGCCCAGAGCAGGCGCGCGCGTAGCGTGTCGCCTTCGGCGGTGACCGTGATTTCTGCCTGGCGCACGCCGGCGGGAGTGCCTGGGGCGCTTGATGTGCTGGATGCACCTGCAGGCGGGGTGGCCGCAGTCGCCAGCACGGTGGTGGCTCCGGCGCCGGTGCCCTGGCCGCTGCTTTGCACCGCTGTGACGGCCGTGGCATCGCCCGCCAGGATGCGCAGGTCGCCACTGGCACGGCGCAGGCTGGCGCTGGCGCGCAGGGCGTCGCCCGTGGTGTCCACACTCCATTGCCCGTCGAGCACAATGCTGCTGGCCAGCCCCATGCGCGCAAGCAACGGCTGCGCGGGCCGGCCCGCGGCGGCGGGCGTCTCGCCCAGGCCCAGCGCATCCACCCAGGCCATGGGCAGGCCCTGTAGCGTGCCCTGCGTCTGCAAGCGCGAGAGGGCGCCGGGTGCCGTCGCTGCTGACCATTGCACCGGCGACCAGCGCAGGGTGACGGTGCCCGGCAAGGGACCGGTGATGCGGGCCTGACCGGCCGATGCCTGCAGGCTGAGGGAGCTGGTGGTGGGCGATGGTGACGCCCGCCCGCTGGCCGGTGACCTGGGGGCTCCAGGTGTAGGGGCGCCGGTGCGCACGGTCAGGCCCAGGGGCTCAGCCAGTTGCAGCGTCCACGGCCCGGGGCGCTGGGCGACCTGGGCTTGCAGGCGCAGTTCGCTGACCTGCAACTGCCATTGCCCGGCACCCACCAGGGTGCTGGCAAGGCGGGTCTGCACCGTGGTCTGCAGGGCCTGGGGCGCTGGCGTGCGGACCTCGCCGGTCAACGCCAGAGAGGCCTGCGCCAGGTTGCCCCCCAGTTCGGCTTTGAAGGCGCGCAGTTGCAGGGCTTGCCCGGCGGATGTGCCGCCGCTGGCGTTGGTGGTGGCCGGGAGCGTCAGGTCCAGCTGGGGGGTGTTCAGCGTAGCCTGCAGATCAAAGCGGTCGGGGTTGCGGGCGGGTGCGCTGTTGGCTGTGGCAGTCTGAAGTTGCTCAGTCAGCGTCTGCCATCCACCCTTCCAGCGCGCGGCGATCTGTGCGGCGCCCTGGACGCTGGCCCCTTGCAGGGTGCGCTGTACGGTGGTGCCCACCACGGGCAGGCCGGCCAGCCAACGCTGCGTGAGTGCTGCATCGGCCCACTGCAGCTGCAGGTCGCCAGCGCCGCTGCGCGGGGCCAGTGTGCCTTGTGCCTGTGCGGTGGCGCCGGGCACTGCCAGGGTGACCTTGCCTTGCGCAGATTGCGTGCCCAGTGCGACCTGCAGCCCGGTGGCTTCCACACGGGCCTGCAGTGCGTCCAGCAATAAGCGGTCCAGCCGCACCGTGCCGCCGTCGGCGGCCTGCCACGTGCCTTGTGTGCTGAAGGTATTGATGCGCAGCGGTGGGCCCGCTGCACCCGGGGTCTTTACGGTTGCTGCACGCGCCGCCGTGCCGGTGTCTGCCCGCACGTCAGCACTGAAGCGCACGGCGTCGCCCTGGGTTTGTGCGGTGACGCGGCCAGAGAGCGGGGCGGCGGCCAGCAGCGTGTGCAGCGCGTCGGGACGCAGCGCGCGCAGGGTGGCCTGGCCCTCCAGGGCATGGGCGGCGGGGGTGTAGTGGCCCTGTGCGGTGATGCTGCCCGCACCCGCCTGCAGGGTGGCGCTGGGCACGGTCCAGCGGGTGCCGTCGTAGCTTGCGCTGGCGTCCAGCGCGGTCAGTGGCAGGCGGGTGGTGTCCCAGGGGCCGGGCAGGTCGTTGCGCAGCGCGGCTTGCAGACTCCAGCCTGCCGTGCCTGTGCCACCGGATGTCGGCCCGGCTTGCAGCGTGCCGTGCAGTTGCGTGACCGGTGCCTGCGGCCACAGGGCTGCCAGATTGACGGCACGCAGCGTGGCGTTGGCAGACTGCAGGGGCTGCTGTGCCCACGGTGCCAGTGTGGCGGTCAGGTCAGCCTGCATGGGGTCGGCCGCAGGCGCAGGGGTCGCGCGTGGGGGCAGGGATTTGGATGCGCCCGGTTTGCTGGCAGGCGCGGCCACGGGCGGTGTGGCGGCTTCGCTGGTCGGTGTGGGCTTCAGGCGTGCCTGCAGTTGCAACTGGGCGGCGGCGGTGGCCAGCGTACCCTGTAGCGTGGCGTGGGCGCCCACCTGCAGCGCGGCACCGCCCCCGGGCACGGCGGTTTGCACGGTGCCGTCCACGGTGGCATCCAGCGCCATGGGGGCTTGTGCGTCCAGCGTGGCGCGTACGCTGTACTGGCCCTGGGCCAGTTCTACCGCGCCGATGTTCAGGCGGTGCTGGCGGCCGTCAAACCGGTAGTCGCCCACCAGGCCCTGGGCCTCCACGGCGGGGGGGCCGGCCCACAGCAGCTGGTCTACCCGGAACGGCGCGCCCAGCTGCAGCGGCAGCACCAGGTCGGTGAGGGGCGTGGGCGGTGGCTCGGGCGTGTCGGCGGGGCGTGGCTGGGGCGTGATCAATACGCGGGCGGCATGCACCTCGCCCAGCTCCAGGCGGCGCTGCAGCAAGGGGGCCAGCTGCCAGCCCAGGCGGATGTCAGTCACTTCCACCACCAGGGTGGGGCTGCTCCAGCGCAGCCAGCCAATGCGCCCGCCGCTGCGCAGCGAGCCACTGACCTCGCGGCTTTCCAGTTGCTGGTTGGCGGGCAGGTATTGCGCCGCGCGGGCCAGCGTGGTGGCCAGTGATGTGCCGCTGCCCGCCCACCACCACAGCAGCGCGCTGGCCGCCAGCAGCAGGGCCACCAGGGCGACCAGCAGCCAGCCCAGAGTCCGCAGCACGCGCGGCGCACGGGGCGCAGGAGGGCGTGGGGCCGACGAGGACCCGGCGCTGAAGTCCGATGCGCGGGCGCGGGGTGTGGGAAGGTGCGGGGCGTTCATTGCCATCAGAAGCTGAACCCCAGGCGCAAGTGCAGCCGCACTTCCTTGGTCTTGACGCCGTAGGCCAGGTCGGCCTGCAGCGGGCCCACGGGGCTGCGCCAGCGCACACCGGCACCCACGCCCACGCGCGGGCTCAGGTCACCCACCTTGTCGGCCACGGCGCCTGCATCCACAAACAGCGTGCTTTCCCAGTCGGTCATGGCACCCTTGTAGACGATGGGGCGCTGCCACTCCACGCTGCCCACGGCCAGGTAGCGGCCCCCATAGAGTTGCCCGTTGTCGGTGCGCGCGCCGATGCTGCGGTAGCCATAGCCGCGCACGGTGGTGTCGCCGCCCGTCACAAACAGCTGCGTGACGGGGATCTGCGCCCCCTCGCGCGCCAGCACGGCGCCTGCCTCGGCCCGCAGTGCTACGCGGGCATTGCGGCCGATGCCTGCATCGTCCTGCACGCGGCCTGCGGGGAGGACGGACTGCCACCGCACCAGGGTGCGCACAAACGGGTCGCGCTCTGGCCGCAGGGTGGTGCCCAGGCCCAGCTCCACCGCCAGGCCATGGCCCCGGGTGGGGGCGGTGAGGCTGTTGAAGTAGCGGCCCGTCCACCCGTAGTTGATGCTCAGGGCCGTGCTGGTGTCGGAGGGCGACCGCGCGTTGTCGGTCAGGCCCTGGCTGTTGGCGTAGTCGTACTGCAAAAAATAATTGCGGTCGATGGATTTGGTGCTCTTGCTGCGGCCTGCGCGCAGACGGCCGCTGTTGACGTCGTAGTCGCCAGTGGCCTCGCGCAGCACCTGGCCGCCTGCAAACCAGCGCCAGCCGTTTTCGTTGGGCAGGTCCGTCCATTCGGTGTTGGCGAGCTTGGTTTCGCGGTCGAGTGCGAGTTTGGTCACCGCGCGCCAGCCGAGCACAGGCATCTGGTTGTGGATGTGCTCCAGTGACAGGCGTGCGCCGCTGTCGGTCGAGAAGCCGGGGCCGAACACCAGCTTTTGCATCGAGGCCTCGCGCACCTGGGCCACCACGGGGGCGGCCTGCGGGTCGGTGCCTTCGGTATCGAGCGTGAGGAACACGGCATCGTAGTAGCCGCTGCTGGCCAGGCGCAGCTGGGCGTCCAGCATGTCGGCTTCGTCATACACCGCACCGGTGGGCAGGCGCGCCAGGCGCCGCGCACCGTCGCTGTCGTAGCGCTGGCTGCCCTGCACGCGCAAGGGGCCGAAGCGGTAGGCGGGGCCGGGGTCGTAGCTCACTCCCAGCTGGGCTTCGTGCCGGTCGGCATCGATCTCGGCCCGGCTGTTGGCGATGCGGGCCGTGGGGTAGCGCCGGGCCTGCAGCTGGCGCAGCCCGTCGGCCTTGGCGTTGTCCCAGGCCGACTGGGTGAAGGGCTGCCCGGGGGAGAGAGACCAGTTGCGCTGCAGGCGCTGCTGCCGTCGCGCCAGGTTGTCTTTGTCGGCATCGTCGGTGCCCGCCACAGTGATGTCGGCACGGGCAATGCGGGTTTGGGGGCCGGGCTCCACGGTGACGGTGACGGTGCGGGGCGCGCCCTTGCGGGTAACGGCGGTTTCCTGCGCCTCCGTCAACTCCACGGTGATGGTGGGCGCAAAGTAGCCCAGGGTGCCCAGCAGTTCCCGCGCATTGGCATCAGTGGCGCCCAGCAGGCGCTGCAGCTCGTTGGCCTGCAGATCGGGCAGCTGGCGAAAGCGCTGCAGCTCCAGGTGGCGCTCCAGCGTCTCGCGTACCGTGTCGGGGGCGCGCACCACCACGTCAAACGACGCGGCGCTATTGCTGGCTGCGGTGCTGGCAACGTCGCTGCCCGTGTCGCCGGTCGTGGGCTCGTCGGCCCGTGGCAGCAGGCTGCAGCCGCTCAGGCACAGTGCGCCGGAAAGCAGCAACGCCGACCACAGGGCCGGCGTTGGGGTGGTAGCGGTGGCGGAGCGCAAAACGCGGAGAGGCACGGCGCGGAAGGATATGTCAGGGAGGTCGTATGGGGGGGGCGGACAAGCCTGCCAGCCTGTCCCATTCATCCCCGACTATGCCCTGAAATTGAAGCGCTCCCTGTCGGACAGATGCTCACAAGGCATCTGACCCCGGTACCGCGCCTATTTGGACAGCAGCCGCATGGTTTCTTCCAGCCCCTTGAGCGATAGCGGGTACATGCGGTTGCCCACCAGCTGCTGGATGATGCTAATGCTCTGGCGGTACTGCCACACGCCCTGGGGCTCGGGGTTGATCCACGCAAACTTGGGGAAGGCGCGGGTGAGGCGCTGGATCCACTCGGCACCCGGCTCCTCGTTGTTGTATTCCACACTGCCGCCGGGCTGCAGGATCTCGTACGGGCTCATCGTCGCGTCGCCCACAAAGATCAGCTTGTAGTCCTTGTTGTACTTGCGGATGATGTCCCAGGTCGGGAACTTCTCGGCAAAGCGGCGGCGGTTGTTCTTCCACATGAAGTCGTACACGCAGTTGTGGAAGTAGTAGAACTCCAGGTGCTTGAACTCGCTCTTTACCGCACTGAACAGCTCTTCCACACGCTGGATGTGCTCGTCCATCGTGCCACCCACGTCCATCAGCAGCAGCACCTTCACGTTGTTGTGCCGCTCGGGCACCATCTTGATGTCCAGGTAACCCGCATTGGCCGCCGTGCTGCGAATGGTGTCGGGTAGGTCCAGCTCCAGCTCATGCCCTTCGCGCGCAAACTTGCGCAGGCGGCGCAACGCCACCTTGATGTTGCGTGTGCCCAGCTCCTGCTGGTCGTCGTAGTCCTTGTAGGCGCGCTGCTCCCACACCTTCACCGCGCTCTTGTTCTTGCCCGCGCCGCCAATGCGCACGCCCTGCGGGTTGTAGCCGCCGTGGCCAAACGGGCTGGTGCCGCCGGTGCCGATCCACTTGCTGCCGCCTTCGTGACGTTCCTTCTGCTCTTCGAGGCGCTTCTTCAGCGTCTCCATCAGCTCGTCCCAGCCCATCTTCTCGATGGCGGCCTTCTGCTCGGGCGTGAGTTCGTTCTCCAGGATCTTGCGCAGCCAGTCGGCCGGGATCTGCTTGGTGAAGTCGGCCACCATCTCCACGCCCTTGAAGTAGGCGCCGAAGGCCCGGTCGAACTTGTCGTAGTGCTTCTCGTCCTTGACCAGCGTGAGGCGCGAGAGGTTGTAGAAGTCGTCCAGGCTCCATGCGTCATCCGACTTGGGGCCCACCACACCGGCCTGCAGGGCTTCGAGCAGGGTGAGGTATTCCTTGACCGACACGGGCAACTTGGCCGAGCGCAGGGTGTAGAAGAAGTCGATGAGCATGATTTTGGCCTCTAGCGCTAGTGCTTATTGCGCATGACGCTCTAAAAGATATAGCAGCTGCGCCTTGGCCTCAGGCCATTCGCCGGCACGCATGCTGTACATCACCGTGTCGCGGATGGTGCCGTCGCGGCGCAGCGCGTGGCCTCGCAGCACGCCGTCTTTCTTGGCGCCCAGGCGCTCGATGGCGCGTTGTGACGCAAAGTTGTAGTTGTCGGTGCGCCAGCCCACCACATGGCAGCCCAGCGTGTCGAAGGCGTGGCCCATCATCAGCAGCTTGGCGGTGGTGTTGACGTGGGTGCGCTGCACGCTTTGGCCGTACCAGGTGTAGCCAATTTCCACGCGTTTCACAGCCGGCACGATGTCGTGGTAGCTGGTGGAGCCCAGCACTTTGCCGGTGGCGTCTTCCACCACGGCAAAGGCAAAGCGGTTGCCGTCCTCGCGCATCTTGAGCGCGGCTTCGATGTACGCGCGGGTGTCCTGCGGCTCGGGCACCGAGGTGATGCGCAGCTTCCACAGCTCGCCATCGGCGGCTGCGGCCCGCAGGCCTTCTTCATGGGCCAGCGCCAGCGGTTCCAGGCGGACTCCGCGATCGCGCAGCGTGACAGGTTCTACAAAAGCCATGGGTCTCTATCCCCTAATCATCAATCCTTGGACGGTTGGCTGCGGCGGCTGTTCTGCCAGCGCCGCGCCGCATGCAGGCCCAGGCCGCCACCGATACCCACCAGGGCGATGCCCACCAGGCTGCCGGTGCCGTAGCCGGGCGCGAAGATATCGAGCCCCAACAGCTGGCCCAGCCAGAAGCCCAGCAGGGCGCCCCCCACAAAGCCTACGGCATCGGCGACGCCGTGGGCCAGCAGCTGGCGGGTGTCGTCGTTGCTGTTGCCGTTGTTCACTCAGCGGTTCCTCTGGTTCATGAACACCAGCTTTTCAAACAGGCTCACATCCTGTTCGTTCTTGAGCAGCGCTCCCACCAACGGGGGCACGGCCACCTTGTTGTCGGCGCTTTGCAGGGCGGTGAGTGGAATGTCTTCGGCCACCAGCAGCTTGAGCCAGTCGATCAGTTCGCTGGTCGAGGGCTTCTTTTTCAGGCCCGGCAGGTTGCGCACGTCATAAAACGTCTTCATCGCCACGCTGAGCAGCTCGCTCTTGAGCGTGGGGAAGTGCACGTTGATGATCTGCCGCATCGTGTCGGCCTCGGGGAACTTGATGAAGTGGAAGAAGCAGCGGCGCAGGAACGCATCGGGCAGCTCCTTTTCGTTGTTCGACGTGATGAACACCAGCGGGCGGTGCTTGGCCTTGATGAGTTCGCGCGTTTCGTAGCAGTAGAACTCCATGCGGTCGATTTCGCGCAGCAGGTCGTTCGGGAATTCGATGTCGGCCTTGTCGATCTCGTCGATCAGCAGCGCCACGGGGCGGTCGGCCGTGAAGGCCTGCCACAGCACGCCCTGGATGATGTAGTTGCGGATGTTCTTCACGCGCTCGGCGCTGTCGCCGTCGTTGAGCTGGCTGTCGCGCAAGCGACTCACCGCGTCATATTCATACAGGCCCTGTTGGGCCTTGGTGGTGGACTTGATGTGCCACTGCAGCAGGGGCATGTCCAGCGCCTGCGCCACTTCCTCGGCCAGCATCGTCTTGCCCGTGCCGGGCTCGCCCTTGATCAGCAACGGCCGTTGCAGCGTGATGGCAGCATTCACGGCGAGCATCAGGTCTTGGGTGGCGACGTAGTTCTGGGAGCCTTGGAATTTCATGGGGGAAAACACCGGATCGTTGATGAATGGGCTTGACAGGGCGCTGGCTATAATCGACGGCTGATCAGAGCCCAGAGCTGAACTTCCACGAGATTGTGCGCGCAAAATGAACAAAACGTTGACCACGCTATTTGCCCTGGCTGTCGCTTCCGTGACCGCCTTGTCCCACGCCCAGGAAGCCAAGGGCGACGTGGAAGCCGGCAAGCAAAAGATTGCCATGTGCATTGGTTGCCACGGCATCGTTGGCTACCAGGCCAGCTTTCCTGAGATCCACAAGGTGCCCATGATCTCGGGCCAGAGCGCCAAGTACATTGCGGCAGCGCTGGTCGCCTACCAAAAGGGCGAGCGCAAGCACCCCACCATGCGCGGCATCGCCGAGTCGTTGTCCGAGAAGGACATCGCTGACGTGTCGGCCTACTACGAACAACACGGCAAGACCGGTGCCGAACTGCCCGCCAAGCCCTCGCGTGAACCCAGCGTGCAAGTGGCCGAGCTGCTGAAGAAGGGCGCTTGCGTTTCCTGCCACGGCGACAACTTCGCCAAGCCCATCGACCCCTCTTACCCCAAGATCGCTGGCCAGCATGCCGACTACCTGTTTGTGGCGCTCAAGGCCTACAAGGTTGAGAAGAACGCCAACGTGGGTCGTGGCAACGCCATCATGGGCGGTGTGGCCAAGCAGTTCACCAACGCTGAACTGAAGGCCTTGGCCAATTACGTGAGCGGCCTTGACGGCGACCTGCACACGGTGCCCCAGTCGCGCTTCCGTTGATCAGCAGGCTGGCTGACTACAACAAAAAAAGCCCGCTTCGGCGGGCTTTTTGCTGGCCGGTTGAATCGTCAACGGCTGGCGGCCCATGCACCCAACGCCAGACATATGCAAGCCGTGACCGTCAGGCGCCATCGCAGCGGCAAGTACCACGTGGGAAGCAAGGTGCGCGCAGCCAGCCGGTGGTCTTGCACCAGGTGGGCTGCAAAGCCTGCTATCAGCAGCACGGCCCCTGCTGCAGGGGGCAATAGCGTGGCAGGCCAGGCCATCAGCGATGGCACCACGCTCCACACAAAGCAGTGCGTGCGTTCTGCGGCGCTCAGCCCGCTTTGTGCCATGGCAAAGCCCCAGTGCAGCGCGCCCACGAAACTCAGAATCACCGCGCCGTAGGCCAGCAGCGCCGCGCTCCACCACGGCGTGCCGGGCGCCCACAGGCCCACAACCGCCAGCGCCACAAACGGCAGCAGGCCCCCATAGCCCAGCCAGGCCACGGGCGATGGGATCGGCGCAGGGGGCGGTGAAGACAAGGGTGGTGCGGTGGGATGATGGTGCATGGGACCTCCAGGTGGGGTGCCTGCATTGTCTGGAAAGCGAGACTCCCGAGTGGGCTGCATGGTTGTGTGCGCCGTGCGCTGCGTGCAAAGCGCGCTGCGCCTACACAGGGTCGCCGTAGTGCCACGGTAAAATTGGAGATGGGTGTCGGCGCCATCGTGGCCCGGCAGGTTCATGCGCTGGTCGGGCCGCCGCGCGGTTTGTCTGCGACCCATGAACTCCTCTCCCACCCTGATCCAGGGGATTGGTGCCGTCCTGTTCGGCCTGGCCATTCTCCATACCTTCTCCACCAAGTACTTCGAACGTCTGGCGCACGTGCAGCCCAAGCATGCGGGCATCTGGCATCTGCTGGGTGAGGTAGAGGTCGTCTTCGGCTTCTGGGCCCTGGTGCTCATGCTGTTCACCTTCTCCCTCAGCGGCAAGCAGGAGGCCACCGCCTACCTGGACTCGCGCAATTTCACCGAGCCACTGTTCGTGTTTGCGATCATGGTTATTGCCGCCACCCGGCCAATCCTCCAGTTGTCAGGCTCTGCGGTGCGGGTGTTTGCCCGGTGCATGCCTTTTCAGCGCGGTGTGGCCGTGTACTTTGTGGTGTTGTCGGCCGTTCCGCTGCTGGGCTCCTTCATCACCGAGCCTGCTGCGATGACGCTGGCGGCACTGATGCTGCGTGACATCCTGTTTTCGCAGCCTTTGTCGAACCGACTCAAGTATTCGACCCTTGGCGTGCTGTTCGTCAACATCTCCATTGGCGGCACCCTCACGCCGTTCGCCGCGCCGCCGGTGCTCATGGTGGCGGCGCAGTGGAACTGGGATCTGTGGTTCATGGTGTCCCACTTTGGCTGGAAGGCGGCCGTGGCGGTGGTGGTCAACGCTGGCATCGCCACGCTGCTGTTTCGCCGCCAGGTGGGGCACATGGGGCGCAAGGTCGCGACGGATGAGGCGCCCGTGCCTGTGTCCGTCATGCTGGTGCACTTGGTGTTCTTGGCGCTGGTAGTGCTTTTTGCGCACCATCCAGCTGTGTTCCTGGGCCTGTTCCTGTTTTTCATGGGTTTCACCACGGCCTACCAGCGCCATCAAAACCCGCTGATCTTGCGCGAGGCCTTGCTCGTGGCTTTCTTCCTGGCCGGTCTGGTGGTGCTGGGTGGCGTGCAGCAGTGGTGGTTACAGCCGGTGCTCATGAAGATGGATGCCAACGCCGTGTTCTTTGGTGCTGCGGCGCTCACGGCCTTCACGGACAACGCAGCGCTGACTTACCTGGGCTCTTTGGTCGAAGGCCTCAGCCATGAGTTCAAGGTGGCCTTGGTGGCAGGTGCGGTGACCGGCGGTGGCCTGACCGTGATCGCGAATGCGCCCAACCCGGCAGGCGCGGCGATCCTGAAAGAGAAGTTTGCTGACAACGCCATCCGCCCGCTCGGACTGCTGCTCGGGGCTTTGCCGCCTACGATGGTGGCGGTGCTGGCGTTTCGCTTGTTGTAGTCGTTACCGCTCGGCCAACACGGCCTGGCTGGTCATGGCCTCGCAGATGGCGCGGATCTGCGGGCGCATGAGCCGGGCCACCTCGTCGCGCCGGTGCGACTCCAGCCGCCCCGAGATCGCTGCCACGCTGATGGCGGCGATCGGGTTGTCTGGCGGAAAAGCGATACCGATGGCTGCTGTACCTGGTGTGACCACGCTGTCCAGAAACGCATAGCCCTTCTCGCGTCCCACCTTGATCGCCTCGCGCAGGTAGGGGGCTGTGACGAATCCGTACTTCTCGTACTTGGGCGCGTTGGCATCGATGATGGATTCGGCCTCGTCGGGAGGCAATGCGCACAGGATCGCCAGCCCGCCCGCACCCACGCCCAGCGGGCGGCGAATGCCCACGTCCAGCGCCAGCGATTTGATGGGGTAGTCGCCCAGTGCGCGGTGGGTGCACACGGCCTCCAGGCCGCTGCGCTCGCTCAGGTAGATGGTGTCCTGGGTGACTTCGGCCAGCTTTTGCAGCGCGCTGTCGCACAGCTCCGACAGCCGGTAGCGGGGGCGCGCGAGCAATCCCAGCTCGTACAGCAGCGGGCCCAGGTAGTACTTGCGTGTGTGGGCATCCCGGTCCACCAGGCCTTCGGCCTCCAGCCGGTGAAGCATGCGAAAGCAAGTGGACTGCGGCAGGCCGCTGGTGGCGGCGATCTCGCCGATGCGCATGCCACCTTTGCCACGAGACGCCACGATACGGAGCATCTGCACGACACGTTCGATGCTTTGAGTTCCTGTTTTCGAGTTTCCACTATGTGGCGGTTTATTTGTCTCTGATGGGACTGCTATGGTGTTTTTATTCATGTTGTCTTTGTAGTTTGTATCCACATAGTGGGCAATCTAGGGTTTACCCAGGCGATTGAGCTGTCGTTTGATTTTTTAATAAGTAATCAAACTATTTTTCAACTTCCACATAGTGGATAACTGGGTGAAGCCACATGTCTTACACGATGACTGAAAAGATCCTCGCCCGGGTTGCAGGGGTGCCTGCGGTCCGGGCGGGCGACGAGATCCTGGCCAGGCCGGATTTCGTGATTGCCTATGACTTTCCGGGCTACACGGATGTGTTCTTCAAGGAGGCCAAGGAGGACTTCGGTGTGGACAAGGTGCCCAGCCCCGAGCGCTTTGTGCTGTTCATCGACCACATGGTCCCGGCCGCCGCCCCCAAGGAGGAAGAGCTGCACAAGGTCACCCGCGCCTGGGGCAAGGAGCAGGGCGTGCCCGTGCACGAGCGCGAGGGCATTGGCCACCAAGTGTCGGCCGAGCTGGGCTACGCCACGCCGGGTGCATTTGCGGTGCATTTCGACGGGCATGTGAGCCAGCTGGGTGCGTTCGGCACGTTGGCCATCGGAGCGCGCAAGAGTGTGCTGGAGACCTTTGTCTCCGAGCGCATGGCGCTCGTGGTGCCGGGCACGGTCAAGATCGAAGTCACCGGCACGGTGCAGCCCGGTGTGATGGCGCGCGACATCTTCCACCACCTGGTACGGGTGATGGGGCCATCGTCCTGCCGCTTCAAGGTGGTGGAGCTGTGCGGCACTGTGATCGATGCCATGAGCATCGAGGGCCGCCAGACGATCTGCGGCCAGGCCATGTTCCTGGGCGCGACCACGATGCTGATTGCCCCCGATGCCAAGACGCTGGAACACGCCAAGGGCCGCTCCAAGATCGCCCTGGACCCGGTCTACCCCGATGCCGATGCGCACTACGACCGTGTGGTGACCGTGGACGTGAGCGACCTGGCGCCCATCGTGGTGGCGCCACCCAGCCCCGCCAATACCCGGGACCTGACCGAATACGCAGGCCTGGAAGTGCACATGGGTTACCTGGGCAGCTGCGCCAGCGGCCGCCTGGAGGACCTGCGCATTGCCGCCCAGGTGCTCAAGGGCCGCAAGATCAAGCCGGGCTTCCAGCTGCATGTGGTGCCCACCTCCCAGGCCATCATGTCGCAGGCCGCCAGCGAAGGCCTGATCTCCACCCTGGTGGATGCAGGCGCGTTCATCAGCTCGTCGAGCTGTGACTATTGCTATGGCCGCATTGCCACCATGACCGATGGCCAGCGCGCTGTGTCCACCGGCACGCTCAACACGCCCGGCCGCATGGGCAGTGCCGACTCCGAAATCTTCATCTGCAACGCTGCCGTGGTGGCGGCATCGGCCCTGGAAGGCTGCATCACCGACCCCCGGCCCTACCTCGCCTACACCGAAGGGAGCGCAGCATGACATTGCCCACCTTGCATGGCCGCGCGGCCTGGGTCTTCACCGAAGACGACTACGACATCGACCTGATTGTCGGCATCAAGAACATCAAGATCACCGACATCAATGAACTGGCGGCGGTCACCATGACCAGTTACGACCCTGGCTTTGCCCAATCCGTCTCCAAAGGTGATGTACTGGTGGGCGGCCAGAACTTTGGCTATGGCCACCCGCATTACCCGGCCATGCGCGCCATGCGCCACCTCGGGGTGGCCGGCGTGATCGCCGAGTCTTTCTCGCCCGGCTTCTTTCGGGGGGAGATCAGCATGGGCTTCCCGCTGATCACCTGCCCGGGCATCCGCGCCGCCACGCAGCGCTGGGACACTCTGCGAGTGGACTGGGAGCGCGGTGTGGTCGTCAACGAGCGCACGGGCCAGGCGCTGCCGTTCGAGCCCTGGTCGTCCACCGAGCGCGCCACCATCGAGGCGGGCGGGTTCACGCCGTATCTCAAAGCCCGGCTGGCGCGCGAGCGTGCAGCCGCTGCGGCGACATGACGGGCAGGAGCGCACCATGTTGCAGATGATTGTGAGCGGCGTCGCCCTGGGCGCCATCTACGGGCTCATCGCCCTGGGCATCGTGATGGTGTTCAAGGCGACGGGCATCCTCAACTTCGCGCATGGCGAAGCGGCCATGCTCTCGGCCTTTGTAGCCTACACACTGTTCAAGCTGGGCCTGCCGCTGTGGGCGGTGGTGCCGCTCACGCTGCTCTTTGGCGCGGCGCTGGGCATGGCGATCGAACGGTTCATCATCCGCCGCTTCATCGGCAAGGCACTGCTGTCGTCTGCGATCTGCACACTGGGCCTGTTCCTGGTGTTTGGCGACCTGGCCATCTGGGTATGGGGCAAGGACACGCAGGAGCTGCCCAGCATCTTCCCGGCTGCCCCCATCGACATCGGCGGTGTGATCGTCTCGGGCATCGACCTGGGCATCGTGGCCGTGTGCGCCACGCTGGCAGGTTTGCTGTTTGCGTTCTTTCGCTTCACGCGGTTGGGCATCGCCATGCAGGCCACCATGGAAAACCCCACGGCTGCGCGCCTCATGGGCATTCCGATCAAGCGCATCTATGCGCTGGCCTGGGCGCTGTCGCACGTGATCGCCGCCACGGCGGGCTTGCTGATTGCGCCGCTGACTTTCGTGCACTTTTCGATGATGCAGCACGCCCTGCACTTCGCGTTCGCCGCCGCGGTATTGGGCGGCATTGGCAGCATGCCGGGCGCGCTGCTGGGCGGCGTGATCATCGGCGTGTCGTCGAACCTCACGGGCGCCTATGTGTCCTCGGCCTGGAAGGACGCGGTGCCCTTCATCGTGATGCTGGTCATCCTGATCCTGCGCCCCCACGGTCTGCTGGCCCGCGCCCAGATCAAGAAGGTCTAAGGAGCTGCCATGACCAAAGTCTTTGACGCATACCCCTGGCTCGGCCCGCTGCTGTTCGTGCTGGCCTTCGTGCTGGCGCCGCTCGTGCCCGGTGGCTACGTGCTGTACATCTTCACGCTAGTCATCATCTATACGCTGGCCTCGTTTGGCACCAACATCCTCACGGGTTACACCAACCTGATCTCCATGGCGGGTGCCGTGTTCTTCGGCATCGGCGCCTATGGCTCGGCCATCCTGACTACGCACTTTGGTGTGCCGCTGGTGCTTTCGATGTTCATTGCGGCCAGCATCGCCACCGTGGTGGGCTTGCTGCTGGCGCTCCCCGTCCTGCGGCTGGAAGAGGTGTTCCTGGCGATTGCCACGCTGGGTTTCGTGATGATCTCGGTGGAGATCGCCAAGTCCAGCGGCGACATGTCGGGCGGCGAGAACGGCATGGGCGCGCCCGGCCCCACGCTGTTCGGCTGGGCGCTGGACGAGCGCGCGTACCACGTGTTCACCGCCGTGGTGCTGGCGGGTGCGCTGTGGGTGGCGCGCAACCTGGCGCGCAGCCGGTTTGGGCGTGGCTTTCTGGCCATCAAGGGCAGCGAGACAGCAGCTCGCGCTCTGGGCCTGAACACCACGGCGCTCAAGCTGGTGGCGTTTGGCGTCTGTGCCTTCTACACCGGCCTGTCGGGTGCGTTGTATGCACCGCTGGTGCGCTTCATCGACCCATCGCTGTTCAGCATCATGGTGTCGATCAGCTTCGTCTCGATGGTCATCGTGGGCGGCCTGGGCTCCATCCTGGGCTCGGTGCTGGGGGCGGTGTTCGTCATCGGTGCGCCACAGTTGCTCACCTACCTGGGGTTTGATCAGTTCCAGCGCGCGCTGTACGGCGTGGCCATGATCCTGGCGCTGATGTTCTTGCCCGACGGGCTGGCCAGCCTCTTCAAGCGCAAGCGCCTGCCCGGCGCAGATGCGGCGCAAAGCGGGGTGGCGCGATGAGAGTTTTGGACGACAAGACATTGCCGTTGCAGGCAACTGTGTCGGCAGCACCCGGTCGGGCAGCCCCATTGCTCAGCATTCAGGGCGTGCGCATGGCGTTCGGAGGCATCGTGGCCGTGCAGGACGTGAGCTTCGACGTGATGCCCGGTACGGTGCACGCATTGATCGGGCCCAACGGCGCTGGCAAGACGACGATGCTCAATTGCATCAGCCGCTTCTACACGCCCCAGCAAGGCTCCATGCGGTATCGCACGGCCGCAGGTGACGTGGAATTGCTGGGCTGCAAGGCGCACCAGGTGGCGCGCCTGGGCATTGCCCGCACCTTCCAGAACCTGGAGCTGTTTGCCGAACTGACCGTGTTTGACAACGTGCTGATTGCACGGTCGATGGCCATGCGCGCCACGCTGGTGGAAGCCCTGCTGGGCCTGCCACGCCAGCGCCGTGAGGAGCGCGAGGAACGTGAGCGTGTGGAGGCCGTGCTGGAGAAGCTCAACCTGCAAGCCCATGCCCATGCGGTGGTGCGCGACTTGCCTTATGGCACGCAGAAGCTGGTGGAGCTGGCCCGTGCCATGGCGCTGGAGCCACGCCTGATGCTGCTGGACGAGCCTGCAGCGGGCATGAACAACCGTGAGATCGATGCCCTGGGCGAAACACTCAAGCGGCTGCAGGCCAGCACGCAAGCGACCCTGCTGCTCATCGAGCACAGCATGCCCCTGGTGATGTCCATCTCGGACACGATCACCGTGATGCACAACGGCGCCTTCCTGGCGCAGGGCTCCCCCAGGGAGATCGAAAACCATCCCGCCGTGGTTGAGGCGTATCTCGGAGGAGGCAAGAGTGGCAAACGGCGTTGAACCATCCAGTGCGCCCGCACTGCTGAGCGTGGACAACCTGAGCGCGGGCTACGGCAAGATCCGCGCGCTGCACGGCGTGAGCCTGCGCGTACCGCAGGCCCGCATCGTGTGTGTGCTGGGCGCCAACGGCGCGGGCAAGACCACGCTGATGCGTGCACTCTCGGGGCTGCTGCCCGTCAGTGACGGGCAAGCCATTTTTGACGGCCAGTCCATCGCCAACGTGCCTGCCGAAGCGCTGGTGCGGCGCGGCATTGCCCATGTACCGCAAGGCCGCATGGTGTTTGCGCAACTCACCGTGCGCGACAACCTGGTGCTGGGTGGGTACACCCGCCCAGCCGCCGAGGTGCGCGACGACATCGACCGGGTGCTGGGTTACTTCCCCCGGCTCAAGGAACGCATCACGTCCCGCGCCGGCACGCTGTCGGGCGGCGAGCAGCAGATGCTGGCCATTGCCCGGGGCCTGCTGGCCAAGCCGCGCCTGCTGATGCTGGATGAGCCCTCCATGGGCGTGGCACCCATCCTGAAAGACGCCATCTTCGAAACGCTGCGCGACATCCGCGACCGCGAAAACCTCACGCTGCTGATCGTGGAGCAGGACGCAGACATCGCGCTCGACATCTCCGACGAAGGCTATGTCATCGAGACCGGCCGTGTCGTGATGCAAGGCCCGGCCGCCGAGCTGGCAGGCAACGAAGACATCCGCCGTGCCTACCTGGGCGGCTGACCGCAGGCTCGGCTTTGCAAGTTCCTTCCCCCATGTTCCCTTCCCACCGATAAACACAGGAGACAAACCATGACCCACCTCACTCCCCGCCGCACCCTGCTGGCCGCTGCAGCTGCCAGTCTGATGGCCGCCACCTTGGGCGCGCATGCCTTTGAGAACAAGGAAGAGGGCGTGCTGACCCAGGAGATCGTGCTCGGCTCGTCACAGCCGTTGTCCGGCACGCTGGCCTACATGGGCAAGGCCGTGGACGAAGGCATGCGCACCTACTTCGACATGGTCAACGAGCAGGGCGGCGTCAATGGCCGCAAGATCAAGCTCATCACCTATGACGACGAACTCAAGCCCGCCAAGTCGGTGGCCAACGCCAAGCTGCTGGTGGAGCGCGACAAGGTGTTTGCCATGGTGGGCAACATCGGCCACGCCACCAACATCAGCGCCTACGAATACAGCTCCACCAAGAAGGTGCCCACCATTGGCGCGCTGAGCATCTCCGACCTGACCTCCAACCCACCACGCGACCTGCTGTACGTGCTGCCATCGCCCCAGTCCACCGAGACGGCGGCCTACATCGACCACGCGGTGGAGGTGCTCAAGGCCAAGAAAATCGCAATGCTCTACCAGAACGACGGCTGGGGCAAACCGGCCTACGACATTGCGGTGCAGCGCATGGAAAAGCACGGCATGAAGCTGGTGGAGGCGCAGACCTTTGAGCGCTTTGCGACCGACCTGACCTCGCAGGTCTTCAAACTCAAGCAGGCTGAGCCGGACGTGGTCATCGTCTACGCGCTGGGCCAGGAGGCGGTGCAGTTCTTCCGCGGTGCCGAAAAGCTGGGCTGGAAGCCCACGGTGTTTGGTGCGGGGGGGCTCAACGACCCCAAGTTCATCGAGCTGCTGGGCAAGACGCAGTCCAAGCTGTATGTGGCCTCTTACTACGACGCGGTGGATGGCAACAACCCAGCCATCCAGTCGTTCTTCCAGCGCTACACCAAGCTGTATCCCAAGTCGGCTCCCACCTCGATGGCGCTCATGGGCTATTCGTCGGCCGCTGTGACGGTCGAGGCCTTGAAGCGCACCGGCGCCGAACCGAGCCGCGCTAAGGTGGTGGCCGAGCTGGATGGCATGAAGGACTTTGACCAGAAGATCGGCCCCAAGATCACCTTCCAGCCCGTCAGTGCTGGTGGCTATGCGCGGCGCGGCCAGACGGGTGTGGCGCTGATGGAGCTCAAGGACCAGAAGTTCGTGTCCATGGGCAGCTACATCGACCCCGTGAAACGTTGAGGACACCCGCCATGACAACAAGCTTGCGACAACAGCTGCGTGCGCGCATCCAGTCGGGCCCTACCTTCTGGATGGCCGGTGCGCAGGACGCCCTCTCGGCCCTGCTGGTGGACCAGTCGGACTTTGACGGCATCTTCACCACGGGGTTTGGCATCTCGGCATCGCTGCTGGGCCAGCCAGACATGGAGGTCTACACACTCAGCGAGAACGTGGGTGTGGTGCACCACATCGTCAACGTGGTGAAAAAGCCTGTGTTTGCCGATGCCGACACCGGCTACGGCAATGTCATCAACGTGGCCCGCACCGTGCGCGAGTTCGAGAAGGCGGGCGTGGCCGCGATCTCGATCGAAGACCAGATCAGTCCCAAGCGCTGCCCGGCGGCGGCGGCGGTGACGCCTGTGGTGTCCATCCCCGATGCCGTGGCGCGCATCAAGGCGGCGGTGGATGCCCGCCAGGACCCGGACTTCCTCATCGTCGCACGCACCGATGTGGCCGACCCCGAGGAGGCCATCGAGCGCGCCGTGCGCTTTGCGGAGGCGGGGGCGGACCTGATCCAGCCTATCTCGCGCACTTTCAAGGGCTATGAAGACCTGGTGCGCTTGCGCAATGCCTCGGGCCGCCGCCTGTCGCTGCAGCTCATGCAAGGGCTGTGGATGTCGCGTCTCACGCGGTCGCAGATCGAAGAGGTGGCGGCTTTTGCGACTTATCCGGTGGTCACGCTGATGAGCACGGTGCACGCCTTGCAGAAGAACCTGGCCACGCTGTCGGCCCGCCGCACGGGCGATGTGGACGGCTTGCCCTGCGGACAGACCAGCATGGCCGACTTCAAGGAAGTGATCGGCTGGAAGGCGATGGAAGAGCGCCAGGCGCACTACGAGGCGGGTTGATCGCCACACGCCCGAAAGGGCCGTGGTGTTGATGCAGGCCAGTGCCCTCGCGGGTGCTGGCCTTTTTTGTTGCCTGGACTGACTCTCGGGCGCTGGGCTGTACCTTCAGTCGCGCGTCGCGCGCCGCTGCACGCAGGCGATGTAGGCGTCGCCATCAGGCGGGCGGCCTGCGCGCTGGCTCTCCCATAGCATCTCGCCCAGGCAGTCCATGGCAGCGTGGTGGGCGTCGTGCAGCGAGTCGAGCCGCGCCGTCAGCAGCTCCACCGCCTGGCGTATGCCACGGGGCTGGTCGATGCTGCACTGTTCGCTGATCGACAGGTGCATTGACAGGTGCAGGAACGGGTTGGTCTGCCCCGGTGTTTCGTCGTAGTTGCGTGCCACGGCAGCATCGGCGTCGGACAGGTCGGCGTGGTACTCGGGGTGCTCGGCGATCCACAGGCTGGCCAGCGTCTCGATGGCTTCCATGGGGGCGCCGCTCTGGGTCTTGGCGTGTACACCACACAGAAAGCGGCGCACATCGGCTTGGGAGGGGCTGAACATGGGGCGTGAGGGTAGCACGCAGGGCAAGGGCCTGGCGTCAGAGTGGAGGCGGGGGAGGGGATGCGGATTGCGCCCGGCTGCTACATCGCGCCGGGGCGGCGTCCTACGCGGGCTGTGCGCCGGCGCACCTACATTGGGCTGGCGCAAGGGTCGGGAGCCGGGTCCACTTTGCTGCAGTCCTTCAAACCCGGCATCGGGAGAAGTGTCATGAATGCAATGCGAATCGTTGGTGTGCTGTTGTTGGTGGTGGGCCTTGCCGGGTTTCTGACCGGGGGGTTCAGCTTTACCAAGGACACCACCCAGGCCAAGATCGGTCCGCTGGAGTTGACCGTGAAAGAAAAGGAATCCGTGAATATCCCCCAATGGTTGAGCCTGGGCGCGATGGTTCTCGGCGGCGTGGTGCTGGTGCTCGGCTTTCGCAAGAACTGATTTCATCCACCGTGGCGAGTGACGGGTGTTGCGGCTCCGGTTCTCGCCCTATCCACGTAAGACGGAAATTGGAGCTTTAGCACCGGCCGCTCGTTGCGGTGGGTGATCCCTGGTGCCGGTTGCCGACAGCCGTTATCTGTCACCCCCTCGGCGCTCCCATCATGCGCGAGATGGTCCGGGCCGCACTCAGCAGTGCGGGCAGCAGGCTCTCCTGCATCACCGCCGCACTTGTGCGATTGGCCTGACCGCTGATGTTGAGCGCCGCCACCGTCTGCCCCGTGCGGTTGGTCAGCGGCGCAGCAATCGATATCAAACCCTCTTCCAGCTCCTGATTAACCAGGCACCAGCCCTGCTGACGCGCCTGGCGGATGTGGGCCAGCAGTGCATCCACATCGGTGGTGGTGTGTTCGGTAAAGCGCTGCGTGGGGTGGCCTTGCAGCCGGGCCTGCAGTTCGTCGTCCGGCAACCCGGCCAGTAGCATGCGGCCCATGGACGTCCAGCACGCGGGCAGGCGCGAGCCCACGCCCAGCGTGGTGCGCATGATCTTGTGCGTGGGCACGCGCAGCACATAGACGATGTCCAGGCCGTCGAGCACGGCGGCCGACGACGACTCGCGCACCTGTTCCACCAAGTCTTCCATCACCGGCTCGGCCAGGTTCCAGATGGGCAGCGAGGACAGGTACGCAAACCCCAAATCCAGAATGCGCGGGCTCAGGCGAAACAGCTTGCCGTCCGTCTCCACATAACCCAGCGTCTGCAGCGTGAGCAGGATGCGGCGCGCACCGGCGCGCGTGAGACCTGTCTGCGCGGCGACTTCACTCAAGGTCTGCTGCGGTGTGGCAGCGCTGAACGAGCGGATCACCTCCAGCCCGCGCGCGAACGACTGCACATAGCTGTCGCTCGGTTTGGGGTCTTTGGCTTCAGGGGTTTGGGAATTCATACGTATGCCAACTATAATTCTTTAAGCGAACATTTGTTCTATATACGAACAAATTTCAAAGAGACAACAGAGAAACCAAGAAAGAGTTGCAATGATCAACAAACTGGCGGACTCGGTGGCCCAGGCCCTTGCGGGGGTGGAGGATGGTGCCACGGTGTTGATAGGCGGGTTCGGCACGGCCGGCATTCCGGGCGAGCTGATCGATGGCCTCATCGCCCAGGGGGCACGCGACCTCACTGTGGTCAACAACAACGCAGGCAATGCCGACCAGGGCCTGGCCGCGCTGCTCAAGGCGGGCCAGGTGCGCAAGATCATCTGCAGCTTTCCGCGCCAGGTGGACAGCTATGTGTTCGATGACCTGTATCGCAGTGGCAAGCTGGAGCTGGAACTGGTGCCCCAGGGCAATCTGGCCGAGCGCCTGCGCGCTGCGGGCGCGGGCATCGGCGCCTTTTTCTGCCCCACGGCCTATGGCACCGAACTGGCTGCGGGCAAGGAAACGCGTGAGATCAATGGCAAACACTACGTGCTCGAATACCCCATCCACGGCGATGTGGCCCTGGTCAAGGCCGAGAAGGGCGACCGCTGGGGCAACCTCACCTACCGCATGTCGGCGCGCAACTTTGGCCCCGTGATGGCCACGGCTGCCAAGACCACGATTGCCACCGTGCACGAGGTGGTGGAGCTGGGCGCGCTGGACCCGGAAGCCATCGTCACCCCGGGCATCTATGTGACGCATGTGGTGAAGATCGACCGCACGGCCACGCAGGCGGGCGGATTCAAAAAATCCGCGTGATATCGGCCCCAAGCGCAGAAAGAACAAGCATGAGCAGCTATCAAAAGCGTAGTAAAGACGAGCTGGCGAAACGCGTGGCGCAAGACATCCACGGCGGTGCCTACGTCAACCTGGGCATCGGCCAGCCGACCCTGGTCGCCAACCACATCCCGGCTGGCCGCGAAGTCATCCTGCAAAGCGAAAACGGCATCCTGGGCATGGGCCCTGCGCCCGCTGCGGGGCTGGAGGACTATGACCTGATCAACGCGGGCAAGCAGCCCGTCACGCTGCTGCCCGGCGGCGCGTACTTCCACCACGCCGACAGCTTCGCGATGATGCGCGGCGGGCACCTCGACATCTGCGTGCTGGGTGCCTTCCAGGTCAGCGCCACGGGCGACCTGGCCAACTGGAGCACGGGCGAGCCCGGCGCCATCCCCGCCGTGGGCGGGGCCATGGACCTGGCCATCGGCGCCAAGCAGACCTGGGTGATGATGGACCTGCTGACCAAGCAGGGCGCGAGCAAGATCGTGACGCAATGCACCTACCCGCTCACCGGTGTCGCCTGCGTGAAGCGTATCTATACCGATCTGTGCACACTGGCCTGCACGCCCTCCGGGCTGCAGCTCATCGACATGGTGCCCGGCCTGTCGCACGCCGAGCTGGAGCAACTGGTGGGCCTGCCCATCCGCCCCGCCGCCTGAACGAATCCACCCCCCAGAAACGAGGAGACAAAACCGTGAGCCCACAACGCCAAGCCTTCATCTGCGACGCCATCCGTACCCCCTTCGGCCGCTACGGCGGCGCGCTCTCCAGCGTACGCACCGATGACCTGGGTGCCATCCCCATCAAGGCGCTGATGGATCGCAACCCCGGCGTGGACTGGGCGGCCGTGACCGACGTGCTCTACGGCTGCGCCAACCAGGCCGGTGAAGACAACCGCAACGTGGCCCACATGAGCAGCCTGCTGGCGGGCCTGCCCATCGACGTGGCCGGCGCCACCATCAACCGCCTGTGCGGTTCGGGGCTCGATGCCGTGGGCACCGCAGCGCGCGCGATCAAGGCGGGCGAGGCAGGTCTGATGATCGCGGGCGGTGTGGAGAGCATGAGCCGCGCCCCCTTCGTCATGCCCAAGGCAGAGTCGGCCTTCAGCCGTAACAACGCGGTGTATGACACGACGATTGGCTGGCGCTTTGTCAACAAGCTGATGAAGGAAAAGTACGGTGTGGACTCCATGCCCGAAACCGCCGAGAACGTGGCCACCGACTTCAAGATTGAGCGCGAAGCCCAGGACCAGATGGCCCTGCGCAGCCAGCTCAACGCCGTGGCCGCCATCAAGGCCGGCCATCTGGCGCGCGAGATCGTGCCGGTGCACATCCCGCAAAAGAAGGGCGACGCGATCATCGTGAGCCAGGACGAACACCCCCGCGAGACCAGCCTGGAAGCGCTGGCCAAGCTCAAGGGCGTGGTGCGGCCCGATGGCACGGTGACGGCGGGCAACGCATCGGGCGTGAACGACGGCGCCTGCGCGCTGCTGCTGGCCGATGAAGCCAACGCTGCCAAATATGGCCTCAAGCCCCGCGCCCGCGTGGTCGGCATGGCCGTGGCCGGTGTGGCGCCGCGCATCATGGGCTTTGGCCCCACGCCTGCCACCCTGAAGGTGCTGGCGCAGACGGGCCTGACCATCGACCACATGGACGTGATCGAACTGAACGAAGCCTTTGCCGCGCAAGGCCTGGCCGTGCTGCGCGCGCTGGGCCTCAAGGACGACGATGCCCGCGTGAACGCCTGGGGCGGCGCCATTGCGCTGGGCCACCCGCTGGGCGCCAGCGGCGCGCGCCTGGTCACCACTGCCGTCAACCGCCTGCACGAACACGCCGGGAAGTACGCGCTGTGCACCATGTGCATCGGCGTGGGCCAGGGCATTGCCGTGATCCTGGAGCGCGTGTGACCGTGATTGAGCGCAACCCGACACCGGTCACTGTCATCACGGGTGCCAGCAACGGCATCGGCCGCGCGATTGCCGAAGCCGTGTTATCCCTGGGCCACGCCGTGGTCAACCTGGACTACGTGCTGCCCACCTGGAGCCACCCGCAACTCACCTCGCACCAGGGCGACCTGACCGACGAAGACTCGACCCGCGAACGCGCGGCCGAGATCGCGGCCAAGCACAACGTCACCGCACTGGTGAACAACGCGGGCGCCACGCGCCCTGGCACCATCGACACCGCCACCACCGCGCAGCTGGATGACGTGGTGGGCCTGCACCTGCGTGCACCCATGCTGCTGGTGCAGGCCTTTCTGCCCACGCTGCGCGCCAGCGGGCAGGGCCGCATCGTCAACATGTCGTCGCGCGCCGCTTTGGGCAAGGGCGAGCGCATCGTCTACTCCGCCACCAAGGCCGGAATGATCGGCATGACACGCACGCTGGCCATGGAGTTGGGGCGTGACGGCATCACCGTCAACGCGATTGGTCCCGGGCCGATTGCCACCGAACTCTTCCGCCAGAGCAACCCTGACGGTGCGCCGCAGACGCAGCGCATCCTGAACAGCATTGCCGTGGGCCGCATGGGCACGCCCGACGACGTGGCGCGCGCCGCGCTGTTTTTCCTCTCGCCCGACAACGGTTTCGTGACCGGGCAGGTGTTGTACGTGTGCGGAGGCACCACGCTGGGAGTGGCGCCTGTTTAGCAACCTGAACTGATCTTCCTTGCCGCCCCGCAAGGGGCACCCCCCGTTCTCGTCCGGAGGCCTCGGCGCCCGGTTGAGGCCACGGCGCGGCCAGACGCGGGCCCACGCGGCGCTGGTGGCACCGACCCATTCATTCATCCACCTTCTTGAAGGAGACAAACCATGACCCGTTCCATCCACGCCACCCGCCGCTTCGCGCTGTCGGCCGCTGCAGTCACCGCCCTCGCCGGTATCGGCCTGCTGGGCAGCAGTACTGCGCTCGCCCAGGCTTATCCGAGCAAGCCCGTCACCATCGTCGTGCCCTTTGCAGCAGGTGGCACCACCGACATCTTGGCCCGCATCATCGGCCAGGCGCTGACCACGGAGCTGGGCCAGTCGGTCATCGTGGACAACCGTGCGGGCGCGGGCGGCAACATCGGCGGCGCCATGGCGGCCAAGGCCCCGGCAGATGGCTACACCCTCTTTATGGGCACGGTGGGCACGCACGCCATCAACGCCAGCCTGTACAAGAAGATGCCGTTCGACCCCATCAAGGACTTTGCACCGCTCACGCGCGTGGCCAACGTGCCCAACCTGCTCGTGGCCAACCCGGCACAGCCCTACAAGACGGTGAAGGAGCTGATCGCCTACGCGAAGGCCAACCCCGGCAAGGTCAACTTCGGCTCTTCGGGCAACGGCAGCTCCATCCACCTGTCGGGCGAGCTGTTCAAGAGCCTGGCCAAGGTGGACATGGTGCATGTGCCCTACAAGGGCAGCGCACCCGCTGTGACCGACCTGCTGGGCAACCAGATCGGCATCATGTTCGACAACATGCCCTCGGCCATTCAACACGTGCGCAGTGGCAAGCTGGTGCCCATTGCCGTGACCACGGCCAAGCGCTCGCCCGAGCTGCCCAATGTGCCGACCATCGCCGAAGCCGGCGTGCCCGGCTATGAAGCCACCTCGTGGTTTGGCATGTTTGCGCCCGCCGGCACGCCTGCGCCGGTGCTGGCCAAGCTCAACACCGCACTGGTGAAGGTGCTGAACCAGGCCGAGGTGAAGAAGAAGATCAACGAGCAGGGTGCCGAGACGTACAGCGAAACGCCCGAGCAGTTTGCTGCCTTCATCCAGGCCGAGTCCGTCAAGTGGGGCAAGGTCGTGAAGGAGTCTGGGGCGAGCCTGGACTAAGCGCAGTCGAGATTTTTGCGGCTACCAGATTGATAGCTGCTACCGCTCATGCATCGGGCGGTAGCAGCTATTTTTGCTTCACATCAGGCAGCCGGGCTCACTGCACCCGGTACACACGCCCCGTCTGCGCACCTTCCACGCTGCGCTGGTAGGCCAGCGCCACGCGCGCGGCGGGCACCGGCTCGAACCCCGGGAAGAACGGCCCGTAGCTGCCCATCGACTCGGTCAGCACCGTGGGGCTGATGGCGTTGATGCGCAGGCCGCGTGGCAGCTCGATGGCGGCTGCAGCCGCAAAGCCTTCGATGGCCGCGTTCACGGCCGTGGCGCTGGCGCCGTTGCGGATGGGCTCAATCGACAGGATGCCCGCCGTCAGCGTGATGGAGCCGCCATCGTTCAGATACTTCTGGCCGACCAGCGCCAGTTGCACCTGGCCCAGCAATTTGTCCTGCAGGCCCAGGTTGAACTGCTCGGCCGTCATTTCCGCCAGCGGGCCAAAGTGCAGGTTGCCTGCGGTGCTCACGATGGCATCGACTTTGCCCACCGCCTCGAACAGTTGGGCAACCGCCCCTGGCTGCGAGAAGTCCGCACGGTGCGTGCCGCTGCTGCGGCCTACGGTGATCACGTCGTGGCGTGCGCCCAGGTTGGCCAGCACGGCCTGGCCGATGGTGCCGCTCGCGCCGATGAGAAGAATCTTGGACATGGTGTTTTCCTTGGGTGTCAAAAAGGGTTGATGAGGAACTGACAGCCCGATTCTTTTGCTAATCAATCGGAACATAAAGTACCTTCAAGTTATGCTTGTGCTAACCATTGATTAGGAATTGAGGGAGTTGCCGTGGACAAGCTGCGCAATATGGAAGTCATGGTGGCCGTGGTGGAGGCCGGCAGCTTTGCCGCTGCCGCGCGCCAGCTGCAGATCTCCGCCGTGATGGTGGGCAAGCACATCCAGCAGCTGGAGACCCACCTGGGCGCGCGCCTGTTCCAGCGCAGCACGCGCCAGAACAGCCTGACCGAGGTGGGCGCCGCGTTCTACGACGACAGCAAACGCGTGCTGGAGCAGGTGCGCTGGGCCGAGTCCGCCGTGGAGCGCAGCCGCGCCGTGCCGCAGGGCCTGCTGCGAGTGAGCGCGCCCTTCACGCTGGGCAACCACGTGATCGCGCCGCTGGTGGCCGACTTTCTGCAGCGCCACGACCAGGTGCGTGTGGACCTGCAGCTCACCGACAGCGTGGTGGACCTGGCAGGCGAGGGCTTTGACGTGGCCGTGCGCATTGGCCAGGTGGTGAACGAGGGCCTGGTGGCGCGCCCGCTGCGCCCCTACCGCATGGTGATTGCCGCAGCACCCGCGTACCTGCAGCGCCACGGCACGCCCGAACGCGCGGCCGACCTGGCGCGCCACCAGTGCCTTAGCCACTCGGTGTGGCAGCGCCGGGTGGAATGGACCTTGCGCGACGGCAACGAGGATTTCTTCTGGCCCGAGAACGCGCGCTTTGTGTGCAACCAGGGCGATGGCCTGCGCCAGGCGGCGTTGCGCGGCCTGGGCCTGATCATGCAACCCGAGGTGCTACTGGCCGACGACCTGGCCAGTGGCGTGCTGGTGCCGGTGATGCAGCACTGCCTGCCCGTGCCGCGCCCGATGCACCTGGTGTATGCGCCCGACCGGCGGCAACTGCCCAAGCTGGCGCGGTTTGTGGAGCATGTGGTGGGCGCGCTGGGCGCAGCCTGAGCGGTGCGGGTCAGGCTTGTGCGCCGGGGCGTGCAGCTGGAGACCTGGGGCCTTGGGCGTGATGCCCAGGGTCGCTCACTCCACGGCGTCGCGGGGCGCCATGGGCCCGATCTTGAACACGCCGCTCACCCGCGCGCAGGGCACGCCATCAGCTGTGACCAGCCCTTGCGCAAACACCAGCGAGCGTGTGATGCGCAGCGGCTCGGCCTCGCCCTCCACCCAGGCGCCCAGCGGGGCGGGGGCCAGGTAGTCGATCTGCAGGCTGATGGTGGGCAAGAAGCGGTCCGACACCTGATCGCTTTTGCGGTGCACCGACAGCGGCACCAGCATGTCGCAGAACGTGGCCATCATGCCGCCGTGCAGGTTGCCCATGGGGTTGGTGTGGCGCGGCTCCACGCGAAAGCCGAACTTCACCACGTTGCCCTGGTGCAGCACATACAGCGGGCCGTTGTGCTGGATGTAAGGGCCCCCGGCCACCAGCGGCGCAAAACCTGCGGGGATGGGGGCGGTGGTGGCGTTCTCGGGGGCGTGCGTCATCAGCGGGCTTCCTTTTCAATGTCGTTGGCAAAACTGGCGTCCTGCAGGCTGCTGCGGGTGGCGTCACCCTGCAGCCAGCCGCCGTACACCGTGCGAAAGTCGGCCACGATCTGCGCGAGCGGCATGTCGTCAAACGCGCCGCGCTGGTGCACGTATTCCATGTGGCGTGCGCCCGACTGGTCGAACGGGTGGTAGATGGAATCGTTCTCGCCGTCGAACTCCAGCGGCAGCAGGCCAAAGCGCTCGCACAGCTCGATGTTGAAGGCGGGTGTGGCCTTGCGCCAGGCCCCGTCCAGCCAGATGTCGGTGTAGCCATGCCAGATGAAGAGGTCGGTCTTCATGGTCTCGCGCATGCGCTCGGTGCTCAGGTGGTTGCGCACATCGGCAAATCCCATGCGCGCCGGGATGCCCGCCGCACGGCACACGGCCGTCAGCAGCGCGGCCTTCGGCACGCACCAGCCGTAGCCGTTGGCCAGCACGGTGCTGGCCGTCATGCCCTGGGGCGACAGGTCGATGCGGTAGGGGTCGTAGCGGAAACCATCGCGCACGGCCAGGTACAGGGCCACCGCGCGTTCGCGGTCGGTGGCGCCACGCGCGTGTTCGGCGGCAAAGGCCGTCACAGCAGGGGCGTCGCTGTCGATGAGGGCCGTGGCGCGCAGGTGGGCGGGAGTGGGGGCGGTGGTCATTGTTGTGTGTCTCCTGCAGTCGGACGGAGGCCAGTGTGCGGGCCTCGGGCACCCGATGCTGTCACAGGTGCGCCAGCCTTGCTGCGCCAGGGCTGGAAGCCTTGGTCACACCCGCCATGCGGGCAGCTCCCAGTTGCGCCACACCGCCAGCCCGCGCAGCCCGGCGGTGAGCAGCACGCAGACCACCAGCGGCGCCCAGTCGGGAGCCTGCATCTGGCGCAGGGCCACGTCGGCCCAGCCGCCCGCAAACGCGCACAGCGCATAGGGGCGGTGGTCGCTGAAGGCCTGGGGCACCTCGTTGCACAGCACGTCGCGCAGCACACCGCCAAACACGCCCGTGGTCACGCCCATCATCACGCTGATGATGGGTGGCATGCCAATGGCGGTGGCAATGTCCACGCCCACAGCGGCAAACAGGCCCAGGCCGATGGCGTCGGGCAGCAGCATGGCGCGCTCGGTGGGCTCAAAGTGCCGCTGGCGCATGAACAGCATGGCGCCGATGCACAGCGCCAGAATGCCCCACACAAACTCGGTGTGGCGAATCCAGAAAAAGGGCCGCTGGTCCAGCAGCAAATCGCGCAGTGTGCCCCCGCCAAACGCGGCCACGAAGGCCACCACACACACGCCCACGGCATCCAGCCGCTTGCGCGCGGCGGCCATCACGCCCGACAGTGCGAAAGCCACGGTGGCGGCCACTTCCAGCACAAAGCGCAGGGTGTGCACCCAGGGGGCGTTGATGATCAGCGAATCCATGGCGACGATTGTGCCGTGGCCGCTGGCGATTCCATGGGAGGTTGATTGCTATATATTTGATAGCTATTGAGGCATGAATCAGTAGCGCTTGAGCGCATTTTGAGCAAAGAATGTGCAGATGGGCGTTGTGTATGCCCGGTGGGCCCCTTCAGGTCTCGGTGCAGCACTCGCCTGCGTCCACTCAGCGCAGCAGGCCCTCGCCCAATGCGCAGGCCACCAGCGCCAGCACACATCCGCCCAGGCCCAGCCACCCCAGCCGCAGTGCCCAGCGCTGGGTGGCCTGCGGCCACAGGTTCATGGCCAGCACCAGCAACCAGCCCAGCACCATCCATGCGGCCAGCACCAGGGCCACACCGGCGACCCAGCCAGCAGCCAGGCTGGCGGTGGTGGTCTGCAACAGCAAGGTGCCCAGCGCCACCGCCTTGGCGCGCCATCGCGCCGCCCCCGTGGGTGTGTCATCGCCCCACGCACGGGTGGGCACTGTGCGGGCCCAGCAGGCCAGTGCCACCAGCGAGGCCAAGGCGGCGGCAATGCCCAGCAGTTCGTTCATGCGGTCTCCGAGGGCTGTGGGTGGCGCGGGGTGTGACGGGTGCGGCTGCGATGGGCCAGGCCCCGGGCCCCCAGCCGGTGGTGCAGCGGCCGCACGCTGCTGCAGGCTGCTGCCGTGCAGAGCATGGCAGCCACCCAGCCTTGCTGCAGCCCCGCCTTGGCGGCCAGGCCGGCACAGGCCAGCCCTGCCAGCAGCCACAGCAGGGCGCTGGTGCGGGGCGCCCAGGTGCGCACCGTGGCCGCAGGCAACCCGACAAAAAACGACAGCAGCAGGCCCAGCATGCCGGCCGATCGAGCGGGCTCAACCGCCACGATGTGGGCCAGACGGAATGACTCCACCGCCAGCGCCGCGCAAAGCCAGAAGGGCAGGTGCGTCAGCTGTGCCAACGGCCAGGGGCGGCCCGTGTGGGACACCACATGCCGTGGTGCCGCCGGGATGACAGCAATGGACGGGCGGCTCCCCCGGCGCCGATGAGTCTGCTGCACCCGCTGCGGGCCCATGAACGCCGCCACGCCCGCACAGGCCAGACCCGTGGCCGCAAGGCCCAGGGCCATGGCGGGTGCCAGGGCGCTACCGAGTGCCAGGCCGGTGAGCGCCGCCACAGCCAACAGCGCCCCGGTGCTGCCCAGCGCCACCCGCCACAGCGCCAGCGTGCGCAGCGCCCACGCGGCCAGGGCCGACATCAGCAGCCACACGGCAATGAGCACCCACACCGTCCACACCGGCCGCTGCGCCAGCGGGGCCAAGCCCGCAGGTCCCCACAGGTGTACGAACACCGCCACGAGGAGCGCGGCGGGCACGGTGGCATGCAGGGCCAAAAAGAAACGTTGCATGGTGGGTGTGGTGTGGAAGGTGGGGGCTGGTGCCCGTCAGCCCGCCGCGATGGCGTTGCCTGCGGACGCCGGATGTGCCGCGTCGGCCTCGCGCCTGCGCTGCTGGCGCGCATCCAGCCAGATCAGCGTGCCCGAGATCGACAAAAACGCCGGGGTCATGCCCAGAAAGAAATACAGCCACTTGAGCGCCAGCCCGCCAAAGTCGCCAAAGTGCAGTGGCTCCATCAGGCTGTTGACCAGCGACCAGAAGCCCGCCGTGCGTGGGTCGTGCACCTTCTTGGGAACGCCCGTGACGGCATGGATGTCCACCCGCGCGGTGCTGGCCAGGTGGCCGCTCAGGTTGCCGGTGAAACCCGCCTCGGCGGTGCCCGTGCCCCAGCGGCGCAGCGACACATAGCGCGCCTCCAGCCCCGGCACGGCCTGCTGCGCGGTGGCATACATCGCATCCAGCGACTGCATGAGCACGGGCTCGTTGCCCTCGGCCCTGCGCGCGGGCTGAGAGGGCGCCATTGCGGCAGGGGTGGTGATGAACTTGTAGCCCTGCTCGAACAGCGGCGCCAGCCCCATCCAAGCGCCTGTGGCGGCAATCAGGATATGAAAACCCAGGCCCCAGATGCCTGCGGACTTGTGCAGGTCCGACATCACCACCCGAAAGCTGCGGCCCCAGCGCTGGGTGAACAGCTCGGCCAGGATCTTGCGATGGATGACGATGCCGGTGGCAATCAGCACCAGCATCGCCGCGCCGAGGAACCCCACGATCCAGCGCGGCCCGAAGAACAGGAATACATGCAGCATGCGCAGGTACTGGCCGAGCTGGCTGTCCACCGGGCCCACCACCGTGCCGGTGTCGGAGCGCAAGGCCACCTTGGTGCGGGTGTTGGCAGGCGCGCCGCGCTCGCGCACGAACGCGAAGTAGCTGGGGTTGACGGCATCGGGCAGCGCAATGGTTTCCACCGTGGCGCCTGGGTAGCGGGTCTGCAGCTGCGTGAGCACCGCGTCGAGCGAGGCCGGCTTTTCGGAGCGTGGCAGCTTGGCCAGTGAAGGGTTGGCCCAGAGGTCGATCTCGTTCTTGAACACCACCACCGCGCCCGAAAAGCACACGATGAACAGCAGCAACCCCGTGACGATGCCCGCCCAGGAGTGCAGGGTGAAGAGGCGGTTGAGCGTGCGCTGGCTGGTCATGGCGTGTGGGCGGCGGGGTAGGGGCGCTGCGTCAGAAGAAGTACGTCACGCCCAGGCTGAAGCTGCGGGGCAATGCGGGCGAGACCACGTTGGCGTTGATCGCGCCGTCGTAGTACGCCTTGTTGAACACGTTCTTCACGCCCGCCGTCACGCGGTAGTTCTCGCCCACATAGCTGATGGACGCATCGGCCACAAAGTACGACGGCAGCGTGAAGGGGTACGAGCCGATCTGCTCGCTCACATAACGTCCGCCCAGGCCCAGCGTCACCCGCTGGTACTGCGGCAGCTTGTAGGTGGCCCAGGCCGTGAGCGTGTGGCGCGGCGTGAGGTTGAGCGGCAGGCCCACAATCGCCGCGTTGTTATCGCGCGTGACCTTGCTTTGTGTGTAGGTGTAGGCGCTGGTGATCTTCCAGCCGTTCTTCAGGTCGGCACCCAGCTCCAGCTCCAGCCCGCGCGCGCGCTGCTCGCCGGTCTGCACGCTGAAGCCCGTGTTCACCGGGTCGGCGGTGGTCACGTTCTGGCGCACCAGGTCGAACACGGCGAGCGCGCCGGTGATCTGGCCGCCGGGGGCCTCGTACTTCACGCCCGCCTCCCACTGCTTGCCGGTTTCGGGTACGAAGTTCGATCCACCAAACGTCAGGCCCGATTGGGGCAGGAAGGACTCGCCATAGCTGCCATACGCGGCCCAGCCCGGCTTGAACTCGTACACCAGGCCGGCCGACAACGTGGTGGCGTTGTCCTTCTGGCGCGTCTGCGTGTTGGCCACGCGGTTGTTGGTGTCGTTGGTGGACCAATCGCGGCGCAGGCCTACCAGGGCCGTCCAGCCCTGGCCAAACTTGATCTGGTCCTGCGCATACAGGCCCGCCACGGTGAGCTTGGAAGGCGCATCGCTGGTCAGCGCCTCGGGGCAGGTGGCCTGCATGCCGTACACGGGCGCAAACAAGTCCAGCGCGCCGATGCGGCAGGTGCGGCTGGCCAGCAGGCTGGTGCCGCTGCGCACATCCAGGCCCGTCACCAGCTGGTGCTTTACGCCCAGCGCCTCGAAACGTGACAGCAGCGAGGTGTCGGTGGCCAGCAGGTCGTAGTCCATGTACTGGCGCGAGGCCTGGCGGTTCTGCAGCCGCTGGTTGGCCTGCAATGCCTGGTTGGAGACGAAGTTGCCCGTGCCCTTCTCGGTCTCGTAGCGCACGTTCTGGCGGAAGGTCATGGCATCCGACAGGCGATGCTCCAACGCATAGCCCACCGTGGTGCTTTCCACGTCATACACACCGAAGCTCGGGTCGCCCGTGAACATCGTGCGTGACAACGTGCCATTGCGGTTGGGCAGCACCGTGCCGTACGGCGTGATGCCCTGCTGGCGCATCCACTCGCTCTGGCTGTAGGTGGCAAACAGCACCAGGTCGGTCTGCGCGCCCAGGTCGATGGACAGCGACGGCGCAAACCACCGGTCCTTGCGGTAGACGAACTGCGTGGGGTCGTCGGCGTTGGACACCTGCGCATTGATGCGAAGCGCCGTCTTGCCGGATTCGGACAGCGGCCGGTTGATGTCGGCCTGCAGCGTGCGCTGGCCAAAGCTGCCCATTTCCACGCCCACTTCGTTGATCGCCTCCTTCTTGGGCCGTTTGCTCACCGCATTGACGATGCCGCCCGGCTGCACCTGCCCGTAGAGCACCGAGGCCGAGCCCTTGAGCACCTCGAAGCGCTCGTAGCCATAAGGCTGCAGCTTGGCCCACATGCCCGGGCTTTGCACCAGGCCATCGACCAGGATGGACTCGGTGGAGCGAAAGCCACGGATATTCAGATCGTCAAACCCGCGGCGCCCAAAGTTGACAGGGCTGACCCCCGCCACGGTCTGCAGCGCTTGCTGCACATTGGTGATCTGCCGCGATTCCATCTGCTCGCGCGTGACCACGCTGACGGACTGCGGAGTTTCGAGCCGCCGCATGGGCGCCTTGCTGGCGGTTTGGGCCTCCACGGGTGCAAAGCCCATGTCTTTTTCGGTGCTGGCGTTGATGCGGACTTCTTGGAGCTGGGGCGCGGTGGCGCTGTGGGCAGAGGCCGCGGCCTCTGCTGCCGGTGCGTCAGCCTGCTGGGCCATTGCGGCCTGGGCCAGGCAGAGGGCAAGGGGTGTCAGGGCGAACAGACGGGCTTGGCAGACCGAAGGAATGGCATGCGCCAAAGTGCGGGCAGCGCTGGACGCCAGGGCTGCGCGAGAGGGCTGGAAAGGCATGGGTGTCCCGTTGGAGAGTGGGCAAAACGCGGAGTGCACTGGCTCGCGTGATGTCCCGGGACGCTGGCTGGCTGAAGGTGATGGATTGTAATGCGAATGATTATCTTTTGCGACAATGGTACTGCATTCCTTTGCTCCGGCTTTGGTCGCGTGCGACCGGCCGCCAGCCTTTCTTGGGGATGGCGAATTGGGGCAAACTCCCGGGCTGCTGATCGTTGAGAGGACGTCTGGTGAGACGCTTTGCTGCAGTCCTGGGACTGACCCTTGTCCTGGGCCCCTTGCTGTGGGTCACGGCCATGATGCTGTTCCACGACGGCCCTCCACCTGCGTGCAACTTCTACACCGTTCCCGTGACCTTCACCTCCGTGGTGCCCCGGCAGCACCCCCGAGGAGGCAACCGGGTGGGCGTACCAGACGTGCAGTTTTCGTATGTCTTGGAAGGACGGCGGCACACGAGCACGAAGCTCTTTTGTGAATCGCCTGCCAACGCGTCCTACGAGCATGGCCGCATGCGCGAGTTTGTGAAGCAAGCGCCGGGCAGCTCCGACATCGTTGCCTGGGTGCCGAGCGGTGATGCCGGGGCGGGCTGTATTTCATTGAGCCCTGTGTTCGGATACAGCCGGGTCCATGAGGCCGCCCCCCTGTGCCGGCGGTAGCGGGCTGCGTTGAGGGCAAGCACTGAGGCCACAAGGGGCTGCAGCCCTGCGTCGATAGCGTTGGCTGCTTTCCTGGGGTGCTGTTGGATGCTATTGAATGAATAGCAATGTGGGCAATAAAGATAAGCGCTAAGGTTTGTTTTTGTCAGAGGTACTGGTGTTCAAGGGGGCGTCCCCGCCAGGGCCATCCTCCGTTGCGCCGTAGCCCGGGTATGCACCAGCGGCCGCGCCCAGCGCCGCACTCTCCTGCCGCTCCCGCGCCATCTGCTCCGCAAACTGGTTGCGGCCTTCTCGCGCCACGGCGATGAACTTGGCGCGGTCCTTGTGGTGCGGGTACATGCGGTCGGCCAGGGCGATGTTGTGGGTGCGAAAACGCTGGGTGATGGCGGTGGCTTGCGCGGGTGGCAGGCCCATCAGCTCCAGCACGGTGTGGGCGCTTTGCAGGCTGGACTCGAACAGCTCGCGCTGCACCAGCGTCACGCCCAGGTCGCGCAGCTTGTTCCAGTGCGTCACATCGCGCGCCCGGGCCACGACCTGCAGGTGCGGGAAGTGTTCGCGCGCCAGCTTGGCGATCTGCAGGGACTGCTCGGCATCGTCCACGGCCACCACCAGGATGCGTGCGTGTTCGGCCCCGGCGATGCGCAGCAGGTCGAGCCGCGTGGCGTCGCCGTAGAACACGCGGTAGCCGAAGGTGCGCGCCACCTCCAGCATGTCCACGCTATGGTCCAGCACGGTGGTGGGGATGCCCTGGGCCAGCAGCACGCGCGAGACGATCTGCCCGTAGCGGCCGAAGCCCGCGATGATGATGGGCGCCTCTTGGGGCTCGGAGATTTCCTCGGCCTGGGGCGTGGCGGTCTTGAGCTGGGCATAGCGGCGCAGCAGCACCCGGTCCAGCAGCACCAGCAGCAGCGGGCTGATCAGCATCGACAGCGCCACGGCGCCAATCAGCAGCGAGGCAGTCTCGGCCGGGAACACGTTGGCGCCGGCCGCGGCCTGGAACACCACAAACGCAAACTCGCCACCCTGGGCCAGCAGCAGGGTGAAGACAGGGCGCTCCTGGTAGGGAATCTCCACCACCTTGGCCAGGGCGTAGATGACCACGGCCTTGGCCGCCAGAAAGCCGACCAGGATGGCGGCCATGAGCCCGGGCGAGCGCAGGATGACGCCGAAGTCGATGCTCATGCCCACGGCGATGAAGAACAGCCCGAGCAACAGGCCCTTGAAGGGTTCGATGTCGGCCTCCAGCTCGCGGCGGTATTCGCTGTCGGCCAGCAGCACGCCGGCGAGGAAGGCGCCCAGCGCCATCGACAGGCCCACCAGCACCATCAGGTAGGCAATGCCCACCACCAGCAGCAGCGCGGCGGCAGTGAATATCTCGGGGGTGTTGCTCTTGGCGATCCAGCGCAGCACGGGGCGCAGCAGCAGGCGTCCGCCGAGGATGATGGCGGCGATCACGCCGACGATCTTCAGCACCTCCAGCACCATCTCGCCCGGGGTGTGGCCTGCGCCTTCACCGGCGGCCGCGCCCAGCACGGGCAGCAGGGCCAGGATAGGGATGGCCGCCACGTCCTGGAACAGCAGGATGGAGAAGCCGGCCTGGCCGCTTTGTGTGCGCATCAGGTTGCGCTCGGCCAGCGATTGCAGCGCAATGGCGGTGGACGACAGCGCCAGGCCCAGCGCGCCCACCAGGCTCACGCGCCAGGGCAGGCCGGCCAGCGCACCCAGCGCGAACAGCACAGCCGCGCAGCCCAGCACCTGGGCGGTGCCGGTGCCAAAAATGGGGCGGCGCAGCGCCCACAGGCGGCTGGGTTGTAGCTCCAGCCCGACCAGGAACAGCATGAGCACCACGCCAAACTCGGCGAAGTGCAGGATGTCCTGCACGTTGCTCACCAGCCCCAGGCCCCAGGGCCCGATGGCGATGCCCGCTGCCAGGTAGCCAATGATGGCGCCGAGGCCCAGCGCCTTGGCAATGGGCACGGCCAGCACGGCGGCGGTGAGGTACAGGAAACCGTAGGTGAGCCAGGTGGGGGCGTGTTCCATGGATGGGCGTGCGCTTGGGGGTCGTCGTGGGGAGGCAGAACACCGCGTCCCCGAGGAGTGGGGCGGGTGTGGCAGATTCTGGCACCGCTGCAAGGCGTTGGGTTGGGTGCCGTGGGTTGGATCTATGGCGCTATTTATTTGATAGCTATTAAGGCATGATTATCTAGCGCCTGAGCCTGTTTTTATGCAGATCATGGTGCATGGAGCCCTGCGTTGCTAAGATGCGGGCCCTTCTTCGCACACAGGCACGGTGACCCATGGATTTGCAGACTTGGCTGGCTTTTTTTGCGGCGTCGTGCCTGATTGCGGTGTCGCCGGGCTCGGGGGCTGTGTTGTCGATGAGCCATGGTCTGTCGTTCGGTGTGCGCAAGACGGGCGCCACCATCCTGGGCCTGCAGCTGGGGCTGTTGCTGATTTTGCTGATTGCCGGGGCGGGCGTGGGCTCGCTGCTGCTGGCGTCCGAGGTGGCGTTCAGCATCGTCAAAGTGCTGGGCGCGTGTTATCTGATCTATGTGGGCTTCTGCCAGTGGCGTGCTGGTGATAAATCGCCGGTACAAGGTGATGAGACCGAGTCGGCGGGCACCTGGCAAAAACGCTGCCTGACCGGCTTCTTGACCAACGCCACCAACCCCAAGGGCATCATCTTCATGGTGGCCGTGCTGCCCCAGTTCATGACCGACACGCGCCCGCTGTGGACGCAGCTGCTGGTGATGGCCGCCACCACGGTGACGGTGGACGTGGTGGTCATGCACGGCTACGCTGCGGGGGCGAGCGCACTGCGCCGCCTGATGCGCAGTGCGCGGGCCGTGCGAGCGCAGAACCGCGTGTTTGGCGGTTTGCTGATGGCGGTGGGGGCGGGGCTGTTCTTCGTCAAGCGCGGCGGCCAGCACGCCTGAGGCGGCTGTGGCACCGCTGGGGTGTCAGAGGGTGCTTCTGATTTGATAGCTGCTAGCGCATATGAATATTGCGCTTGAGGCTGATTTGGCTTGTATTTTCATGGACCTGCAGATTCCAAGGAGCTTGTCATGCCAGTAGTTGTTGTCGCCAACCCGAAGGGCGGAGTGGGCAAGTCCACGCTGTCCACCAACATCGTGGGCTACTTTGCCAGCCAGGGGCATCCCGTGATTCTGGGCGACACCGACCGGCAGGAGTCCGCCCGGCTGTGGCTGGGCCTGCGCCCGCCCGCTGCGCGCCCCATCGGCAGCTGGGACACCAGCTCGGACGTCATCAGCCGCCCGCCCAAGGGCACCACCCACGCGGTACTCGACACGCCCGCCGGCCTGCACGGCTGGCGCCTGAACGATGTGCTCAAGCTGGCTGACAAGGTCATCGTGCCGCTGCAGCCCAGCGTGTTCGACATCTTTGCCACGCGGGCCTTTCTGGACCAGCTGGCCGAGCACCGCCACGCCGCCGGGGTGCCCGTGGGCATCGTCGGCATGCGGGTGGATGCGCGCACCAAGGCGGCCGAGCAACTGCATCATTTTGTAGACAGCCTGGGGTTTCCGGTGCTGGGCTATCTGCGTGACACGCAGAACTACATCCACCTGGCAGCACACGGCCTCACGCTGTTTGACGTGGCCCCTGGCCGCGTGGCACGCGACCTGGAGCAGTGGCAAGGGATCTGCACGTGGCTCAATTCTTGAAGGACAGCGTGAAGCACGACGTACATCCAATCCCCCGGGAAAACACCTGTCACCCGGCAGACAAGGCGCGCCGGAGCGCAGGGCTACATTGCAACGATGAAAATCTTCCGCTCTTATTCCGAAGTCAGCGCCTGCGTGGGCCAGGAGGTCGCCGTGACCGACTGGATCACCATCACGCAGGAACAGGTCAACCTGTTTGCCCAGGCCACGGGCGACCACCAGTGGATCCATGTGGACCCCGAGCGTGCCAAGGCCGGGCCGTTTGGCGCGCCCATTGCGCATGGGTTTCTCACGCTGTCGCTGATTCCGCAATTCTTCGAGACGGGCCTGACCATCGAGGGTGCGCGCATGGGCGTCAACTACGGGCTGAACAAGGTGCGTTTCACCGCGCCGGTGCCGGTGGGCAGCCGCTTGCGAGCGCGTCTCACGCTGCAGGCTGCCGAGCCCGTGGCGCCCGATGGCATGCAGATGACCTGGCTGGTGACCGTGGAGCGCGAGGGCAGCGACAAGCCGGTGTGCGTGGCCGAATCGCTCGCACGCAACTTCGGCGCCCCGGCCTGAGTCGGGTCGCCACCGGGCAGGAGGTCTGAACCATGGACCGCCTGCAAGCCATGAAGATCTTCGAGCGCGTGGTGGAAGAGGGCGGCTTTGCCGCCGCTGCCCGCGCCATGGACATGTCACCCCCCGTGGTCACCCGCATGGTGGCCGAGCTGGAGCAGCATCTGGGCACGCGCCTGCTGCAACGCACCACCCGCAAGCTGGCGCTGACCGACGCGGGCGAGTCGTACCTGCAGCGGGTGCGCGCCATCCTGCACGAGATCGATGATGCCGAGGCCGCTGCCGCAGCCAGTACGCGCGATCTGCGCGGCACCATCCGCATCGTGGCGGCACCAGTGCTCGCCACCAACTTTCTGGCACCCATGGTGGCGGTGTGGCATGCCTACTATCCCAAGCTCATGCTGGACATCAGCATGGACGCCTATGCCTCCAGCCGAGTGGATGAGTTCGATGTGACCATCATGGTGGCGGGCGAGGACTTTGACGCCAACATCGTCGCGCGCCCCCTGGTGCAGGGGGAGGCGATCGTGGTGGCGTCCCCCGACTACCTGGAGCGCCGGGGCATTCCGCGTGAGCCGCAAGACCTGATTCACCACGACTACCTGCGCGATTCGAGCGCGCCCGTGCGCCTGCAGTCAGGGCCCGGCCGCAAGCTGCGCCTGCAGTCGCTGCGGGCAGACGTGCCGGACGAAGAAGTGGACGCGCCGGCGGTGTTGCAGTCCGTCAGCACCGAGCTGCTGATGCGTGCTGCTGTGGACGGGGCGGGCGTGGCTGTCACGTCGCGCCTGCTGGCCGAGGAGCACCTGGCCCGCGGCGAACTGGTCCACATCCTGCCCGGCTGGATCTTTTCGCGTTACACGATCTATGCGGCGCTGCCCTCGGGCCGCATGCTGCCCGCGCGCACGCGGGTGTTTCTGGACTTCCTGACCGAACACGTGCCCCGTGCCATGGCGGAAAAGTCCGGCCAGCTCAGTTGAGCTGCGCGAACCCGCTGATGATCGTGCCTTCGGGCTCGACCATGACCTGCCCGTCGGGCATGGCAAAGCTGTTCTGGCGCCAAGCCTCGAACACGGTCACCGCCACCGCGTTGGACAAATTGAGGCTGCGTTGACCCGGCACCATGGGCAGGCGCAGGCGCTGCGCCGGGGGGAAGCTCTCGCGCAACTCGGGGGGGAGTCCCCGCGTTTCAGCGCCAAACACCATCCAGTCGCCGGGCAGGAAGCACGTGGAGTGCACGGGTTGTGAGCCGTGCGTGGTCATCGCAAACATGCGGGTCGGGTCCGGCTGGGTGTCTCGCAGAAAAGCTGTCCAGCCTGCATGGACCTGCACGCTGGCGTATTCGTGGTAATCCAGCCCTGCCCGCCGCATCTGGCGGTCTTCCATCGAGAACCCCAGGGGCTCGATCAAGTGCAGCGAACATCCGGTGTTGGCCGCCAGGCGAATCACGTTGCCGGTGTTGGGCGGGATCTCGGGTTCGACGAGGACGATATGGAACATGACCGCCATTGTCATCGTTGGACCTGTGAGTTGAGCAACCGCTCGTAATCAAAAGTATCCCTTTGGTAGGTGTGCACTACCTCCTCGGTTCCTGTTCGCTACCTGTCTGGTGCTTTTCAGTCCAGCTCCGTGCGCGCCAGCACAGCGGCTGTGACGTGCGCGACACCCGCCTCGCGCAGTGCCAACGTAGCAGCATGCAGGGTGGCGCCCGTGGTCATCACGTCGTCGATCAGTACCACCCGCTGGCCGCGCAGGCTGGCTGCGCGGGCGGGTTCAACGGCGAAGGCGCCACGCAGGTTGCGCAGCCGCTGCGCCCTGGGCAGGCCGCTTTGTGCCTCGGTGGCGTGCAGGCGCAACAGCGTGTGGCCGTCTGCCTTGGCACCAGCCAGTTGCCTCGCCAGCAGGGCCGCCTGGTTGAAGCCCCGCTCGCGCAGGCGCTCGGTGGACAGGGGAACCGCCAGTACCCGGTCGGCCGCGTCCAGTGCCGGCTCCATCCAGGGTGTGCTGCGCATGAGGGTGGCCAAGGCCCTGGCCCACCCCGGATCGCCGCGAAACTTGAACTGCGCCAGGGCGTCGGCCCAAGGGTAGGCGTAGTCCACGGCGGCAATGCAGGCGTCGAAGCTGGGCGGGTTCTGCAGGCAGGCGCCGCAAACGTCAACCCCTGCGGGCACCCGAAGTGCACATCGCCGGCAACGCGTGGCGGGCTGGGCGAACCGCATCACGCAGGCGTTGCAGACACGCTGCGATGGCCATGCGTGGCACACGGCGCACTGGCTGGGCACTTTGTCCACCCAGGCGTGGAGGCGGCGTGAAATCCCTGGCAAACCCAAAAAGAGCATGAATCAATATACTCGCGCGTCCTTCTGCACCACCCATGTCCTCCGAGCGTCCCCCCACCATTGATCCTGTTGCCGCCGCCCGCTGGCATGCCGCAGCCCCGGCTGCGTCCCCTTGGCTGCACGAAGAAGTGGCGCGCCGCATGGAGGACCGACTGCAGTGGATTCGCCAGGCCCCAGAGTCTTGGTGCCACTGGGACCCAGTGCGTGGCGGTCTGCAGGCGCATGCCCTGGTGAGTGCTCGCTACCCGCAGGCGCGCTGCCAGGTGTACGAAACCAGCGCGCATTGCGAACCCGTTGCGAGGCAGGCATTGTCCAAGCCCTGGTGGAACCCCGCCCGCTGGGGTGCTGGGGCCCTGCAAATGGGGTCGCCGACCGATGCCAGCGTACAGATGTTGTGGTCCAACATGGCGCTGCACATGGCGGCCGACCCGCAAGACCTGATTGGCCGCTGGCACCGCGCCCTGGCGGTGGACGGTTATCTGATGTTCTCGTGTCTCGGACCGGACACGCTGCGCGAACTGCATGGCGTGTACGCCGCCTTGGGCTGGCCGCCTGCGGGCCATGCCTTTACCGACATGCACGACTGGGGCGACATGCTGGTGCACGCAGGTTTTGCAGAGCCGGTCATGGACATGGAGCGCATCACGCTAACATTTGCCACTCCCGAGCGGCTGGTTCAGGAGCTGCGCGAACTGGGTGTCAATTTGCATCCTGATCGCTTTCCCTCATTGCGCGGACGGCGCTGGCGCGACAAGCTCTACCAAGTGTTGTCTGAGCGTCTGGCCGATCCGGGCCAGGATGGTCAGTTGGCACTGACTTTTGAAATCATCTATGGCCATGCCTTCAAGCCTGCACCCCGGGTGCGCGTCAGCTCCAGCAGTGCGGTGTCGCTGCAGGACATGCGCGCCATGTTGCGCAAGGGCGGCACTGAGAACTAACCTGTAACGGCGTGTCAATGACTTGGAACAAGGCACGCTACAATTCTTGGTTATTGAGATTTCGGGCATCTTCCCGCGCAATTTGGCAGGCTGTGCCTGTTGTGCCCAAGGCGCAACGTGTGCTGCAGCCGGCAGTCTTGTGAGCACTCACGGTGACGGGCTTGGTTTTTCGTTTTGCCACGGTGTCGGGTCAGCGCATTGACTGGCGTCTGGTTCGCAATTGTTCGGTCACTCCGACGCAATTGGGCTGGATGTACCTGTCGCTGTGTGTGGTGTCCCTGGGGATCGCGACATTCTTCTGGATGCTCGGCGCCCACCTGGTGATGCCCTTCGCCTGGCTCGAAATCGTGGCAGTAGGGATTGCATTCGCCATGTACGGTCGCCATGCGGCGGATGGCGAGAGGATTTCATTGCAGGGCTCACGCCTTGTGGTGGAGCTGGAGACAGCAGGCAGGCTGGAGCGCGCGGAGTTTGACCGGAGCCGGGTTCGCGTAGAGCCCAAGACGGGAGACCATTCGCTGATCACGCTGTCTGCGCAGGGCCGTTCGGTGGAGGTGGGGCGCTATGTGCGCCCAGAGCTCCGACCGGCCTTGGCATCGGAGATCCGCATGGCCTTGCGCGCTGCCTGACCCCACGCAGGCGCGCGAAAGGGATTGGTTAAATTGAGGCTTAGAAGTAAGTGAGAACTATGAAGAGCATTTCCAACAAGCTGGCTTCTCTGCTGCTGATTGCCGGTGCATGGGTGGGCTCCGCAGCCCATGCCGTTCAGGACCTGCCTGGCGGCCCTGCAGTCAACCAGCTGAACCTGGCGCCGCCCGTCACCAAGATCGCAGAAGAGCAGCACTTTCTGCACTGGATGATGCTGATCATCTGCACGGTGATCTTTGTTGCAGTGTTCTCCGTGATGTTCTACTCGATCTGGAAGCATCGCCGCTCCAAAGGCGCGAAGGCTGCCAACTTCCACGAGTCGGTGACGGTTGAAGTGGTGTGGACCATTGTTCCGTTCATCATCGTGATCCTGATGGCCTTGCCCGCCACCAAGGTGCTGGTGGCCCAGAAAGACACCACTAACGCCGACCTCACGATCAAGACCACGGGCTACCAGTGGAAGTGGGGCTATGACTACATCACGGGCGAAGGCGAAGGCCTGGCGTTCATCTCCACGCTGGACAGCAGCCACCGCGTGATGTCCGACAGCGGCAACGTCAAGGACGCTCCCGCAAACTACCTGCTCAAGGTGGACAACCCCATGGTGGTGCCGGTCAACAAGAAGATCCGCATCATCACTACGGCCAACGACGTGATCCACGCCTTCATGGTGCCTGCCTTCGGCATCAAGCAGGACGCGATCCCTGGTTTCGTGCGTGACACCTGGTTCCGCGCCGAGAAGATCGGCGACTACTACGGGCAGTGCGCCGAGCTGTGCGGCAAGGAACACGCCTACATGCCCATCCACGTGAAGGTGGTGTCCGCTGAGGACTACACCGCCTGGGTGGCCGAACAAAAGAAGAAGGCCGCAGCCAAGCTGGACGACCCCACGAAAGTGTGGGCACTGGACGACATTCTCAAGCGCGGCGAGAAGGTGTATGCGGCCAACTGCGCCGCCTGCCACCAGGCCAACGGCAAGGGCGCTGGCCCCATCAAGCCCCTCGACGGCGCTGCCGTGGTGCTGGATGCCGATCATGCAAAGCAGATCCAGGTGCTGCTCAAGGGGCAGAACAACGGCGCCATGCCTGCATGGGCACAGCTGAGCGACACCGACATCGCCGCCGTGGTCACCTATACCAAGAACAACTGGTCCAACAAGACCGGCCAGCTGGTGCAGCCAGCTGAAGTTGTGGCCCAGCGTGGCAAGTAATCATCGCCCCATCGTATTGAGGAATTCACCATGAGCGCAGTACTCGACAACCACGGGCACGCTGGCGACCACGCACACGACGGCCACGACCACCATGGCCCCACCGGCTGGCGCCGCTGGGTGTTTGCCACCAACCACAAAGACATCGGTACGCTGTACCTGTTGTTCTCCTTCACCATGCTGATGGTCGGCGGCATCCTGGCCCTGCTGATCCGCGCCGAGCTGTTCCAGCCCGGCCTGCAACTGGTGAACCCCGAGCTGTTCAACCAGCTCACCACCATGCACGGCCTCATCATGGTGTTCGGCGCGATCATGCCGGCCTTCGTGGGCTTTGCGAACTGGATGATCCCACTGCAGATCGGCGCATCCGACATGGCCTTTGCGCGCATGAACAACTTCAGCTTCTGGCTGATGATTCCTGCCGCACTGATGCTGGTCAGCTCGTTCTTCATGCCCGGCGGCGCTCCCGCTGCCGGCTGGACGCTGTACGCACCGCTGACGCTGCAAATGGGCCCTTCCATGGATGCCGGCATCTTCGCGATGCACATCCTGGGTGCTTCGTCCATCATGGGCTCGATCAACATCATCGTGACCATCCTGAACATGCGCGCCCCCGGCATGACGCTGATGAAGATGCCCATGTTCGCCTGGACATGGCTCATTACCGCCTACCTGCTGATCGCTGTGATGCCTGTGTTGGCCGGTGCGATCACCATGACGCTGACGGACCGTCACTTCGGCACCAGCTTCTTCAACCCCGCCGGTGGCGGTGACCCGGTGATGTACCAGCACATCTTCTGGTTCTTCGGGCACCCCGAGGTGTACATCATGATCTTGCCGGCCTTCGGCATCATCAGCCAGATCGTGCCCGCGTTCAGCCGCAAGAAGCTGTTTGGCTATGCCTCCATGGTGTACGCCACCTCGTCCATCGCGATCCTGTCGTTCATCGTGTGGGCCCACCACATGTTCACGACCGGCATGCCCGTGACTGGCCAGCTGTTCTTCATGTACGCCACGATGTTGATCTCCGTGCCCACGGCCGTGAAGATCTTCAACTGGATCGCCACGATGTGGCGCGGCTCCATGACGTTTGAAACCCCCATGCTGTTTGCCGTGGGCTTCATCTTCGTGTTCACCATGGGCGGTTTCACCGGCCTGATCCTGGCCATGGCGCCCATCGACATCCAGCTGCAGGACACCTACTACGTGGTGGCCCACTTCCACTACGTGCTGGTGGCAGGTTCGTTGTTCTCCATGTTTGCTGGCGTGTACTACTGGCTGCCCAAGTGGACCGGCGTGATGTATTCCGAAACCCGTGGCCAGATCCATTTCTGGGGTTCGCTGATCACCTTCAACATCACCTTCTTCCCGATGCACTTCCTGGGCCTGGCTGGCATGCCCCGTCGTTATGCCGACTACCCCATGCAGTTTGCTGACTTCAACGCGATTGCCTCGGTGGGTGCGTTTGGCTTCGGTCTGATGCAGGTGTACTTCTTCCTTGCGGTCGTTGTGCCTGCCATGCGTGGCAACGGCGCCAAGGCCCCCGCCAAGCCATGGGACGGTGCCGAGGGCCTGGAGTGGGAAGTTCCTTCCCCCGCGCCTTTCCACACGTTTGAGAATCCTCCCAAACTGGACGCCACTGCAACCCGCGTGATTGGCTGAACACCATGTCCATGACCCCCGAGCAAAAAAAGAGCAACCTGCGGCTGGCGCTGATTCTGGCGTCCGTGGCGGTGGTGTTCTTTGTCGGGTTCATGGTCAAGGTGGTGTTGCTGTCCCGCTGAAGCCACTGGCCCACCCCATGAGCCTGCACCGCGAAAACGCCAAGATGGTCGGCAAGCTGGTCGTGATTGCGGCTGGCATGTTCGCCTTCGGCTACGTGCTGATCCCGATCTACAAGCACATCTGTGAGATGACGGGCATCAACATCCTGTCGCTGTCCGAGCGGCAGGTGCCTGGCAACGGTGTGGCTGGCAAGGATGTACGCGTACCCGCCAACACCCAGGTGGACAAGTCGCGCACCATCACCGTGGAGTTCGACGCGAACTCGCGCGGTCCCTGGGACTTCAAGCCAGCGCAGCGTTCTGTGCAGGTGCACCCTGGTGAACTGACGACGGTGATGTACGAGTTCCAGAACGTGCAGAACCGTCGCATGGCCGCTCAGGCCATTCCCAGTTATGCGCCCCGGCAGGCCGCTGCGCATTTCAACAAGCTGGAATGTTTTTGCTTCAATCAGTACACCCTGGAGCCGGGTGAAAAGAAAACCTGGCCCGTGGCGTTCGTGATTGATCCGAAATTGTCCAAAGACGTCACCACGATCACGCTGTCGTACACCTTCTTCGAGGTGGGCGGCAAGACACCGGCAGCTCCCGAATCGACGGCGGCGGTGGTGCTGCCCGCGCCCAGCTCTGCAGGCATGCAAGGAGCCGGGTCATGAGTGCGCCCCTGGAGCCATCGGCAGACGTCAAGCCCTCGCAACGCAAGGGCTCGTTGCTGCGCACAGTGCGTGCAGTGGCATGGTCGCTGATTGGCTTGCGCAAAGGCAGCGAGTACCAGCAAGATGTCGAAAAGCTCAATCCGATTCACATCATCGTGGTGGGATTGATCGCGGTTTTCTTGCTCGTCATTGGTCTGATAGGGCTGGTGAACTGGATTGTGTGAGTGTGTGTTGGCTGGTTCGTGCGAACAAATACTGAAAACAAAGATTTTGAGAATCAGGAGCTGAAATGAGTGCATCAACCCACGGCGGAACCCCGTACTACTATGTGCCCGCCGAGTCCCGCCACCCGGTGATGGCCGCGGCCGGTCTGTTCTTTGTGATCCTCGGCGCAGGCCAGTGGATCAATGGCCACGACTGGGGTAAATATTCTCTGGCCGTGGGGCTGGTGTGGTGGCTGTTCACGCTGTACCAGTGGTTCGGCGACGCAGTGCGTGAGAGCGAAGGTGGCCTGTATGGTCACAAGATCGATCTGTCGTACCGCTGGAGCATGAGCTGGTTCATCTTCTCCGAGGTGATGTTCTTCGGCGCGTTCTTCACAGCCCTGTGGTGGGCACGCTCGCACTCGGTGCCTGCATTGGGCAGCCTGGACAATGCGCTGCTCTGGCCCGATTTCAAGGCCGTCTGGCCCAGCCTCGCCGCTGGCGCCACCGCTTCGCCGGCCGGCATCATCGAGCCCTTCCAGACGGTGGGCCCCTTCTGGCTGCCCACGATCAACACAGCGCTGCTGCTGACCTCCGGCGTGACGCTGACCATTGCCCACCACGCCCTGCGTGAAAACCAGCGTGGCAAGACCATCGGCTTCATGTGGGCCACGGTGCTGCTGGGCTTCGTGTTCCTGTTGGTGCAAGGTTATGAGTACTACCACCTGTACACCGACCTGAACCTCAAGCTCAGCTCGGGTGTGTTCGGCTCCACGTTCTTTATGCTCACCGGGTTCCACGGCTTCCACGTGTTCCTGGGCATGCTGATGCTACTGGTGATTACGCTGCGCTTGCAAAAAGGCCACTTCACGGCCGACAAGCACTTTGGCTTTGAAGGTGCGGCCTGGTACTGGCACTTTGTGGACGTGGTGTGGCTGGGTCTGTACGTGCTGGTCTACTGGATGTAAGTCAGACCCTGACGCCATCAAAAAAAGCGCCTCGCGGCGCTTTTTTTGTTCCACCCTCTGCGTGCTGGCCAGTGGTGGCCTGTGATGGGCCCAAGCCTCCCAGGCTGCGGACCAAGCCCTCAGGTCAACGGGTGGCGGGCAGGCCGGTGGGCTGGATATATCCCAGCTGCCAGGCCAGCAGAATGCACAAAAACAGCACGATGGACAGCCCGACACGCACCGCCAGCGCTTTGGCCATGTGGTTTCCCTTGCTCTTGTCGTCGCGCCCATTGCGCATCATGAAGAACAGGGCCGATGCCAGGCTGGCCAAAATGGCGAGGAACGCCAGCACTACGAGGTATTTCATGGAGCGCATTATCCTGTGACCCCCCTTCGCCGTCCTGTGGACCTGCGTTTTTGGCTCATTACCCTGGCTGCGGTGGCGGGCATGCTGGTCACGGCCTCTTTGGGGCGCTGGCAATTGTCGCGAGCCGCCCAGAAAGAGTCGCTGCAGGCGATGCTGGATGCGCGGGCCGCCTTGCCGGCCATTGATGGACGCACGCTGACCGACCTGACTAACCAGACACCCGAGGCGCAACAGGCCCTCGTACACCGTGCTGTGGTGCTGCAGGGGCGCTGGTTGCCTGCACACACGGTGTATCTGGACAATCGGCAGATGCAGGGGCGCCCTGGGTTTTTTGTGCTCACGCCACTGCAGCTTTCTGGCGGGGGTGCTGGGGTGGTGCTGGTGCAGCGCGGATGGGCGGGGCGCAATTTTCAGGACCGCACCCAGCTGCCTTCCGTGACCACGCCGGCTGATACCGAGGTGCGCGTTCAAGGCCGCGTGGCCCTGGCGCCCTCGCGGCTGTATGAGTTCCAAGGGGGCGATAGCGCACAGGGGTCTTCCCGCATCCGGCAAAATCTCGACTTGGCAGCGTTCCGTACCGAAACCGGTCTGGCGTTCGCCCCCCTTACGGTGTTGCAGACAGGCCCGGCAGGCGACGCGGGCGATGGCCTGCAACGCGACTGGCCTGTGGTCGGCGCAGGTGTCGAAAAACACTACGGTTACGCATTTCAATGGTTCGGGCTCTGCGGCCTGATAGCACTCCTTTATGTCTGGTTCCAAATCGTCCGACGGTTCATTCGCCCGCGCAGCCAGCCTGCCGCCTGAGGCGCGTTCGGAGCACCCGCTGGGGTTGACCGTACACACCTTGCCCGAGGCGGGGGAGGCGGTCGCCACCGCACAGCGTGCGCGCCATGGGCGCTGGAAGATGCTGGGCGTGCTGCTGATCTGCGCCGCGCCGGTGGTCGCCTCGTACTTCACCTACTACGTGATCCGCCCGGAGGGGCGGCGCGTTTACGGCGAGCTGATCAACCCCCAGCGCACCGTGCCAGCGCTCACCGCCTCCACGCTCAATGGCGGGGCCAAGCGGCTGGAGTCCCTCAAAGGCCAATGGTTGCTGGTGAGCGTGGCCGGAGGCGATTGCGATCCGGCCTGCCAGAAGCACCTGTACCTGCAGCGCCAGCTGCGCGAGAGCTTGGGTAAGGAAAAAGACCGGGTGGACTGGGTCTGGCTGATCAACGACAACGCCCTGCCACCCGCCGCTCTCACGCCCGCCCTGCAGCAAGCCACTGTGTTGCGGGTCGAGCCCAGTGCCGTCAAGGCCTGGCTGGAGCCCGCCCAAGGCCAGCAGTTGGCAGACCACCTCTACGTGGTGGACCCGATGGGCAACTGGATGATGCGTTTTCCGGCAGCCATGGACACCAGCGGTGCCGCCAAGGCCAAGCGGGACCTGGAGCGCCTGCTGCGCGCTTCTTCTTCGTGGGACGAGCCGGGGCGGCCGGTCAAGCCATGACCGATACCCAACCGTTGTACGACCTGGCCCCAGTGCTCGAGCTGATGCTGCTCGGCCTGGTGATCGCGCTGGGGCCGCTGGTCTGGGTGTGGGCGCGTAACCGCCGCAGCTCTCCCGTGCGGCGCCTGCAGGCGCTCACGGTGCTCACGCTGTTCCTCACGTTTGATCTGGTGCTGTTTGGCGCTTTCACGCGCCTGACCGACTCGGGCCTCGGTTGTCCCGACTGGCCCGGCTGCTATGGCAGTGCCAGCCCGGTGGGCGCCCGCGCCGAGATTTCAGCCGCCCAGCAGGCCATGCCCACCGGCCCGGTGACCCACGGCAAGGCCTGGATCGAGATGATCCACCGGTATCTCGCCACGGGGGTGGGGGTGCTGATCATTGTCATCACTGTCTCCTCGTGGGTGCAGCTGCGGCGCGCCCAGCGTGATGGCGGGCAGGCGCCTCCGCTCAGTCCCTGGTGGCCTACAGTGACCTTGTTGTGGGTGTGCCTGCAGGGTGCGTTTGGCGCGCTCACGGTGACCATGAAGCTCTTTCCCGCCATCGTCACCCTGCACCTGATCGGTGGACTGGTGCTGCTGGCCCTGTTGTGTGTGCAGGCGGTACGACACACCCACAGTGCCCAGGGGCGCTCACCGGTAACCCTGTCCCCCGCGCTGCGCGGGGGGCTGGTACTGACGGCACTGCTGCTCGCCCTTCAGGTGGTGCTGGGGGGCTGGGTCAGCACCAACTACGCGGTGCTGGCATGCACTACCTTCCCCACCTGCCAGGGCAGCTGGTGGCCCGCCATGGACTTTGCGCAGGGCTTCCAGATCTGGCGCAAGCTGGGCCTGTTGCAAGACGGCAGCCACATCAGCTTTGCAGCGCTCACCGCCATTCACTACGTGCACCGCCTGATGGCCTATGTGGTGTTACTGGCGCTGGGCTTGGTGGCCTGGCGCTTTCACCGCAGTGGCGTGTTGCCCACGCAGGCGCGGTGGATCGGCGGGCTGACCTTGCTGCAACTGGTGACGGGTTTGTCCAACGTGGTGCTGGACTGGCCCCTGGTGGCGGCGGTGCTGCATACCGGCGGTGCCGCAGCTTTGGTGGTGGTATTGACCTGGGCCCTGGTGTCCAGCCGCGCAGCGCCCGCGCCCCGAGAGTTTTCCGCGCCCACGGGCGCATCGAGAGTATCTGCATGAGTGTTGCCCCCTCCGCCGTTGCTGTGCCGCCCTCGCGGTTCCAGCAGTTTTATGCGCTGACCAAGCCCCGCGTGGTACAGCTCATCGTCTTTTGTGCGCTGATCGGCATGGTGCTGGCCGTGCCCGGCCTGCCCAACGCTGCGCAACTGGGCCACATGGCGCTGGCCTGCCTGGGCGTGTGGCTGGTGGCGGGTGCTGCAGCCGCGTTCAATTGCATCGTCGAGCAAGGCATTGACGCCAAGATGAAGCGTACCGCCTGGCGGCCCACGGCCAAGGGCGAGCTGTCCAACGCGCAGACCCTGCTGTTCTCGGCCGTACTCTGTGCCGCAGGCTCCGTGCTGCTGTATGTCTGGATCAACCCGCTGACCATGTGGCTCACCTTTGCCACCTTTGTGGGTTACGCGGTGGTCTACACCGTGATCCTCAAGCCCTTGACGCCCCAGAACATCGTCATTGGCGGCGCCTCGGGGGCCATGCCGCCGGTGCTGGGTTGGGCGGCCATGACCAACGATGTAGGGCCCGAGGCGCTTATCCTCTTCCTCATCATCTTTTTGTGGACGCCACCGCATTTCTGGGCGTTGGCCCTGTACCGGGTGGAGGACTACCGCAAGTCTGGCCTGCCCATGCTGCCGGTCACGCACGGCAACGAGTTCACGCGGTTGCAGGTGTTCTTGTACACGCTGATCCTGCTGGCCGGGTGCATGATGCCCTTCATCTACGGCATGAGTTCCTGGATTTATCTGGTTGCCGCCGTGCTCCTCAGTCTGGGTTTCTGCGGGTACGCGTTCGCGCTGTGGCGCAATTATTCGGACGCTCTGGCCCGCAAGACCTTCCGCTTCTCCCTTATCCACCTGAGCGTGCTGTTTGCTGCACTGCTGGTGGACCACTATGTGCTGTGATGATCTCCATGCAGAAACGAAACGCTCTTCATTTGATAGCGGCTGGTGCAATATCCATATGCGCTCCAAGCCTCCTGGGTGCATGTTCCGAGAAAAAGGCCGAATTCCGGGGCGTGGACGTCACCGGCGCCGAGTACGCCCGCGACATTCCCCTGACTGACCACAACGGCCAGCCACGCCACATCAAGGACTTTGCCGGCAAAGTGGTGGTGGTGTTCTTCGGCTACACACAGTGCCCCGACGTGTGTCCCACGTCGATGCAGGAGCTGGCCGAGGTCAAGCAGATGCTGGGCAAGGACGCAGGCCGTCTGCAGGGCATTTTTGTGACGGTGGACCCGGAGCGCGACACGCCCGAAGTGCTCAAGGCCTACATGGCCAATTTCGACCCGAGCTTCTTGGCGCTGTACGGCACACCCGAGCAGCTGGCCGCCGTCGCCAAGGACTTCAAGATCTATTACAAGAAAGTCGATGGCAAGACGCCCACCAGCTACACCATGGACCACTCTGCAGGTAGCTACGTGTACGACCCCTCAGGGCGCCTGCGGGTCTACAACCGCTATGGCAGCGGCGCACAGGCCCTGGCGGCCGATGTGAAGGTGTTGTTGGCCGAGGCCGGGGGCTGAGCCCCTCCAGCCCCTGAGTGACCCGGGGCCTGTGCCAGGTTGCCGTTATGCGAGGCACTGTGCAGCCCCGCATGAGCTGATGCTCTTGGGCCTTATTCGGCCTTGATGCCCCGCATCGCAATCACGCCGCCCAGCAGATTGGTGTCGGCCTTGATGCGGTTGGCCAGGCCTTCGGGCGACGAGCCCACCGTCTGCCACCCTTGCTGGAACAGCTTGCTGCGCACGTCTTCGCTGCGGGCGATCTCGCTGATCAGCGCGGCCAGCTTGGCCTGGATGGGCTTGGGCATGGTGGAAGGCGCTGCGAAGGCGTTCCAGATCTCCAGGTTGAAGTTGCTGATGCCTGCCTCGGCCAGGCTCGGCACCTCGGGTGCCAGCGGGCTGCGCCCGGAGGAGGTCACGCCGATCGCGCGCAGCTTGCCCGCACGCACCTGGGCTTGTGCCAACGCCGGGGGCAGCAGCGCCATCTGCAGCTGGCCGCCCAGCATCGCGTTGGCCACCTGCGGATAGCCAGGGTAGGGCACATGCACGGGGTTGATGTTGCTGCGCGCCTTGAGCAGCTCGGTGCCGATGTGGCCCACCGTGCCCACGCCGGGCGTGCCGTAGCTCCACTTGTCACCACCATTGCGTGCTGCCACGAAGAAGTCGCGGGCACTGCTGTTGGCGGCCACGCCGGGCTGGTTGACGGGTGCAGTCAGGATCAGCGGTGAGGTGCCGATCAGGCTCAGCGGTGCCAGGTCCTTGATCGGGTCATACGGAACCGCCGGGTTCAGCAGCTTGGCAATCGTCATGTTGCCGTTGATCATCAGCCCGATGGTGTGATCGTCACGGGCCTTGGCCACTGCGTCGGCGCCAATGTTGCCGCCTGCGCCCACCTTGTTGTCCACGATGACGGGCTGGCCCAGGGCCTTGGACAGGGGCTCCGAGAACGTGCGTGCCGTCAGGTCCGGCGACGAGCCCGCAGGAAAGCCCACGATGATCTTCAGCGGCTTGGTGGGCCAGGCCAGCGGCGCGGGCGCAGTGGCAGCAGCCTTGCCGGCGCTTTGCGCCAGGGCCCAGGGGGATGCGGCAGCCAGCGCGATCAACAGCGAAGCACGGCGGGAAACACGGCCGGTAAAGGCGGGACGTGAGGGCATGGGGTGCAATCTCCTTGAAGAATATTCGGGGGCCCAAACGACGCGGGGCCCCAGAATTGGGGCCCCGCGAGGCAACTTCTGCAGCCGGGGATATTAACCCCGCTGCCCGGACCGGTCAGGCGTATTCGGCCAGGGCCTTTTTCATCTTCTTCATGGCAGCCACTTCGATCTGGCGAATGCGCTCGGCGCTCACGCCGTACACCGCCGCCAGGTCGTGCAGCGTCATGCCGCCGCTGCCGTCGTCATTGACCTTGAGCCAGCGCTCTTCCACGATGCGGCGGCTGCGGTCGTCCAGGCTGGCCAGTGCGTTGGCAATGCCGTCGGTAGCCAGGGCGTCACGTTGGCGCGACTCGATCATGGCCGTGGGCTCGTGCGATGCATCGGCCAGGTAGGCAATGGGGCCAAACGCCTGCTCGCCATCGTCGGCGGGGGCCGGGTCCAGCAATACGTCGCCACCCGCCATGCGGGTTTCCATTTCGATGACTTCTTCGCGCTTCACATTGAGCTGCGCGGCCACGGCGTCGATCTCATGGTCCGACAGGGTGTCGCGGTGCGTGGCGGCATCGGCGGCCGATGCATCGGCCTTGAAGCCCTGCTTCATGGAGCGCAGGTTGAAGAACAGCTTGCGCTGCGCCTTGGTGGTCGCCACCTTGACCATGCGCCAGTTCTTCAGGATGTATTCGTGGATCTCGGCCTTGATCCAGTGCAGGGCGTAGCTCACCAGGCGCACGCCCTGGTCGGGGTCGAAGCGCTTGACGGCCTTCATCAGGCCCACATTGCCTTCCTGGATCAGGTCGCCATGGGGCAGTCCGTAGCCCAGGTACTGGCGTGCAATCGAAACCACGAGGCGCAGGTGCGACATCACCAGCCGGCCGGCGGCGTCCAGATCGTTGTTGTCCTTGAGCTGGCGTGCGTAAGTCTGCTCTTCTTCGTGCGTGAGCAGGGGCAGGCGGTTGACGGCCGAAATGTAGGCGTCCAGATTGCCCAAGGGGGGCACCAGCGCCCAGGGATTGGCGGGCGCCAGAGACATCGTCGCGGTTCCAGATTGAATGTTCATTCCGGGAATCCTTTCCTCTAAGCCATGATATTAGCACTCTCTCTGATTGAGTGCTAAGCCCGGAGTTCCCGTCGGGTTGCTCATTGATACTGTTGGAATTTTTTGAGTCAAATTGCCATCAAGCGCTAGTGTTTCATGCCTGTGGAGCTATAAAAATCATAGTGACGGGCTGGCGCTGCAATACCGTCAGACGGTCAGATCCACCTGCTGCACTGTGCCCACGCTGCCGTTTTCCCGCAGGTAGGCGCTGGTGGAGCGCACGGTGCCCAGGCTGGCGTTGTCGGCGGCGCGCAGGGCAAAAGGGGTGGCGACGGCGTTGGTGGAGAGTGCGCCCACGCCCACGTCGGCCAAGGTGCGCAGGCTGCCGGCGCCCTCGGCTCCATCCGCCGATGGAGTCCACACCTGCAGCTGCTGAAAGACCGGGTCCGCCTCGTCAATCCAGCCGTTGCCGTCGCTATCATAGGCGGCCAGTTCGGCAAAGCCGTTGCCGGTGCCGGGGCCGAACAGCTCCCGGCCGTTGTCGATGCGGCTGTTGTGGTTCAGGTCCAGGGCCAGGTAGCCCCGGTTGCCTGAGAGCAGGGGCACGTTGTCGGTCTGGCCGTCGCTGTCCAGGTCGAACGCAAAGCGCAGGTCCTGCAACTGCGCGGCCGAGCCGTCGAAGTTGATGACCAGCGGGTCTACCGCCACAGCGTCGCCCAGGCGCAGGCTGAACGATGATTCCTGGCGGTAGCTGCGCTGCATATCCAGCTGCAGGCTGAAGCGGATTTCCTGCCCGTCGGCGGTGCGCACGGTGCCCTGGGCGGCGAACTGGGTGCTTTCGGTTTCTACGACCACTTCGCGCTGCTCCACCAGCAGGCGCCACCCGGCACGGGGACGGCCTGCATCGGCGGTCGGCGTCGTGTCGAGGCGGCTGGTGGGTGTGGCGGGTGGGGAGGGTGCGGGTTCCGTCTGGCCGGTGTACACCCGCACCTGCACGCCCGTCATGCGGGCAATCAGGTCGCGGATCATGGCCAGCTGGGGTGTCAGGCCGTCGCTGGGGCTGCTGCCGGGCGCGGCATCTGCGGCATGGGTGGGGTCGATGGCCTCCTGGGCGGCGCTGGCCACGCGTGCAGCGCTGGAAATTTGTACGGCCGGGCTTGCTCGGGTAAGGCCAGGGGCGCTGGTGGGGCGGCGCTCGCCGACCCAGGCTTCAAAGCGGCTGCTTTGGGTGTGCACGCGGCTGGCAACGTGCTGGGCCTGCATCTGCAGGGCGGACGATTCAATCTTCATGGGACACCTCCAGGGCTTCCACACAGAGATATCGACGCCACGGAAAGAGAACTTGAATGTTGCCTTGCCCTTTTTCTTGTTTCCTTTCGCCGGGTACCCGATGGCTGGCGTGGTGGCAGTCTCCGCCCCCCAGCTACACCTCTTGCCGCACCCGGCTTTCAAAGTCTTCGAGCGTCAGCGGGCGGCCAAACAGGTAGCCCTGGAAAGCCTGGCAGCCATGGGCCAAAAGAAATTGGTAGTGGGCGGTGGTCTCCACCCCCTCGGCGATCACGGACAGGCCCAGGCTGCCTGCCAGCGCGATGATGGAGCGGGCGATGGCCGCGTCGCTGGCGTCCAGCAGCACGTCGCGCACAAAGCCCTGGTCGATCTTGATCTGGTCCAGTGGCAGGCGCTTGAGGTAGCTGAGCGACGAGTAGCCCGTGCCAAAGTCGTCCAGCGAAGACCCCAGGCCATGGGCCTTGAGGGCGCGCATGGTAGCGATCACGCTGTCCACGTTGTCCAGCAGCAGGCTTTCGGTCAGCTCCAGTTTGATCTGTGCGGGGTTGGCGCCGGTCTGCTGCACCAGCGCCAGCACCTGGGCCACAAAGTCGTCTTGCAGGAACTGGCGTGCGCTCACGTTGATGGCAAGGCTCAGCTGCGCAAACTGCGGGTCTTGTTGCCAGCGGGCCTGCTGGCGCAGTGCGGTTTCCATGACCCAGTGGCCCAGTGGCAGGATGAGGCCCGATTCTTCCGCCAGCGGGATGAACTCCGACGGCGGCACCATGCCCTGGACAGGATGCTGCCAGCGCACGAGGGCCTCTGCGCCGGTCACGCGCCCGTGGCTGTCCACCTGCGGCTGGTACAGCAGCAGGAATTGCGCGCGCCGCAGGCCGTTGTGCAGCTCGGTTTCCAGCAGGGCGCGGCGGTTCACGGCCTGCTGCATGTCGGGGTCAAAAAAGCGCAGTGTGTTGCGCCCGGCGTCCTTGGCGCGGTACATGGCCATGTCGGCCTGCTTGAGCACCTCGTCCACCGAGTCGCGCTGGTGATTGAGCAGGGTCACGCCGATGCTGGCGGTGAAGTGGTGTTCGTGCCCCGCCAGTTCGTAGGGCTGGCGCAATTGCGCCAGGATCAGCTCGCCCAGCGTGCGCGCCTGCGCGGCGGCCTCGGGGGCGTCGCTGCTCAGGTTCTGCAGTACCACCACAAACTCATCACCCCCCAGGCGGGCCACGGTGTCCTGCTCGCGCACGCAGCTGCGCAGGCGCTGGGCCACGTCCTTCAGCAGCAGGTCGCCCACCTCATGGCCCCGGGTGTCGTTCAGGGTCTTGAAGTTGTCCAGGTCCACAAACAGCACGGCCGTGGTCAGGCCCGAGCGCGCACCGTTGACCAGCACCTGCTGCAGCCGGTCCACTAGCAGGCGGCGGTTGGGCAGTTGCGTGAGTGCGTCGTAGAACGCCAGGTAGCGTGCCTCGTCCTCGGCGGCCTTGCGGCCCGAGATGTCGATGTCGATGCAGAACATCTCGGGCGGGTGCCCCGGCACCTGGATGTAGGCATGGCTGGAGAACACATGCACCGGCGTGCCGTCCTTGCGCTGCAGTTGCAGCTCGCCCGCCGGGATCACCTCGCCGGTGGCGAACATGTGCTGCATGTGTGCCCGCACGCCGTCGCGCATGGGCGGCGGGATGATGAGGTCGAGCAGGTTGCCGCCCAGGGCTTCTTCGGCCGTGTAGCCGTACAGCTGCTCGGACGCCTGGTTCCAGTAGCTGGTGGTGCCGTCCTGCAGGTAGCCTTGCACCGAGATGGACGGGATGTTGCGCAGCAGCGAGCGAAAACGCAGCTCGGACTCGCGCAGCGCACTTTCAGCCTGCTTGCGCTTCGTGATGTCGCGGGCGAGGAACACCACAGCCGCCTGGCCACCCACCTGCACGCCCAGGGGCTGGGTGCGCCCTTCAAACTGGCGCAGCCCTGCCAGGGTCTGCAGCTCGTATTCCACGCTGTGGGTCTGGCCGGACTGCAGCGTGTCCCGGATAAGCGCCATGAACCGTTCTGCCTGCTCGGCGGGCAGCACATCGTGCAGCCGTTTACCTACCAGCTCGGGGGCGCTGGCGACCAGGGTGGCGTCGTTGGGGGACAGTACCTCCACATACCGGCCCTGGGCATCCAGCACCAGCAGCACATCGGGGATGGCCTGAGTGATGGCATGCAGGCGGGCTGCCGTGCCAGTGAGTGCACGCTCGGTGGCCATGCGTTGCTCCACATCGTGCAGCAGCAGGCCCAGCACCACAGTGGCTGGGGTGAAGGTCAGCAGATAGGGCAGGGCCAGCGTCTGGTTGATGCGCTGCACGGCCTCGGCGGGCAGCAGCTGAAACAGCGCGATCACCGCCGTGTGCAGCAGCAGCCCGAACAGCGCGAGGGGGATGGGCTCCACCCCCAGCCGCCCCCGGGCGCGGCCCTCGCGGTACACCAGCCCCATGGCTGTGCACAGCACGATCACCATCAGCCCCACCTCGGCACCCGCGCCCCCCAGCCACAGGCGCCCAGTGGCCGCCATCAGCGCCGCAATGCCCGCCACCAGCGGGCCGCCAAACAGGCCGGCCATGCTTAGCACCACCGAGCGCGCGTCAAAGATCACGCCCGGCATCAGCACCACCGGGGTGAGCATGCCCACCACGCAGATGCCGCCGAAGATCAGCCCCGAAAAGACCTGGCCCACCCACGGGTGCTGGCGCCAGACGCGGATGTTGAACCCATGCAGAAAGCACAGCGCCAGCAGCAGCGCAACGCCTTTGACCAGCTCAATGAACATGGGCCTCCGTGCTTTCCGAGGGGAAAGCCCATGATGGAGGAAACGTTGCGATCCGTAAACGTGTAAATGGCCCCGGATGGGGCCATTGCTCACAAGGTTGAGGGGAGATCGCGAGGCTCAGCTCAGCAAAGCCTGGGCAAATTCGCGGGCGTTGAAGGTTTCCAGGTCTTCGAGCTTTTCGCCCACACCGATGAAATACACCGGGATGGGGCGTTCCTGCGCGATGGCGGCCAGCACGCCGCCCTTGGCCGTGCCGTCCAGTTTGGTGACGATCAGGCCGGTGAGCTGCAGCGCATCGTCAAACGCGCGCACCTGGGCCAGCGCGTTCTGGCCGGTGTTGCCGTCGATCACCAGCAGCACCTCGTGCGGGGCGGTGGCGTCGGCCTTGGTGACCACGCGGCGGATCTTTTTCAGCTCCTCCATCAGGTGCAGCTGCGTGGGCAGGCGGCCGGCGGTGTCCACCAGCACCACATCCTTGCCGCGCGCCTTGCCGGCGGTCACGGCATCAAAGCTCACGGCGGCGGGGTCGCCACCTTCCTGGCTCACGATCTCGACCGTGTTGCGGTCGGCCCACACGCCCAGCTGCTCGCGGGCAGCGGCGCGGAAGGTGTCGGCGGCGGCCAGCAGCACGGCGGCGCCTTCACCGGCCAGGTGCTTGGTGAGCTTGCCGATGGAGGTGGTCTTGCCCGCGCCGTTCACGCCGGCCACCATGATCACGGTGGGGGTGTGCTCGCCAATCACCAGGGCTTTTTCGAGCGGGCGCAGCAGGTCGGCCAGCGCGTCGGCCAGCAGGCCCTTGACTGCCGCAGGGTCGGTGGTCTTGCTGTCCTTCACGCGGCGCTTGAGGTCCGTCAGCAGGTGCGTGGTGGCTTTCACGCCGGTGTCGGCCATCAGCAGGGCCTCTTCCAGCTCCTCATACAGCGCGTCGTCAATCTGCGTGCCGGTGAAGACGGTGGCAATGCTGCTGCCAGTCTTGCGCAGGCCCGCCTTGAGGCGGTCCAGCCAGCCTTTGCGTTCAGGCGCCGGGGCAGTGGGCGCAGCCGAGGTTGCGGGTGCTGCCACTGGCGCAGGCGGTGGTGTGGCGGGCGTGGGTGGTGCAACCGGCGCAGGTGCAGCAACGGAAATCGGGGGCGCCACGGGGGGCAATGCGGGGCTTGCAACCACTGGAGCAGCGGTGGGCGCTGTGGCTGCCGGTGCTGCAGGGGGCGTCGGTGCGACGGCCGGTGCCACCGGTGGCATCGCCACGGGCGCTGGCGGGGTCACAGTGACGGGAGCTGGTGCTACGGGGGGCGGCGCAGCGGGCTCAGGGGCTTTGTTGCCAAACGGGTTGCGCAGCCAGCCAAAGCCTGCCGGGGCGGGCGCCGCCACGGGAGCCGGTGTAGCGGGCGCTGGCGGGTTGAGGGTAGCCACGGGCGGCGTGGAGGGCAGGGGGGGCGCCACGGGCGCAACCACGGTGGGCGCCGGTGCGCCTACCGGCTGGGCCGGGGCGGGCACATCGGTGGGGGCGGGCGAAGGAGCGGGCTTTTTCTTGAAAAAACTGAACATTGGCGGGTTCTTAGAATCACCCCATTCTATGAAACGCGCTTTCACCCTACTGGGCCTGCTGGCCTGCCTCTCGTCCGGGGCTGCCTTTGCGGCCACCACCCCGGTGTCTCAACCCTCCACCACGCCGTCCGCCACGGCCTCTGGCGCGCAGCAGTTCACGCTCAAAAACGGCATGCAGCTCATCGTGCAGCCCGACCGCCGCGCCCCGACGGCGGTGCACATGGTCTGGGTGCGTGTGGGCTCGATGGATGAGGTGGACGGCACCTCGGGCGTGGCCCATGCGCTGGAGCACATGATGTTCAAGGGCACCAAGACCCTGCCGCCGGGCGAGTTCTCGCGCCGCGTGGCGGCGCTGGGCGGGCGGGAGAACGCATTCACCAGCCGTGACTACACCGGCTACTACCAGCAGATCCCGTCCAACCGGCTGGAGGACGTGATGAAGCTCGAATCGGACCGGTTTGCCAACAACCACTGGCCCGACGAGGAGTTCAAGAAAGAGATCGAGGTCGTCAAGGAAGAGCGCCGCCTGCGCACCGAAGACCAGCCCCGGGCCGTGCTGGCCGAACAATTGTTTGCCGCCACCTTCAATGCGTCGCCCTACCGCCGCCCCATCGTGGGCTGGATGAGCGACCTGGACGCGATGACGCCCGATGACGTGCGCGCCTTCCACCGCCAGTGGTACACCCCCACCAACGCCGCCGTGGTGGTGGCGGGCGATGTGGATGTGGCCCAGGTGCGTGCGCTGGCCGAAAAGTATTACGGCAGCCTGCCCGTGCACGCTCTGCCCGCGCGCAAACCGCGCACCGAACCCGAGCAAAAGGGCCTGCGCCGCATTGCCGTCAAGGCCCCGGCAGAGCAGGCCTATGTGGCCCTGGCCTTCCGCGCGCCCAGCCTGGACCGCGTGGACAACCTCACCGACGAAGACCGCGACGCCCTCGCGCTGATGGTGCTGTCGGCCGTGTTCAATGGCTATGACGGTGCCCGGCTGGACCGCGCACTGACCCAGGGGCCCAACCGCGTGGCCGACAGCGCCAGCAGCTCCGCCATGGTCACCGGGCGCGGCCCCAGCCTGTTCATGCTCAGCGGCGTGCCCGCTGCGGGCAAGACCGCCCAGCAGGTCGAAGACGCGCTGCGCGCCGAGGTGACCCGTGTGGCCAAGGATGGGGTGAGTGAGGCCGAGCTGAACCGCGTGAAGACGCAATGGATCGCCTCCACGGTGTACGAGCGCGACTCGGTGATGAGCCAGGCGCAGGAGCTGGGGGGCAACTGGGTGCAGGGCTTTCCCCTGGACGCCAACGAGCGCCTGCTGGCCCTGCTGCGCACCGTGACCCCTGCGCAGGTGCAGGCCGTGGCTGCCAGGTATTTTGGCGACGACCAGCTCACCGTGGCCACGCTGCTGCCCCAGCCCCTGGACGCCCCCCGCGCCCGTCCCCAGCTGCCCCCGGGCGCTGCCATCCGCTGAACCCGCCCTGCGGAAACTGCCCATGATTACTATCAAAAACGTAGCTGTCCGTGCTTTATGCACTAGCACTATCGCCCTTTTTTCTTCCAATTCGGCCTGGGCGCTGCTGCCTATCCAGCACTGGACGGAGCCGGGCGGCGCCAAGGTCTATCTGGTCGAAAGCCCGGTCATCCCCATGGTGGACGTGCAAATCGACTTTGACGCTGGCACGCGCCGCGACCCGGCAGGCCAGTCCGGCCTGGCCAACGCCGTCGCCGCCATGGCCAGCAAGGGCGTGAAGGCCGGGCGCGACGCCAGCGCCGAGCCCGCGCTGGACGAAAACGGCCTGGGTGAGGCCTGGGCCGATCTGGGCGCCAGCTTTGAAGCCAATGCCGACAACGACACGCTGCACTATGTGCTGCGCTCGCTGACCGACCCGCCGCTGCTGGAGCGCGCTGCACGGCTGGCAGCCCGCCAGATTGCCGAGCCCACGACGACTGACGACGTTTGGCAACGCGACCGCGCCCGCTGGAGCGCCAGCCTGAAGGAAGCCAACACGCGCCCCGCCACCGTGGCCAACCATGCGTTCGCCGCTGCGGTGTATGGCAGCCACCCCTATGGCGTGCGCACCACCGAAGAGACGTTGGCGCGCATTGGCGTGGCCGACATGCAGGCCTTTCACGAGCAGTACGTGGCCGCCTGCCGCGCCAAGGTCAGCATTGTGGGCGCCGTATCGCGCGCCCAGGCGCAGACGCTGGTGGCCACGCTGCTGTCGCGCCTGCCTGCCAGTGCGGGCTGCGCACCGCTGCCGCCCGTGGGCGAAGTGGCGGCGCTGACGGCACCTGCCGAGAAGGCCATTCCGTTTGCCTCGGCCCAGGCCCACGTGCTGATCGGCCAGCCGGGCTTCCAGCGCCGCGACCCGGACTTCCTCGCGCTGCTGGTGGGCAACCACATCCTGGGCGGCGGCGGCTTTGTCTCGCGACTGACCCACGAGGTGCGCGAAAAGCGCGGCCTCTCCTACAGCGTCTACAGCTACTTCGCCCCCGGCCTGCATGCCGGTGCCTTCACCGTGGGCTTGCAGACGCGCCCCGACCAGGCCGCCCAGGCAGTGCAGGTCTCGCGCGACGTGATCGCCCGCTTTGTGGCCGAAGGCCCCACCGAGGCCGAGCTGCGCGCCGCCAAGGACAACCTCATCGGCGGCTTTGCGCTGCGCATCGACAGCAACAAGAAGCTGCTGGGCAACGTGGCCAACATCGCCTGGAACGACCTGCCCTTGGACTACCTGGACCAGTGGGCCAAAAAGGTCGAGGCCCTGACGGTGGCCGATGTGCGCACTGCCATGGCCCAAAAGCTGCAACCCGGCCGCATGGTGACCGTGGTGGTGGGAGGCAAGCAGCCATGAGCCGATCGACCCTGCGCGGCAGCGCCATCACCGCCGAAATCCGCAAGGCCCAGGCCGCAGCCGCTGCGGCCCCTGTGGACCCCAAGACCATCAAGAAAAACGCCAAGGACAAAGCTGCGGCGGCTGCCGCCCCCAAGGGCGCGGGCGAAATCCGCATCATCGGTGGGCAATGGAAGCGCACCCGCCTGCCCGTGGCCCAGCGCCCCGGCCTGCGTCCCACGCCCGACCGCGTGCGCGAAACGCTCTTCAACTGGCTGGGCCAGGACTTGAGTGGCTGGCGCTGCCTGGACGCTTTTGCGGGCACCGGTGCGCTGGGGCTCGAGGCCGCTTCGCGCGGCGCCGCGTCGGTACAACTGGTGGAGAGTGACGCTGCGCTGGTGGCCCAGCTGCAGGTGCTGCAAGCGAAGCTGCAAGCCAGCGCCGTGCGTGTGCAGCGCGGCGACGGCGTGGCCGCCCTCAAGCAGGCCGCACCTGCCAGTGTGGACCTGGTGCTGCTGGACCCGCCCTTTGACGGCGAGCTGTTTGCCCCTGCTTTGCAGGCTGCTGCCAAGGCCGTGGCCACCCAGGGCTTTATTTACCTCGAAGCGCCCCGCGCCTGGACGGACGAGGAGCTGGCCGGCAGCGGCCTGGCCGTGTACCGGCATCTGAAGGCTGGCGCCGTGCATGCGCACCTGCTGCGCCCTGTGGCAGCCACCACAGAATGAGCCAACGCCGGTTCATGTTGCACTGCACTGCATAATGCGCGCACGCGGCCCGGCGGGCCCTGCGGGGAGCGCCCCGGGGGCCGGGGCCAACGTCAATCGCCAGACAGGAGACAACCAGCCATGGCCCAGAACGTGCTCGCCGTGTACCCCGGAACCTTTGACCCCATCACGCTGGGCCATGAAGACGTGGTGCGCAGGGCCACCCAGTTGTTTGAACGTGTGATCGTGGCCGTGGCGGCGGGCCACCACAAGAAGACCCTGTTCTCGCTGGAAGAGCGCATCGAGATGGTGCGCGAGGCCGTGAAGATGTATCCCCAGGTGCAGGTCGAGCCCTTCTCGGGCCTGCTGCGCGACTTTGTGGTGTCGCGCGGCGGCAAGGCCATGGTGCGTGGCCTGCGTGCCGTGACCGACTTTGACTACGAATTCCAGCTGGCAGGCATGAACCGCAGCCTGATGCCGCAGGTGGAGACCGTGTTCCTGACCCCCAGCGACAAGTACCAGTTCATCAGCAGCACCTTTGTGCGCGAGATTGCGGTGCTGGGTGGCGAGGTGACCAAGTTCGTGTCGCCCTCGGTCGAAGAGCGGCTGGCGGTCAAGGTGCGTAGCCTGGCGGCGCCGGGCGGCTGAGGACACTGTCCGGAACGCACAAGGAGCCCCGGTTTTGGCTCCTTTGTGCCGATGGCGCTAGTGCAATATGCCTTTGCTGCTATCAAAATCATAGTTTATAGATTCTGTAGCATCAGTCCATGGCGGGCGGCAGCTGCGTTGCAATGGCCTGGGCCTGCGCGCGCAGAGCCTCCAGCATGGGCACCACCTCGGGCAGGGGCGGGCGGTATAGCGGGAGCAGCGCTGTCACGCTGAACGGGATGGAAAACGCCAGCCGCCGCAGCACCAGCCGCTCGCTGGCGGCGGCCAGGGCGGTGACCGGGTTGACGATGGCGATGCCCAGGCCCTGCTCGACCATGGCGCACACCGCGGCGGCACTGTGAGTTTCCACGCGCAGCGTGCGCTCTACGCCCGCCTCGGCAAGCCGGGCGTCGATCAGGCGGCGGTAGGGGTCGTCGGCCGAGAGGCTTACAAAGAATTCACCGGCAAAGTCGCCGAGTTGCAGCACCGGCTGGCGTGCCAAAGCGTGGTGGGCGGGCAGCACAGCCACCTCGTCCAGGGTCAGCAGCACCTCGGCCCGTGTGCCCGGCGGGGCGGTGGTCTGTTCGCACAGGCCCAGATCAAACCGCTGGGCGCTCATCCATTCTTCGAGCAGGGGCGATTCCTGCGGTGTGACGGACAAGCGTGCCTCGGTGTGCGCCTGCATCAGCCGTGCCGCCGCACCCGGCAGCAGTGCATGGGCCAGCGCGGGCAGGCAAAGCACCGACAGTTGCACGGCCCCCGACCGGCCCAGGGCCACGGCCCGGTCCACTACACGCTCCAGCCCCTGCCACGAGCGCTGTACCTCGTCCCACAGCGCCAGCGCCCGGGCGTTGGGGCGCAGTCGGCCCTGCACGCGCTCGAACAGCGCATAGCCCAGCAGCGATTCGAGCCGCGCCAGCTCGCGGCTCACGGTGGGTTGCGAGCTGTGCAGCAGGTCGGCCGCACCGGTGGCGCTGCCTGCGGTCATCACGGCGCGGAAGACCTCGATGTGGCGGTGGGTGATGCGATGGGCCAGGGGGGGCTCGGTCATGCCAGTCATGCGCACAGCATATCCATATTGAATGGATGGCGTAAATCAAAGCATTCGACTGAATACATGGATGGCGGCATCATCCGCGCATCGTTCACGCTTTGTGCCTTTGGAGCTTCCTCATGTCCAACCCTTTCTCCTCCGCTCAGCTCTGGGCCCTGGCCGACCAGTTTGGCACCCCGCTGTGGGTGTATGACGCGGCCACCATCCGCCAGCGCATTGCGCAGGTGTCCAATTTCGAGACCATCCGGTTCGCGCAGAAGGCCTGCTCCAACATCCACATCCTGAAGCTCATGCGCGAGCAGGGCGTGAAGGTGGATGCCGTTTCGCGCGGCGAGATCCTGCGTGCGCTGGCGGCCGGCTACACGGCCGGCGGAGAGCCGTCGGAGATCGTCTTTACCGCCGACCTGTTCGACGCCGCCACGCTCGACTGCGTGGTGGAACACGGCGTGCCGGTCAACGCTGGCTCGATCGACATGCTGCACCAGCTGGGCGCGCGTTCGCCGGGCCATGCGGTGTGGCTGCGCATCAACCCCGGCTTTGGCCACGGCCACAGCAACAAGACCAACACGGGTGGCGAGCACAGCAAACACGGCATCTGGCACACCGACCTGCCTGCGGCACTGGATGCGATCAAGCAGCACGGCCTGAAGCTGGTGGGCCTGCACATGCACATCGGCTCGGGCGTGGACTACAGCCACCTGCAGGAAGTGTGCGGTGCCATGGTCAACCTGGTGCGCACGGCGCATGCGGCAGGGCATGACCTGCACGCCATCTCGGCCGGTGGTGGCCTGTCCATCCCCTATCGCAGCGGCGACCCGGTGGTGGACACGCAGCATTACCACGGCCTGTGGGACGCCGCGCGCCAGCAGGCCGAGGCCATCGTGGGCCACAAGCTCGGCCTGGAGATCGAACCCGGCCGCTTCCTGGTGGCCGAATCGGGCGTGCTGCTGGGCCAGGTGCGCGCCACCAAGAACGCGGGCAACAATCATTTTGTGCTGGTCGATACCGGCTTCAACGAACTCATGCGCCCGTCCATGTACGGCAGCTACCACGCGATGAGCGTGCTGCGCCGCGATGGCTCCACCGCAGCCGAGCAGCCCACGGTGGTGGCGGGCCCGCTGTGCGAGTCGGGCGACGTGTTCACCCAGGGCGACGGCGGCGTGGTGCTGCCGCGCGACCTGCCCGCCGCGCAGGTGGGTGACTTGCTGGTGATTCACGACACGGGCGCGTACGGCGCCAGCATGTCCTCCAACTACAACACGCGCCCGTTGATTGCCGAAGTACTGGTGGACGGCGGCCAGGCCCGCCTGATCCGCCGCCGCCAGACCGTGGACGAGCTGCTGGCGCTGGAGTTGGGGCTGTAAGCCAGGCCGCAGCGCTGCTCAGGGGCGCCGCGGGCCGAGCCGGCAAGAGGTGCGGGTAGGTGAGGGCCTACGGGTTTGGGGTGCAAAGCCGGACAAGCACCAGCCGGGGTGAGAAATACAGTGAAACCACCTGAACTTCTCACCTTTCAAGGAGATCCCCATGCCTCTCATTGCCTGGCTACTTGGCGTCCCGCTGTCGGTTGTGCTGCTGCTGATGCTGTTTGGGGTGTTTTGAATCCACCCGCGGAGCGCATGGCATCAGCGTCACCAAACAAAAGGCCCCTGTGGAATTCCGCAGGGGCCTTTTGTTTTGGGCATCACTATTGGGGTCACATCAGCTCGGACGCGGGCCCGCGCCCCATCAGCGTGACGACCGCATCGGCCGGCGTGAGCTGGCCATCCAGCAGCGCCACCACCGCGCGGGTGATGGGCATGTCCACCCCCAGCTGGGCCGCCCGCTGCGCCACGGTGCGGGCGCTGTAAACGCCCTCGGCCACATGGCCCAGCGACTCCACGGCTTGCGGCAAGGTTTTGCCCTCGGCCAGCAACATGCCCACGCGCCGGTTGCGCGACAGGTCGCCCGTGGCGGTCAGCACCAGGTCGCCCAGGCCCGACAGGCCCATGAAGGTGTCGGGCCGCGCGCCGAGCGCCAAGCCCAGCCGCGTCATCTCGGCCAGGCCGCGCGTGATGAGTGCGGCGCGGGCGTTCAATCCCAGCGCCAGTCCATCGCACAGGCCGGTGGCAATGGCCAGCACGTTTTTCACCGCGCCACCCACCTCCACGCCCACGATGTCTTCGTTGGCATACACGCGCACGCTGGGGCTGTGAAAGGCGTTGACCAGCGCATCGCGCACCTGCGCATGGGGGCTGGCTGCCACCAGCGCGGTCGGCTGGCCCAGCGCCACTTCTTGCGCAAAGCTGGGGCCGCTAAACACGCCTGCTATCAGTTCAGGAGCTACCAGGGCTTGTACTTCATGCGCCAGCAGCCCAAAAGATGTGGAATTGCCAGCGGTTGCAGCCTCAAAGCCCTTGCACAGCCAGGCCACAGGGGCAGCGCAGCCATGCAAGGCCTGCAGCATGCCGCGCAAAGCCGCCATGGGCGTGGCCACGATGACGAGGTCGGCCCCGGTCCACAGCGCAGCAAAGTCGCCATGGGCCAGAGTGAGGGAGGGGGGGAGGGTGATGCCGGGCAGGTAACGCGCGTTTTGCCGCTGCGTCTGCATCTGGGCCGCCTGGGCGGCATCGCGCGCCCACAAGGTGACGGCATGGCCTGCGGGGTGCTGGGCGGCACTCATGGCCACCGCTGTCCCCCAGGCTCCAGCGCCCAATACTATGATTTTCATAGCTGTATGCGCTTATTCATCCAGCACTACAGGCATAAATGCCTGTAAATGCTTACTGCGTGATGATGGGCGATGCCTGGCCGGCGGCCTGGGCTTGCTGTTGCTCGTACATGGCCTGGAAGTTGATTTCGGCCAGGTGCACGGGCGGGAAGCCAGCGCGGTTGATCACGTCGGCCACATTGCCGCGCAGGTAGGGGTACACGATCTGGGGGCAGGCGATGCCCATGATGGGGCCCATCTGGTCTTCGGGCACGTTGCGGATTTCGAAGATGCCGGCTTGCTTGGCTTCGACCAGGAACACAGTCTTGTCCTTGATCTTGGTCTGCACGGTGGCGGTCACAGCCACTTCAAAGATGCCTTCGGCCACGGGGGTGGCTTCCACGCCCAGCTGGATGTCCACGCTGGGTTGCTCTTGTTCGAGCAGGATGGCGGGGGAGTTGGGCTGCTCCAGCGACAGGTCCTTGAGGTAGACGCGCTGGATCTGGAACACGGGGTTTTCTTGGTCGGCCATGGTGAAGTCTCTTTGCTCTTACGAAATTGCTAGCAAAACAAAACCCGCCGGGGAGCAGCTCCCGCAGCGGGCACATGGGGCTGCATTATGCAGCGCCCAGAGAGGGGGTCAGGCGCCGAGCAAGGGCATCAGCTCGCCACGGCTGTCCAGCGCCACCAGATCGTCGTGGCCACCCACATGGGTGTCGCCGATGTAGATCTGCGGCACCGTGCGGCGACCGGTGATTTCCATCATGTGGCTGCGCGCGGCGGGGTCGGTGTCGATGCGGATCTCCTCGATCTGCTCCACGCCCTTGGACTTGAGGATCTGCTTGGCCCGGATGCAATAGGGGCAGACGGCGGTGGTGTACATCTTCACGGGTTGCATGGCGAACCTTCCTCTTTCTTCCTGTGGGACTGAAAAACCAGTCGCAAGACTAGCGCTGACCGAATAACTGGGGGCGGATCAGGCTTTTTCCACAGGCAGGCTGGCGTCGCGCCAGGCCTTCATGCCACCGGCGAGTGCCTGGGCGTTGTCGTAGCCCAGTTTTTTGGCAATGGCGACGGCGCGGTTGGCGCGTGCGCCGCTGGCGCACACCAGCACCACGGGCAGGGCCTTGTTCTTGACCACGGCGGGCAGGCGCTCTTCGAGCTGGGACACGGGTACGTTCTTGGCGCCAGTCACGTGGCCGGTGGCGAATTCCTCGGCTTCGCACACGTCGATGACCACCGCTTTTTCGCGGTTGATGAGCTGCACGGCGCGTGCTGGCGTCAGCGAACCGCCACTGGCGTTCTTGAGGACCGGCCACAGCAACATGCTGCCCGAAGCCAGTGCAACGAGGAACAGATACCAGTTATCAATAATGAATTTCACGAAGCTTCCTTGGGTTGGCGAACAGCGTAATTCTAGAATGCTGGGTTTTGGCCCGCATTTTTTTGACCTGCCTTTCCTGGGGAAACCATGTACAAGCTCGTTCTGATCCGCCACGGCGAATCCACCTGGAACCTTGAAAACCGCTTTACCGGCTGGACCGATGTGGACCTCACGCCCACCGGTGTCTCCCAGGCCATGTCGGCCGGCAAGCTGCTCAAGGCCGAGGGCTACGAGTTCGATCTGGCGTTCACCAGCGTGCTCAAGCGCGCCATCCACACCCTCTGGTACACGCTGGACGAAATGGACTGCACCTGGCTGCCGGTGGTCAAGGACTGGCGCCTGAACGAACGCCACTACGGCGCCCTGCAGGGCCTGAACAAGGCCGACATGGCCAAGCAGTATGGCGACGAGCAGGTGCTCGTATGGCGCCGCAGCTATGACACGCCCCCGCCAGCGCTGGAAGCCACCGACCCCCGCAGCGAGCGTGGTGACCGCCGCTACGCTGGGGTGGCTGCCGAGAATGTGCCCCTGACCGAGTGCCTGAAAGACACCGTGGCCCGCGTGCTGCCGTTCTGGAACGAGGCCATGGCGCCCGCCATCCGCTCGGGCAAGCGGGTGGTGGTGGCTGCGCATGGCAACTCCATCCGCGCGCTGGTGAAGTACCTGGACAACATCTCCGAGACCGACATCGTGGGTCTGAACATTCCCAACGGGATTCCACTGGTATACGAGCTCGACGCCGACCTCAAGCCCATCCGTCACTACTATCTGGGAGATGCCGAAGCGGCGGCCAAGGCCGCAGCCGCCGTGGCATCGCAGGGCAAAGCGTAAATCGCAGGTAAAGAGCGGGGAAAACCCCGCTTATCCCCGCCAAAGTGAGCATCCATGCGGAACTGCGGCGGGTTTGGCCCTTCCAAGGTGTATATTGGTTTCGAAGCGGTAAAAGGTGTTGTATGGGCCACAAACTCAAGATTGCAGGATGGGTATCGGTAGGCGTGGTGGCGGGTGCGCTCACCACGGTGTCACTGCAAACGGTGGCGCGTGGCGCCATGACGCCGTTGCCGCTCGAAGAAATCCAGCAGTTGTCCGCCGTGTTCGGCCTGGTCAAGACCGATTACGTCGAGCCGGTCGATGACAAGAAGCTCATCACCGACGCCATCTCGGGCATGGTGTCCAGCCTGGATCCGCACTCGCAGTACTTCGACAAGAAGTCCTTCAAGGAATTCCGCGAGGGCACTTCCGGCCGCTTCGTGGGCGTGGGCATCGAGATCACGCAGGAAGACGGCCTGATCAAGATCGTGTCGCCCATCGAAGGCTCGCCGGCCTTCCGCGCCGGCCTCAAGACCAACGACCTGATCACCAAAATTGACGAAACCGCCGTTAAGGGCCTGGCGCTGAATGACGCCGTCAAGCGCATGCGCGGCGAGCCCAGTACCAAGGTCACCCTCACCATCTTCCGCAAGGACGAGAACCGCACGTTCCCTGTCACCATCACGCGCGAAGAGATCAAGACCCAGTCCGTCAAGGGCAAGGTGATCGAGCCCGGTTACGCCTGGATCCGCCTGTCGCAATTCCAGGAGCGCACGGTGGATGACTTTGTGCGCAAGGTGGAAGAGGTCTACAAGCAGGAGCCCAACCTCAAGGGCTTGGTGCTGGACCTGCGCAACGACCCCGGTGGCCTGCTGGATGCAGCCGTGGCAATTTCTGCGGCTTTCCTGCCCGAGAACGTGACGGTGGTCACCACCAATGGCCAGCTGGCCGACAGCAAGGCCACCTACAAGGCTGCCCCCGACTACTACCAGCGCCGGGGCGGCGGTGATCCGCTCAAACGCCTTCCCGCGTCCCTCAAGGCGGTGCCGCTGGTGGTGCTGGTCAACGAAGGCTCTGCCTCCGCCAGCGAGATCGTGGCTGGCGCGCTGCAGGACCACAAGCGCGCCACCATCATGGGCAGCCAGACCTTTGGCAAGGGCTCGGTGCAGACCGTGCGTCCGCTGGGGCCTGACACGGGCATCAAGCTGACCACCGCCCGCTATTACACGCCGAGTGGCAAGTCGATCCAGGCCAAGGGCATCGTGCCCGACGTGATGATTGACGAGTCGGAAGAGGGCAACATCTTTGCCGCCTTGCGCATGCGCGAGGCAGATCTGGACAAGCACTTGAACAGCGGCCAGGGTGAAGAGAAGAAGGACGAAGCCCGTGAAAAGGCCCGTGAGGAAGCCCGCAAGCGCATGGAAGAAGAAGCCAAGAAGCCTGTGGCTGACCGCAAGGTGCCCGAATTCGGTTCGGACAAAGACTTCCAGCTGGTGCAGGCCCTCAATCAGCTCAAGGGTCGCCCTGTGTTGGTCAGCAAGACGCTGACAGAGCGCAAGGAAGAAAAGAAAGAGAATTGAGCCTTTCGCGCTCTGACCCCGGGCTGGATTTCGCGAGGAATCCAGCCTTTTTCATGTCCGCCTGTTTCACCGTTGATTTTTTGGCCGCTGCAGGCCCGCCTTCCCATGACCGATGACCAGCTCCTGCGCTATTCCCGCCACATCCTGCTCGACGAGGTGGGCATCGAGGGGCAGGAGCGGGTGTTGGAAGCCCATGCTCTCATCATCGGCGCTGGCGGGTTGGGGTCGCCGGCTGCGCTGTACTTGGCGTCCGCCGGTGTGGGCCACATCACACTCGTCGACGACGATGTGGTGGACCTGACCAACCTGCAGCGCCAGATTGCGCACACCACCGCGCGCGTGGGCAGCCCCAAGGTCAAGTCGGCGGCGCAGGCCATGGCCGACATCAACCCCGAGGTGCAGGTCACCGCACTGCAGGCCCGGGTGGATGCGGCGGCTCTCGATAGTCTGGTGCGTGATGCCACAGTGGTACTCGACTGCAGCGACAACTATGCGACCCGCCAGGCGGTCAATGCCGCGTGTGTGCGTCACAACAAGCCCTTGGTGGCGGGGGCTGTGATCCAGTTCGATGGGCAGATCACGGTGGTGGACCCGCGCGATGCGCAGTCGCCTTGTTATGCCTGCATCTTCCCGCCGGATGCGGAGTTTGAAGAAGTCCGCTGCTCCACGATGGGTGTATTTGCTCCGCTGGTGGGTGTGGTGGGTGCGATGCAGGCAGCCGAGGCGCTCAAGCTCATAGCGGGCGTAGGTCAGTCGCTGGCGGGTCGGCTGCTGATGCTCGATGGCCGGGCCATGGAGTGGAGCACCATGCGCGTTCAGCGCCACGCCCATTGCAAGGTGTGTGTTGCGCGGTAGGATTTTTCCTACATGGCCAGCGTGTTGTGGCTGGCAGAATCCGGCGCATGGAAGCCTTAAATTCAAGGCTAGGACAGCGTGACCCGCACTGTCCGTACACATGGACCCGCCCGTGAAACTGCGCACCTACATTGTTGAAGACAACGCGACCATCCGCGAGAACCTGATCGGAACTCTGGAGGAGTTGGCGTCTGTAGAAGCGGTGGGCGTGGCAGAAACCGAAGACGACGGTACGAACTGGTTGTCCTCGCACCCTGAGGAGTGGGACTTGGCCATCGTGGATCTGTTCTTGCGCCAGGGCAGCGGATTGGGTGTGCTGGCTGCCTGCCGCACGCGGCGGCCCGGCCAAAAAATGGTGGTGCTCAGCAATTACGCCACGCCGGATGTGCGCATGCGCTGTGCGCAGCTGGGTGTGGATGCAGTGTTTGACAAATCCAACGAGATCGACGCGTTGGTGGACTACTGCGTACAGCACAGCAGCCCGGCCCACAGGCTGGAGGCCGGTAGCGGCGGCGGTGTGTCTGCCGCATCATCGGGCGCATCCCAGTGACACAACCCGCCGCCGCGTGCGTGGGTGCATGCGGCAGTCGGGGTGCTTCTTTTCCCTTCTTTTTCAACGCAAAAGCAAGACTTGCCTACGCCCGGCAGCGCCGGGCTCTGGCCAGGTTCTGGATGTCAGTCGATCAGGCGATTTTTGAGTGCGTAGTAGGTCAGGTCGCTGTTGGACGAGAGACTCATCTTTTCCATCAGGCGTGTGCGGTACGTGCTCACCGTTTTCACGCTCAGCGACAACGACTTGGCGATATCGCCCGCCGTCTCTCCCTTGGCCAGCTTCAGGAACACCTGGAACTCTCGCTCAGACAGCTGCTCATGCGGTGGCGCATCGTCCTTGCGGTTGAGTTGCTGTGCCAGCAGTTCGGCCACGGCAGGCGTCAGGTAGCGGCGGCCCAGAGCAATGGTGCGAATGGCTTCCACGATCTCCGACGGTTCGCACTCCTTGTTCAGGTAACCACTGGCACCCTGGCGGATCAGGTTGATCGCGTAGTGTTCTTCAGGGTAGCCACTCAGGATCAGGATGCCCATGTCGGGCGCCTTGGCGCGCAGCATGGCCAGCGCGTCCAGCCCGCTTTGGCCAGGCATCGACAGGTCCATCAGCAGCACATCGATTTCCTTGTTGCGCACCAGGTCGATGGCCTCGCGGCCGTTGGCCGCCTCGCCTTCCACCCGCAAGTCGACGTGCTCCGACAAGAACTGCCGCAGGCCGGAACGAACAATCGCGTGGTCATCCACAATGCCAATCTTGATCATTGATGCTTCTTTCGAGGCGGCAGCAAAGGTGCTGCCGGTGTGTATTGAAGTCCAGGCGCTCGGCACGTCGTTGCATGGCTGGCGCACCTGGCAGGTAACGGGTCATTATCCAGAATAAGCGTATGAATCTCCAAGAAAACACCCGGCGTTGGTTACCAAAAGTCCGACAGATGGCCCTGAGCCTGCCCATGGCGCTGTTGGCGGCCATGGTGCTGGTGGGCATCAATGAAACGGGGCACATGCGTTCGCAGGACGCGGTGGAACAACTGGCCCAGGGGCTGACCACGCGGGCCGATGTGAACAAGCTGCTGCAAAGCATGCTGGATGCGGAAACCGGCCAGCGGGGTTATCTGCTCACGGGCAACGAGACCTACCTGGAACCGTATGACAAGGCCGTAGCGACCGTGCAGACCAACCTGGATCGCCTGCGCAACCAGTTCATGGCGTCGCCCGAGGACATGCAGGAGTTCGCGTTGCTGTCGCGGCAGATCTCGCGCAAGCTGGCTGAGATGGAGCTGAGCCTGCGCCTGCGCCGCCAGGGCAACGAAGACGCATGGAAGTTCATTCTGAACACGGATGTGGGCAAGGAGCACATGGAGGCGATCCGCCAGCATGCGCAAGAGCTGATTGCCCGCAGCGACCAGCGCCTGCAACAGGGGCGCGAGCAGATCGAGCAGTCGCTGATGCTGTCGCGCATCGGCATTGCCACGGTCACTGCCATTGGCCTGCTGGCGTTCTACATGTACCTGCGCCAGACGCAGGCGGTTCAGACCGTCAACCTGCGCGAGCAAGAGGTGCTGGAGCGTGAGCGCGACCGCCTGGAAGGGCTGGTGCGCGACCGCACGGCCACGCTGTCCGAATTGGCCAACCACTTGCAGGAGGTGCGCGAAGAAGAACGGGGCCATCTGGCGCGGGAACTGCACGACGAGCTGGGCGCGCTGCTGACGGCTGCCAAGCTGGATGTGGCGCGCCTCAAATCCAAGATCGATGCCACTGCGCCCGACATTGCCGAGCGCCTCAAGCACCTCACCGAAACACTCAACAGCGGCATTGCGCTCAAGCGTCGCATCATCGAAGACCTGCGGCCGTCGTCGCTGTCGAACCTGGGGCTCACCGCCGCACTGGAGATCCTGACACGTGAATACGCCGAGCGCGCAGGCATTGAGGTTGAGACCAGTCTGGAGGCCGTTCAACTGCCCGATGCAGCGCAGCTCACGGTGTATCGCATGGTGCAAGAGGCGCTGACCAACATCGGCAAGTACGCCAAGGCCAGCAAGGTGCTGGTGTCGGTGCACGGCTATCCCACGCATGTGTCGGTGCAGGTGCGCGACGATGGTGTGGGTTTCGACCCGGGCACCGTGCGCCCCACTTCGCACGGCTTGGCTGGCATGCGCCACCGGGTCGAGGCAGCGGGCGGGCGTCTCACGCTCACTTCGCGGCCTGGCAATGGCACCTTGTTGTCGGCCGTGCTGCCGCTGCCGCGCACCTCGTCGGAGCCGCGCCGCAACGCCGCTGCGCACGACGCCTGAGGCATACGCCGCCTTCTTCCTGCGTCTCCCTCATTCCCTGCATTGCGTGGCGTAGCGCATGCAGGCCTCCGTGCGACACCTGCGGGCTGTTGGCACGCCATGCCCGGAGCCAGCGTCCTGCCGTGGCGTACCTGCGCTGCAGCCGCTTGTGCGCGCTACCGTGCGCCCGGTCCGGCCGGTGCGCGCCGTCCTACATGACCCCCACTGCGCCGCCGACATGGGCGCGCGCCGCGCACCGGCATCCAGGGCACAGGGAGATACCTACAGTTGGTCCCAGGCGTTGAGGTTTTGGCGCCACCCGATCTGCCGGCAAGCCGGCCACCCATAAGGAGATGGAAATGTTGCACTACGCAGTTGTTTTTCTGGTGATCGCGCTGATTGCAGCCCTCTTCGGTTTTGGCGGCATTGCTGCCGGTGCCGTGGGCATTGCGAAGATTCTGTTCTTTGTGTTCGTGATCATGGCTGTGGTCACCTTCGTGCTGGGGCTCCTGAAAAAGGGGTGAGTCAGGCCGCAACGCCTGGACTGCTGCCCTTCACCTCCTCCCGCATCCCCTGTACCCCATACCCCAAGGAGTTTCCCCATGAGCCTTCAGACCGCTACCGACAAAGTGACCCACGGTGTTCGCAACCTGGCCGATGACGTGCTGCAAAGCGCGCAGGACGCAGTGCAGACCACCCGGGCTGCCGCCGACCAGTCGCTGGACAAGGCCGAAGAAAGCGTGCGCGCCCTGCGCCGCCAGACCGACCCGGCGATTGATGACCTGGCAGCCCGTGCACAGGACCTGGCCGCTCGCAGCATCGACTACTGCGCCGAGACCAGCGCGCGTGCACGCCGTCAGATCCAGCAGGCAGCCGAAGTCACCGGCAAGTATGTGGCCGAGCAGCCCGGCAAGTCGCTGGTCATCGCCGCCGCATCGGGGGCTTTGCTGGCCACCGTGGCGATGTGGATGTCCCGCCGGCGCAATGCATACTGAGGGCTAGCACACCGGTGTTTGCACGCCGGTGCCTTGCCCGCAGCGCCTGGCTATGCGCCAGCGCTGTCCTTTTTCCCACAGTCCGCCGGTCGCGGAGGGTGCAACAGACCGGTGGACTGAACATGTCCCAGCACCCGCGTTCCCAACCATTCTTGAACAAGGAAAACACCATGAAATACGCACGTGCCCTCGCTTTTGCCGCAGTTGCCGGTATCACCATCGTCACAGCCACCGGTTGCTCGGTGGCCCGCGAACAGCAAACAGTTGGCTCCTATGTGGATGACGCTGGCATCACCACCGCCGTGAAGGCCAAGATGGCCGAAGACAAGAACGTGTCTGCCACCTCCATCAGCGTGGAAACGCTCAATGGCACGGTGCAGCTGTCGGGCTTTGCCAAGTCGCAGGCTGAAAAGAACCAGGCCGAAAACATTGCGCGCAACACCAAGCATGTGCGCGAAGTGCGCAACAGCATCGTTGTGCGGCCCTGACCGGTAGGGCTGACGCCCTGCACCCGGGGCCCCACGCCCCTGGCGCAGTGGCTTTGATCCTGAAGCAGGCTCCGGGCATGTCCCGGGGCCTGCTTTTTTCATGGACCCATCCTGGCGCTGCAAAAGGGGGTCCGTGCGTTGTTCCTCCTCACTGCTCCGGTCCACGGGGTATAAGCTCCACACCATGCGGGTATTCAATTGCGACCATTGCGGTCATCTGGTGTTTTTCGATAGCGTGCAGTGCCTGCATTGCGGCAGTGCGCTGGCCTTCTTGCCCGATGTGCTGACCATGGCTGCCTTGGCCCCTGCACCGCAGGACGGTGCAGACCTGTGGCGCCGCCAAGGGGGGCAGGGCAGTGCCCACTACAGCGGGCGCTTGTACCGCATGTGCCGCAACCACACGGACCACCAAGCCTGCAACTTCGCGATACCCGCCAACGACTTTGCGGAGCTGTGTGTGTCGTGCCGCCAGACCCGGGTGATGCCCGACCTGTCCGAGCCCGCCAACATGGGGCGCTGGATGCAGATCGAAGCGGCCAAGCGGCGGCTGTTCTACAGCCTGGCCCGCCTGGGCCTGGAGCCGGCGCCCGGGCGTACCGGTCCGGTGTTCGAGTTTTTGGCCGAGGTGCCGGGCGGACCGCCTGTGCTGACGGGCCACCACAGTGGGACCATCACGCTCAACGTGGCCGAGGCGGACGACGACGAACGCGCGCGCCGCCGCATCGCGCTGGGTGAGCCCTACCGCACTCTGATCGGTCACCTGCGCCATGAGTCCGGCCACTTCTATTGGGACCAGCTGGTGCGCGACGGCGGGCGGCTGGACGACTTCAGACAGATGTTTGGTGACGAGCGCCAGGACTACGCAGCGGCGCTGGAGGCGCACTACGCCAAGGGCAACGAAGGCAGTGACTGGGCCAACCACCATGTGAGTGCCTATGCCGCCGCCCACCCCTGGGAAGACTGGGCTGAAACCTGGGCCCATTACCTGCACATGATCGACCTGCTGGAAACCTCGGCCAGCTATGCCACCGAGGTCACCATTCCCGGTATCTATGGCGCGCAGCGCAGCAGCGCCATCGATCCCTTTGCCAGCCCGGCGCCCGACTTTCAGTCCATGGTGCAACACCTGGTGCCGCTGACGCTGCTGCTCAACAGCCTTACGCGCAGCCTGGGTCAACCTGATGCCTACCCGTTCGCGCTGGCGGGTGAGGTGCTGGCCAAGCTGCGCTTTGTGCACGACATGGTGCGTGCAGCGGCCGCGCGTCCTGCCCCGGTGGCCACCATGGCACCCATGCCGCCACCCTCGCCGGCTGCGAATTAAGGTATCAAAAAGAATAGCAAAATAGCCAATAAAGACCGGCGCTAGAGAGCGATTCGGCCGAAATATTGCCGGTGGCTGTCGGCCGGGCATGAAAACGGCCTGGAACTTGCTTGAGGGCTTGCAGGAGATTGGCTCTCATGCAGAAGTTCGACGAGATGGTTACCCGGCTGCCCCTGGCCGGCCTGGGCGGTGCGGCAGGCTGGGCGGGCAGTGATGTACGGCCCCACTATGCGCGGTTTGCCCAGTGGCTGGCGCGCCAGAGTGCCGAATCCATGCAGGCGCGGCGCGCCGAGGCCGAGGTCATCTTCCGGCGCGTGGGCATCACCTTCGCCGTCTACGGCGCCAAGGACGAGGACGGCGCGGGCACCGAGCGGCTCATCCCCTTCGACCTGATCCCCCGCATCATTCCGCAGCAGGAATGGGCGCACATGCAGCGGGGCCTGGTGCAGCGGGTCACGGCGCTCAATCGCTTCATCCACGACGTGTACCACGGCCAGGACATCCTGCGCGCAGGCATCGTGCCTGCCGAGCAGATCCTGCGTAACGCCCAGTTCCGGCCGGAGATGGTCGGCGTTCATGTGCCGCTCGATATCTACTCCCACATCAGCGGCATCGACATCGTGCGGGCACCGGATGTGGCAGGCGAGGGCGTGTACTACGTGCTGGAAGACAACTTGCGCGTGCCAAGCGGCGTGAGCTACATGCTCGAAGACCGCAAGATGATGATGCGGCTGTTCCCCGAACTGTTCGCTCAGCACCAGGTGGCACCGGTGGCGCATTACCCGGACTTGCTGCTGGACACCCTGCGCGCCAGCGCCCCGGCCGGCGCGGCCGACCCGACCGTGGTGGTGCTGACCCCCGGCATGTACAACAGCGCCTATTTCGAGCACGCCTTCCTCGCGCAGCAGATGGGCGTGGAGCTGGTCGAGGGGCAGGACCTCGTGGTCAAGGACCAGTTTGTGTACATGCGCACCACGCGCGGGCTGCAGCGGGTGGACGTGATTTACCGCCGGGTGGATGACGACTTCCTCGATCCCGATGTCTTCCGCCCCACCTCCACCCTGGGTTGTGCGGGGCTCATGTCCGCCTACCGGGCCGGCAATGTCGCCATCTGCAACGCCGTGGGCACAGGCGTGGCGGACGACAAGTCGATCTACCCCTATGTGCCGGACATGATCCGCTTCTACCTCGGTGAGGAGCCCATCCTGCAGAACGTGCCCACCTGGATGTGCCGCAAGCCGGACGACCTGCGGTACGTGCTGGACCACCTGCATGAACTGGTGGTGAAGGAGGTGCATGGCGCGGGTGGCTACGGCATGCTGATTGGCCCTGCGGCCACCCGGGCCGAGATCGAGGCCTTCCGCGCCGCAGTCATCGCCAAGCCCGACGGCTACATCGCCCAGCCCACGCTGAGCCTCTCCAGCTGCCCCACTTATGTGGACAGCGGCATTGCGCCCCGCCACATCGACCTGCGGCCCTTTGTGCTCAGCGGCCAGAAGGTGCAGATGGTGGCGGGCGGCCTCACGCGCGTGGCGCTCAAGGAGGGATCGCTGGTGGTCAATTCGTCGCAGGGCGGGGGCACCAAGGACACCTGGGTGCTGGGCGATCAGCCCGCTGCAGCACACATACCGTCATCACCAATGCAAACACAACGCCAAGGGAGGGAATGACCATGCTGAGCCGTACCGCCGATCATTTGTTCTGGATGGCCCGTTACACCGAACGGGCAGAAAAGCCCTGCGCAGCGGGGCTTTCGAAAAAATACCGCGAGCGTGTGCAACATGCTCGGGGTTCTCTGCCCTCGTCCAAGAAGGAGATCACATGCTGAGCCGCACCGCCGATCATTTGTTCTGGATGGCCCGGTACACCGAAAGGGCAGAGAACACCGCACGCATGCTCGACGTCAACTACCAGAGTGCGTTGCTACCCCAATCGACCGAGGCGGCCACCCTGGGCTGGCAGGGCTTGCTGTCCATCAGTGAGCTGCTGCCTGCCTATATCGCCCAGCATGGCGAGGTGACGCCCGCCAAGGTGCTCGACTTCATGGTCAAGGACCCGTCCAACCCGTCGTCCATCGTGGCCTGCCTGCAGGCTGCGCGCGAGAACGCGCGGGCCGTGCGCGGTGCGCTCAACACCGAGGCCTGGGAGATCCAGAACCAGACCTGGCTCGAAGTGAACCGCCTGATCGCCAGCGGTGCACTGGAGCAGGACCCGGCGCGATTCTTCGAATGGGTGAAGTTCCGCTCGCACCTCTCGCGGGGTGTGACGGTGGGCACTATGCTGCAGGACGAGGCGCTGCATTTCATGCGCCTGGGCACCTTTCTGGAGCGGGCCGACAACACGGCGCGGCTGCTGGATGTGAAGTTTCACGCGGTGCAGAGCGACTTCATGGGCGCGGCCACGGCGCAGGACCAAGACTACGACTTCTACCACTGGAGCGCCATCTTGCTCAGCGTGTCGGGCTTCGAGACCTACCGCAAGGTGTACCGCGACGTGATCACACCCGAACGTGTGGCCGAGCTGCTGATCCTGCGGGCTGACATGCCCCGCTCACTGCACGCTTGCATGAAAGAGGTGCTGGGCAACCTCGACATGCTGGGCAGCGGCCAGTCGGCCGAGACCCAGCGGCACGCGGGGCGGCTGCTGGCACACCTCAAGTTCGCACGCATCGATGAAATCCTGACCCATGGATTGCATGCCTACCTCACCCAGTTCCTGGAGCGGGTGAACGACCTGGGTGCGCGGATCAGCCGGGACTTCCTGGTGCCTGCGGCGGTGTGAGGGGTGTATCTGGCGCGTCTGGCGCAGCGGCCATAGCGGCCATAGCGGCCGTAGCGGCCGTAGCGGCCGTAGCGGCGGGCACCGGCTCCACCGTCACCCCCACCTGCAGCACATGGTGGTCGCCGCCGTGGATCACGCCGCGCAGCGGCGACACATCCGAAAAATCGCGGCCAATGGCCAGGGTCACATAGTCCTCGCCCGCCGCGCGGTCGTTGGTGGGGTCCAGGTCAAACCAGGTGTTGTTGTCTGATGCGCCCTCACTTTCGTCGGCTGCCGGTGACCACACCGACAACCAGGCGTGCGAGGCATCGGCCCCCACCAGCCGGGGTTGCCCGGGCGGGGGCTCGGTCAGCAGGTAGCCGCTCACATACCGCGCCGCCAGGCCCAGGCTGCGCAGGCAGCCGATCATCACGTGGGCAAAGTCCTGGCACACGCCCCGGCGCAGCCGCAGCGATTCGAGCGCGGGCGTGCCCGCGTCGGTGGCGTTGGATGTGTAGACAAAGTCGGCATGGATGCGCGACATCAGGTGGCGGGCGGCCTGCATCAGCGGGCGGCCGGGTGCAAAGCTCTCGGCGGCATAGGCCACGAAGTCGGCATGCCGGGGAATGTAGGGCGAGGCAAAGCTGAACTCGGTGGCCGCGTGGTAGGGCTGGCCGCGCCGATAACCCAGTCGCTCGCGCACGGCCTCCCAGGGCTCGCCGGGCGGTGCGGCGGTCACGGGCAGGGTCTCCAGCAGGCTTTCGGCGCGCACCCGCAGTTGCTCGTGGGTGAACGGCAGGCTGAAGAACGCGCGTGTGTTGCCAAATACGTCCTGCACCATGTTGCACTGTGTTGGGGCGGGGTCCACCTGCAGGCTGTGGGTCAGCACGCGCTGCACCACACCGGTGCGCGGGCGCAGATGGGCCATGTGCTGGGCGTTTTGCACCGCCGGGCTGTAGTGGTACACCGTTTCGTGGATGACGCGCAGCTTCATGGTCAAGCTCCTACGCTGTGCCGAAGTGCATCCGCCGAATGCGTGAAGTAGCGCGTGGCCAGCACATCCGACAAGCCCATCACGCCCCGCACACACCGGCCCAGATAATCCTCCAGCGCTGCATGGCGCCCCTCGGCATCCTGTGCGCACAGGGCCACCAGCGACAGGTCGGACGCCTCAGGGATGCCCGTGGCGGCGGATTCGCCGGGCGTGCCCGCGGCCGCTTCGATCTTGGCAATGCGCCCGCGCAGCGTCTGCGCCACCCAGGCCAGCGAGCGGGGGTTGTCGCGGTCGATCACCAGCAGGTCCAGCAGGGCGGGCATGTCGCGCCGCTGCTGGTACTGCGCGTGGAAGGTGATCGTGCTGTCAAACAGCGCCACCATGGCCTCAAAGCCGCCTTCATCGTGCACGGCGCCGGTCTGCAGGCCGCTTTCCAGCGCCGATGCCAGAAAGCCCAGGCGCTCCAGATGGCGCCCGATGGACAGCAGGCGCCAGCCGTCGTCGCGGGTCATGCGGTCGGTCTGCTGGCCCGTCATGGCGGCGGTGTGGCCGCTCAGCCCTTCCAGCTGGCGCAGCGCGTCCAGCGGCGAATAGTCGCCGTCGTCTTCGGCTCCTGTGCGGGGCGCAAAAAACTCCGCCTCGGCGCGCACGATGAGGTTCCAGTGTTCCTGCGACAAACGGTCGCGCACGGCCGAGGCTGCACCCAGAATGCCGCGCAGGTTGTAGCCCACGCTGGTCACCTGCGCGGGCTGCGTCAGCCCGGCGATCAGCGAGCGCTCGAACACGCGCCGTGCCTGCCCGGCCGCAGGCACGGTCGGCAGCACCAGCCCCTGGCTCACGCCCATGGCGCTCAGCCAGGTCAGCAGCGGCTGCGAGGTCTGGTCCTCGCCATTGAGGCATTGCAGCGTGATGCGCGCCAGGCGCGTGACGTTCTCAGTGCGTTCGGTGTAGCGGCCCAGCCAGAACAGGTTTTCTGCCGCGCGGCTGGTCACCTGGCGGCTGCGGTGCACCACGGCGGGCGCGGCCTGGTTGTGGGCCAGCAGCGTGGTGGTGTCCACGGGGCCATCGGTCTGCACCCATACATCGGCGCTGCTGCCGCCGCGCTGCATCGACGTGATGCCGCTGTCGCCCTGGGCCAGGCGGGCCAGCCCGCCCGGCAGCACGCGCCACGAGCCGGGGCCGTCGCACACCGCAAACACGCGCAGCATCACCGAGCGGGGGGCGATGGGGCCACTGTCCTGGCCCGCACCCTCAGCGGCGTCACTGCGCCAGGTGGGCATTTGCGACAGCGGCAGGTGGGCCTGCACGGTGTATTCGTCGCCCTGGGCCTCGATACGAGCGGACCACTGCGCCAGGTCTTGTGCCGACAGCGCACCGCCCAGCACGGGCACGCGCTGCGCCATGGGCCAGGTGGGGCGGATCACGCTGTGCGCGAGCTGCGGCAGCACCGCCTGCATGGCCGAGCGCTCGCCACACCACCAGGTGGGCAGTGACGGCAGGGCCAGCTCTTCGCCCAGCAGGTGGCGCGACAGCGCGGGCATGAAGCCCAGCAGCGCCGACGATTCGAGAAACGCCGAGCCCGGCGCATTGGCCACCAGCACGTTGCCCGCGCGGATGGCCTGCAGCAGGCCGGGCACGCCCAGGCGCGAGTCGCTGCGCAGCTCCAGCGGGTCCAGAAACTCGTCGTCCAGGCGCTTCAAGATGCCGTGCACCGGCTGCAGGCCATGCAGCGTCTTGAGGTACAGGCGCGCGTCGCGCACCGTGAGGTCGTTGCCCTCCACCAGCGTCAGACCCAGGTAGCGCGCCAGGTACGCGTGCTCAAAATAGGTCTCGTTGTACGGGCCGGGCGTGAGCAGCACGATGCGCGCATCCGCCCCCGCCGGGCTCATCTGCCGCAGCCCGTCGAGCAGTGCGCGGTAGGTGGCTGCCAGGCGCTGCACATGCATCTGGCGGAACGCCTCGGGGAACAGGCGCGAGATGAGCAGCCGATTCTCCAGCAAATATCCCAGGCCTGAGGGCGCCTGCGTGCGCTGCGTCACCACCCACCAGTCGCCCTGCGCATCGCGCGCCATGTCGAACGCCGCGATGTGCAAATGGGTGCCGCCCACGGGCTGCACGCCATGCATGGCGCGCAGGTAGCCCGGGTGCCCCTGCACCAGCGCGCTGGGCAGCAGGCCTTTGCGCAGCAGCTCCTGCGGGCCATACACGTCGGCCATCACGCGGTTGAGCAGGCGCGCGCGTTGCAGCACGCCGCGCTCGATGTGTGCCCAGTCGCCCTGCGAAAGGATCAGCGGGAACAGGTCCACCGACCAGGGCCGCTGCGGGCCGTCGGCGTCGGCATAGACGTTGTAGGTGATGCCGTTGTCGCGCACCTGGCGCTGCAGGCTCTGCATGCGCCGGTCCAGGTCCTGGAAGCCTTCAGGACCCAATTGATCAAAGAATTGGGCCCAGGCGCTAGTGATATCTGGCTTGTTTGCTATTGATTTGGGAGTGGATGATGCAGTGGCAGCGCCGGGGGCGTCCGCCACGCTGGCACCCCGCAACTCGTCAAAATGCCCGGCCGCCGCAGCAGGCGCCAGTGCAGCCGCCAACTGGGCTGCGCTGTCAGAAGGGTCGGGGGTGGGGAGGCTGTCGTTGAGGTGGTTCACTGCGCTCGATTTTCGGGCATTTGGTCGACAACACTCTGCGGGTAACCCGCACCGTCGAAACTGGTGGGGCCGATGCCAGAGACGCCAAGCAAGGGCCGCCCCGCAGCAAGGGCGTCGTCCCCCTGGGGGGAAGGCGCGCAGCGACTCAGGGGGCTTCTCTACCTCCGCATCTTGCGCCGCAGATCCAGCGTGAACGGAAACTCCCGGCTGCCCGGCAGCTCAATCGTCGCAGGCGGCACCGCCAGCCTGCCCGGCGTGTGGCCCATGCGCGAGAAGCGCGCCAGGCGGCGGCTTTCGGCCTCATACGCGTTGACCGGGAAGGTGTCGTAGTTGCGCCCACCCGGGTGGGCCACGTGGTACTGGCAGCCGCCGAGCGAGCGGTTCATCCAGGTGTCCACGATGTCGAACGTGAGCGGCGCATGGGCGCCAATGGTCGGGTGCAGGGCCGAGGGCGGGTTCCAGGCCTTGTAGCGCACACCCGCCACAAATTCACCGGTGGTGCCCGTGCTTTGCAGCGGCAGCGGCTGGCCGTTGACGGTGACCACATGGCGGCTTTCGTTCATGCCCGTCACGCGCACCTCGATGCGCTCCAGCGACGAGTCCACATAGCGCACGGTGCCCCCGGCTGAGCCTTCCTCGCCCATCACATGCCAGGGCTCCAGCGCGTTGCGCAGGGTCAGCTCCACACCCATCGATTGGACGGTGCCGACCATGGGGAAGCGGAACTCGAACTGCGGTGCAAACCAGGCTGCGTCAAACGCGTAGCCTGCGGCGTTCATCTCGGCCACGACGTCGTGCATGTCCTGCTGGATGAAGGTGGGCAGCATCCAGCGGTCGTGCAGCTCGGTGCCCCAGCGGGCGGCGGGCGCGCGGTAGGGCGTCTTCCAGAAGCGGGCGATCAGGGCGCGCAGCAGCAGCTGCTGCACCACGCTCATGTGGGCGTGGGGCGGCATCTCAAAGGCGCGCAGCTCCAGCAGGCCCAGGCGGCCGGTGCTGCTGTCGGGCGAGAACATCTTGTCGATGGAAAACTCGCTGCGGTGGGTGTTGCCCGTCACGTCCACCAGGATGTTGCGCAGTGTGCGGTCCACCAGCCAGGGCGGCATGTCCTGGCCATAGGTTGCGCGGTTGGTTTCGATCTCGCGCAGTGCGATCTCCAGCTCATACAGCTGGTCGTTGCGCGCCTCGTCCACGCGCGGCGACTGGCTGGTGGGGCCGATGAACAGGCCGCTGAACAGATAGCTCAGGCTGGGGTGGTTGTGCCAGTAGAGCAGCAGGCTGGCCAGCAGCTCAGGCTTGCGCAAGAACGGCGAGTCGGCCGGTGTGGCGCCGCCCATCACAAAGTGGTTGCCGCCACCGGTGCCGGTGTGGCGGCCATCGGTCATGAACTTCTCGGCCGACAGGCGCGTCTCCCACGCGGCCTGGTACAGAAACTCGGTGTGCTGCACCAGCTCCTTCCAATGGCTGGCGGGGTGGATGTTCACTTCGATCACGCCCGGGTCGGGCGTGACTGCCAGCACTTTGAGGCGCGCATCGCGCGGCGGCGGGTAGCCTTCCAGCACGATCTTCATGCCCAGCTCTTCGGCCGTGGCTTCGATGGCGGCCAGCAGGTCCAGGTAATCATGGAGGCGCGACAGCGGCGGCATGAAGACATAGAGCACGCCGTATTTCTCGCCCACCTTCTCGGCCTTGGGGCCGCTGGCGCGGCGCGGGTCGCGCACCTCCACGCACAGCGCCGTGCGCGACAGGCCTGCGGCCGACTGGAACTTGCCCGGGGGCTGCACGCCCGCATGCGGGTCGGGCTGACCGGACAGGCGCGCGTTATCACCACCCGCAGTGCTCTGCGTTACGCGCCGTGCCTCGCCCGGCGCGGTGGCGCCTGCCAGGTAGGGCAGGTCGCGGTCGCCAGTGACCGGGCCGGATGGCACGGAATATCGCGCCCGCAGCGTGGTGGCAGCGGCCAGCGGGCTCTGGGGCGCGGTCGGATCTTGCGGGATCAGGTGCTCGGTGTCTGATGCCTTCACCCAGGGCAGGGCGTCCAGCGGCAGGCGGTAGCCCATGGGCGAATCGCCGGGGATGAGCAGCATGCGGTCATCGCGGAAGAACCACGGCCCGGTACTCCACACGCTGCCCGCCAGCGTGCCCGCGCCTTCGCCTGCCTGCAGCGGCAGCACATAGCCCACCACGCTGTCGAGTTTTTGCTCGAACACGCGGCGCAGGCGTGCGCGCTCCAGCTCGTCGTCCAGACGTGCGTCAAACGGGTCCACGTTGACCGGCAGGCGCCGCTCGCGCCACAGGTAGTAGAAGGTGTCTTCATAACCGGGCTGGATGTAGCGGTCCGTCACGCCCAGCTTGCGCGTGAGGTGGCGCACAAAACGCTCGGCGTCGGCGCTGGTGTAGTGCGAGGGGTTGCGTTCGTCGGCAAACAGCGCGGGGTTCTGCCATGCGGGCTGGCCGTCGGCGCGCCAGCAGATCGACAGCGCCCAGCGCGGCAGCTGTTCGCCCGGGTACCACTTGCCCTGGCCAAAGTGCAGAAAGCCGCCCTGTCCATATTCGGCACGCAGCTTGTGCGTGAGTTCGGTGGCAAAGCCGCGTTTGGTGGGGCCCAGCGCGTCGGTGTTCCACTCGGGCGCGTCGCGGTCGCCCACGGCCACAAAGGTGGGCTCGCCGCCCATCGTCAGCCGCACGTCGCCCGCCACCAGGTCGGCGTCCACCTGCTCGCCCAGGGCCAGCACGGCCTGCCACTGGTCTTCGGTGTAGGGCTTGGTCACGCGGGGCGATTCGTAGATGCGCGTGACGCGCATCTCATGGCTGAACTCCACCTCGGCCTTGTCCACGCCGCCTTCAATCGGCGCGGCGCCCGAGGGCTGGGGTGTGCAGGCCAGCGGGATATGGCCCTCGCCCGCCATCAGGCCGCTGGTGGCATCCAGGCCGATCCAGCCTGCGCCGGGCAGGTAGACCTCGCACCAGGCGTGCAGGTCGGTGAAGTCGTGGTCGGTGCCGCTGGGGCCATCGAGCGCCTTCACATCGGGGGTGAGCTGGATCAGGTAGCCCGACACAAACCGCGCCGCCAGCCCCAGGTGGCGCAGCAGCTGCACCAGCAGCCAGCCCGAGTCGCGGCACGAGCCGCTGGCCTTTTGCAGCGTTTCCTCGGGTGTCTGCACGCCGGGCTCCAGGCGGATGAGGTAGCGGATGTCTTGCGATACCTGCTGGTTGAGCTTGACCAGGAAATCGATGGTGCGCTGCTTGCTGCGGTCCACCTTGTCCAGATAGGCCTGCACCAGCGGTGTCATCGGGTCGGTGGCCAGGTACGGTGCCAGCTCCTGCTGCACATCGCTGCTGTACTTGAACGGGATGTTCTCGGCCTCGGGCTCCAGGAAGAAGTCGAAGGGGTTGTACACCGCCATCTCCACCACCAGGTCCACCGTGACCTTGAACTCGCGCGTCTTCTCGGGGAAGACCAGCCGCGCCTGGTAGTTGGCAAACGGGTCCTGCTGCCAGTTGATGAAGTGCTGTGCAGGCTCGACCTTGAGCGAATACGAAATGACGTTGCTGCGGCAGTGGGGCGCAGGCCGCAATCGGATGGTCTGTGGCCCGAGGCCTACCAGCCGGTCGTATTGGTAATGCGTGACGTGGTGGAGCGCGGCGTGGATGGGCATATGCAGGCCATGCTAGCAAGTCCCGAGCCATCGCGGGCAACTATTCCGGGGGCGGTGACAAGCGGTCATCGGCTGTTCACAATGTGCGGTCCGCGCCCCGCTGCCGGGGCTGTCTCCCTTTTGCTGATTGCGCACCAACTTGGTGATGCCCTGATTCACCCATGTCCCATTCCCCCCAACTACTGCTCCTGCCGGGCCTGGCCGCCGATGAACGCATGTGGCGCGGCGTGCTGCCGCTACTGCCCGCCGCGCTGCGCCCCGAGGTCGCCACCGCCCACCAGGATGTGAACCTGCACCGCATCGAAGACTTTGCCGCACGCCTGCTGGCACAACACGCGGGGCCGCTGGTGCTGGCCGGTGCGTCGATGGGCGGCATGGTCGCCATGGAGGCCGCGCGCCAGGCGCCGCAGCGTGTGGCAGGGCTGGCGCTGCTGGGTACCACCGCGCGGCCCGAGACGCCCGACATGCGCGCCCTGCGCGAAGGCGCCATCGAACTGTTTGAACAGGGCCGCATGCGCGAGGTCATCGAGCCCAACGTGGCCCTGGCCTTCCACCCCGTGAACGCCGCCAACGCGGACCTGGTGCAGGCCTACCTGGACTTTGTGCTGGACGCGGGCGCCGACCACCTGGTGCGCCAGAACCGCGCCGTGATCCACCGCCCCGATGCGCGGTTGCACCTGCCCCAGCTGGCTTGCCCCGTGCTGGTGGTGTGTGGCGCGGCCGACCAGCTCACGCCGCCCGAATGCTCGGCAGAGATTGCGGCGCTGGTGCCCGGCGCCGAACACCACCTGCTGCCCTGCAGCGGCCACATGCTGACCATGGAGCAGCCCGAGGTGGTGACTGGCTTGCTGGTGCAGTGGCTGGCCTGCAACGGGTGGATTTGAATTGGTTAGAAGTCTTTTTGACAGGAAGCGCCAGTAGTACATGCCTGGGTAGCTATGGAAATGATAGCTAATCAGAACTCCAGGTTGTCGATCAGCCGCGTGCTGCCCAGCCGCGCTGCACCCAGCGCCACCAGCGTGCCTGCGGCATCGTCGGCCGTGGCGGGCAACAGGTCGGCCCGGCGGCGCACCGTGAGGTAGTCGGGCGCCCAGCCCCGGGCGCGCAGCGCGTCTTGCGCCTGGGTCTCCAGCGTGCTGCGGTCGCTGGCGTCCAGCCACTGCTGCGCCAGTCGCTTCAGGGCCTGCGACAGGGCCACGGCCTCCTGCCGTTCTTCGAGGCTCAGGTAGCCATTGCGCGAGCTCAGCGCCAGCCCGTCGGCCGCGCGGCAGGTCTCGCCCGCTACGACGTCAATGGGCAGCGCAAACTGCTGCACCATGTGGCGGATCACCATGAGCTGCTGGTAGTCCTTCTTGCCAAACACGGCCGTGCCGCCGGTCTGGCCCAGCACGCAGGCAAACAGCTTCATCACCACCGTGCTCACGCCCACAAAAAAGCCGGGGCGGAAATGGCCCTCCAGCATGTCGGCGAGCTGCGGGTCGGGGTGCACCTTGAAGGTCTGGGGCTCGGGGTACAGGTCCGTCTCGCGCGGGGCAAACAGCACATCGCAACCGGCGGCCTGCAGCTGCGCGCAGTCGGCCTCCCAGGTGCGCGGGTAGCTGTCAAAGTCCTCGTGCGGCAGAAACTGCAGGCGGTTCACAAAGATGCTGGCCACGGTCACATCGCCCAGGGGCTTGGCCTGGCGCACCAGGGCAATGTGCCCCTCATGCAGGTTGCCCATGGTGGGCACAAACGCAGGGCGGCGGTAGGGGGCCAGGGCCTGGCGCAGGTCGGCAACGGAGCGGGCAATCAGCATGGGGTCGGAGGGGTCAGAAGGAGAGAGGAAAAGGGCTCACCAGGCGTGCACAGCGTTGTCCGGGAAACGCCCTTGCTTCACGGACTGCACATACGCCTCCATGGCGCCGCGCACGCTGCCCGCGTCCTGCATGAAGTTGTGGACGAACTTCGGCATCTTCCCGAGGTTCATGCCCAGCATGTCGTGCAACACCAGCACCTGGCCGGCCGTGCCGTTGCCCGCGCCGATGCCGATGGTGTGGCAGTGCGGCAGCTCGGCCGTGATGTCGGCGGCCAGCGCTGCGGGCACCATCTCCAGCACCAGCATGGCGGCGCCTGCGTCCTGCAGCTCATGGGCCTCTTTGCGCAGCGTGCGGGCCGCGTCGTCGGTTTTGCCCTGCACGCGGTAGCCACCCAGCGCGTGCACCGTTTGTGGCGTCAGGCCCAGGTGGGCGCACACCGGCACGCCGCGCTGCACCAGGAATTCGACCGTGGCCGCCGTCCAGCCACCACCTTCGAGCTTGACCATGTGTGCACCCGCCTGCATCAGCACGCAGGCGCTGCGCAGCGCTTGTTCGCGGCTTTCGGCATAGGTGCCATAGGGCAGGTCGGCCACCAGCCAGGCCGTGCCCTGCACGCGGTGCAGGCCGCGCGCCACGCTGGCCGTGTGGTAGGCCATGGTGTCCAGCGTCACTCCCACCGTGCTGGGCAGGCCCTGGCACACCATGCCCAGCGAGTCGCCCACCAGAATGCATTCCACCCCCGCCGCATCGGCCACGGCCGCAAAGGTGGCGTCGTAGGCGGTGAGCATGGTGATCTTCTCGCCCGCCGCGCGCATCTGCGCCAGGCGCGGCAGGCTCACGGGGCGGCGCTGGGGCAGGGGCGATGCAGGCGGCAGCGTGCCGTAGGGCGTGGCGGAAACAGGGCTGGTGGCGGTCATGTAGAGCGGTGGAGCCAAAAAATTGCCGCGAGTCTATGCGACCAATACTGGGTGTACTTATTGGTTTTCAGCGCGGGCCCCAGGGGCCTGCGCTGGCACAGTGGCCTTTGCGTTCCCGGTATGCTCGCGGCCCATGACAGCTGCGACATATTCCGCACATTCCCCCGCAAAGACCCCCATGAGCGATACCGAAGTGAAGGCCCTGGCCCAGGCCGATGTGGCCCGCGCCCTGGCCGAAGACGTGGGCACCGGCGACCTCACCGCCGGCCTGATCGACCCCGCCCGCCGCGCCCGTGCGCGAATCCTGGCGCGCGAAGCTGCCGTGATCTGCGGCGCCCCCTGGGCCGAAGCCGCGCTGCGCGCCCTCGACCCCACGGTGCAGATCACCTGGCATGTGGCCGAGGGCCAGCGCTGCGCCCCCGACCAGGTGGTGCTGGAGCTTGAAGGCAATGCCCGCGCGCTGCTGAGCGCCGAGCGCACGGCACTCAACTTCCTGCAACTGCTGTCGGCCGTGGCCACCAAAACCCGCACCTATGTGGATGTGGTGGCTGGGACCCGCGCGCACATCGTGGACACGCGTAAGACCCTGCCCGGCCTGCGCCTGGCGCAAAAGTACGCCGTGCGCGTGGGCGGCGGCACCAACCACCGCATTGGCCTGCACGATGCGGTGCTGATCAAAGAGAACCACATTGCCGCTGCGGGAGGTGTGACCGCCGTGCTGCGCGCTGCCGACAAGGTGGCGTCTCAGGCAAAGTTCATCGAGATCGAAGTGGAAACCCTGGAGCAACTGGCCGAGGCGCTGAATGTGGGCGCCAAGATGGTGCTGCTGGACAACATGCCCCTGACCATGCTGCGCGAGGCCGTGCGCATCAACGCAGGTCGGGCGATTCTGGAGATCTCGGGCGGCGTCACGCTCGACGGCCTGCGCGAACTGGCCGAGACCGGCGTGGACCGCATCTCCATCGGCACGCTGACCAAGGACGTGAAGGCCACGGACTTTTCCATGCGCCTGCAGGAGCTGTCATGACCACCGCTGTACTGAACCGCATCGATGTGGAGTACGAGCAGCCGCTCGATACCGAGGAAGGCGCCGTCTGCTCCACCAAACACGCCTGGGCGCGTGTGCCGCCCGAACCTTCGCAGGCTGAGCGTGCCGCGCTCAAGGACAAGATCCGTCGCCTGCTCAAGGAAAAGAACGCGGTCATGGTGTCGCACTACTACGTGCACCCGGACCTGCAGGACCTGGCCGAGGAAACCGGCGGCCTGGTGAGCGACTCGCTGGAGATGGCCCGCTTTGGCCGCGACCACGCGGCGCAGACCCTGGTGGTGAGCGGCGTGCGGTTCATGGGCGAAACGGCCAAGATCCTGAGCCCGGAAAAGACCGTGCTCATGCCCGACCTGGACGCTACCTGCTCGCTGGACCTGGGCTGCCCCATCGACGAATTCAGCGCGTTCTGCGACCAGCACCCCGACCGCACTGTGGTGGTCTACGCCAACACCAGCGCGGCCGTGAAGGCGCGCGCGGACTGGCTCGTCACGTCGAGCTGCGCGCTCGACATCGTGAGCGCCCTCAAGGCCGCAGGCCAGAAGATCCTGTGGGCGCCCGACCGCCACCTGGGCGCCTACATCCAGCGTGAGACGGGCGCCGACATGGTGTTCTGGAACGGTGCCTGCATCGTGCACGACGAGTTCAAGGCGCTGGAGCTGGAGCTGCTCAAGCAGCAGCACCCGCATGCCAAGGTGCTGGTCCACCCCGAGAGCCCCGCCGACGTGGTGGCCCTGGCCGACGCCGTGGGCTCCACCAGCGCCATCCTCAAAGCCGCGCGCGAGATGGACGCCACCGAGTTCATCGTGGCCACCGACAACGGCATGATGCACAAGCTGCGCACGCTCAACGCCGGCAAGACCTTTTACGAAGCGCCCACGGCGGGCAACAGCGCCACCTGCAAGAGCTGCGCGCACTGCCCCTGGATGGCGATGAACGGCCTGGCCGATGTGGCCCGGGTGCTGGAGACCGGTGCGAACGCTGTGCACGTGGACCCTGCACTCATCCCGCGTGCGCGCCAGCCGATTGACCGCATGCTGGCCTTCACGGCGGCGCTCAGGAACGGTCAGCCCACCGGCGCACTGTTGCCCCACCTGGGCGCTGCCTGAGTGCGCACGACGCGTTGATGTTTGCTCATGTTTTGATAGCTACAGGCGCATGATCCACTAGCGCCTCCGCCTGCTTTGACTTCTAGTTGCCACATTGACTTCACCCAGCCGCTGAGCGCAGGCGCCGCGCGCCTGCGCCACCGTTTCGAGGCCCCGCGCGAGGTGCTGGTGGCCCAGGCACTGCACGAGGTGCGCGGTGTGCTCGACGCCGTGTTTGCCGCCGCACAGCAAGGACGCTGGTGCGTGGGCCATGTGCGCTACGAGGCCGCCCCGGCCTTCGATGCCGCATTGCAGACCCATGCGGCCGACGGCCCGCTGGCCTGGTTCGCCGTGTACGACGCGCCCCAGCCCGGGACCGACGACGCGGCGGATGCGGCGGCAGCGGCAACCCCAGCGCAGGTGGTGTGGGACGACAGCCCCGAGCGCGAGGCGTTTGACGCCGCACTGGCGCAGATCCAGCAGGCCATCGCGGCGGGCGAGCTGTACCAGGTCAACTACACCGCGCCCTTTCGCGGCACGCTGCAGGGCTCGCCGCAGGCCCTGTTTGCTGCACTGTTGCGCGCGCAGCCCGGGGGCTATGCCGCCTACCTGCAGGCGGGTGACGAGCAGGTGCTGTCGGTGTCGCCCGAGCTGTTTTTTGACTGGCTGGACGCGCCGGAAGGCGGCACCCTGCTGGCCCGCCCGATGAAGGGTACGGCCCCGCGCGGCGCCACCCCCGAGCAGGACGCGCAGCAGGCCGAGCACCTGCGCACGGCGCCCAAGGAGCGTGCCGAGAACGTGATGATCGTGGACCTGCTGCGCAACGACATGTCGCGCATTGCGCTGCCGCACAGCGTGCAGGTGCCTGCGCTGTTTGCCACGCAGGCCTTGCCCACGGTGTGGCAGATGACCTCGGACGTGACGGCGCGCACGCGGCCCGGCACCACGCTGACGGATGTGTTTGCGGCGCTGTTCCCTTGTGGCTCCGTCACGGGGGCGCCCAAGGTGCGCGCCATGCAGATGATCCGCGCGCTGGAGCCCGCGCCGCGCGGTGTGTATTGCGGCGCGGTAGGTGTGGTGCGGCCTGGCGGGGCGGCGGGGCCGGACGGCTTGCACCCGGTGGCGGCCACGTTCAATGTGCCCATCCGCACCGTGGTGCTGCGTGGCGTGGGTACGGGTGCCGGTGCGGAGGCCTCCCCCGGCGTTGCCAAAGCCACCTGCGGCATTGGCAGCGGCATCACCTCGGGTGCCGGGGCGGGTGCCGAATGGGCCGAGTGGCACCACAAGCGCGCCTTTGTCGAGCGGGCCAGCGCTCCGTTCGAGGTGCTCGAAACCCTGGGCCTGCACCACGGCAAATTCGTGCACGCCGACCAGCATGTGCGCCGCATGGGCGAGGCGGCCGCGCATTTCGGCTTTGTCTTCAACGCACATGCGGTGCGCCAGGAGCTGCAGATTGCCGCCCTGCAACACCGCGATGGCGACTGGCGGGTGCGCCTGCTGCTGGCGGCGGACGGCAGCGCACGCGCCGAGGCCTTTGCGCTGCAGACCACGGCAGTGCCTGTGCGCCTGCAACTGGCGCCGCGCCCCTTTGCGGCCGCACACAGCGAGTTTGTGCGCTACAAGACCACGCGGCGCGCGCACTACGCGGCGTTTGCACCCACCACCCTCGGCGTGTTCGACACGGTGCTGTGGAACGAGGCGGGCGAGATCACCGAAGGCACCTTCGGCAACATCGCCGCGCTCGTCGATGGGCGCTGGGTGACGCCGCCCCTGTCCTGCGGCCTGCTGCCCGGCGTGGGCCGCGCCGTGGCACTGCAGGACGGCCACGTGGTGGAGGCCGTGCTGCGCGTGGCCGACATTCCCCGCGTGCAAGGCTGGGCGTTCATCAACAGCCTGCGCGGCTGGCTGGACGCCACGCTGGACGCGTAGCCAGTCCTTTTTCTCGCAACCTCCCTGTTGGCGTCCCGCCCCCAGGTGTTTGGCGGTCGCCGCAGGGGCCGTTCAGCGCAGTGGATCAGGCCGCGGGTGTGTTGCCTTCGGTGGTCGTTCAGTCAGGGGGCCGAGCGTGCCAACGCGCATCCTGTGCATCAGGATGTGACGCTGCTTGCCCGGACTGTGGGTGCTTGCCATGGCGCCCGCACAGCCTGACCGCACCGGCCTGGCAAGGCCGGTTGCTGCGGTCTGGCAAATGCCCCCTTTTGCATCCCGCTACCTGCTGTGCGCTTGCTTACACCGCATCGCACCTGGCCCACAGGCCTATAGGACACGGCCTACAAAAAGCGCTGCGGTGCCCCTCGAACATGAACCCACACAAGACGCCTTTGCAGGCTTTGTGTGCCACCTTTGTTCAACCACTTCGACAGGAGCCACCATGTCTCAAAACAACCCGCAGAACCAGCCCAACATCCCTTCGTCTCAGCGCCAGTCGCCCGCCGGGCAGCAGCAGGCCGAGCAGAGCACGGGCGGCAACACCCACCGCCAGCAAGGTGCTCGCAACGACGCTGACACACACGCGCAGGGCCGCGACCAGAAGCAGCAAGGCAGCCGCGATTCGCACAAGAGCCAGCCCTGAGACCGGGCTGGCCACAACAGCATGTGGCCAGCCGCACCCTTCCATTCCTATTCACTTTCAACTTTTGATATTCCCATTGACCGCAAGGAGAACACCATGGGCTACAGAGACAGCGACGACAGCAACTTTTCCCGCCATGGCATGGGCCGCGATGCCGACGACATGCGCTTTACCGAGCGCGGTGACCACCAGGGCTACGGCAGCGAAGACCATCGCGGCAGCAGCCCTGGCGGTTACCGCCAGGAGTTCGAGAACCGCAATGACCGCAGCGACCGCTATGAGCAAGAACGCTATGGCCACGAACGTTATGGCCAGTACGGCCTGAACCGCAGCCGTGGCGAATCGCAGGGCTATCCGCGCTCGGGGCGCGAAGGTTTCGGCGCGCATGGGCCTCAGGGCCGCTCGGGCTACGACAACGGCCCCGGCCGTCAGCACCAGGCCTGGGGAGCCCCGTACGAGAGCCAGGGTTTTCGCGATGACGAAGGGCGCTTTGCCTCGCCCTATCGCGATGATGAACGCGGCCAGGGTGGCTATGGCAACGCCTATGGCTTCACCCGCAATGCACCGCCCGCCCAGCAGAGCCGGGGCCACCGCGATCCCGACTACCAGCAGTGGCGCGACGAGCAACTGCGCACGCTGGATGACGACTACGACAGCTGGCGCAAGGAGCGCTACCAGAAGTTCTCGGATGACTTCAGCCAGTGGCGCTCCAGCCGCACCAGCGGCAGTTCGGGTCAGCAGCAGCCCGGCCAGCAGAACCAGAAAGGTGCGGGCTCCCAGAGCGCATCCAGCACTGCGTCTGGCGGCAACCAGGGCAACACCGGCAAGTCCAAGGATGCCAGCTGACCGTTGCTGCGACTGACGCGGCCGGGCCGGGGCAGTGTGTACTGTCCCGGCCCGGTCGTTGAACTCGCCGTCCGTACCGCCGTGGGCGCACTGGCCTGGAAGCCCAGGCGCCCCTTTTTTGGCTCCGGTTTACCTGAAGCGCCTCTCGGCAGAAAGACATTCCGCTGTGACCGCCTCCGACCCCTTCGCTCCCGGCCACCAAGGGTGCGATCCATGCCTTTACCCAGGGGCTGGCGCATAACTTGCCGACCGGGGAATCCGCGTGAAAGCGGTGGCGCCTGGGCCGGTGTGGGCACCGCGGATCCCGGCGGAGCGCCCGGCCAAAGAGGTGGAAAAGGTTGGCGTCACAACACGTCTGGACTGCCCGATGCAACCCGAGGAGATTTCGCCCGCCGGCGTGTTCCTGGCGGCCCCGTGTTGCTCCAGCTACATCACGGGCATCCTGCAGCCGATCACCGGCAACGCAGGCGACGGGGCCTGAGGCGGGGGGCAGGAGCGCAGCGTCAGAGCCGCTCTTTGGCGTACGAGCCCCGGTCCATATCGACGATCTCCACGCTCAATTGCACCATCACGCCCTGGGGCTTGGGGGTGCGCTCGCGCAGTACCGCGGCAATGAGGTCGGACAGCTCCTTCTTGGCCTCGGGCGTGCGGCCTGACAGCAGGCGCAGTTGTGCGTGCACAAAGGCGCGGTTGGCGGGCGCGATGCCGATCTCGAAGCTGTCGGCCACGATGAAGCGCGTCTTCAGGTCGGCCTCGTCCTGCACCTGGGGATGTGCGCACAGGGCGGAGTTCAGGGCCGTCAAGGTTTCGGCTTCGGGGTAGTGGGGCAGGTTGGCCGAGTATTCGATGGTCAGGTGGGGCATGGAATCGTCTCGCTGGAAGGATAGGGGAGGGCCTGCATTGGCAGGGCGCCTGGGCTGTGCATGGTACTGCGGCTTGTCAGCGACTCATCAACGGTGTCGCCAGCGCATGCAGCGCGGCCAGCAGTTGCGCCACATCGTCGGTGGTGTGCGCGGCGGACAGCGCAATGCGCAGCCGCGCCGTGCCCGCTGGCACGGTGGGCGGGCGGATGGCAGGCACCCACAGTCCTTTGGCGCGCAGGCCTTCCATCACCGCCAGCGCCGCTTCGTTGCTGCCGATGATCAGGGCCTGCACGGGGGTGTGCGACGGCAGCAGGTGCCAGCCCAGCGATGCAGGCAATGTGGACAGGCCTTGGCGCAGTTGCGCGATGAGTCCGTCCAGATGTGCACGCCGGTCGTCGGCCGCCTCCATGATCCGCAGGCTTTGGCGCAGTGCGCTCGCCAGCAGCGGTGGCGCGGCGGTGGCAAAGATGTAGGTGCGCGTTTTTTGCAGCAGCCATTCGATGAGGGCTGCATCGCCGGCCACAAAAGCGCCCGCCACGCCCGCTGCCTTGCCCAGCGTGGCCATGTACAGCACGCGGTGCGAGGCGTGGGGGCTCGTCAGCCCCGCCTGTGCCAGGCTGCCGCGCCCCTGGGGGCCCAGCACGCCAAAGCCGTGGGCATCGTCCAGCAACAACAGCGCGTCGTAGCGCTCACACAGCGCGAGCAGGGCTGGGATGTCGATGAGATCGCCGTCCATGCTGAACACCGCATCGCTGATCACCAGCTTGCGCCGAGCGGGGCTGGCGGCAAGCTGCGCTTCCAGCGCTGCCAGGTCGGCGTGGGGATAGCGGTGGATGGTGGCGCGCGACAGTCGGGCACCGTCGATCAGGCAGGCGTGGTTGAGTGCATCGGAGAACAGCGCATCGCCGTCACCCACCAGCGCGGGGATGATGCCGGTGTTGGTGGCATAGCCCGCGTAGAAGTACAGGGCCCGGGGCAGTTGTACATAGGCCGCCAGATCGTGCTCCAGCGCATCGTTGGCAGCGCTGTGGCCGCTGACCAGCGGCGAGCCGCCCGAGCCCACGCCATAGTGGTGTGTGGCCTCGCGCGCGGCTTCGGCCAGCGCAGGGTGGCCGGCCAGGCCCAGGTAGTCGTTGCTGCAAAAGGCCAGCATGGGCCGGCCGTCCACCAGCAGGCGGGCACCGCCGGCGGGCTGCACCACACGGCGGCGGCGCAGCAGGTGGGCGCGTTCGATGTCGGCCAGGCGCGCGGGGATCTCGTCGAGCCACGACGTTTGTGGTGCCGTGGCGCTTGTCATCGCCAGTCCTTGGGCAAATCAAACACCAGGCTGCCGGGTTCGGGTAGCTCCTGGTGCGGCACATCGGCCAGCAGCGGTGCACCCAGCCGGGTGCGCAGGTAGGCAATGTTGTCCTCCACCGCCTCCATGTCGGGGTCCACGCGGTTGGCCACCCAGCCCGCCAGCGTGAGGCCCCGCGCACGGATGGCCTCGGCGGTCAGCAACGCATGGTTCAGGCAGCCCAGCCGCAAACCCACCACCAGCACCACCGGCAAGGCCAGGGCCTGGGCAAGGTCTGCGCCAGTCAGCGTATCGGTGAGCGGCACATGAAAGCCGCCTGCTCCTTCCACCACCACGGCGTCGGCCTGAGCGGCCAGCGTTTGGTAGCTGGCGACGATGGCAGCGATGTCGATCTGCACACCCGCCCGCGCCGCGGCGATGTGGGGCGAGAGCGGGTCGGGCAGTAGCACGGGGTTGTCCAGCGATGGCGGCACGGCCAGGGTAGAGGCCGAGCGCAGCGCAATCGCGTCTTCACTGGCCCAGTCGTCCCCCCAGGGCACCAGGCCAGCCGCCACGGGCTTCATGCCCACCACGCGGCGGTGGTGGCGCGCCAGAGCGTGTAGCAGCCCGGCGGACACCAGCGTCTTGCCGACACCGGTGTCGGTGCCGGTCACAAAACATCCCATCATCAACTTTCCTCCTGCAGGGTGGCGTTCAGCGCATCAAGCGCGCCGCTGGCAAGGCACTGGACGGCCTCGTCGTCGAGCGCATAGGGCGGCATGGCGTACAGCGTTTTGCCAATGGGTCGCAGTACCAATCCGCGTGCCATGGCGTGCTGGTGGTAACGGCGCGCAAAGTCGGGCAGGGTAGTGTCTACATCCCAGGCCCAGATCATTCCCAGCCGCCGTGTATACCGCACACGCGGGTGCTGCGTGAGGGGTGCACAGGCCACATCGATGCGCTGCGCCAGTGCCTTGTTGGTTTTCAGTGCATCCAGTTGCTCAAACAGTTCCAGCGTGGCCAGCGCCGCGCGGCAGGCCAGCGGGTTGCCGGTGTAGGAGTGCGAATGCAGAAAGCCCCGCGCCACATCGTCGTCGTAGAACGCGGCGTACACCGCATCGGTGGTGAGCACGGCCGACAGCGGCAGTGTGCCGCCCGTGAGGCCTTTGGACAGGCAAATGAAATCCGGCCGGATTCCGGCCTGCTGGTGGGCGAACATGGTGCCCGTGCGGCCAAAGCCCACGGCGATTTCGTCTACCACCAGGTGCACCTCGTAGCGGCTGCACAGCGCACGTGCCAGGCGCAGGTATTCGGGGTCGTGCATCGCCATGCCGGCCGCGCATTGCACCAGGGGCTCGACGATGAGTGCAGCTGTGGTGGCATGGTGCTTCTGCAGCCATGCTTCCAGCGCGGCAGCGGCGCGTCGGGCCACGTCCTGGGCGGTCTCCCCCGGTGCCGCACCGCGTGCATCAGGGCTGGGCACGGTGTCGGCCAGGCGCACCAGCGGCGCATAGGCTTCGCGAAAGATCGCAATGTCGGTCACGGCCAGCGCGCCCACGGTTTCGCCGTGGTAGCCACCGGCCAGACCCACAAAGCGGCTCTTGGCAGGGCGACCGGTGTTGCGCCAGTAGTGCGCGCTCATCTTCAGGGCGATCTCGGTGGCGGCTGCGCCGTCGCTGCCGTAGAACGCATGGCCCAGGCCGGTGAGGGCGGCCAGGCGCTCGGACAGCTCCACCACGGGCGCATGGGTGAAGCCCGCCAGCATCACATGGTCCAGCTGGCCCAACTGGTCCACCAGCGCGGCCTGGATGTGTGGGTGGCTGTGGCCGAACAGGTTGACCCACCAGGAGCTGATGCCGTCCAGGTAGCGCTTCCCATCGGTGCCGTAGAGCCACGGGCCCCGCGCGCGGGCAATCGCCACGGGAGGCTGGGCCTCGTGCCGCTTCATCTGGGTGCACGGGTGCCAAACGGCAGCCAGGCTGCGGGCCACCAGAGCGTCATGGGTCGGCGCCATCGTTACAGGGCCTGCGTGGGCACTGCGTGGCGCAGTTCCGTCTGGCGGTTGTGGTCGTCCACAAACACCAGTTGCGGCTGGTGCGTGACCACCTGGTCTTCGTGCACCTGGGCGAAGGCCGCAATGATGATGAGATCGCCCACTGCAGCACGGCGTGCGGCCGAGCCGTTCACCGAGATCATGCCGCTGCCGCGCTGGCCCTTGATGGCATAGGTGACAAAGCGCTCGCCGTTGTTGATGTTCCAGATGTGGATCTGCTCGTTCTCTGCGATGTTGGCGGCGTCCAGCAGGTCTTCGTCGATGGCGCAGGAGCCTTCGTAGTGCAGCTCGCACTGGGTCACGGCCACGCGGTGGATCTTGGATTTGAGCAGGGTGCGGAACATCGGGCTTCCTTGGGTGAAGTCTGTGAACTTGTGGAGGGTGGCCTGCCGGTGGCAGGGCCATGGCCGGTCAGGGCTGTGGAAAGTCCAGCGCGCAGCTGTCGCCCAGCGCCTCGCGCCACACGCGCACGCGGCTCAGGCTGGCGCGCAGGTCGGCGGGCAGTGCCTGGGCGATGAACAGGCACAGGTTCTCCAGCGTGGGTGTGCCCAGGCCGGGCACCTCGTCGAGCATGTGGTGGTCCAGCTGCTCGCGCACCACGGCCAGGCCCTGGCGCAGCAGGCCCAGGTCCAGCACCATGCCTGTGGCGGGGTCGCGCGGGCCGGTCAGGAACACTTCGGCGTGGTAGGTGTGGCCGTGTACGCGACGGCTGCCTTCGGCCTCGATCTCGCGGCGCAGGGTGTGGGCGGCGTCGAAGAAAAAGCGCTGGGAGATGGTGAACAACATACGGGAACCAGAAAAGAAAACCGCGTCACCGGATGCCGGTGAGCTTGTGGGTTTGCAGGCTCAATCGCCATGCAGGGTGGGCCAGGCAGGCGTCAATGCAGGCAGCAGTGTTCTGGCGCTGCAGCAGACCGTCCATGGGCTGCAGAAAGCGGTGGGTGAACTGCGTGTCCTGCTCCAGCGCCTGCAGGTCAAAGCCGGGCTGGGGCCAGACCAGTTTCAACTCCTGCCCGCTGCGCTGCACCCACGGGGCACCGGCCTTGGGGCTGATGCACAACCAGTCGATGCCCTCGGGGGCGGCAACCGTACCGTTGCTTTCGACGGCGATGCGGAACTGCTGGGCGTGCAGCGCGTCGATCAGCGCCGCATCGACCTGCAGCAGGGGCTCGCCACCGGTCAGCACCACCAGGCGGTGGCCCGCGCCTGCAGGCCATTGGGCGGCGATCAGCTCAGCGAGTGCCGTGGCCGTTTCGAACTTGCCGCCCAGCGTGCCGTCGGTGCCCACAAAGTCGGTGTCGCAGAACTGGCAGATGGCCTGCGCGCGGTCCTGCTCGCGGCCCGTCCAGAGGTTGCAGCCTGCAAAACGGCAGAACACGGCGGGCGTGCCCGCCTGGCCGCCTTCGCCTTGCAGGGTGTAGAAAATTTCTTTGACGCTATATGTCATGAGTGTCCTTGCGCGTGGTGTGCTGAGGCATCAGCCCATACAACTGGCGCGGCCAGGGCGAGGGACACCGAGCAAGGGCCGTCCCGCAGTGAGGGTGTCGTCCCCCTTGAGGGGGAAGGCGCGAAGCGACTCAGGGGGTGTTTCATTTCACCGGTGGAACAAGGATGGTGGGGGCGGCAGGCGCTGCCACCTCGGGGTAGTCGCGGCTGAAATGCAGGCCCCGGCTTTCGCGGCGCAGCTGGGCGCTTTTCACGATGAGGTCGGCCACCTGCACCAGGTTGCGCAGCTCCAGCAGGTCGCGCGTGACGTGGAAGTGTGCGTAGAACTCCTGGATCTCGCCCTGCAGCATCGCAATGCGGTGCGCGGCGCGCTCCAGGCGCTTGTTGGTGCGCACGATGCCCACGTAGTCCCACATGAAGCGGCGCAGCTCGTCCCAGTTGTGGGAGATGACGACGGATTCATCCGCATCGGTCACGCGGCTGTCGTCCCAGGCGGGCACGGTGGGCAGTTCTGTGGTCGGCGCTGCGGCGATGGCCTGCGCGGCGGCGCGTGCAAACACCATGCATTCGAGCAGCGAGTTGCTGGCCAGGCGGTTGGCGCCGTGCAGGCCGGTGCAGGCCACCTCGCCCACGGCGTATAGGCCGGGCAGGTCGGTGCGGCCCGCCAGGTCGGTCAGCACGCCGCCACAGGTGAAGTGGGCGGTGGGCACCACCGGGATGGGCTCCTTCGTGATGTCGATGCCCAGCGACGCGCAGTGGGCCAGGATGTTGGGGAAGTGCTCTTGCAAAAACGCGGGGCTCTGGTGCGAGATGTCGAGGTGCACGCAATCGAGGCCGTGTTTTTTCATCTCGAAGTCGATGGCGCGGGCCACCACGTCGCGCGGGGCCAGTTCGGCGCGCGGGTCGTGGTCGAGCATGAAGCGCGTGCCACCCGCCGAGGGGGGCAGCAGCAGCTTGCCACCCTCGCCGCGCACCGCCTCGCTGATGAGGAAGGATTTTTCGTGCGGGTGGTACAGGCCCGTGGGGTGGAACTGGATGAATTCCATGTTCGCTACGCGGCAGCCCGCGCGCCAGGCGGCTGCAATGCCGTCGCCCGTGGCGGTGTCGGGGTTGGTGGTGTACAGGTACACCTTGCCTGCGCCGCCCGTGGCCAGGATGGTTTGTTGCGCGCGGAAGGTGACGACCTCGTCGGTGTCGCTGTCCAGCGCATACAGCCCCAGGCAGCGGTTACCCGGCAAGCCCAGCTTGCGCGTGGTGATCAGGTCCACCAGCGTGTGGTGCTCGAACAGCGTGATGCCGGGCGTGGCGCGCACCACGTCGATCAGCGTGCGCTGCACGGCCGCGCCGGTGGCGTCGGTTACGTGGGCAATGCGGCGCGCGCTGTGGCCGCCTTCGCGCGTGAGGTGCAACTGGTCGCCTTCGAGCGTGAAGGGCACGCCCAGCTGGCGCAGCCAGGCGATCGATGCGGGTGCGTTTTCCACCACAAAGCGCGTGGTGGCCAGGTCGCACAGGCCTGCGCCGGCCACCAGCGTGTCTTCGATGTGGGCAGCAAAGCTGTCGTCGTCGGCCAGCACGGCGGCAATACCGCCCTGGGCCCAGCCGCTCGATCCATCTTGCAGCGTGCGCTTGGTGATGACGGCCACGCGGTGGGTGGGCGCCAGGTGCAGGGCGGCCGAGAGGCCGGCGAGGCCGCTGCCTACGATGAGAACGTCGAAGTCGTGGGATGCCATGGCTTGCGTGTGAAGGGGGTAATGCCACGGCCACCGGCCAGGGCGGTGAACAGTGGAAGGCGGCCCTAGGCCGGCGTGTAGGCCAGGCGCACGTAGATGGGCGCAAACGCTTCGGCCTGCGTGATCTCGATCAGCGTCTCTTTGGCCAGCTCCAGCAGCGCAATGAAGGTCACCACCAGCACGGTGCTGCCTTTTTCGGGCTCGAAGAGTTCTTCAAACTCCACAAAACGCCGGCCCTGCAGGGTCTTGAGCACCATGCTCATGTATTCGCGCACGCTCAGTTCCTCGCGCGTGATCCGGTGGTGCTGTACCAGCTTGGCGCGCTTCAGGATGTCGCGCCAGGCCTCCTGCAGCTCCACCACATGCACGTCGGGAAAACGCGGCTGCAGGCTTTGCTCGATGTAGACCTGGGCTTTCAGGAAGTCGCGGCCATATTGCGGCATCTGCCCCAGGCGGGCGGCAGCCATCTTCATCTGTTCGTATTCGAGCAGGCGGCGCACCAGCTCGGCGCGTGGGTCTTCGGGTTCTTCGCCTTCTGCCTGCTTCTTGGGCGGCAGCAGCATGCGTGACTTGATCTCGATCAGCATGGCAGCCATCAGCAAATACTCGGCCGCCAGTTCCAGGTTGCGGCTGCGGATCTCGTCCACATACGCCAAGTACTGCTTGGTCACCCCCACCATGGGGATGTCGAGGATGTTGAAATTCTGCTTGCGGATCAGGTACAGCAGCAAATCCAGCGGGCCTTCAAAGGCTTCGAGGAAGACTTCGAGCGCGTCGGGCGGGATGTACAGGTCCTGCGGCAGCGCAAACAGCGGTTCGCCGTACAGGCGGGCCAAGGCCACCTGGTCCACCACCACGGGCATGCCCGCCGCGTCCAGCGAGGGCGCGCCGGGCGAGTCTGCCGCTTCGGCTGCGTTCGCAGTGGTCATGGTTTGCTATTGAATCAGGAGCTATCAGCGCAATAAATACCTGCGCTTGCGGCTCAAAAGATGCTCAATCGGCGTTGGTCTGGTACACGTAGGGCTTCTGGGCCACCTGGGCGTCGCGGTACTCGCCCCAGATCTTGCGGTCCACCTGCTTGTCCCACAGCAGGGCACGGCCGGCTTGTTGCTGCTGGTCCAGTTCGGGACGGCTCGCCTTGAGCTGGTTGATGAACTGGGTGGCGTCGGATTGGTAGTCGGGGCGGCGGAAAATAGACATGGACTGTGAACTCTTTCTTGGAACGCGTCAGGCACAGTGATGCACCGAAGGTCCAAGATTTTACCGGGACGAATTTATGCGCTTGATATATCGCTCGGCCGCCCTGGCGGCTGCCACTTTTTCCCTGCTGGTGCTTGCCGCCTGCGATCCGCAACGCATCAGCGAACTCAAGGAGGGCGTTTCGACCGAAGCCGACGTGCGCGACCGCTTCGGCGCCCCCGAGAACGTGTGGAACGAGCCCGGTGGCGCGCGCACCTTCGAGTACAACCGCCAGCCTGCCGGCCAGGTCAACTACATGATCACCATCGGCCCCGACGGCCGCATGACCGCGCTGCGCCAGGTGCTGACGCCCGAGACCTTTGCGCGTGTGTCGCCCGGCATGCGCATGGACGAGGTGCGCCGCCTGCTGGGCAAGCCCGCCAAAGTCACGCCCTACGAGCTGAAAAAGGAGACCTGGGCCGACTGGCGCTACCTGGAGGCACCCAACCAGTCCAAGGTCTTCACGGTGGTCTATGGGCCCGACCAGTTCGTGCTGCGCACGCAGAAGGGTGCGGACACAGAGGCGCCCGAGTTCAAGGGCGGCAAGTAGCGGCGCCTGCGCACACCTGCGCACACTGGCGCGTTGCTTGCTTCTCATCTTGCAGATTGAACGCTGGACGCGCGCCGGACTGTCCCCAAGTGCCCAGCACTCCACCGGCGGAAAGCCCCCGCGCCTTTGCCACGCACCCCAACGCTGAACGCCCATGCCCGATACCCAGCCCCCCGCCCACGACGCTGCACCGCCGCTATCCGCCCTGCGCCATGGCACCTTTGAAGACGCCCAGGCCCTGTTTGCGGGCACCCTGTTCGTGGCCATGGCGCTCATGCTGTTCAACCAGGCGGGGCTGCTGGTGGGCGGCACGGCGGGTGCGGCGTTCTTGCTGCACTACGTCACCGGCATTTCGTTCGGCAAGCTGTTCTTTGTGGTCAACCTGCCGTTCTACTGGTTTGCCTGGACGCGCATGGGGCGCGAGTTCACGATCAAGACCTTTGTCTGCGTGGGCCTGCTGTCGCTGCTGACCGAGCTGTTCCCGCACGTGATGCATGTGGACTACCTGAACCCGCTGTTCGCCTCGTTGCTGGGCGGGCTGCTGCTGGGCACGGGCTGCCTGTTCCTGGCACGCCACCGCTCCAGCCTGGGCGGGGCCACCGTGGTGTCGCTGTACCTGCAAGGCCGCTACGGCATGCGTGCGGGCAAGGTGCAGATGATGATCGATGGCACCGTCGTGCTGCTCGCACTGTGGGTGGTGCCGGTAGACCGTGTGGCGTATTCGGTGCTGGCGGTGCTGGTGATGAGCGGGTTCTTGTGGATCAGCCACCGGCCAGGGCGCTACGTGGGCCATTGAGCGAGACAGCCGCCAGCGCGGTGGCTGACAGTCTCGTCGGTTGAACAAGACCCCGGGGTTCTGAGTCCCGCCAAACGCTACGGTGCCATTCCATTCTCTGCGTCAACCCTGCTTCAGTGGGGTGCGCTTGCGCGTTCTCCCGCCATAGAGTTCCAGGCACCCCGCCTGCACCCGCGCGAGGGAGTCGGACCCGTTCGTGCCTCCCGAGGGGTTGAAGTGTCCATGCAGTTCACAGACCCGGAGAACCCTTGATGTATCGAAATTTTTCTGCCATGGCCGAGGCCCTGCGTGCGAGGCTTGCCGGTGCGGCATGGGCGTTGCCTCTGGTCATGGCAGGCGCCCTGGCAGCTTGCGGCGGCGGTGGTGGGGACTCTGCCGAGCCACCGCCTCCCCCACCACCGCCCGCCGTGGTGCAGCATCCGGTGGGGGGCACGGTGACGGGGCTGACGGGAACGCTGGTACTCGCCAACGGAACGGGTGCGGAAGTGAGCATCACGGCCAGCGGCAGTTACGTCACCAACGTTGCGCAGGGGCAGGCTTACAACATTGTTGTGCGCACCCAGCCGGTGGGGCAGACCTGCGTGGTGGAAAACGGCTCGGGTGTGGTGACGGGCCCGGTCACCAACATCCTGGTGACCTGTACCACCAACACCTATGTGGTGGGTGGGGCCGTTACGGGCCTTGTGGGGGGCCTGAGGCTGCGGCTGAATGGCGCTGCAGATTTGCTGCTGACTGAGAACGGCGCTTTCCGGTTTGAATCGCCGGTGCCTCACGGTAGCGCCTATGCGGTCACGGTGTATGCGCAGCCTGTGGATCAGGCCTGTACGGTCGAAGCTGGCACTGGAGTCGCCGTGGCGCCGGTCACCCAGGTGAGGGTGCTTTGCAGCACGATCTATACGCCGCCTCCGCCACCGCCCCCACCGCCGCCAGCTCCTCCGGCGCCGGGTGGCCTGGGCATTGGCTACGGGACGAAGGCGCTGATCTTTTCGTGGACTTCGGCGCCGGGTGCAACCAGCTACACGGTGTACGAGGACCCGGATGGCGCAGGCCCGCTGACACCCGTGCAGATCGGGTCCACCGCCACCACAGGGCTGACCTATGCAGTACCGGTGCTGCTGCACCTGCGGCTGAATGCCACCTACACCGTGCAGGCCTGCAATGCGGGTGGTTGCAGCGCCCCGTCGACGTCTGTAGCGGTCGACTTGGTGCGTGCCATTGGGTACTTCAAGGCGCCGGCGACCACCGCCGAAGGCCGCTTTGGCAACCGCGTGGCCTTGTCCAGCAACGGCACCACCTTGGCCGTGGGGGCCTATGGCGAGGGAGGCAACACCGGCGCGGTGTACGTCTTCACGAAGAGTGGCGCCATGTGGTCGCAGCAGGCGCGCATTGCCGCCCCCAACGGCGAGGCCAACGATTATTTTGGCAATGCCGTGGCGCTGTCTGCCGACGGCAACACGCTGGCCATCGGCGCGGATGGCGAGAGCGGCGACCAGAAGGGCACGTTTGCGACGATGCCCGCCACCAACAACCTGGCCAGCAACTCAGGCGCCGTCTATGTCTATTCCCGCACGGGCGCCGTCTGGTCGCAGCAGGCATTCGTCAAGGCGAGCAACGCGGATGCCGACGATCTTTTCGGTTCATTCGTAGCCCTCTCGAACGACGGCAACACCCTGGCGGTGGGGGCCTATAACGAGGATGGTGACCTGACCGGAACACACGGCAATGCAGCCTATGCTGCGTCCGGGGCCGCCTACGTCTTTGCCCGCACGGGCACCAGCTGGGCACAGCAAAGCTACCTCAAGGCCGCCAACGCCGGTGCGGGAGATTTCTTCGGCATCTACCTCAGCCTGTCGGGCACGGGCGACACCCTGGCGGTGGGTGCGTTCTTTGAGCGCAGCGCCTTGGCGAGTGATCCTGCGGACGACACATTGACCAATGCCGGTGCGGCTTATGTGTTCCAGCGCAATGCGGGGGCATGGTCGCAGCAGGCCTATCTGAAGGCCCCCAGTCCCCAAGCGCAGGACCGCTTCGGTGTGTCGGTCATCCTGTCAGGCGACGGCAACACGCTGGCGGTTGGCATGGATGGAGACAGCAGCAACTACACAGGCACCTTCGTCGTGCCGCCACCGCGCAACACCCTGGCACTCAACTCTGGCGCGGTGTTTGTGTTCATTCGCGCAGGTGGCGTCTGGCAGTCGCAGGCGTACCTGAAAGCCTCCAACACCCGCACCCCCCACCGGTTTGGCAACAACTTGGCGATGTCCAGCGACGGCAACACGCTGGTGGTGCCGTCGTACCGCGACGACAGCAATGCGCGCGGATTCAATGGCGACCAGGCCAACACCGCCGCTGCGGATGCGGGCGCTGTGCTGGTGTTCCGCCGCAGCGCGGGCACCTGGGCGCAACAAGCCTACCTGAAGGCACCCAATACGGGCGCTGGGGACCGGTTCGGTGGCCGTGTGGCGATATCGGGTGACGGCACTACCCTGGCCGTGGGGGCATCCACTGAAGACAGTGGATCGACTGGCGTTGGAGGCAATCAGTCGGACGAAAGCAGCACCAACGCGGGCGCGGTGTACCTGTACTGAAAACTGGATGAAGGGTGGCAGTCAACATGCCGCCCCTTCCGCTATCAGCGAATGGCGAGGGGCTCAGCACCGCTCGCATCCTCGACGGTTGCTTTGTCTATGAGCGTTGCACGCCTTACCGCACCCGCATGCCGGGCGTGGCGCCCGGCCAGGGGTTGAGCACGTAGATGCCGGGGTTGGCCTTTTCGTCACCATGGCTGGCGGCCAGCACCATGCCTTCGCTCACGCCAAACTTCATCTTGCGCGGGGCGAGGTTGGCCACCATCACGGTGTGCTTGCCCACCAGGTCTTCGGGCTTGTAAGCGCTGGCAATGCCGCTGAACACGTTGCGCGTGCGGCCTTCGCCCACGTCCAGCGTCAGGCGCAGCAGTTTGGTGGAGCCCTCGACCGGCTCGCAGTTCACGATCAGCGCAATGCGCAGGTCGATCTTGGTGAAGTCGTCGATGGTGATGGTGGGGGCGAGTTCTTCGCCACCAGGATGGGAGTTGGCTGCTACGGTTTCTGTAGCTGCTGGCGCTTGCTCTGCTTGCGCTGGGGCCTCAAACAAGGCCTCAAGCTGCTCGGGGGTGACGCGCTGCATCAGGTGCTGGTAGGGCTGGATGGCCTGCACGTCGCCCGCCACGTTCCACTGCTGCATGTTCACGCCCACAAAGCCTTGCACCGCCTGGGCCAGGCCCGGCAGCACGGGGGCCAGGTAGCGGGTGAGCGTGGCAAAGGCGTTGACCAGCACCGAGCACACCTGGTGCAGGGCCTGGTTGTTGGCAGCGTCCTTGGCCAGATCCCAGGGCTTGTTCTGGTCCACATAGGCGTTGACCTTGTCGGCCAGCAGCATGATCTCGCGCGTGGCCTTGCTGTATTCCCGCGTTTCGTACATCTGCGCGATGGCGTCGCTGGCACCGCGCACCTCGGCCAGCAGGGCCGCGCCCGTGGTGCCAAATTGGTCGGTCAGCTTGCCGTCAAAGCGCTTGGTCAAGAAGCCCGCCGCCCGGCTGGCAATGTTCACGTACTTGCCGATCAAATCGCTGTTCACCCGCAGCATGAAGTCTTCGGCATTGAAGTCGATGTCCTCGTTGCGTGCGCTCAGTTTGGCCGCCAGGTAGTAGCGCAGCCATTCGGCATTCATGTTCAGGCTCAGGTACTTGAGCGGGTCCAGGCCCGTGCCCCGGCTCTTGCTCATCTTCTCGCCGTTGTTCACGGTCAAAAAGCCGTGCACAAACACGTTGTTGGGCGTCTTGCGGCCGCTGAAGTGCAGCATGGCGGGCCAGAACAGCGTATGGAAGGTGACGATGTCCTTGCCGATGAAGTGGTACTGTTCCATGGCCGGGTCGGCCATGTAGGCGTCGTAGCTTTCGCCGCGCTTTTCCAGCAGGTTCTTAAGCGACGCGAGGTAGCCCACGGGCGCGTCCAGCCACACGTAGAAGTATTTGCCGGGCGCGTCGGGGATCTCGATGCCGAAGTAGGGCGCGTCGCGGCTGATGTCCCAGTCGCCCAGGCCTTCGCTGGTGGTGCCGTCGGGGTTGGTGCGGACGGTGAACCACTCCTTGATCTTGTTGGCCACCTCGGGCTGCAGCTTGCCGTCCTGCGTCCAGTTCTCCAGGAACTCCACGCAGCGTGGGTCCGACAGCTTGAAGAAGAAGTGCTCCGAATTCTTCAGCTCGGGCTTGGCACCCGACAGGGCTGAGAAGGGGTTGATGAGGTCGGTGGGCGCGTACACCGTGCCGCACACCTCGCAGTTGTCGCCGTACTGGTCCTTGGCGTGGCACTTGGGGCATTCGCCCTTGATGTAGCGGTCGGGCAGGAACATGTTCTTCTCGGGGTCGAAGAACTGCTCGATGGTGCGCACTTCAATGAGCGAGCCATCCGCACGGTCGCGCAGGTCGCGGTAGATCTGGCGGGCCAGCTCGTGGTTTTCGGGCGCATCGGTGCTGTGCCAGTTGTCAAAGCTGATGTGAAAACCGTCCAGGTACTGCTTGCGGCCGGCAGCAATGTCGGCCACGAACTGCTGGGGCGTCTTGCCGGCCTTTTCGGCGGCAATCATGATGGGCGCGCCGTGGGTGTCGTCGGCCCCCACAAAGTTCACCGCGTGGCCCTGCATGCGCTGGTACCGCACCCAGATGTCGGCCTGGATGTATTCCATGATGTGGCCGATGTGGAAGTTGCCGTTGGCATAGGGCAGGGCGGTGGTAACGAAGAGTTTGCGGGCGGAGGTCGTCATGGAATGCGGCTTTCTCAGGCGGAACCCGTGATTTTAGGCGGTCGGCAGTGTCCTTGACCGCTGCAGGCGCTGCACCGGATAGGCCCGGTCGCGCAGGTGCCAGCCGTGGCCTGTGCGCCAGCCTCTGACGGCGCCACAATGCCCCGCAGTCAAATAATCATGAGGAGACAACACATGGCCAGAACATGGGCAACACGGGTGGGGTGGGGCGTGGGTGGCGCGATATTGGTGGTGGCTGCCTATCTGGCAACGTGGCCTGTGCCCATTCAGCCGTTGGCCTGGACTGCACCTGCCGCCCCTGGCTACCAGGGCGTGCACGCTCCCAACCAGCGTCTGGCCCAGCTGAACATCATCGACCTCAAAGACGAGGTGGGCCCCGAGCACATCGCCTTTGGCAAGGACGGCAAGCTCTACACCACCGTGCTCAGCGGCAACATTTTGCGCATGAACCCCGACGGCTCGGGTCAGGAGGTGTTTGCCAACACCGGCGGGCGGGTGCTGGGGTTCGACTTCGATGCGGCGGGCCACCTGATCGCGGCCGATGCCATCAAGGGCCTGCTGTCCATTGCGCCCGATGGCAAGGTCACCGTGCTGGCCGACAAGGTGGGCAACGACCCCATCCGCTATGCCGACGCCGTGGTGGTGGCCCAAAGCGGAAAGATGTACCTGAGCGATGCCTCCACCCGGTTTGCCCCTAAGGACTGGGGCGGTACGTTTGAGGCCAGTGTGCTCGACATCCTGGAGCAGGCCAGCACGGGCCGGGTGATCGAATACGACCCCGCCACCCGCACCGCACGCGTGGTCGCCCGGGGCATCAGCTTTGCCAACGGCGTGGCGCTGAGTCAGGACGAGAAAAGCCTGTTCGTCAACGAAACCGGCAAATACCGGGTGTGGAAGATTGCGGTGGATGCGAATGACCTCGACATTGGCCAGACCAGCCCCCAGGCCCGCGTGCTGCTCGACAACCTGCCCGGTTACCCCGACAACCTGATGCGCGGGCAGGACGGCAAGGTGTGGCTGGGCTTTGCCAAGCCACGCGGAGCCGCCATCGACAACATGGCGGGCAAGCCCTGGCTGCGCAGCCTGACCCTGCGCCTGCCGCGCGCGCTCTGGCCCATTCCCCAGCCCTACGGCCACGTGATCGCGTTCACCGACGATGGCAAGGTGGTGGCCGACCTGCAGGACCCGAGCGGCGCCTACCCCGAGACCACGGCCATCACCGAGACGGCCGACCGGCTTTACGTGCAAAGCCTGCACGCACACGGCCTGGGCTGGTTGCCCAAACCGTAGGGGGTCAGCGGTTCAGTCCTCCGCTCCGTGGTGCTTCGTCCGCACCTCGGCACCGGTATCCGTCCATCCAAAAAATTGGCACACCTCGGACCGCATGGCCAGGGTGTCGGCCCGGCCCAGGGCCATCAGCTCCTGCGTGTAGCCGGACTCGAACAGCAGGTAGCTAGCCAGCGCCGCGCCGCGCACATCGGCCATGTTGGACGTGACCCCCAGGGCGCCCAGCATGGTGCGCACGGGGCCCGGCAGATCGCCCACATGGCGCGCAGCCACGGCGTCCAGGCGCTGCGAGGGGGCGATCACCAGCAGCTCTATGGGGCGCAGCGCGCTATGCAGGCGCTTTTCTTCGGGGATCAGCGACAGGGTCTGGTTGATGCGCTGCACGCGCTCCACGTCCACCGCCAGCGCATCCAGAAAGATGTTGGACAGCGCATGCCCCGCGATCTGCGCCAGCGTGGGGTAGGTGGCCGTGGGGTTGGCGGCGGCATCGCCCTTGGGCTCGTGCATGCGGCCCGCGCCGATCACCAGGATGCGCTCGGCCCCCAGATGGATGGCCGGAGCAATAGGCGCCGACTGGCGCATGGAGCCATCGCCGAAGTATTCGATGTGCTCATCCACCTCGATGCCCTTGGCTGGAAAGATGAAGGGAATGGCCGACGACGCGAGCAGATGCTCGTGCGTGATGCGGTCGCTGGCCGCCTTGCGCTGGGAGCGCACCCAGGGCTTGACGGGCGTGGCCGCTTCAAAAAAGGTGACGTGCTCGCCCGAGCTGTAGCTGGACGCCGTCACGGCGAGCGCGGTGAGATGCCCCTTGCGGATCAGCCGGGGCAGGCGCACCAGGGGCACCATCTTGACCAGCAGCTTCTCCAGTGGCGAGTTGTCCAGCAGCGAGCGCGGCCGCATGCGCCGCCAGCGTGCCAGCGCCCAGCCCAGCGACACCAGCGTGAGCCAGCGCGCGCCGCTGCGCATCACGCTGAGCGAGTCGGCGCCATACACCTGGCTGGCATGGAACTGCCGCCACACGCGTGCAATGCGGCGCACCGCACGGTCAAAGTGGTCGGCTCCGCAGGCCAGGGCGGCTGCGTTGATGGCCCCCGCCGAGGTGCCGGTGATGATGGGAAAGGGGTTGGGGCCGCCGCCTTCGCCACAGGCCTGGCGCAGGTCGGCAATGGCTTCCAGCACGCCCACCTGGTAGGCAGCGCGGGCACCGCCGCCGGTCAGCAGCAGGCCCGTGGCGGGTGTGGCAGCTACGTTGCCAGGGGCTGCGGTAGGGGTTGTGGGGGGCATGGACGGTGGGGCGGTGTAAGGCTCCCAGTGTGGAGGGGCGCCCGGGCGCAGCTCATGTGGGAAAACCCGCATGTGCGGGCCACCCCACAGGGGGTGGTCTTAGAACCTGTTCACAGTCTTTTTGGAGATTACATTGGAGTGCAATCGGGAGGAGTGGATGCTTCGGATGCGCCGCATGGGCTCATGCCCATGCAAGCGGCCGGGGCGTCCAATCGCCCGATTTCACTCCAACCCTTCGGGCAAGTGCCTTGCCGGGCGGTCTGCGGCGGAGCAAAGCTTGCCAATAGCACGGGCTATTGGCAGCGCCCCGCGCCTTGCATCCCCTCCCGGCAAGGCACTTGTGCAACTCCAAAAAGACTGTGAACAGGTTCTTAACGCTGCTTGAGCAGCAGTTGCGCCACCGCGTCACCTTGCAGCACCACGATGCCGTGCTCCCGGGCAAACGCCTGGGCGTTCTCGCTGACCTGGCCCAGGGCGGCCACGTAAACGCCCGCCGACGCATCGGCAGCGGTCATGGCCGTGTGCAGCTCCCGCAGGGGCTCCACCCCGTGGGTAGCGGCCTTCCAGCGCTTGGCGCTGACCAGCGTGGTCTTGCCGCCCTGGCTCAGGCGCATGTCGGCCCCGGTGGCGTTGCTGCCGGTCAGGCGCTCCACGCTGTAGCCCGCGCGTTCCCAGGCGGTGGCCAGGGTGTCGGCGAAGCTGCGCCAGGGCATGCTGCCCACGGCCTCCAGCATCTCCACCACCTTGGCGGGGTTGGGCGCGCGCAGTTGCTTCCAGGCTGCGATGCAGCCCACCACAAAGATGGGGAACCCTGCCAGCGCGCCTACGACAAAGTACTCCTTGGGCAACAACGCCCCGGCCGCCAGCGTGATGAGGCCCACCACCACAAAGCTGATCCACCACGGCGAGCGCAGCAGGACGGCAAACAGGGAGTTTTCGGACATCTTGAATTTCACGGGAGGCCTTTTTGGAGAGAGCGACGATGCAATGCGGTGCGCATTGTCCTTCAGCGGCATGGGGCGGGAGCTTGGGAATAGACTACCGGCCCCACAGGAGTTATTTGAATGGCAGTCACCGAACAGGGCCTTTTGGCCGCACTTTCCAGCGTGCTGGACCCCCATACGGGCAAGGATTTTGTCAGCAGCCGCGCCCTGCGCAACCTGCAGATCACCGGTGGCGACGTGGCGTTTGACGTGGAACTGGGCTACCCCGCCAAGAGCCTGGTGCCCGAGCTGCGCCGCAGCCTGGTGGCCGCCGCCAAGGGCGTGGCGGGCGTGGACAACGTGTCGGTCAACATCACCACCAAGGTCATCGCCCATGCGGTGCAGCGCGGCGTGCAGCTCTTGCCCCAGGTCAAGAACATCATCGCCGTGGCCTCGGGCAAGGGCGGCGTGGGCAAGAGCACCACGGCCGCCAACCTGGCCCTGGCCCTGGCTGCCGAAGGTGCCAGTGTGGGCGTGCTCGACGCCGACATCTACGGCCCCAGCCAGCCCATGATGCTGGGCATCAACCGCCGCCCTGAAAGCGACGACGGCAAGACCATGGAGCCGCTCGAAAACTACGGCGTGCAGGTCATGTCCATCGGCTTCCTGGTGGACCAGGACGAAGCCATGATCTGGCGCGGCCCCATGGCCACCCAGGCGCTGGAGCAGCTCTTGCGCCAGACCAACTGGAAAGACCTCGACTACCTCATCATCGACATGCCGCCCGGCACTGGCGACATCCAGCTCACGCTGAGCCAGCGCGTGCCCATGACCGGCGCCGTGATCGTGACCACACCGCAGGACATCGCGCTGCTGGACGCCAAGAAGGGCATCAAGATGTTCGAGAAGGTGGGTGTGCCCATCCTGGGCATCGTCGAGAACATGGCAGCCCATGTGTGCAGCAACTGCGGCCATGTGGAGCACATCTTTGGCGCCGACGGCGGCAAGAAGATGGCGGCCGAATACCACATGGACTACCTGGGCGCGCTGCCGCTGGACATGAGCATCCGCCTGCAGGCCGACAGCGGCAAGCCCACCGTGGTGGCCGACCCGGACGGGGACGTGGCCAAGATCTACAAGAAGGTGGCGCGCGATGTGGCGGTGAAGATCGCCCAGCAGGCCAAGGACTTCTCGAACAAATTCCCCACCATCTCGATCAGCAAGAACACCTGATCCTCCCGAGTCGCCCCACCGCGCCATGAACCTGCTCGCGTCCCTGCGCTACCTGGTGGCGCTGCACGAGCACCGGCACTTTGGCCGGGCGGCGCAGGCCTGCCACATCACGCAGCCGGCGCTCTCCAACGCGCTGCGTGCGCTGGAAAAGGAGTTTGGTGTGGTGGTGGTGCGCCGGGGGCGCAGCTTCGAGGGCTTCACGCCCGAGGGTGAGCGTGTACTGGCATCCGCCCAGCGCATGCTGCACGAGCACCAGGTGCTGCAGCAGGACTTGAGCGGCGACGCCGCCCACCCGCGCGGCACGCTGCGCCTGGGCGCCGTGCCCACGGCCATGCCCATCCTCGCGCGGTTTGCGGCGCAGCTGCAGGCGCGGCACCCGGGCATCGTGCCGGTGGCGCTGTCGATGAGCTCGCAGGCGCTGGAGGCCGGGCTGGAAAACATTTCGCTGGACCTGGCGCTGGGCTACACCGAGCGCATGCCCGCACGCGGCGGCCCGCTGCGGGCCTGGCCGCAGTATGTCGAGCACTACTTTCTGCTGCGCCGCGTAGCGCGCCCGCCCCAGGGCCCGGCGCGTGGACTGCAGATCGGCCCACCCATGGCCTGGGCCGATGCGGCGGCGCTGCCGCTGTGCCTGCTCACCCCGGAGATGCACAACCGCAGCCTGGTCGATGGCGCCTTCCGCGCGGCAGGCGCCACGGTCATGCCCGCCATGGAAACCGATTCGGTGCTGACCCTGGCGTTGAGCGTGGTGGCGGGCCAGTTGTGCAGCGTCCTGCCCGGGGCGCTGGTCGATGCCGTGCGCGGCCATGAGGGGCTGGAGGCCCTGCCGCTCAAGGGCCCGGTGCTGACCACCCCCATCGGATTCATGTCGCACCGGCAGGTGCAGCCCACCCGCGCCCTCGATGCAGCGCTGGCACTGGCGCAGGACCCCGACTGGCTGCAGCACGCTGCAGCACACAGTGGGCTTCTGGTCGCCGATTGAGCGCTGACCGCACGGGTTGCGGCGGGTGATTCATGGGCAGTTGCAAAAACGGCCGTTTCATTTGTTTTTGTGATCGACCCATGTGCATCGGCAATTTGACGCCGCAGGCGCCCGTGGCCGACACTGCGGCGGCCCGGGCACCCTATGCAGGTGCCTGCATACAACCAGATCAACGCCCCACGCCCCCGGTCCATGCACCTTGCCCCCGAAGCCCCCACCGTCGCCGCCGTGTCCGTCAACGACATGCGCGAACGCATCCGCCGCAAAAGCCGCCTCAAGGGCCGCCAGCCCGAAGACGCGGCCATGGCCGAGGTGGCGCAACTGCTGGGCCCGCGCCCGGCCACGGGCTTTCGGCGTGACCTGCTCATCGAATACCTGCACCGCCTGAACGACCACTTTGGCGTGCTGCACGACCGGCACCTGGTGGCACTCGCCAAGCAGATGAACCTGCCGATGGCCGAGGTGTACGAGGTGGCGAGCTTCTACCACCACTTCGAGATCGTGCGTGGTGAAGAGGCCCAGGCGCCCCGCCTGGTGGTGCGGGTGTGCGACAGCCTGAGCTGCAGCATGGCGGGCGCCCGCGACCTGCTGGCCGCGCTGCCCGAGCGCCTGCGCGCGGCCGGGCAGGGCGATGTGCAGGTGTTGGCTGTGCCCTGCGTGGGCCGGTGCGAGCAGGCGCCCGTGGCGGTGGTGCACCAGTGCCCGGTGCCCCACGCCACGGTCGGTGGGGTGCTGGAAGCAGTTGATTTAAAGCCCAATCGGGCGGTAGCGCTACATCCATATGCCCAAGGTGCTATCAATTTTGATATTGCTGAGTGTGTGGAGGCGAGCGTGCCTGCGCAGCCGGATGGAATCAGCCCCGCACACACCGACCTGGCCACCTACCGTGCCCACGGCGGGTACCAGACCGCCGCTGCGCTGGTCAATGGCGAGATGGACGCCGAGGCCGTGCTGGCCGCCATGGAAGACTCCGGCCTGCGCGGATTGGGGGGCGCAGGCTTTCCGGCCGGGCGCAAGTGGCGCATCGTGCGCGAGCAGGCCGCGCTCGCCGAGCGCCGGGCCGCCCCAAGCGAGGCGACGGCCCCCTCGGGGGGCAGCGGACCACGCGAAGCGGGGGAGCGTGCGGGCACGGCCGTGATGGCCGTCAACATCGACGAGGGCGAGCCCGGCACCTTCAAGGACCGCACTTATCTGGAGCGCGACCCGCACCGCTTTCTGGAAGGGGTGCTCATTGCCGCCCAGGTGGTGGGCACCGAGGCCATCTATATCTACCTGCGAGACGAATACCACGGCTGCCGTGCGCTGCTGCAGCAGGCTTTGGACGACCTGCGTGCCGATCCGCCATGCCCGCTGCCCCACATCGAACTGCGGCGCGGCGCGGGCGCCTACATCTGCGGCGAAGAGTCGGCCATGATCGAGAGCATCGAAGGCAAGCGTGGCGAACCCCGCATGCGCCCGCCCTACATCGCGCAGGTGGGTCTGTTCGGCCGGCCCACGCTGGAGCACAACTTCGAGACGCTGTACTGGGTGCGCGACATCGTGGAGCGCGGGCCGCAGTGGTTTGCCAGCTTTGGCCGCCACGGCCGCAAGGGCCTGCGCAGTTTCAGCGTGAGCGGCCGGGTGAAGCACCCTGGCGTCAAGCTCGCGCCTGCGGGCATCACGGTGCAGGAACTCATCGACGAATACTGCGGCGGCATGCGGGACGGCCACCAGCTCTATGCGTACCTGCCCGGCGGCGCCTCGGGCGGCATCCTGCCTGCCAGCCTGAACCAGATTCCTCTGGACTTCGACACGTTGCAGCCGTACGGCTGCTTTATCGGCTCGGCCGCCGTCATCGTGCTCAGCCAGCACGACCGCGCGCGCGACGCGGCGCTGAACGTGATGCGCTTTTTTGAACACGAAAGCTGCGGCCAGTGCACGCCCTGCCGTGTGGGCACGGCCAAGGCGGCCACGCTGATGCAAGCGCCGAAGTGGGATGAAGAACTGCTCGACGATCTGGCACAGGTAATGGCCGACGCCTCTATCTGCGGCCTGGGCCAGGCTGCGCCCAACCCCATCCGCTGCATCCACAAATACTTTGCGCACGAAGTGGGCGAGGAGCCCTGGCCGGGCGATTTGCCCAAGCCGCGTAACAGCCCGCTGACCGAACAACTGCCTACCGGGGTGAAGCCATGAGCGCCGTGTTGACTTCTGCCGCAGCGCAGCCCGGCGTGGCTTTCGAGCTGGACGGACAGCCCGTCACCGCCCATCCTGGCGAAACCATCCTGAAGGCTGCGCAGCGCCACGGCGTGGAGATCCCGCACCTGTGCTACAGCGACGGCCTGCGCCCCGACGGCAACTGCCGCGCCTGTGTGGTGGAGATCGCGGGCGAGCGCACGCTGGCCCCCAGCTGCTGCCGCGCGCCGACCGAGGGCATGAAGGTGAAGGCCGCCAGCCCCCGCGCCCGCAAGAGCCAGCAGATGGTGGTGGAGATGCTGCTGTCCGACATGCCGGACGTGGGCTACCAATGGAACGATGGGGTTGAATATGCTCCTGAATTGATAGCTGTTAGTGCATATCCATCTAGCGCTACAGGCCCATTGGATTCAAGAACTGCCCCAGCGGTAGGCCAGCACGGCGAGCTGAGCCGCTGGGCCAGCCGCCTGGGCGTCACCGTGCGCCCCGCGCTCCAAGCCCTGCGCCGCGAGCAACCCGCGCCCGATCTGAGCCATCCGGCCATGGCCGTGAATCTGGATGCCTGCATCCAGTGCAACCGCTGCGTGCGCGCCTGCCGCGAGGAACAGGTGAACGATGTGATCGGCTACGCGCTGCGCGGTGCCGACAGCAAGATCGTCTTCGACCTGGATGACCCCATGGCCGAGAGCACCTGCGTGGCCTGCGGCGAATGTGTGCAGGCCTGCCCCACGGGCGCGCTCAGCCCCAAGACGCACGTCGGCTCGCAAAAGGTGGACCGCAAGGTCGACTCGGTCTGCCCGTTCTGCGGCGTGGGCTGCCTCATCACCTACAACGTGCGCGATGAAAAGATCATCAGCGTCGAAGGCCGCGACGGCCCGGCCAACCACGGCCGCCTGTGCGTGAAGGGGCGCTTCGGTTTCGACTACGCCCACCACCCCGACCGCCTCACGGTGCCGCTGATCCGCAAACCCGGTGTGCCCAAGGAGGTGCGCCCCTACGGTGCCGACTGGCGCGACACCTTCCGCGAAGCGACCTGGGACGAGGCGCTGGGCCTGGCCGCCGGCACGCTCAGGTCGCTGCGCGACACGCACGGCCCCAAGGCGCTGGCGGGCTTCGGCTCGGCCAAGGGCAGCAATGAAGAGGCCTACCTGTTCCAGAAGCTGGTGCGCACCGGTTTTGGCAGCAACAACGTGGACCACTGCACCCGGCTGTGCCACGCGTCCAGCGTGGCCGCGCTGCTCGAAGGCGTGGGCTCCGGCGCGGTGAGCAACCCGGTGCACGACGTGGAGCATGCCGAGCTGATCTTCGTGATCGGCTCCAACCCCACGGCCAACCACCCGGTGGCGGCCACGTGGATGAAGAACGCGGCGAAGCGTGGCGCCAAAATTGTGCTGGCCGACCCGCGCATCACCGACATTGGCCGCCATGCCTGGCGCACGCTGCAGTTCAAGGCCGACACCGACGTGGCCATGCTCAACGCGCTGATCCACACGGTGATCGACGAAGGCCTGGTGGATGAGGCCTTCATCCGCGACCGCGCCAACAACTTCGAGGCCTTGAAGGCCAACGTGATGGGTTGCAGCCCCGAGGCCATGGCCCCGGTGTGCGGCATCCCGGCCGAGACGCTGCGTGAGGTGGCGCGGGCTTTTGCTAGCACCAAGGCATCGATGATCCTCTGGGGCATGGGCGTGAGCCAGCACGTGCACGGCACCGACAACGCGCGCTGCCTGATTGCGCTGTGCGCCGTCACCGGCCAGATCGGCAAGCCCGGCTCCGGCCTGCACCCGCTGCGCGGCCAGAACAACGTGCAGGGCGCGAGCGACGCGGGGCTCATCCCCATGATGTTCCCCAACTACCAGCGGGTGGACAACGCCGGGGCGCATGCGTGGTTTGAGGATTTCTGGGGCACCAAGCTCGATGAGGCACCGGGCTACACCGTGGTCGAGATCATGCACAAGGCCTTGGCGCCTGACAGCGACCCGCACAAGGTGCGCGGCATGTACATCATGGGCGAGAACCCCGCCATGAGCGACCCCGACCTGAACCACGCGCGCCACGCGCTGGCCAGCCTGTCACACCTGGTGGTGCAGGACATCTTCCTGACCGAGACCGCCTGGCTGGCCGACGTGGTGCTGCCCGCCAGCGCCTGGCCTGAAAAAACCGGCACCGCCAGCAACACCGACCGCATGGTGCAGATGGGCCGCCGCGCGCTCAATCCGCCGGGCGATGCGCAGCCGGACCTGTGGATCATCCAGCAGATCGCCGCGCGCATGGGGCTTGGCTGGAACTACGAAGGCGAGGAGTCTGGCGTGGCTGCTGTCTACGACGAAATGCGCCAGGCCATGCACGCCAGCATCGAGGGCATCACCTGGGACCGCCTCGCGCGCGACTCCAGCGTGACCTACCCCTGTCTCACGCCTGACGACCCGGGCCAGCCCATCGTCTTCACCGAAAAATTCCCCACGCCCACGGGCCGCCTGCAGTTGGTGCCCGCCAGCGTGATCCCGGCGGCAGAGAAGCCCGATGCCGACTACCCCCTGGTTCTCATCACCGGTCGCCAGCTGGAGCATTGGCACACCGGCAGCATGACGCGGCGCAGCACCGTGCTGGACGCGATCGAGCCCATGGCCACCGCGTCGCTGCACGGTGACGAACTGGCGCGGCTGGGCGTGGCGCCCGGCGCGCTGGTGGGCATCCGCTCGCGGCGCGGCATGGTGCAGGTGCGCGTGCGCCGCGACGATGGCACGCCGCGCGGCACGGTGTTCATGCCATTTGCCTATGTGGAGGCGGCGGCCAATCTGCTCACCAACGCGGCGCTGGACCCGTTCGGCAAGATCCCCGAATTCAAATATTGCGCCGTGGCGGTGGAGGTCATGCAGGCCACTGGCGTGCCGGGCTGACACCGCGCGATCCGTACGCTGGCTGTGGGGCTTTGCGCCGCGCGCTGCGGGCAAGGGGTTACTCCGGGGTACAGTCGCAGCCCATGACAGAGCGCCCCTATACCGACGTTGCCGTGATCATGCGGCGCGAGCACATCGACAACCGCTGGCAGCCTTGGCGATGGTCGCTGGCCGAGGTGGTGATCCACGAGCCCGCCTTTGGGACCGAACCCCGCCCGCTGATCCAGGACGAGCGCGAGCAGCGCTGGCTGTTCCCGGGCTTTCGCGTGGAGTTGTTCCGCGACGACGCCGAGGGTTATCACCTGAACCTCACTTCGCCCGCGCCCTGCTGGTTTGTGATGTGGCGCCAGGATGAAGACACCGGCGCGGGCGAGGTCGCCATGGCCCGCCCGGTGGCGGTGAGCCTGAGCTACCACGACGCTGGCCGCTGGCTGGACGCACAGGAAACCGTGGAGCAAGTGCCCGCCGATGCCGAGGTGGTGGAGGCACTGCGCGCCTTTGTGGCCGAGCATTACCAGCCCGAGCCCAAGCGCCGCAAGCGCCCCGAGAGCTTTCGCACGCTGCAGGACCGCTTTGGCAACCCCGCGTCCGTGTCCACCGACAAGCCGCGTGGTGGCGGTGGTGGCGGTGGCCATGCGGGAGGCGCGCGAGGAGGTGGCGACCATGGCTGACGGATTCCTCGGCCGCTGGTCGCGGCGCAAGCAGGATGTGCTGGCAGGCAAGCCCGTGCAGGACCCGCCGCCGCCTGCCCCCCAGGTGGCAACCCCCGCGCCGGTGGCCGCTGTGGCAGCGCCCGTCGCACCTGCAGCCCCTGCTGCCCCTGCCCCGGAGGTGCCACCGCCGCCCACGTTGGCGGATGCTGAGGCACTCACGCCCGCGTCCGACTTCAAACCGTTTGTGGCCCGTGCCGTGTCGCCTGAGGTGCGCAATCTGGCCATGAAAAAGCTGTTTACCGACCCGCACTTCAATGTGATGGACGGCCTGGACATCTACATCGGCGACTACACCCAGCCCGACCCGCTGCCTGCAGGCATGCTGCGCAAGATGGCCAGTGCGCATGCACTGGGCTTTTTTGACCACGAGAAAAAGGCCGCGACCGCTGCGCAGGGTTTGCCAGGTGATGCTGCGCCGGACGCGGCCCCTGCGGCCGCAATATCCCCGCCGGGCAGTCAGCCTCGGGATGATGCGGAGGCGCAAAGCCCCGCAGACGTGGCACAGTCCCAGGTATGCAACGCTGTTCCTAGCGTTCCCTCTAGCGAGCCTGAGGTGGCCCCACGCTCTGCCCAGGATGCGGTGGTCACGCCAGCCAGCCATACCCACAATGACCACGACGCTCATCTGCGACTGCAACCAGACGATGCCCCTCAACGCCAAGGCGTTGGGCGAGGCGCTGCATGAAGACCTGACCCTTCACTCCACCCTGTGCCGGCGCGATGCGGGGGCGTTCCAAAAGGCCATCCAGTCCGGGCAGGACGTGGTGGTGGCCTGCACCCAGGAGCAGCGCCTGTTTGGCGACCTGGGCCAGCAGACCGAAGGCGCGGTGTCGCCCATCCGGTTTGTGAACATCCGCGAAACCGGGGGCTGGAGCCGCGATGCCGCCAAGGCCAGCCCCAAGATCGCCGCGCTGCTGGCGGCCGCCCGGCTGCCCGACCCTCCGCCCGTACCCACGGTCACCTACAAAAGCACGGGCCGCTTGCTGATCATCGGACCGCTCGACCAGGCCGAGCAGGCGGCTGCCCTGGTGTCGGATGTGCTGGATGTGACGCTGTTCACCCAAGGCCCTGGCAATGCCGGTGGCGCGCAGGCACGGCGCTATCCGGTGCTGGGTGGCCGCATCACGGGCCTCACCGGCTGGCTGGGTGCGTTTGAGCTGCAATGGGCGGCCGACAACCCCATCGACCTGGACCTGTGCACGCGCTGCAACGCCTGCGTGGCGGCCTGTCCCGAAAACGCGATTGGCCTGGATTACCAGATCGACCTGGCCGCCTGCCAGTCGCACCGCGCCTGCGTGAAGGTGTGCCAGGTGGCGGGCGCCATCGACTTCACCCGAGATGCCACGGCGCAGACCGAGCGTTTTGACCTGGTGCTGGACCTGCGTTCATCCACTGCCACGCCCACCTTCCTGCAGCACGCGCTGCCGCAGGGTTACCTGCGCTGGGACGGGCGGGACCTGGGCACGCTGCTCAAGCTGCGCGAGCTGGTGGGCGAGTTCGAGAAGCCCAAGTTTTTTGTCTACAAACAAAAGCTCTGCGCTCACAGCCGCAACGAAACCGTGGGCTGCAATGCCTGCGCGGACATTTGCTCGGCCGAGGCCATCAGCAGCGACAAGGGCCGCCAGCAAATCAAGGTGAACCCCAACCTGTGTGTGGGCTGCGGCGCCTGCACCACCGTGTGCCCCACGGGCGCACTGACCTATGCCTACCCCAGTGCGACGGAGCAGGGCACCAAGCTCAAGACGCTGCTGTCCACCTACACCGCCGCCGGCGGCAAGGATGCGGTATTGCTGCTGCACAGCCAGGAGCGCGGCCAGGCGCTGGTGGAAGAACTGGGCCGTGCTGCTCAGCTGAAGCTGGCGCACGGCGTGCCTGCCAACGTGATCCCGGTGGCGCTGTGGCACACGGCCAGCACGGGGGTGGACCTGTGGCTGAGTGCCATGGCCTATGGTGCGTCGCAGGTGGTGGTGTTGAGTACCGATGAAGAAGCCCCGCAGTACCTCGAAGGCCTGCAGGCGCAAATGGACGTGGCGCAGGCCATCCTGCGCGGCCTGGGCTACACCGGCACCCATGTGCAGTTGCTGCGTGCCAACCACCCCACCGCGCTGGATGCTGCACTGCAGACCCTGGGCCAGACGCGCCAGAAGACCCCGGCCGTGGCTGCACGCTTTGCGGTGGCCCAAGAGAAGCGCAGCACGCTGGAGATGGCACTCGACCACCTGATCGAGCAGGCCCCGATGCCCGTAGACGAGCGGCCTGCGGCCATTGCTCTGCCTGCCGTGGGGTCGCCACTGGGCACGATTGAAGTCAACAAAGATCGCTGCACCCTGTGCCTGAGCTGCGTGAGCGCCTGCCCCGCCAGTGCGCTGCAGGACAACCCGCAGATGCCGCAGCTGCGCTTCATCGAAAAGAACTGCGTGCAGTGTGGCCTGTGCGCCACCACCTGCCCCGAAGACGCCATCACCCTGCAGCCGCGCCTGCTGCTCACGCCCGAGCGTGCACAGCTGCGTGTGCTCAACGAGGCCAAGCCCTGGGCCTGTGTGCGCTGCGGCAAACCCTTTGGCACGGTGAAAGCCATCGAGGCCATGCTGGGCAAACTGTCGGGCCACCCCATGTTCCAGGGCGAGGCGCTGGAGCGGCTGAAGATGTGCAGTGACTGCCGCGTGATTGACTTGTATTCCGCACAAAACGAGACGAAAGTGACCGACCTGTGAGCGCTCCATCCACCTTGACCCCCCTGGGCGGCAGCTCTGCGCTCGATGAAGAAACCGCCCGCGCCGAGCTGTATGGCTTGTTGTCGCAGCTGTACTACGCAGCGCCCGGCCCGGAGCTGCTGTCGGCCTTGCGGGTGGCAGTGACGGAGGCGCCTGCCGATGGCGGCTTTTTGCAGGAGCCCTGGCAGCAACTGGTGGCGGCGTCGCGTGCGCTCAGCGATGCTGCCATTGCGCAAGAGTTTGACCGGCTCTTTGGTGGTGTGGGCAAGCCCGAGGTGTTTTTGTATGGCTCGCACTACCTCAGCGGGTTTCTCAACGAGAAGCCGCTGGCGCGTCTGCGTACCGATCTGCAGCAGCTGGGCCTGGCGCGGGACGAGACCATGCCCGAGACCGAGGACCACGTGGCCTACCTGCTGGAGGTCATGCGCTACCTGATCGCTGGAGACGATGTAGCTGTCTGCAACCTGACATCGCAGCGTGAATTTTTTTCAACGCATCTGCAGCCCTGGGTTCTTCAGCTCTGCGATGCCTTGGCCGCACAGCCGCAAGCACGGTTTTATGCGGCTGTGGCGCACTTCACGCGGGCCTTTGTGTCGGTGGAGACCCAGGGCTTCGACATGTTGGATTGATCCCTCCAGATGCTCGTAAACCCTCGATATGCCGCTACAAAAGATGAGTGTGTTACTGGGAGTTGTAAAGCCCGATGGCGGGTTTTTACACACTGACATAGACTGTATGAATTCCGTTTCATAGCTGCCAGCCTTTCTGGAGACAAGCATGCAGAACAGCCAGCCAAATTCCTCCCGCCGGAGCTTCTTTTCCGGCGCCGCCACCGTAGGGGCTGCCGCAGCAGCCGTTGTGGCACTCCCCCATGTCGCGCCGTCCGATGCCGTGGTGTCCGAGCCCGCGCGCGTCGCACCCGAAAAGGGCGGTGGCTACCACCTGTCTGCCCGCGTGAAGCAGTACTACAAGACCACCCAACTTTGACATCGGGGCACGCCATGTTGCTAACCAAGAAGTCTTCCCATTCTGTGCAGGGCAACGGCTCTGCATCGCCTTTTGTGCACAGCCTGCGCCGTGGCCTGTCGCAGGCCCTGCCCACCATGGACCGTCGCTCGTTCCTGCGCCGCTCTGGCCTAGGAGTGGGCGTGGGCATCGCGGCCTCGCAGCTCACGCTGGTCAAGAAATCCAACGCTGCTGAAGGTGCCAAGGTCGGCATCGGCGACAGCAAGATCGAAGTGCGCCGTACGGTGTGCACCCACTGCTCGGTGGGCTGCGCGGTCGATGCCGTGGTCGAGAACGGCGTGTGGGTGCGCCAGGAGGCGGTGTTCGACTCGCCCATCAACCTGGGTGCCCACTGCGCCAAGGGCGCAGCGCTGCGCGAGCACGGTCATGGCGAGTACCGCCTGCGTTATCCCATGAAGCTGGTCAACGGCAAATACGAGCGCATCAGCTGGGACACGGCCCTGAACGAAATCACGGCCAAGATGCAGGAGCTGCGCAAGGCCAGCGGTCCTGACAGCGTGTACTTTGTGGGTTCGTCCAAGCACAACAACGAGCAGGCCTATCTGCTGCGCAAGTTCGTGAGCTTCTGGGGTACCAACAACTGCGACCACCAGGCGCGTATCTGCCACTCCACCACGGTGGCGGGGGTGGCCAATACATGGGGCTACGGCGCCATGACCAATTCGTACAACGACATGCAAAACAGCAAGGTCGCTCTGTACATCGGCTCCAACGCGGCCGAAGCGCATCCGGTGTCCATGTTGCACATGCTGCACGCCAAGGAAACCGGCTGCAAGATGATCGTGGTGGACCCGCGCTTCACCCGCACGGCCGCCAAGGCGGACGAGTACGTGCGCATCCGCTCCGGTACCGACATTCCCTTCCTGTTTGGTGTGCTGTACCACATCTTCAAGAACGGCTGGGAAGACAAGAAGTACATCAACGACCGTGTCTATGGCATGGACAAGGTGCGTGACGAAGTGCTGGCCAAGTGGACGCCTGACAAGGTGGAAGAGGCTTGTGGCGTCAAGGAAGACCAGGTTTTCAAGGTCGCCAAGATGCTGCACGAGAACAACCCTGGCACCATCGTGTGGTGCATGGGCCAGACGCAGCACACCATCGGCAATGCCATCGTGCGTGCATCGTGCATCTTGCAGTTGGCTTTGGGCAACGTGGGCAAGAGCGGTGGCGGCACCAACATCTTCCGCGGCCACGACAACGTGCAGGGCGCAACCGACGTGGGTCCCAACCCAGACTCGCTGCCTGGCTACTACGGCCTGGCCGAAGGCTCGTGGAAGCACTTCGCCGCTGTGTGGGGAGTGGACTTCGAGTGGATCAAGAAGCAGTATGCGTCGCCCGCGATGATGACCAAGAACGGCATCACCGTGTCGCGCTGGATCGACGGTGTGCTGGAGAACAACGAGCTGATCGACCAGGACTCCAATCTGCGCGGCGTGTTCTTCTGGGGCCATGCGCCCAACTCGCAGACCCGTGGTCTGGAGATGAAGCGCGCCATGGACAAGCTGGACCTGCTGGTGGTGGTGGATCCTTACCCGTCCGCCACCGCCGCGATGGCTGCCATGCCAGGCAAGGCCGAAGATTTGAACCCGAACCGTGCGGTGTACCTGCTGCCCGCAGCCACGCAGTTCGAGACCAGTGGTTCGTGCACGGCATCCAACCGGTCGCTGCAGTGGCGCGAAAAAGTGATCGAGCCGCTGTGGGAGAGCCGCTCCGATCACATGATCATGCACCAGTTCGCCGAAAAGCTGGGCTTTGCCGCCGAGCTCTCCAAGAACTACAAGATGCAGAAGGTCAAGGGCATGGACGAGCCCGTGCCCGAGGACATCCTGCGCGAGATCAACAAGTCGGTCTGGACCATTGGCTACACCGGCCAGAGCCCTGAGCGCCTGAAGGCCCACATGAAGAACATGCACCTGTTCGATGTGAAGACCCTGAAGGCCAAGGGCGGCAAGGACAAGGAGACTGGCTACGACTTTGGCGGTGACTATTTTGGCCTGCCATGGCCCTGCTACGGCACGCCGGAGCTCAAGCACCCAGGCTCGCCCAATCTGTACGACACCTCCAAGCATGTGATGGAAGGCGGCGGCAACTTCCGCGCCAACTTCGGCGTGGAAAAGGATGGCGTCAACCTGCTCGCAGAGGACGGCTCCCATTCGGTGGGCAGCGAGATCACCACGGGCTACCCCGAGTTCGACCACGTGCTGCTCAAGAAACTGGGCTGGTGGGACGATCTGAGCGATGCCGAAAAGGCCAAGGCCGAGGGCAAGAACTGGAAGACCGACCCCACGGGCGCGATCATCCGGGTGGCCCTCAAGCACGGTTGCCATCCATTCGGCAATGCCAAGGCGCGCGCTGTGGTGTGGAACTTCCCTGACGCCATTCCGCAGCACCGTGAGCCTCTGTATGGCACGCGTCCTGACCTCATGGCCAAGTACCCGACCCACGACGACAAGAAGGCCTTCTGGCGCCTGCCCACGCTGTACAAGAGCGTGCAGGAGAAAAACGTGGCCGACAAGGTGCACGAGAAATTCCCGCTCATCATGAGCTCGGGCCGACTCGTGGAGTACGAAGGCGGCGGCGAGGAAACTCGCTCTAACCCCTGGCTCGCGGAACTGCAGCAGGAGTCGTTCGTCGAGATCAACCCCAAGACAGCGGCCGACCGGGGCATCCGCAACGGCGAGCGTGTATGGCTCAGTTCTCCCACCGGTGCCCGCATCAATGTGCAAGCACTCGTCACCGAGCGCGTGGCACCCGATACCGTGTGGATGCCTTTCCACTTCTCGGGCCGCTGGCAAGGGGCGGATATGCTGGCGTACTACCCCAAGGGTGCGGCACCTGTGGTGCGCGGTGAAGCCGTGAACACGGCCACCACCTATGGCTACGACAGCGTGACCATGATGCAAGAAACCAAGACCACGATCTGCAACGTGGAACGCGCCTGATCGCGCCACGCAAGGAGACACACATGGCACGAATGAAATTCATCTGTGACGCAGAGCGCTGCATCGAATGCAACGGCTGCGTGACCGCCTGCAAGAACGAACACGAAGTACCCTGGGGCGTGAACCGCCGCCGCGTGGTCACCCTCAACGATGGTGTGCCGGGTGAAAAGTCCATCTCGGTGGCCTGCATGCACTGCAGCGACGCACCCTGCATGGCGGTCTGCCCTGTCAACTGCTTCTACCGCACCGAAGAGGGTGTGGTGTTGCACGACAAGGACGTGTGCATTGGCTGCGGCTACTGCAGTTATGCCTGCCCGTTTGGCGCGCCGCAGTTCCCGTCATCCGGCACCTTTGGTGTGCGCGGCAAGATGGACAAGTGCACCTTCTGCGCCGGTGGTCCTGAAACCCATGGCAGCCAGGCCGAGTTTGAAAAATACGGCCGCAATCGCCTGGCCGAAGGCAAGCTGCCCGCCTGCGCAGAAATGTGTTCTACCAAAGCCCTGCTGGCCGGTGACGGCGATGTGGTGGCGGACATCTTCCGCAACCGCGTGGTGCAGCGTGGCAAGGGCGCCGAAGTGTGGGGCTGGGGCACGGCCTACGGCTCACAGCAGGCAGGTCAGCCTGCAGGAGGCAAGTCATGATGCAGCGCACCATACACATGACCTTGGCCGCTGCGGTGGCCGCCCTGGCATTGACGGGCTGCGGCGAGAAACCGCAGACCGGCGCGGGCATTCGCAGCGATGCTCCGTCTTACGCCGGCACCGGCAGCAACTTCACGCAGCCTGGCTGGAAAGCCGGCGACAAAACCAGCTGGGAGGCGCAGTTGAAAGCGCGCCAGCAGTACGGCCAGAACGAATACACCCGCACCCAGGCGAAGTGAGGTCCACCATGAAATACATCGTGTGGTCCATGGCCTTGGCGGCCAGCCTGGCCTGTGGGGTGGCTGGCGCCCAGACGCCGCCTCCTGCGCCCGACGCATCTGCGGCAGCTCCTGCAGCCACGGCTGCACCGGCTGCGGTGGGGGGGGTACAAAGCCAGAATATCTTTCAGGTCAAACCCGACGCCAGCGCTGATCCCAAATACGCGGAACAGACCAATGGCGAGCGCATGAAGGTGCAGCCCGGCAACAACGCGCCCATGTGGCGCCAGGTGGGGCAGGGCGTGACAGGCTACAGCAGCTTGCCTGAGACCCAGGCGCCCGAGGCGGGCAACCTGATCCAGCGCTTTGTGCAGTACCCCGGCTCGCGCTACACCAATGCGGGCGAGGCGTGGCGGCAAGTGCGCAACCACTGGATCATCCCCTACGGTGCGGCGCTGTTTGCCATTGTGTTGCTGGCTTTGGGCATCTTCTACTTTGTGAAAGGCCCGCTGGGGCATGAGCATCCCGACGGCACCGGTCCCCGCCGTATCGAGCGTTTCACCCCGTTCGAGCGCGCGGCCCACTGGGCCAATGCGTTTGCATTCGTCGCGCTGGCCATCTCCGGCATCGTGATGGCGTTTGGCAAGTTCTTCCTGTTGCCCATCCTGGGGACCACGCTTTTTGGCTGGTTGACCTATGCGCTCAAGAACGTTCACAACTTTGTGGGTCCGTTGTTTGCAGTGTCGCTGCTGGTGATCATTCTTACCTTCATCAAGGACAACATCGCCAACCGCGCTGACTTTGTCTGGTTGGCCAAGGGCGGCGGCATGCTGGGCAAGGGCAATCACGAGGTGCCCTCACACCGCTTCAATGCGGGCGAGAAGGGCTTGTTCTGGTGGGGCATCACCATCCCCGGCATCTTTGTGGTGGCCACTGGCCTGGTGCTCGACAAACTCATCCCCGGCTTTGGCGACGTGCGTGGCGACATGCAGATCGCCCACATGATCCACGCCACTCTGGCCATCTGGATGATGGCGCTGATCTGTGGTCATATCTACATGGGCACAGTGGGCATGAAGGGTGCCTACAAGGCCATGCGCACCGGCTATGTGAGCGAGGGCTGGGCCAAGGAACACCATGAGCTGTGGTACGACGATGTGCAGGCCGGCAAGATCCCGCGCCAGCGCAGCGCCAGCCAGTCAGCGACCGACGTAACAGCATCTGCGGGCCAGCAGCCCGCCCAGGTATGAGGATCCACTCCATGACGAGATCAAGCATCCGCACCTTTTTGCTGGCGCTGTGCGCGGCAGCTGTATGCACTGTGGCATCCGCCAAGCTGCCGGCCCCGTCCCCCGAGGCGGCCGCCAAGGCCGCCGAAGCGGCAGCCAAGGCTGCATGGGCTGGCAAGGTGGACAACTACAAGTTGTGCCTGTCGCAAGACAAGGTGGCCGCGCACTACCGCAAGACCACGCCCTCGGCCAAGCCCGCGGCTGCTACTGGTGCTGCTTGCACGGACCCTGGTCCCTTCGCCTACACACCGCCAGCGGCCAAGCCTGCAGAGGCTGCTGGTGCACACTCGCCACCTGGCACAGCCAGCAGCCCTCCCAGCACGCAGGTACCAGCCGCTGCAGCTGCACCGGCCTCCAAGTCCTGACAGGCGCCCTGCCGCGCTGGGCTCGAAGCCGCGTTCCCTGGTGGGGCGCGGCTTTTTTTCTGGGCGCGATGTGCCAGGTGCACCGCCGAGCCAGCACTCGCAGAGCGATACGGCACCAGCCTGCCCCCTTGGTGCAGTGGACCGGGCCACGCAGCGGTTCATTTCCGTGCGCTAACCGCGGTAGCACCACACTGCGTATATTTGCCCCATGAGTTCCAGTTCTTTGTCCACTCCTTCAGTTTTGTCTTCGCCCTCTCTGCCGCGCCTGACGCAGGCCCACGCCCCGCTGACCCATGCAGTGGAGGTCGTCAACGAACTGGGCGCACGGGAACAGGTACAGATCCCCGCCGAGCGTCCGCTCACGATCTACGTGGACAAGCGCGAGCTCGTGACGCTGATGACACTGGGCGCGCAACCAGAGCTGCTGGTGCTGGGTTATCTGCGCAACCAGCGGCTGGTCGAATCGGTGCTCGACATCGAATCGATCACGGTCGATTGGGAGGTCCACGCCGCCGCTGTGCGCACGCGCCATGGCATTGCACGGATCGAAGAGCGCACGGCCAGCAAGGTCGTCACCACGGGCTGCGGACAGGGCAGCGTGTTTGGCGGGCTCATGGACGAAGTGGACCGCATCCAGTTGCCCGACGCCCGCCTGACCCAGGGCCAGCTGTACGGCATCGTCAACGCGATTCGCCTCAAGGAGACCACCTACAAGTCGTCCGGTTCGGTGCACGGCTGTGCCCTGTTCAAGGGGGAGGACTTGCTGATTTTTGTGGAAGACGTCGGCCGCCACAATGCGATCGACACCATCGCCGGCTGGATGTGGATGAATCCTGAGACGTGCTCATCCAGCGACTGTGCAGGAGACCCCGCAACCTCTCCCATATCGGGGGCAGACAAGGTGTTCTACACCACCGGCCGCCTCACCAGCGAGATGGTCATCAAGTCCGCGCAGATGGGGGTGCCCATTGTGGTGTCTCGCAGCGGCATGACCCAAATGGGCCATGCCGTGGCCCAGCAGCTGGGCCTGTGCGCCATCGGGCGCGCCACCAACCGCCGGTTTGTGTGCTACAGCGGTACGCATCGCCTGGTACTGCAGCCAGAACTGGCCCAGGCACCGGTAGTGCCCCCCGCCCGGGCTGCTGGTGAAGTGTGAGGCGGCAGCGCTCAATGGTTTGCGCCCGCGCAGACGGGGTGGTGCTGGGGCCGTTGCCGCTCAATAGTCTTTGAGTCGGCCACCGCAGCGGCGTCGAGCACCTTCGGCCCGCCTTGGCCTGCGGCCCATGCAAAGGCATGGGGCGAGACGAAAAAAAAGCCGGCTACAGCGAGCCGGCTTTTTTCATGAGCCACAGGGCTCAATAGCGGCCGCCGCCGTAGCCGCCCGTGCCATAGCCAACGTCCGAGCGTTTGCTCGCACTGTAGCCATTGGCGCTGTAGCCCCCTGCGCCGCCACCTTCTTCACGGGGGCGGGCCAGATTCACCACAATCGAGCGCCCATCGACGGACATGCCGTGCAGCGCGCTGATGGCGGCTTGGGCCACTTCGGCCGACGCCATTTCCACAAAGCCGAAGCCCTTGGAGCGACCGGTTTCGCGGTCCATCATGACCTTGGCGGAGGACACATTGCCGAACTCGGCAAAGTTACTTTGCAGGCTGGAATCGGTCACGGAATAGGGCAGGTTGCCCACGTAGATCTTGGTGCTCATGGAAGAGCCTTTCTGAAGGATGGCACGCAACGAAGGGCGCACCGTTGGGGTACAGCACTGTGAGCGGGAGCCCACGGCAACTGGGATGAGGACATGGAGCCTGCGGTCAGCAGAGCTTCAGCACACAGGGGGATGGGACATGCACGCTTGCAGCCAGCCCTGGGTGACGGCAAAGAGCCTGGCAGCTTCGCGCGATGCAAAGGCTTTGTCAAAACGGAACACTCGGCAGTAGCTGCCGTTGCCACTTGAACGATGGACCGAGAAGGAGGCGCGGAAGCGGCCGCAGTCGGTCGGGTGTGTCGCGGGCGAAACGACATATTGGCCCATGGAAATGGCGTTGTTTGAAATCTGGTGCATTCGGGAACGCAGGCCAGCATCGACCTGCGTGAGCATCGAGGGACTCGGTGGGCTGCAGCTCTTCAGACCCACTGGGCGACAAGGTCGCAAAAGGCAGCCTGCCGTGGCGCGGTAGACCGCTGGGAGGCAGGCGTTGCGGTGACTGCTGGCGTCAAAAGCCGTGACTGCAACAAAGCAGAGTATATGCGATTGGTTATTTAATTTTTATTTAATATTATTTTCTGTTTTAAAAAGACGGTGCCAGTCCTTCGATCGCTCCTACGAAGGCCGAGGGGCGCTGGCGCAATAGCGAGCTCGTCCACCGCTCTCCATCGTCTTTTGGCCCGTTCCCGCAGCCTCTTGCGTCCTGCCTTCGGCGGATTCCACGGCCACAGAAGGCGTCACCCCGCGATGGCATGATGCGCGCATGAAAGACCTGAACGCCAGCAGTAGCACCTGGGCCGACACGTTGCCCAGCCAGTGGGGACCAGAACTGGCCCACACGGAAATTGAAGTTCCTTTGAGCCGGTCGCCGCAAGACCTGCCCACATCGTCTGCCATCAGGGCCGTTTCCCCCACGGAGCGCCTTTCACTGTGGGGCTGGATGCGCGAAGGACTGCGCGCTGCACTGTTTCTGGCTCCGCGTACAGGGGCTGCGGCACCCACGCCCTGGCAGTTGCTGGTGTTGTCGTTGATCAGCGGCGCGTTGCTGTTGGGCGCTGCACGGTTACAGGTCGTAGGCCCGGCCCAGTTCAGCATGCGTGGCTGGCTCACCCCCATGTGGAGCAGCCTGGTGCTGCTGTGGCTGGCTTGGTGGGCCATGGCGCCAGCACAGCGTGCTCCTACCCCTGCGCCCGAGCGGGGTGTGCCCGGCCCTTCGGGCGGGCTGGCCGCGTGGTATGTGCTGTCGGCGTGGGCGCCCTTGGCCCCTTTGCTGGTGCTCTATGTCCTGATGGGATTGGCGGTTCACCAACCTGCACTGTGGAATGGGACGGTGGCAAGCATCCTTTTCTGGGTGGCCTACGGCGTGCTCACGGTATGGGTGCTGGCCACGTTGGTGGTGGTGAGTGCCCGCTTCATCCGATCGCGGGTGCGCACTGCGGTCTTTGGCGTGGCGATGGCTGTGGTGGTCGGGGTGGGCATGTGGCAGTTTCAGGATCAGCCCTGGGAGGAAGACGCCCTGGCGGTGGCCGATGCGTCGGCCGCGTCCGCCGACGGAGCACAGCCTCCAGAGCCTGCGCAACTGGCGCTATCGCAAGGCCTTTTTGAGAATCAGCAGCTGCTGTGGCAACAGCAGGTGGATGCTTTGTTGCCTCAGCGTCCCGGCGTTGTGGATGTCTATGGGTTGGTGTTCGCGCCCTATGCGGATGAAAACGTGTTCCGCCGCGAAAGCACGATGGTCAACACGCTGCTGCAGGAGCGGTTTGACGCCCAGGGCCGGGTTCTGCACCTGCTCAACCATGCTGAAACTGCCGAGACCCACCCCTGGGCGACGCCCGAGAATCTGCAACGCGCCATTGCCGCGCTGGCCGCGCGCATGGATCGCGAGCATGATGTGCTGGTGATTTACATGACCTCGCATGGCGCACGCAACCATGAACTGGCCGCCGCACACTGGCCGCTGCAGGTGCCCCCGGTGACGCCGGAGATGCTGCGCGCAGCGCTGGACGAATCGGGTATCCGCAACCGCGTGATCGCAGTGTCAGCCTGCTTTTCGGGAGGCTGGATCGAACCGCTGGCCACCGACAGCACCCTGATCATGACGGCGGCCGACGCCACCCACACCTCGTATGGCTGCGGCAGGCTGTCTGAGCTGACCTTCTTTGGCCGCGCGGTGTTTCATGAACAACTGCGCCAGACCCATTCCTTCACCGAGGCCTTTGCCAAGGCTGTGCCGCTGATTCAGCAGCGTGAGGTCGAGGCCGGCAAGGCCGACGGCTTTTCGAACCCGCAGATCCGCGTGGGCCAACAGATCGCCCTGGTGTTGCAGGCGCTGGAACAGCGGCTGCAGACGGAGGCACCAAATGCCTCCAGCGCAGCCCCGGCGCTGGCGGCCGACGCTCCGAGCCCGGTGCCGGCGACAGCTGCGGCGACCGACGCCGCCACAGCGCCATCCCCGCGGCCCTGATGGGTTGAACACGTTCTAACACCCCACGGCCCGCCAGCCCGTTCGCTTTGCGCTAAGGTCTGCCCATGAACCTGTCTTTCCTGCGCCTTGGCTGGCGCACCCTGGCCCGGGACCTGCGCGCGGGCGAGTTGCGCCTGTTGATTGTGGCGGTCACCCTGGCAGTGGCCGCGCTCACATCTGTGGGTTTTTTTGCCGATCGCCTGCAAGGCGGACTGCAGCGCGATGCCCTGCAACTGCTGGGGGGAGATGCAGTCGTGGCCAGCGACAACCCAACGCCCGCTGCATTCGTGGAGCGCGCCAAGGCGCTGGGGTTGCAATCGGTGACCACGCTGGGCTTTCCGACCATGGGCCGCGCGAGCGATGCGCAGGGCGGCGCCAGCAAGCTGGTGGCACTCAAGAGCGTGCAGCAGGGTTACCCGCTGCGCGGCAGCCTCACGGTGGCAGATGCCCCTGGTGCGCTAGAGCAGCCGACGCGTGACATCCCGGCGCCCGGCGAGGTGTGGGTGGACGCGCCACTGCTCGAATCGCTCAACCTCGCGATGGGCGACAAGCTGTTGCTGGGCGATGCGCAACTGCGCATCGCGCGCATCATCGTCATCGAGCCTGACCGGGGGGCGGGCTTCATGAGCTTTGCACCACGTGTGATGGTGAACGAACGCGACCTGCCCGCCACGGGGCTCGTGCAACCTGCCAGCCGCCTGACCTACCGCTTTGCCGTGGTCGGCCCGGCGTCGGCCATCAAGGCGTTCAACGATTGGGCGGTGGTCGAGGCCAAGAAGCCCGAAGTGCATGGCGTGCGCGTGGAGTCGCTGGAAAGCGGCCGCCCCGAGATGCGCCAGACGCTGGACCGCGCGCAGAAATTCCTGAGCCTGGTAGCGCTGCTGGCTGCACTGTTGTCAGCCGTGGCCGTGGCGCTGGCCGCGCGCGGCTTTGCGGCGGAGCACCTCGACGCTTCGGCCATGCTGCGTGTGCTGGGGCAGAGCCAGCGCACCATTGCTGGGGCCTACACCACGGAGTTCGCGCTGATCGGCCTGTTTGCCAGCTCCTTGGGCGTGGCGCTGGGCTATGTGGTGCATTACGCGTTTGTGCTGCTGCTAGCGGGATTGGTGGAATCGGCCTTGCCTTCGCCCAGCCTGTGGCCGGTGGTGTTTGGCCTGGGCATGGGGCTCACGCTGCTGTTTGCGTTTGGCTTGCCGCCGGTGCTGCAGCTGGCGCAGGTGCCGCCGTTGCGGGTGATACGGCGTGATGTGGGGGGGCTCAAGCCCGCCTCGCTGGCAGTGCTGGGTATCGGCATTGCGGGCTTCGCTGCGCTGTTGCTGGCCGTCAGCAGTGACATCAAGCTGGGTCTGATTGCCGTGGGTGGTTTTGCCGGCGCCGTGGCGCTGTTTGCAGGCCTGTCATGGGTGGCGGTCAAGCTTCTGCGCAAGAGCGTGAACGAAAGCACAGCCCCGCGCTGGCTCGTGCTGGCCACGCGGCAGATTTCTGCGCGCCCGGCCTATGCCGTGGTGCAGGTCAGCAGCCTGGCGGTGGGGCTGCTGGCCCTGGTGCTGCTGGTGCTGCTGCGCACCGACCTCATCAGCAGCTGGCGCAAGGCGACCCCGCCCGATGCCCCCAACCGTTTTGTCATCAACGTGATGCCTGACCAGTCGGAGGCCTTTCAGCAGACGCTCAAGGACAGCGGAGTGGGTCGCTACGACTGGTACCCCATGATCCGCGGCCGGCTGGTGGCCGTGAACGGCAAGCCATTGGGCCCCGACAACTACACCGACGACCGCGCCAAGCGCCTGGTGGACCGGGAATTCAACCTGTCCAACGCTGTGGAGGCACCGCCCCACAACCAGGTGGTGGCTGGGCGCTGGACGCCCGGCGAGGAGGGCGCCATCAGCGTGGAAGAAGGTATTGCCCAGACGCTGGGCCTGCAGCTGGGTGACCGTTTGCAGTTCGATATGGGCGGCGTGCAGGACGAGGCCCGCATCACCAGCCTGCGCAAGGTGGACTGGGGCTCTATGCGCGCCAACTTCTTTGTGATGTACCCGGTGGCCGAGGTCAAGGATGTCCCGGTTACCTACTTGGCCGCCTATCGCGCTCCAGAAACCCACGGTTTCGACAACGCGCTGGTGCGCCAGTTTCCCAACATCACCAACGTGGACATGGGCGCCACCATTGCCCAGGTGCAGCGGGTGCTGGAGCAGGTGATCCGGGCGGTGGAGTTCTTGTTTGCCTTCACGCTCGCAGCTGGGCTGGTGGTGCTGTTTGCCGCCGTCACGGCCACCCGCGAAGAGCGCGCACGCGAGTACGCCATCATGCGTGCCGTGGGGGCCCGTGCCAGCCTGCTGCGTCAGGTGCAGCGGGCCGAGCTGGTGGGTGTGGGTCTGCTGGCGGGCTTTCTGGCCAGCGCGGTGGCGGTGGGCGTGGGCTGGGCATTGGCGCGTTATGTGTTTGACTTCACCTGGACCGCCGCCCCCTGGGTGCCGCTGGCCGGTGCGCTCGCGGGCGCGGTGCTGGCGCTGGCCGCAGGCTGGTGGGGTCTGCGCGAGGTGCTGCTGCGCCCGGTGGTGGACACGCTCAGGCGGTCTGCCGAGTAACGGGACAGCAGCAGGCGCACTGCACTGCGTCCGGAAAGGGTGAGAGTCCGCACGAGCGCCCTCTGCCTTTGGCCGGTGCCAAGCGCTTTCCGAGGGGGTTTGTTGTGGCAGCTGCGGGACATTGTTCGCCCCGCGATGCAACGACCGCACGCGGCGCAAGGTGTTGCGGCCATTGGCCTCGCCGGCCCAGAGTTTGAATAAAAACAGACGATAGCGCCGAATTCATATGCGCTGATAGCTATCAAATAGATAGCGAATACTCGCCAATGCGCTGGCTGCGCCTACTGCATTTTTGCTGCTCCGGGCCCGAAAAATCGCTTTTTGGGCCACCGGTGCGACAATAGAGGGCTAAATGACAAGTTCCTTTTCCAATCTATCGCTGGCTGAGCCGCTGGCGCGCGCCGTAGCCGAAATGGGCTACGAGTCCATGACGCCCATCCAGGCGCAGGCCATCCCGGTGGTGCTCACCGGCCAGGACGTGATGGGCGCAGCCCAGACCGGCACCGGCAAAACCGCCGCGTTCTCGCTGCCTTTGCTGCAGCGCCTGCTCAAGCACGAGAGCAGTTCCACATCCCCCGCTCGTCACCCTGTGCGCGCTCTGGTGCTGTTGCCCACCCGTGAGCTGGCCGACCAGGTGGCCCAGCAGATTGCGCTGTACGCCAAGTACACCAAACTGCGCAGCACCGTGGTGTTTGGCGGTATGGACATGAAGCCCCAGACCATCGAGCTGAAAAAAGGCGTCGAAGTGCTGGTGGCTACGCCGGGCCGCCTGCTCGACCATATCGAGGCCAAGAATGCGGTGCTCAACCAGGTGGAGTACGTGGTGCTCGACGAGGCCGACCGCATGCTGGACATCGGTTTTCTGCCCGACCTGCAGCGCATCCTGAGTTACCTGCCCAAGCAGCGCACCACGCTTCTGTTCAGCGCCACCTTCTCGCCCGAGATCAAGCGCCTGGCCAGCAGCTACCTGCAGAACCCCATCACCATTGAGGTGGCCCGCCCGAACGAAACGGCCTCCACGGTGGAGCAGCGCTTTTACAGCGCCAATGATGACGACAAGCGCCGAGCCATCCACCAGGTGCTCAAGACGCGCGGCATCAAGCAGGCTTTCATCTTCGTGAACAGCAAGCTCGGATGCGCCCGTTTGGCGCGCAGCCTGGAGCGTGAGGGCCTCAAGACCGCAGCCTTGCACGGCGACAAGAGCCAGGACGAGCGACTGAAGGCGCTGGAAGCCTTCAAGAGCGGCGAGGTTGATCTGCTGGTGTGTACCGATGTGGCTGCGCGCGGCCTGGACATCAAGGACGTGCCTGCGGTGTTCAACTTCGACGTGCCTTTCAATGCGGAAGACTATGTGCACCGCATTGGCCGCACAGGCCGTGCGGGCGCGTCCGGCCTGGCCGTCACGCTGGTGTCGGGCAGCGATGCCCGCCTGGTGGCCGACATTGAGAAGCTGATCAAGAAGAAGATCGATCTCGAAGCCATCGAATACGAAGAAGACCGCCCCCGCGGCCGCATCAACGACGGCCGCCGCGCATGGCGTGAAGCAGGCGAGACCGGTGATCCGCGCGATGCGATTCCAGGGGCCGTGCGTGAACGCAGCGAGCGCCGCGAACCCCGCGAGTCGCGTGAACACCACCGGGGTTTCCGCCCTGCCGTGGCCTCGCGCGATCCCTTCTTCGAAAAGCCTTACGAACCCAGCAGTGCGGATACCGCCCCCGCCTGGGAGGCCGCCGCCAAATCGCCTGCGCGCAGCAGCATTTCGGCCAACATCAAGCCCAAGCGCAAGGTGGCAGCCCTCTTCAAGGCCACTCAGCCAGAAACTTCGGTGCAGTGATAAAAAACAGGCCTTTTGGGCCTGTGGCGCTAGAAGAATAAGCGCTGGTAGCTATATTTTCAATAGCGGTCAAGTTCCCTTCAACTTGCGTGAAGGCGGTGGTCGGCCCTGAGGTTGGGGGCCAGGCCGCGCAGCAAGCGCGTGTCGATGCCGCCGAACAGAACGGCCTGCCCACCACGCTGCTGCACAAACTGCTGTGCCGCCCCCGCGCTGCCAAAGGCGGGCAGGTTGCCGGCCCGCATGGGCCCCAGGGCCGACGAACCTGTCACGTACACCGCTTCCTGCGCGTTCAGCCACAGCCCCGTGTCGGTATCGGTCACGTAGCAGGCCACGATGGCGTCGGGCGTGCGGCCCCGCGTGTAGTGGTCCACGTTGCCCAGGTACAGCATGAGACTGAGCGGGGAGTCGAAGAAATATGCGTCCCCTTGCGCAAAAATGACCTGTGCCGCCCAGGCTCGTGCGCGGGCCGGGTACATGCCACACACCGGGCAGCGGGCTTCGGCGGGCACCTCGCGCGCAGCGGCCAGGGGCTGGCCCAGCGCAGGGTCGTAGGGCGTGGGTGGCGCCACCACACACACATCGTCGCCAATCCCCTCCAGGGCCGCGTTGCCGGATGGCGGGGGCGGGGTGCGCTGGGGCCATTGCCACGCCACCAGGCCTGTCGAGCCCAGCAACAGGGCTGCGAGCACGGCGCGCCGAGCGGCGGGGCGGGGTGGGGGCGGTATCAATGCCAACACGGGTGGCTCACATGCGTGTGTCTTGCTGGGCCCCGCCGCTCAGGTCCACCATGGCGGACTTGATCTCGGCAAAACGCAGCACCTTGCCTCCGTATTCGGCGGCGAATTTCTGCGCGTCGGCCTCTTGCGCAAAGCTGCCGATGGTGGGGCCCATGGAGCCGTGGCGCTTGCCGCCCACCACGTAGATGGCGGTCTTGCCGTCGATCCAGTGGCCCTGCGGTGCATTCCAGTCGGCTTTGCCCATGTCCTGCACGTACACGGCCTGCACGGCGCGCACTTGTTCGCCGGCCAGCAGGGTGCTGAACAGCTCCACCGTGTCGCAGAAGAACGAGGGCTTGTCCTGCCCCGCAAAACGCACCTGCGCCTTGGGGCCGGGGTAGTCGGCCAGCAGCATGCCGTCGAGTTCGCAGCTGGTGGTGCGGTCGATCTCCACGGGTTTCAGGGACTGCGCGCTGTTGTCTGCCTGGCTGCAGCCGGTCAGGCCCGTGAGGCCGGTGAGCGTGCCCAGCGATGTGAGGGCCGCCCAGCCCAGCAGTTGGCGCCGTGTGGCGCACGCGCATTGGTATTGGTTGTGGGATTTTTTCGTCATGGCTTGAATCTCCAGCTCGCCAGGCCCAGGGGCACCACAATCCAGCCCGCCATCACCGCGCCCATCAGCCATGGCTTGGCCAGGGCAGGGGGCACGATGCTGGTCAGGCCGTACAGGGTGCGCACGTCGTCCAGCGAGAACACGTTGAGGATGCGGAAAACGTCGGCCGGGTTGAGCAGCAGCAGGTAGGCCATGGCCTCGCCGCCCACACTGCCGCCCGTGGCCACCAGGGCACCCAGCAGCAGCAGGTCAAACACCAGCACAAAAAAGAACCAGGCGGTAATCGCCAGCCCCGAGGCGCGTGTGCGCTCGTGCGTGAGCACCGACAGCAGCACGGCCAGGCTCAAAAAGGCCAGCCCCAGCAGCACCGAGCTGAGCATGAAGCCGCCGTAGTGGAACAGCGCAGCCCAGCTGAACTGCCGGACCAGCAGCACCGCCACCAGCCCGAACCCCGCCAGCGTCGAGAGCGTAAGCGCCGCCGCCAGCCCCAGGTACTTGCCCAGCAGCAGCTCCAGCCGCGTGATGGGCAATGACAGCAGCAGATCGAGCGAGCCGCGCTCGCGCTCGCCCACGATGGCGTCAAAGCCCAGCAGCAGCGCGATCAGCGGGATGAGGTAGATCACCAGGCTGACCAGGCTGGCGATGGTGAACTCGATGGAGCGAAAACCCACCGTGCCCTGCTGTGCGCCGCCAAAGTAGGCGATGGCCAGCGAGAACACGGTGAACACGAGCGCCACGGCCAGCACCCAGCGGTTGCGCATGCGGTCGCGGAACTCTTTGCCCGCGATGGTGAAGATTTGTTGGAATTCCATGGCTAGCCCTTGCGCAGGTCAAAGTACACATCCTCAAGCGAGGGTTCCTGGATCTGCAGGTCCTGCAGCGCGGTGCCCAGCGGTGCCAGCGCACCCAGCACGGCCATCTTGCTGCCGCGCGGGCAGTCCACATGCAGGCCTTCCGCCGTTTCCGTCCCGGTGACGCCGGGCACGGCAGAGAGCAGTCCCAGCGCGGCAGGCCGGTCGGCCGCGGCCAGGGTGAGGTGGATGGTCAGCGGCATGTGCGCCTGCTCGCGCAGTGCCTGCACGCTGCCCAGGGCCTGCAGCTTGCCGGAGGCCAGGATGGCCAGGCGGTCCACGCGCTCCTGCAGTTCGGCCAGGATGTGCGAGGTGATGACGATGGTCACGCCACCCGCTTGCAGCTCGCGCAGCGTGGCGTAGAAGTCGCGGATGGCCTGCGGGTCCAGGCCGTTGGTGGGCTCGTCGAGCAGCAGCACCTGGGGCTCGCCCAGCAGGGCCTGTGCAAACCCCAGGCGCTGGCGCATGCCCTTGGAGTATTCGCGCACGGCGCGGTTGCCCGCGTGGGCCAGGCCCACGCGTTCCAGCAGCGCGGGGCATTGTGTGAGGGGCGCACCCTTGAGGCGGGCGAAGAAACGCAGCGTTTCCAGCCCGTTCAGGTTGTCGTAGAGCACCACGTTCTCGGGCAGGTAGCCCAGGTGGCGGCGGGCGGCACGAAAGTCGCGGCCCTGCACCGTGGCCCCGCCCACCCGGATTTCGCCCGAGGTGGCGGGTGTGAGGCCCAGGATCATCTTGAACAGCGTGCTCTTGCCCGCGCCGTTGTGGCCGATGAGGCCAAAGATCTCGCCGCGCGCGATGCGCAGGTCGATGCCGTCCACGGCGTGCAGTGCGCCGTAGTGCTTGTGCGCGCCCCGCACCTCGATGGCGGGGGGCTCGCTCAGGTCAATGGGGGGAGGGTTGCGTGTCACGCTGAAAATTCCGTTGGGGTTGGTTCGGTTGCATGCGGGGCTTGGGGTCCACCACCGTGGGCACGCGCAGCACCGGAAATTGCTGGCCCACCAGGCGCAGTGCCTGCACGGCAGGGCTGGCCAGCAGCAGCTTGATGGCGGGGTGGCGCCAGGTCAGGCGGTCCACCATGTCGTTGGCTTCGTAGGGCACATCGCCCACGCCGTTGCCGTCGCGGTCCCAGCCCAGGTAGTTGCTCCAGTGGTTGCCGCCGCCGGTGCCCCAGCGCTCGTCGCGGGCGCCTACGTAGCGCACCTGTTCGCGGTTGCCGACGAAGTCGTTGTTGTCCACCTTGTTGCGGGTGGAGCCGGCCGACAGGTGCACGCCCACCGTGTTGCGCGCCACCAGGTTGCCGCGCAGGGTGACGTACTCCACGTCGTAGATGAAGAAGCCCCGGTTGTTCTCGGCCACCACGTTGTTCTCGATCACCGAGTCCTGCATGGTGCGCAGCATGATGCCGTGGTCGGTGTTGCCCCAGGCGCGGTTGTTGCGCACCACCTGGTCGCGCACTTCCATCAGCGCCAGGCCGCCCCGGTTGTAGTAGGTGTCGTTGTCCTCCCACAGGTTGTAGTAGGAGTTCATGTAGTGCGTGCCGTAGCGGCTGTGGTGCAGCTTGTTGCCCCGGAACACGGCGTGGTGCGATACGTCCACATACAGCGCGTCGCGCACAAAGCTGATCTGGTTGCCCTCGATGCGAGCGCCCGTGGTGTTGTACAGCTGCACGCCATTGCCGCGCTGGGACGAGCCCACATCGCGCAGGCCGGTGATGGTGTTGTGCAGCACCTGCACGTCGTTGGCCTTCTCGATCCACAGGCCGAACAGGTTGTAGGTGAGGTCGTTGTGGCGCACCACGGCACGGTGGGCACCGGGGTAGATGTAGATGCCCGCGTTCTGGTCCTTGAGGCTGGTGCCCGAGTCGCGCACGATCAGGCCCTCGATCACCACGTCGGGCGCGGTGACTCGGATGGTGTCGCCCGTCTGGCCGCCGCTGAGCGTGGGGCGGTCGATGCCGCGCAGCGTCAGGGCTTTGTCGATGCGCAGGTTCACGCGGTAGGCGCCGCGCAGCACCTCCACCGTGTCGCCTGGCGCAGCGGCCGTGATGGCAGCTTGCAGGTCTTGCCCGGGGCGCACCTGCACGGTGGCAGCGTGGGTGGGCAGGGCCAGCAGGCACGCAGCCAGCGCCACGAATGCGGTGGCAGCAAGGGGGGGCTTCATCACGCCAACCCCACCACGGCCTTGATGGCCAGGAACAGCGCCGCGCCGATCAGCAGGTTCTTGAAGCCCACATAGCTCAGCATGTCCATCACGCCCGCCTGGCGGTACTGGCCCTGCCACCACGGGCCGTCTTTCACATAGCGCTTGCCCGATAGGCGGATCAGCACCTCGTACACGCTCCAGCCAAACCACCAGCCGATGATGGCGCCCGACGACAACGTGCCCAGGGCGGTCATCACCCAGGCCACGCTGGCGGCGATGGCCAGCGAGAAGCCTGCGATCTGCAGGCCACGGCCAGATGCCCAGCCTTCGCGGCTCCAGGGCCACAGGTGGTCCACCAGCTCCAGCCAGATCCAGCGCAGGCCTTGGCTTCCAGTCTTGTGGGCGGGGTGTGCAGGCGTTGTGGGCATGCGTGGGTCGGGCCCCTGGGCGGCCTTGGCCGAAATCTGATCCTGCACCGTAGCGGGGTGGATCGGGATGAAGTAGCCGTTCGCGCCGATGGGCGTGATCTCCAGGCCGTCCTTTTCGCGGCGCTTGCGCTCTTTTGCCAGGGGCGGGCAGCCCTTGGTGTCGGTGTAGAGCACCATGCAGTCCAGGCAGTGCAGGCATTCGCGATGGTCGATGCGGCCATCGGCGTCAATCGCCTGGGCGCCGCAGCCCACGGCGCAGGCCTTGCAGCTGTTGCAGTCCTGCTTGCGCTTGAGGCCAAACCAGCGGAACGTGCTGGGCATGGCCAGCGAGGCGCCCAGTGGGCAGATGTATTTGCAATAGGGCCGCTCGATGAAGATCGACACGCCCAGGATGGCCGCCACAAACAGGCTGTAGGGCCAGGCGCGGTTCAGCACACCGACGAGGAAGGTGGTCTTGAACGGCTCCACCTCGGCGAGCTTTTCGGCCAGCCCCATCGAGAACATCGACACCACCAGCAACCCGAAGAACACCGCGTACTTGACCCACTTGAGCCGGTCGTGCCACTTCTGCGGCAGCTGGGCCTGAAAGCGCTTGAGGCCCACCGCGCGCGCGATCTTGTAGATGCCCTCCTGCAGCGAGCCAAACGGGCACATCCAGCCGCAGAACAACCCGCGCCCGAACAGGAAGACGGTGACGATGATGAAGATCCAGAACAGGAAGATGAACGGGTCGGACAGGAACAGCGACCAGGTCCACTGGAACAGCAGCGCGTGGAACCAGGTCAGCACCTGCGTGATGGAGGGCTGCGCCATGGCGCCAAAACCGATCCAGCCAATGCTGAGGGCCCAGAAGCTGTACTTGAAGGCGTTGACGGGCCACTTGTTCTTGTGGGTGGACAGGCGGGTGAGCTTTTCGCGCAGGGCGTAGACCACGCTCACGGCGACCAGCAGCACGGCGAACAGCGCGATCTCGACCGCGCGCGACTTCCACACGCGCACCCAGGGGGCGTCGGGCTCGTTGATGGTAGGGCGCCCGCCTTGCAGCGTGGCGGCGGGCAGCCAGTAGGGCGTGTCAAAGCTGGTGAAGCTGCGTGTGCCGGTGGCCCGGTCCACGCGGTTGCCCAGAAAGCTCAGCTTCCACGGATAGGCCGCCGAGAACGCACTCGAGCGGATGATGAAGATGACCGATTCGTTGTAGCTGGGTGCGCCTGCGGCCTCGATGCCGTACAGGTTGAGCGCGTCCAGGTCGCGGAAGGTGAACGAATCTGCGCCTTGGCGCACCTGCACGCGGTCGTAGAGGCCGCCGCGCACAAAGCCCGAGCCCTTGAACGATTCCTTGCCACCGGTGCGGACGATGAAGAAGGCGTGTTCGCCCTCCTTGAGCTGCAGGCGCAGGTTGTTCCAGCCGTTGTCGCCCAGCAGGCTCTTGCCAATGTCGGGGTGGTTCAGATCACCAAACCACAGCTCGATGAACGGGTCGGGGCCTTTGTCCAGGCCCACCTGTTCGGGCAGCACCCGCAGGCGCTGCACGGTGCCTTGTTGCACCAGTTCGGCCCAGCTCAGGCGTTTGCCGGTTTCGGCATAGCGTGCGGGCTCGCGCACCGTGGGCGCGAGGATGCCCACCTGCCGCGCCACGGCCGAGCCCGAGGCCATCATGACCTGGTTCTGCGCGATGACGGTGACCGTGGCGCCCGAGATGGCGTCGAGGCCCAGCACGTTTTCATCGGGGCGCGACTGGCCCACCTCGATCTTGTCGGCCACCGACTTGCCCAGGTACTGGGCGTTGAATTTCAGCAGCGCGGATTCAGGGATGCCCAGCAGCAGGATGGGCTCGGAATGTTTGAGCACCTTCACGCCCACGAAGCGACCTTGTGTGTCCATGCCGATCAGCGTGACCACGGGCTTGCCCGAGTAGGCAGGGGTGTCCGTGATGTCGGTGGAGAGCATCACGTAGCCCAGCAGCTTCTTTTGCGCGCTGTCGTTGTCGTAAGCCTCTACGTAGGGCGGCTGGCCCTTGCGTTCAGAGAAATGGCTGGCGCCGGGAAACACGTCCTTGCACGGCACCAGCGCGCACATGTCGCGCGCGGTAGGCAGGTCCGCAGGCAGTTCGGCCTCGTAGGCGCCTGCCGCAGCATGCGCGCGCGGCGCCAGCCAAAGTGCTGCCAACAAGACCAGAAGAAGCGTGGCGAACTGCCGACGGAGGGAAATCATGGAACTATCTTTTTGATAGCTGCCGGCGCATATTCTTCAAGCGCTAGCGGCCAATATGATTCGAAATGGGGCACAAACGTGACAACTGGCGCGCCCCAGGCGAGAGCAGCCAAGCAAGGGCCGCCCCGCCGCGAGGGCTGCGTCCCCCTTCCCGAATCGCGCAGCGATTCGAGAGAAGGGGGAAGGCGCGCAGCGCCTCAGGGGGATGCTCCGAATCACCCCTCCACGATCATGCGGGTGCGCATTTCCAGATGCAGCGCATGGCAGAAGTGCGTGCAATAGCACCAGAACACACCGGGCTTGTCGGCCACAAAGCTCACCGACTTGGTCTCCAGCGGGTTCACGATGAAGTTCACGTTGTAGTTCGGGATCGCAAAGCCGTGGGTCAAGTCTTCGATCTTGTCCAGGTTGGTCAGGATCAGCGTGACCTCATCGCCCTTCTTGAGCTTGAACTCGCGCAGGCTGAACGCCGGGGCTTGCGAGGTCATCTTCACGGTGACCTTCTTGCCATTGCGGAACACGCCGGACTCCTTGGGGTCCTTGACGGCCAGCGGGAACTCGTCGAGCGTGTAGACCTGCTTGGGACGCACCAGGTCGCGCTTGAAGATGATGAAGTCATGGGGCTCGCCACGCACAGGGTGGTCGGCCAGCAGCACCATCTTTTCGCCAGAGATGTCGATGAGCTGTTCGTTCTCGGGGTGCAGCGGGCCCACGGGCAGGAAGCGGTCCTTGGAGAACTTGCAACCCACCGCCAGGATCTTGCCGTCGGCGGCCTTGGTTTCGGACTGCGACGCGTTCAAGTGGCCGGGCTGGTATTGCACATCGAGGCGGTCCACCACGTACTTGGCGGTCTTGTCGCCTGCGTGGAACTTGATGGCAGCCTCCACGTTCCACTTCACGACCTGGCTGTCCAGGAACAGGGTGGTGTAGGCATTGCCACGGCCGTCGAACGCGGTGTGCAGTGGGCCCAGGCCCAGCTCCACTTCGGCCACGATGGCGGAGTCCAGCTTTTCGAGCTTGCCGTCAAAGTAGTCCAGCACCTTGGCCAGCTCGATCACGGTGCCAGTGGGCGAGAGCTTACCGGCGCAGATGAAGTACTTGCCATCGGGGCTGGCGTTCACGCCGTGCGGGTTCTTGGGCACCGACACATAGGCGGTGAGGGCCGTCTTTGGGTCCGTGTTGGCTTCGTGCGTGCCGTCCACCACAGGTACCTTGCTGGTGCCGATGGTCTTGAACTTGCCAGCCTTCACGGCGGCCTCGATGCGGCCCACGTTGAAGAACAGGCAGGCGTCGCGTTCGGCGGACATCATGTCCTCGTACTTCGCGCCCATCTCGGTGTTGTACTGGTTGGTGGCGGCCAGCTTGCCGTCGTACGACGTGGCCACCAGGTCGCAGTTGCCGTCGATCAGCACTTGCCAGCGCACTTCCATCGTTTCTGCATCCACGCAGCTGAACATGGAGCGGTATTTGCTGGAGTCTTCGGTGCCCGTGTTGGGCATGGGAATGGCGAACTCACCGCCGCAGAACACGCGCGTGGTGTAGTTGATGGCCGGGTCCACCGGGTCGGCCTTGTCCGGGAAGATGCCGTGAAAGCCCTGCACGTTGGGCAGTTTGGTGATCTTGTCGCACACAAAGTAATCGAGGCGGATGCGCGCGATGCGGCTGTTGATCTTGTCGTTGATCCAGGCGTAGCGGCCGTCGTAGTTGCCGTCCTTGTACGAGGCGTGCGTGTGGTGGGTGTCGGCCACCGTGTATTCGAGGTGGCCATCGGCCTTGGTGCCCATCACGGCCTTGGATTCGTTGGTGATGCCCCAGCCCACCAGTGCGTCAGGCACGAAGCAGGGGATGCGTGTGATTTCGCGGCCCGAGGGCAGGCCCAGCACGCGCATGTCGCCCGTATGGCCGCCGCTCCACAGACCGTAGTAGGTGTCCAGTTCGCCGGGCTTGAGGTGGGGGTTGGCACCGCCGGCCGCGTGGCTGGCGGCGGGGGCTGCCGATGCCGGTGCCGCAGGTGTGGCGGCGCTGGGCTTTTCGTTGCAGGCGGCAACGCCTGCGGTCAGGCCCACCAGGGCTGCCGTGTTGATGAAACTGCGTCGGCCCAGGCCAGCAGCGGGAAGGGAACTGTCTTTTCTCTCGGTCATGGTTTTCCTCTTGGGGATCGCTCAGTTGAAAAGGGGTGGTGCACGCGCAGGGGGGCTGAGCGCCATCCCTGTGCGAGCGGAAAGTGATGTGTGAAAGAGGGGCGCCAATGGAGGCGCTGCCGCGGTGGTGTTTGCTGTGATCGGGGTAGCGGGTGGAGCGTCGGCGGCCAGGCACAAGGGGCAATCAAGGCCGGCGCTATCTGCCGCCACCAGGCCCTCTGCGGTCTTCACCACCAGCCGGGTGCCACCGGTGCCGGAGCAGACCAGCTCCAGGGCACGGGGCGCTATCAGCGGCGAAGCCGCTGCTGCAGCCAGCGCCATGACAAACCACGCCAGCAACCAAAGGCGCAGGGTTCGTACGGTTGGATGGCTTTGCATGGGGCGGATAATAGATTCACGTAATATGAATCAATTTGATCTGGATCATGTTCTGGCGAGGCCTGTAACTGCCCAAAAGGGCCTGTTGCCTCTAAAGTTCATGCACCGGTCTGAAGTGGCGCTGCATGCATTTCGTGCGCAGTCACAGGCCCCCTCAGATGTTTTTAACCATCAAGAACAGGATGTATGCGATGCAAAAGAAAACCGAGTGGGTCGCCGTAGCGATCTTGGCCGCGCTGCTGGCCGGTTGTGGCGACAAGAAGTCGGAACCTGCACCTGCTGCCGCACCCGCTGCAGCGACGACCCCGGCGCCCGCGGCGGCCCCTGCCGCCCCGGCTGTCGCAGAAAACGAAGTGGGCAAGGGCGTGTTCGGCAAGACCTGCGCCATGTGCCATGCCGCGGGCGTGGCCGGTGCCCCCAAGCCAGGCGACAAGGCCGATTGGGGCCCGCGCATTGCCCAGGGCAAGGACACGCTGTACAAGCACGCTATCGAGGGCTTTACCGGGGCCAAAGGCATGATGCCTGCCAAGGGAGGCTCCGCCAACCTGACCGATGACGAGGTCAAGGCCGCCGTGGACTTCATGGCCGACAAATCGCTCTGAGCGCAGACGCCATGCAGCAAGCTTCTCTGCATTCCCACGGTCTGTTGCGCCGTCGCATGGTGATGGCGCTGCCCTTGCTGGGTGGTGCGACCTGGGGCGCCAGCGCGGCAGCCCACGCGAGGGTGGTGTCTGAACGCAGCTCGCGGCCACTGATGGGCACGCAGGTGGATATGGCTGTGGAGGGTGTTGACGCCCTGCTGCTGCGCCGCGCCATGGACCGGGCCTATGCCGAGATGCAGAGGCTGGAGGCGCTCATGAGCCGCTACCAGCCACGCAGCGTGGTCAGCCGCATCAACCTGGCTGCGGGCGTGACGCCGGTGCAGGTTCCGGCCGAGGTCATGGCGGTGCTGCAAAGCGCACAGCGTGTGTCGGCAGCGAGCCATGGGGCCTTTGATGCCACTGTGGGAGCTTTCAGGTCCTGGAACTTTGGCCCTGGCGAAAAGGTGGTGCCAGGCGCCAGCGAGATCGCGCGGCAACTGCCGCTGGTGGATGCACGCGGTCTGGTGCTGGATGTCGCCGCAGGCACTGCCTACCTGGCTCGCCAGGGCATGGCGCTGGATTTGGGTGGCATCGCCAAACTCCCGATTCTGAAAGCCGGCATGGACATGCTGCGCTCCGAAGGGGTCGAGAATGCCATGATCAATGGTGGCGGTGATGTGCTGACCCAGGGGTTATGGCAAGGCAGACCCTGGCGTGTGGGCTTGCGCGACCCGCGGTCTCCCGAGCGCTTGCTGGGCGTCGTGGCGGTGGCAGGCACCGGTGTGGTGGCCTCTTCAGGGGACTATGAACGCTTCTTCTTTCACGAAGGCCAGCGCCAGCACCATGTACTCAACCCGCGTACGGGGCGCCCGGCATCCGGGGTGCATGGCGTGAGTCTGGTGGCGCGGGATGTGGCAGCCGTCAACGGACTGGGCGCCGCGCTCATGGTGAAGGGCCCGCAGGCGGGCAGGGCGCTGGCGCAGCGTATGCCGGGGCTGGCTGTGTTGATCGCCGGGCAGGATGGTGGTGTCTGGCAGTCTGCCGCCATGTCGGCCTTGCTCGAGCCTATGCCGTCTTGAGTCGGTTGTGGCTCTGAGCGAGCTGGCGGGCCTTTGCGAGATGGTCTCCAGACACTCAGCCCGGGGCCTGGGCCTGCTCGCAGTGCACCTGCAGCAGCTCCCGCTGTCCCAGCGTGGCGCCGAAACGCACGGCGCTCAGGCACCCCCCCCATACACAGCCAGTGTCCAGGCCCAGCAGGTCGCTGCGGTTGAGCCACCCCAAGGTGGACCAGTGGCCAAAGGCCATCAGCGTGCCAGCGGTGCGCCGGCCCGGCACATCAAACCAGGGCATCAGGCCCTCTGGGGCAGCGCTGGCGCTTTCGGTGCTTTCAAAATCCATCACACCCTCGGATGAGCAAAAGCGCATGCGCGTTAGCGCGTTCACGATCACGCGCAGCCGGTCGGAGCCTGTGAGGGTATCGCTCCAGTGGTCCGGCGTGTTGCCATACATGCTGTGCAAGAAGGCGGGCAGGTCCGGGCTACCCAGCACGGCATGGACCTCCTGCGCGCGTTCCAGGGTGTCTGTGGGGGTCCAGGTGGGGACCACGCCCGCATGCACCATCAGCAGGGTCTGGCCGGCATGCTCGTGGGCCCGTGCCAATGGCTGGTGGCGCAGCCACTCGAGCAAAGCGCTGCGGTCTGGGGCGTCGAGCACCGAGGCCAGGGTGTCCCGGCGCGAAGGCTTGCGTGCGCCGTGTGCGGCAGCGAGCAAGTGCAGGTCGTGGTTGCCCAGCAGGCAGCGGATGGCGTCGCCCTGCTGCATGCAGCGGCGCAGCACGGCGGCGGAGTCGGGGCCGCGGTTGACGAGGTCCCCCAGCAGGTACACCGTGTCACGGCTGGCAGAAAAGCCGATGGTGTCCAGCAGGCGCCCCAGGGCGTCGTCGCAGCCCTGAATGTCGCCGATACAGTAAAGTGCCATGATGGTCGTCGGTTGCAAACCTGATTGAGTGAAGCATGGATTTTCTGCTGATCGCGCTGCTGACCCTGCTCAACGGCGTGTTCGCGATGTCCGAGCTGGCGCTGGCGTCAAGTCGAAGGTCGCGGCTGACCGCCATGGCCGAGGCGGGTGACAAGGGCGCACAGGCCGCTCTGGCGCTGCTTGAGAACCCCACGCAGTTTTTGTCCTCGGTGCAAGTGGGCATCACCTCCATTGGCATGCTCAACGGCATTCTCGGAGAGGCTGCTTTCAGCGATGACCTGGGGCTGTGGCTGCAGCAGCTCGGGATGCCTGTGCGGGCCGCCAGCATCACCGCCACCGCGCTGGTGGTAACCGTCATCACCTTCGTCACCATCGTGTTTGGCGAACTGGTGCCCAAACGCATCGGACAGCTCTATCCCGAGGCGGTGTCCCGCCTGGTGGCGCGACCCATGGCCTGGGTGGCCCGGGTGGCCAAGCCTTTTGTGCGCCTGTTGTCGCTCTCAACCCAAGGGGTGCTGCGCCTGATGCAGGTGGACAACACAGCAGGGCGTTCGGTCACGGAAGAAGAAATCGTTGCCAGCCTGGAAGAAGGGCGCGAGGCCGGTGTGATCGAGCACCATGAGCACCAGATGGTGCAAAACGTGTTTCGCCTGGATGATCGGCCATTGACCTCGCTGATGGTGCCGCGCAGTGATGTGGGCTGGCTCGATGCAGGGTGGTCGGTGTTGCAGGGCTTGCAGCAGGCGGGCCGTGGCGGCGAGCATGCCGCGCATTCGTGGTACCCCGTGTGTCGCAACTCTCTGGACGAGGTGGTGGGTATTGTGAGCGTGGCCCGGTTGCTGGAGCTGGGGCCTGATGCGCCCGGCACGCTGGAACAGTATGTGAAGCCCGCCGCCTTTTTGCCCGAGACCTTGAGCGGCATGGAGCTGCTGGAGCAGTTTCGGGCGCGCTCGGGGCGCATGGTGTTTGTGGTGGACGAATATGGCGTGGTGCAAGGCATCATGACCCCGCACGATCTGCTCGAAGCCATTACCGGTGAATTGCAGCCCGGCGCTGCCGCCGATGCCTGGGCCACCCCGCGTGGTGATGGCGCATGGCTGCTGGATGGGCTGATGCCTGTGTCCGAACTCAAGGCCCGCCTGGATATTCGAGATCTGCCGCAGGAAGACCGTGGGCGGTATAACACCCTGGCGGGGTTTTTGATGGCAGAAACGGGGCATTTACCTGCCGTAGGCGAACAGATTGTGTGCGTGGGCTGGATATTCGAGGTGCTGGCCCTGGAGGGCAAACGCATTGACCGCGTATTGGCACAGCCTGACAGCGCACTTTGAAGCCTTTGTGGCTTCTTGGACCACCGGCTGTCCAGGTGCTGAATATGCCAGGCAGTATTTTTGTGGTTTCTTAATGCAAAATCTTTACCCCGGCGTGTGCTCGCAGCGGTTATCCATATAATCGCGTTGTCACTAACCCCATTTTCTTATTCAGACACCATGACCAGCTACAAAGAACTTTTGAAGCAGCGTGAAGCGCTTGAGCAACAAATCAGCGAAGCCCGTCGCCGAGAATTGTCGGACGCTGTTTCCCAAGTGCGCGCCTTGGTGGCCGAATATGGTCTGACCGCCCAGGATGTGTTCCCCGCAGGCAAGGCCGCAGGGAAAACTGGCCGCAGCTCTACGGCAGGCACCAAAGTGGCCCCCAAATACCGCGACCCGGCGACTGGCCAGACATGGACCGGCCGTGGCAAGGCACCCAAGTGGATTCAGAACGAAAACCGCGAAAAGTTCGCCATCTGAGAATCGGCATTCGCTGCACTCAAAAAAAATAGCCCGCAACTGCGGGCTATTTTTTTGGGTGGCCTGGCACGGGGCGCCGAACTACCCAGCCTGGCCCCACACCTGGAGCCTTCATACATCGCTGGCGACACAAAATCTGCGCCCTGCATTCACTGGGTGGATACCGCAAAATCACGCTATCCCAACCAGCCACTGCCCACGGAACCCAAAAATTCGGTCCGCGTGTGGTGGTTCAACGCACCCCAGGCAGTCAATCCGCAGCATATTGCTGCGCCATCTCCCGCAGTACCTGGGCAGTAAATGCGTCGGCCGGGAAAAACGATTCCACCGCCAGCTCCTGCAGCGTCACATCCACTGGCGTGCCGAATATCGTCGTGGTGCTGATGAGCGACAGCATGCCGTGCATGCTATTGAAACAAAACGGCATCACCACACCCAGCATTTCTCCCGCCATGACGAGTGGTGTGGATTCATCGGGCGCGGGGTATTCCAGCAGTTCGGCCTGCAGGGCCAGCAATGCCGGGTCCCCCGTGGCATGAATCTGCTGGCGCAGGCGCTCAAAGAGGTGGTGGCGCCATTGCGCCAGATTGGCGATGCGTGACGCCAGGCCGTCGGGGTGCAGGCTCAGGCGGAACACGTTGATGGGGGGCACGAGCAGTTCAGGGCTCACGTGCGCGGCCAGCAAGGCCTGCGCTGCGCGGTTGGCAGCCACCACGTTCCAGCAGCGGTCGAGCGCGATGGCGGGGCAGGGCTCATGGCCCTTGAGCACCAGCTCGACGGCCTGGCGCGCTGCGGTCAGTGCCGGGTCGTCCAGCGCGCGTTCTCGGTACATGGGGGCGTAGCCGGCTGCCACCAGCAGTGCGTTGCGTTCGCGCAGCGGGATGGCCAGGCGCTCGCACAGGCGCAGCACCATGTCACGGCTGGGATTGGTGCGGCCGGTTTCCATGAAGCTCACGTGCCGCGTGGAGATGTCTGCCTCGTCGGCCAGCTCCAGCTGACTCAGGTGCCGCTGCTGGCGCCAGGTGCGCAGGTGGTCGCCAAAACTGGCAGGCCCCGCCGCTGTGCTGCGGTGCGGCAGCGGATGGCGCGGGGTGCGGCGAGAGGGGGTGGAGGGTGCGGACGTCATGCCTCGCATCCTAGGCCCAACCAGGCCGCAGGCCATTACCTGCCATGTCATCGACGCCATGCGCCGCAGCGGCAACGATGCAGCCTTCTTCAACCCCCAAGGAGCTTGCCATGTTGAACCTGTTGTCTTCCCCCTCCCTTTTGCGTGCCGTGGTCTGGTTCGATGCGTCCACCGGGCTGCTGCTGGGCGCCTTGCATCTGCTGCTGACGGCGTCGCTGGCCGAATGGCTGGGTCTGCCGCACGGACTGCTGGTGGTGTCCGGCGTTTTGCTGCTGGGCTACGCAGCACTGGCCACCCGAATTGCCCGCGCGCGCACCATGCCGCGCGGGTGGCTGTGGGCGCTGATCGCTGCCAACTTTGGATGGGCGTTGGCCAGCCTGGTGCTGCTGCTCGGTAACGCCGTGGCACCCACGTTTCTGGGCCAGGCGTACCTGGTGGTGCACGTGGTCTCGGTGGCGCTCATTGCTGAGCTGCAGTGGATGGGTGTGCGCCGCCTGCCTGCTTGGGCTGCTATTTAGTTCTTTTGTGCTATATATTTGATAGCTATTGAGACATAAGGATGTAGCGCTTGGCCGAGTTTTTCCGCAAAAATGGTGAAAAGAGCGTCGTATGAGCCTCTGCGCCAGGGCGGCGGGGCACAGCGGCATACCCCCAACGATTGCGCCGTCATGGGGGACTGCCAGAATAGACGCTGTTGCCTTATCAAGGAGTTCGCCATGGCCTCATCGTCCAAGCCGCTAGCCAAACCGTCGTCCCGACCCGCACGCCACGCCTTTGCCGACACGCTCAAGGGCTTCAAAACGGCGTCGGGCAAGGAGGGCAAGTTCTACTCTCTGCCTGCGCTGACCAAGCAGTTTCCGCAGATCCAGCGTCTGCCGGTGTCGATCCGCATCGTGCTCGAATCGGTGCTGCGCAATTGCGACGGCCGCAAGGTGACGGCCGAGCATGTGCAACAGCTTGCGCACTGGGCGCCCAATGCCGCGCGCACCGACGAGATCCCTTTTGTCGTCTCGCGCGTGGTGCTGCAGGACTTCACCGGTGTGCCTTTGCTGGCCGACCTGGCCGCCATGCGCAGCGTGGCCGCCAAGCTGGGCAAGAACCCCAAGAAGATCGAGCCCCTGGTGCCGGTGGACCTGGTGGTGGACCACTCGATCATGGTCGACCACTACGGCAAGAAGAATTCGCTCGACCTGAACATGAAACTCGAATTCCAGCGCAACAAAGAGCGCTACGAGTTCATGAAGTGGGGCATGCAGGCCTTTGACACCTTTGGTGTGGTGCCCCCGGGCTTTGGCATCGTGCACCAGGTCAACCTCGAATACCTGGCGCGCGGCGTGCACAAGCGCAAGGATGGCGTCTACTACCCCGACACCCTGGTGGGCACCGACAGCCACACCACCATGATCAACGGCATCGGCGTGGTGGGCTGGGGCGTGGGCGGCATCGAGGCCGAGGCCGCCATGCTGGGCCAGCCGGTGTACTTCCTCACGCCCGATGTGGTGGGCTTTGAGATGACCGGCCAGCTGCGCGAGGGCGTGACCGCCACCGACCTGGTGCTCACGGTGACCGAGCTGCTGCGCCAGCACAAGGTGGTGGGCAAGTTCGTGGAGTTCTTTGGCGAAGGCACGCGCACCCTGGCGCTGCCCGACCGCGCCACCATCGGCAACATGGCGCCGGAGTACGGCGCCACCATGGGCTTCTTCCCGGTGGACGAAAAGACCATCGACTACTTCAAGGGCACGGGGCGTACCAAGGGCGAGATCGAAGCCTTCGAGGCCTACTTCAAGGCCCAGGGGCTGTTTGGTGTGCCGCTGGCCGGCGAGGTCGACTACTCGCAGGTCGTCAAGCTCGACCTTGGCAGCGTCACCCCCAGCTTGGCGGGCCCCAAGCGCCCGCAAGACCGCATCGAGCTGGGCAAGGTCAGCAGCCAGTTCGCTGAGCTGTTCAGCAAGCCCAATGCGCAAAACGGCTTCAACCGCCCGGCAGAGCTGCTGCACACGCGCCATCACATCCACCGCCATGGCGAAGCTGCCGCCGAAGAGGCTACGCCAGACGGTAAGCCCACGCCGGCCGGCGCACCGCGCTCGGTGGTCGAGATGGAGGCCAACAAACCCGCACTGGCCACTGCGCACGGCGAGTCCCGCGCAGCCACGCTGCCCGCCAAGGGGGCTGACCCCACAGTGGGCAATGGCGACGTGCTGATTGCCGCCATCACCAGCTGCACCAACACCAGCAACCCCAGCGTGCTGCTGGCTGCAGGCCTCTTGGCCAAGAAGGCGGTGGAGGCAGGCCTCAAGGTGCAGCCGCACATCAAGACCTCGCTGGCCCCCGGCTCGCGCATCGTCACCGAATACCTCACGCAGACCGGGCTGCTGCCGTACCTGGAAAAGCTGGGCTTTGCGCTGGCGGGCTATGGCTGCACCACCTGCATCGGCAACGCGGGCGACCTCACCCCCGAATTGAACGAGGTCATCACCAGCAACGATCTGGTCTGCGCAGCCGTGCTGTCGGGCAACCGCAATTTCGAGGCACGCATCCATCCCAACCTCAAGGCCAACTTTCTGGCCAGCCCGCCGCTGGTGGTGGCGTATGCCATCGCGGGCACGGTGCTCAAAGACCTGATGACCGAACCCGTGGGCAAGGGCAAGGGTGGCAAGGACATCTACCTGGGCGACATCTGGCCCACCAGCGATGAAGTCCACGCCCTGCTCAAGTTCGCCATGAACGGCAAGGCCTTCCGCGAAAACTACGCCAAGGTGGCGACCGACCCCGGAAAGCTGTGGGAGAAGATCAAGGGCGTGAGCGGCACGGCCTACACCTGGCCCGCCAGCACGTACATTGCCGAGCCGCCGTTTTTTGCCCAGTTTGCGCTCGACAAAGGCGCTGCGGCCGCGTCGGCGGTGCACGGCGCGCGCATCATGGCGCTGTTCGGCGACTCCATCACCACCGACCACATCTCGCCCGCAGGCTCCATCAAGGAAAGCTCACCCGCAGGCCAGTGGCTGTTGCAGCACGGCGTGCAAAAGGCAGACTTCAACAGCTACGGCGCCCGCCGGGGCAACCATGACGTGATGATGCGCGGCACCTTTGCCAATGTGCGCATCAAGAACCTGATGATTCCGCCCACCGCCGATGGCTCGCGTGAAGAGGGCGGCGTCACGTTGTTCCAGAACGATGGTCCGCTGCAGGGCGAGAAGATGTTCATCTTCGATGCCGCCATGCAGTACATGGCGCAGGGCACGCCCACCGTGATTTTTGCGGGCGAAGAGTACGGCACCGGCTCCAGCCGCGACTGGGCCGCCAAGGGCACGCAACTGCTCGGCATCAAGGCGGTGGTGGCGGGCAGCTTTGAGCGCATTCACCGCTCCAACCTCGTGGGCATGGGCGTGTTGCCGCTGCAGTTCAAGGCGGGCGATTCTTGGGAAACGCTGGGCCTGACGGGCAATGAGGTGATTGATGTGGTGCCTGATGCCGCACTCACGCCACAGAGCGATGCGAGGCTGGTCATTCACCGTGCCGATGGCACGCGCCAGGAAGTGACGGTGACCCTGCGCATCGATACCCCCATCGAGGTGGACTACTACCAGGCCGGGGGCATCTTGCCGTTTGTGCTGCGCCAGCTGCTGGAGGGTTGAGGGCCCGCTGCATCCTTCTTACTTGCCGCATCGCGCCCTGCGCTGATGCGTGCACGCAACGCCTGGGCGCAGCGCCGTCCCGGGTTGTCTTGGACGGGGCTTTGGCCCCGTTTTTCATGGTGCGAGCGCTCTGGTCATTTCCTTACGCGTAGATACACTTGTGACGTTGTGCGGCCATTTCGCTGGCACTGCCATTCACCCCTTCGTCCATGCCACCTCCCAACAGCTCTCCGACAGCGCGCATGCCCTGGTCGGATGCGCCCGCCATCACCGTGGTGCTGGTGGTGGCAGTGCTGGCGCTGGTCGTGGTGCCGCTGGCGCAGATGCTGGGGGATGGGGCGGGCGCCCAGCACGGGCTGGAACCGTTGCTGGAGCTGGTGGCGGTGCTGCTGGGACTGCTGGTGGTGTCGGTGTCCCTGCACGCCCTGGAGGCGCAGGAGCAGGCGCGCGCCAATGTCCTGGTGGTGGGTTTTGGCGTGGCGGCGGCCTGCAATTTTCTGCACGGGGTGCTGGTGCACTCCGGCCCTGTGCACATGCCGCCGGGCAGTGCCGACATGTCGTTGTGGCTGAGCAGTTGGGCGCGTGTGGCCGAGGCCCTGACCTTGGGGCTCACCGCCACGCGCTTGTCGGCCCCCGGGCCGGCCCGCGCCTGGCTGGCAGCGGCGGGGGGTGTCACGCTGGTGCTGGCAGGGTCGTCGCTGGGGCCGCTGCCCCAGTGGTTTGCCCATGCTGCAGACGGTGCCTTGCGCCAGGTGGTGGCCGTGGGGCTCGCCCTGGCCATGGCCGCCAGCGCGGTGGTGCTGCATCGCCGCAGCCGCAGCGAAGATGCACCGCGTGAACGCCTGTTTGCCTGGGCGGCCGGAGCGTTCGTGTGCGGTGAGGTCACGGTGGGCGCGCTGGGCGGGCATTCGATGCTGGGTGGAGTGCTGTCCCATGGCTTTCGGGTGGTGGCGTATGCGCTGCTGTACCAGGCGGTGTTTGATGCAGGCATCCGCCGCCCGTTCGCGCGCATCCAGGAGGCCGAGAGCCGGTTGCGCGAGAGCGAGGGGCGTCTGTCATTGCTGGGGCGCAACCTGCCGCACAGCGTGTTGTTCCAGATCGTGCGCGAGCTGGATGGCCGGGTGCATTTTGTGCACATGGGCGACGCCATCGAACGGCTGAACGGGGTACGCGTCGAAGACGTGTTGCAGGACCCACGCGTGCTTTACCGGCAGATCCTCCCGGAAGACATAGATCGCCTGCGGCAGGCAGAGCGCCAGTCCTACCTGTCCATGACCAGTCTGGAGGCGGTGTTTCGGGTGCGCCGCACCGACGGCCAGGTGCGCTGGATGCACCTGAGTTCGTCGCCGCGCCGGCTGCAGGATGGCCGGGTGCTGTGGGATGGCGTGCAGACCGACATCACCGCCCACCACCAGGCCGAAGAGGCCGCGCACGCCCAGCAGGCGCTCATGGCCAACACGCTGCGCCATGTGCCGGGTGGTGTGTCGCGGATTGATCGGGACTTGCGCGTGCTGTACGTCAATGAACAGCAGGCACGCTGGCTCTACACCACGCCCCAGGCGCTGGAAGGGCAGCGGCTGCAGGATGTGATCCCGCCCGAAGTGTTCGCGCGCATCCACCCGCATCTTGAAAAAGCCTTTGCGGGCGAGACCGCGGTGTTCGAAAACCGCATTGACGGCCCTGACGGCACACAGTTTCGCCACACCACCATCGCCCCAGAGAGCGTGACGGCGCAAGGGGTGGCAGCCGTGGTGCTGTTTGCCTACGACTTGACGGCGCTCAAGCGCATCGAACAAGAATTGGCCCAGCAGAAGGCGCATCTGGCCAGCGTGGTCAATGCCATGCCGGACATGGTGTTCATGAAGGACACCAACGGGGTGTACCTGTCGGTCAACCCGGTATTCGAGCGTTTTGCGGGCCGGCCCGAACGCGATGTGGTGGGCCGAAACGACTACGACCTGACCAACGCGGCCGAGGCCGAGCGCTTTCGCAAGTACGACCAGCGCGCCATGCAGGCCTGGCAGCCGCTGGTGTATGAGGAAACGCTCACCTTCGCCGAAGACGGCTACCAGGGCCAGTTCGAGACCATCAAGACGCCCATCCGCGATCTGCATGGCCGCGTGACGGGCATCCTGGGCGTGTGCCGCGACATCACAGACCGCAAACGCGCCGAACAAGAGATCGAACGCCTGGCGTTCTACGACGCGCTCACGGGCCTGCCCAACCGCCGCCTGCTGCTGGACCGCCTGCAACGCTCCATCGCCGCCTGCCAGCGNGAGATCGAACGCCTGGCGTTCTACGACGCGCTCACGGGCCTGCCCAACCGCCGCCTGCTGCTGGACCGCCTGCAACGCTCCATCGCCGCCTGCCAGCGCACCAGGAACCTCGGGGCCCTGCTGTTCATCGACCTCGATAACTTCAAAGACCTCAACGACACCCTGGGCCACGACATGGGCGACCAGCTCCTGGCCCAGGTCGCCGCCCGCCTGGTGGGCAGCGTGCGCGAAGCCGACACCGTGGCCCGCTTCGGCGGCGACGAATTCGTCGTCATGCTCGAAGCCCTGGCCCCTGACCTGCAAAACGCCGCCACCCAGGCAGAAACCGTCGCCGAAAAACTCCTGGCCAGCCTGAACCAGCCCTTTGACCTGGACGGCGCCCAGCACTACAGCACCCCCAGCATCGGCATCACCCTCTTTGGCGACGAACGCCTCACCGTGGATGAACTCCTCAAGCGCGCCGACCTGGCCATGTACCAGGCCAAAGCCGCAGGACGCAACACCCAGCGCTTCTTCGACCCCGACATGCAGGCGGCCGTCAACGCCCGCTCCAACCTCGAAGCCGACCTGCGCCAGGGCCTGGCCCGGGGCGAATTGCTCGTGCACTACCAGCCCGTCGTGGACCACCACGCCCGCCTGCTGGGCGCAGAAGCCCTCGTGCGCTGGCGCCACCCCCAGCGCGGCATGATCAGCCCCGGCGACTTCATCCCCCTGGCAGAACAGACCGGCCTCATCCTCCCGCTGGGCCAATACGTGCTCCAGACCGCCTGCGAACAACTGCAGCGCTGGAGCCAGCACCCAGACACCGCCCACCTGTCCATCTCCGTCAACGTCAGCGCCCGCCAATTTCGGCAACCCGGCTTCGTGGCCGAAGTGCTGCAAACCTTGAAGAACCACAACGCAGACCCCCGGCAGCTCAAGCTCGAACTCACCGAAAGCCTGCTGCTGGGCGACATCGAAGACACCATCGCGCGCATGGTGCAGCTCAAGAGCGAAGGCGTGGGGTTTGCGCTGGACGACTTCGGCACCGGCTACTCGTCCCTGTCCTACCTCAAGCGCCTGCCGCTGGACCAGGTGAAGATCGACCAGAGCTTCGTGCGGGACGTGCTGACGGACCCGAACGACGCGGCGATCGTGCGGACGATCCTGGCGCTGGCCAAGAGCCTGGATTTGGAGGTGGTGGCGGAGGGGGTGGAGACGACGGGGCAGCTGTCGTTCCTGAGGCTGCACGGGTGCGAGGGGTTCCAGGGGTATCTGTTTGGAAGG